>JAXIYC010000068.1:0-33176 GCA_036304725.1 Collinsella sp. | reverse complement strand
TTATCGGTAAATTTTTCATTGACGTCATTGGAATGAACGCCCCCATGTATACCATGCCGTGGGCGCTTCCCGGCCCAATCGGTGCATTCCTCACCACGGGTCTCGATCTGCGTTCTCTCGTATTGATGGCAGTGCTGTTGGTCGTTGACTTTGTGATTTACTATCCGTTCTGCAAGGCGTATGACCATCAGCTTTGTTTGGAAGAGTCTGCAAAGGAGACTGCAGGAAACTCGGATGCAGATGCTATTGCCGAACAGGAAAATGTCGCAAAAGCTCTCGAGGCGGTAAAGGACAAGGCGGAGCAGATCCGCGTGCTTGTGCTTTGCCAGGGTGCCGGCACTTCGACTCTCTTGGCAAATGCTCTTCGCGAAGGTGCCGCTGCTAAGGGTATCGATCTGGTTTCTCAGTCCGGTGCGTACGGAAGCCACTATGAGACGATGGATCAGTACAACGTGATTGTTCTGGCGCCCCAGGCACGCATGTACTATGACGCTATGAAGGCCGATACCGATCGCCTTGGAATTAAACTGCTCACCACAAGGGGCAAGGAGTATATCGACCTTACCAACGATCCCGAAGGTGCAATTGACTGGATCGTTCAGGAGCTGGCCAAATAGTGGATGCACTCCGTCGTTGATTCGTCGGTGTATAGTACGGCCCCGCAGCTTATTGAGCTGCGGGGCCGTATTTCGTTGAGTATCTAATTGAGACAATGAGCGCAACCGTCGTGAGGTCGCATTGGCGCTCTCCGAGTCACCGACAAGCTGCCTTCCATCTATGTGACCAATTCGCTTTCGGTCTTTAACCTGCTCGAGGCGCGCGAGGGCTGCGACCTGTGCCTCGTGGGCGGTATGTACCGTCGCCGCACTGCCGCTTTTGTGGGGCCAACGGCCGAGGATGCCCTGCGTGCGCTGGGCATCGACGCGGCGTTTATCGGTGCCAACGGCATCTTGGACGGTGACATATCTACGTCCAACATGGACGAGGGCCGTATCCAGCAGCTCGCCTTTAGCAAGGCCGATGCGCGCTATCTGATTGCCGACTCCAGCAAGATCGGCAAGCGCGATTTCTACACCTTCTGCCGCCTGGAAAGCTTGGACGCCGTGGTGTGCGAGCCGGGCATCGCCGCCGAGGACCGTACCGCCATCGAGGAGCACGCGCAGGTCATCTGCTAGCTAGCGCAGCAGGCGATACTTCTGTCCCCTGCCGGTGCCTTCAACTGTCGCCAGGCCTGTCTCAACGAGTTTTTTGAGGATGCGATTGAGCTTCGAGCGGCTGAAGCTAACTTTGGCTGCAAGCTCACCTGTCGATTGAGGATGTGCGCTACTCAACAGTTCGAATACGATAAGTTCGTCGCCTTTGAGCCCCGGGTTATCCATGAGCAGGGGAAGTGTGACCACAATGGCGTTATCCGAAACTTGAAACCGGGGCTTTCTGACGCTGTCCTTATAGGTGTCGCGAATTCGCATGATGCCCGTTCCAAAGGCTTCGATAAGACCCAGGCGCAAAAAGACTTCGGCAAGAATACGATTGCGTCTAACGGATAGCATGTCGGACAGGTATTCATCGACAGTCATGCTTGCTGGCAAGCCGCCGGGCGAGGCGACTTCCACGCGGTCGTCGAACATCGAGATGCGAATGTGCGCGGGTACATCCCAAGTCCTGTGAACGATTGCATTGGTAATGGCCTCGCGGAATGCTTCGAGCGGAATGAGCTCCTTGCGGACCCGCTCCATTCCCTTGATCTCTTCGTAACAGTACTGAGTTTCAAATAGTTCAAGAGCGCCGTCAATCTCCGTTAAAACCGATGCATGTTCGAGAGTTTTGCGCTGCTTAATGAGATTGATGGTGTCGCCAAACACCGCCATGTCGATACCTGGGAAATCGTTCTCGTCCGCGAGCAGTTCTGCCGCGTTGTTGTAGGTTCCGGTCTCATCGAGCAGGCCGAGGGTTTTGAGAGTATCGGTTGTGAATGACTGAAGTGAGAGCTTTGCTTTTAGGCGATTCTCTAAAACGGTGAAAGATAGATCTTGCTTGCTTGCCGGGAGCTGTTCAAAGGAGAGGTTTTGACCCTCGAGTACAAGACGCGAAAGCCCTAGGGTGTCAACTGGTATGGTCGCGGTGTCATTGCGCTTGTATGCCTTCGAGCGGTATAGGTAAGGCTTCGATCTGCCGGGAAAGACCGTAAGCTCTACGGTTGCATCGGACTCGTTGATTTTTAGGGAGTAATCGGGCTGGGGGATGATCGAATCGTTAATCTTGTTTTCGATACCCAGACAGGTCTGCTTGAGGTCATCGAGGCCAACGGCTTCTCCGTCGTCGTTAATTCCAAATAGCACGCGTCCTCCCGTGCCATTTGCATAAGCGGAGACGGTTTTAAGGAACGAATTGGTGACGCATTCCTTGAATTCAAGATCTTTGGATTCTTGCATCGTGTTGCTCCGTTTCGCTTCAATTTGACGTGAGAAATGACACGTAAAATTTTACACGTCATTTTGCATGTCAAAAATATGACACGAAAAAATTTGCGTGTCATTTTGCGTGTCAAACTGACGTGAAATGACACGCAAACGTGGACGCAGTGACGTTCTGCGGGCAAACGAAGTTTGCGGGCCTGTGATTTGGCTGAGCTGGCACACCGGATTCTCTCGCATAGCCGAACGGGCTTTCGGTGTCATATCAGCACCAAATGATACCGAAAGCCCGTTCGTGATACCGAAAACTTGAGGCTGTGCTCCATAGCTGATTGGATAGTTTGGATTCCACCATCCGATTGTCTCGATCTGTAACAGTTAGGGGAGAAAAGCTCATCTAGATGTTACAGATCGAGATTTTCTGCCTGGCCGATTCCGTTTGTCTAAATCTGTAACGGATAGGGGTGAAATAGTCGTCTAGATGTTACAGATTGAGATTGAATGGATTGGCCTGCGCGTTCGTCTCGATCTGTAACAGGTAGGCGGCCAATACCGGATTTAGTGTTACAGATTTAGATCTTTCGGCCCGGGCGGGCCCGTTCATCTCAATCTGTAACAGTAAGGACCGAAAATCCCTGCTAGATGTTACAGATCGAGATAAACGGCCCGCACGGGCCGAACCAAAACAAAAAGGCCGTATGCGATCCCGTGGAGGGATTCGCATGCGGCCGACAGGGGGTATGTGGCAGAAGTTAGGCCATGAGCAGGCCGGTCTCCGCGACGTTCTTATACCAGTACGCGCTCGCCTTGGGGTAGCGCTTCTGGGTCTCGAAGTCGATGTAGAACAGGCCGTAGCGCTTGTTATAGCCGTTGGTCCAGGAGAACTGGTCCTGCAGTGACCACACAAAGTAGCCGTCGACGTTCACGCCGCCGTCGATTGCCTTGAGGATCCAAGCGAGATGCTGGCGCATGTAGTCGATGCGAGGGGCGTCATCGATGAAGCCGTCCTCAAAGTCGTCCTTATAGCCCATGCCGTTCTCGGTGATGTAAATCTTCTTGTAGTTGGGGTAATCATTCTTAATGCGCAGCAGCAGGTCGTACAGGCCCTCGGGATAGATAATCCAGTCCCAATCGGTGGTGGGTACGCCTTCACGCACGCATGACTCGCCCACGCCCTTGAGGAACCAGCGCGAGGAGCCCTTGTCGCCGGTGCCATTGTGGTTGATGTCGTTTTCGCCCTCGGCGGCACGCAGGAACTGACACTTGTAGGTGTTGACGCCCAGGCAATCGTTGTAGGGGAGCGCGGCGGTCAGCGCGGCGATGTCCTCGTCGCGGACGTCGAGCTCGCCGCCGGCGATATGGGCAAGCTTGGTTGCGGCTTCCATGGTGTCGGCTGCATAGTGGCCGCGGAAGGTGGCGTCGAGTACCCAGCGGTTGTTGATGACGTCGGCCATGCGAGCTGCCTCGCAGTCGGCAGCGCTGTTGGGATCGAGGGGATACTTGGGCTCCAGGTTCTGGACAATGCCGATCTCGCCCTCAAAGCCGCCCTCATGGAAGGCGACGACAGCCTTGGCGTGGGCCACCATCATGTTGTGCATGAGCTGGAAGGCCTTGTCCAGGCGGTACTTCTCGCCGTGCGGCCAGTTGCCGACGATAAAGCTGCCCTCGGCGGTTGCGGGAATCTCGTTAAACGTGAACCAGTGCTTGACCTCGGTGAACTCGGCAAAGCAGAACTTGGCGTACTCGACAAAGGCGTCGATGGTCGTGCGCGTCAGGAAACCCTCGCCGCCGTTCTGGTAAAAGGCCTCGGGCGTATCGAAGTGATCGAGCGTGACATAGGGGATAACGCCGGCTTTGTTGCAGGTAGCAAAGAGCTCATGATAGAAGGCGACGCCCTCGGGGTTAATCTCGCCGGTGCCGTTGGGGAAGATGCGGCTCCAAGCGATGGAGACACGGATGCCGTTGATGCCGAAGCGCTGGCACAGATCGATATCGACCGGATACTTGTTGTAGAAATCGCTTGCGGGGTCGGGGGAGAAGCGACCCTGAGCAGCCAGGAAATCGTCCCAGGGCACTTTGCCCTTGCCGTGTGTGCGGGTCTCGCCCTCAACCTGGTAAGCAGCGGTGGCGCCGCCAAACACAAAGCCGTCGGGGAACTGCATGGGGTTGTTCATGAGTCATCCTTTCTGTGGGATACGAATAGGGAGAGGTGCCCGAACTAGGGATCCGGGCACCAACAGAGGGAGGAACTAGTCGAGGTTCTCGCGGAGCCACTTAATGGCGCCGGCGGGATCGCGGGTAAGGTCGATATATTCCTTGCCGCGGGGAGCGAGCAGCTTAATGCCCAGACGATCGGTGTCGGCCTTCATGTCGTTGTAGTAGCTACGAACCTGCGGGGCAAGCACGATAACGTCGTACTGATCCATGATGGCGGTGTGCTGGCCATAGGCGCCTGCGGAGGAAGCGATGTTCTCTCCGGTCTGCGCGGCACCTTCCTTGATGGCGTTGGCAAGCATGGCAGAGGTGCCGGCGCCGGCGCACAGGACGAGGACCTTCAGGCCATCGACATCCTTCTTGGCGGATGCATCGGCAGCGGGCTCGGGCTGATCGGCGACAGGCTTGCTGTCAGCGGCGGCAACGGTCGTCTCGACGGTAGCGGTGGCCTGCTCGACAGCGGGCGCAGAGGCGTTGGCGGCAATGGAAGCGGCGCTATCGGACTCGAGACCCAGCTCGGCGACGCGCTCGGCCTCCTGATCGCAGAGCAGCTTATCGTATGCCTTCAAGAACGGCAGGTAGATGATGGCGTCCAGCAAGATGATGATCGCGACAAACACCAAGGCGATAAGCTGGAAGTTCGTGGTGATGAAGATGCCGATGGGGGCGGGGGTGGCCCAAGGCACCACGAAGGAGAAGCCGTTCATGCCCACGTTATCGATAAAGAACTTGGCAACACTCACGTTGACGCAGCCGGCGGCAACAAAGGGGATGAGCATGTAGGGGTTAAGGATCATCGGCGCGCCAAAGAGCAGCGGCTCGTTGACAGCAAAGGCAACAGGAACAATCGAGGCCTTACCGACGGCTTTGAGCTGCTTGGACTTCATAAAGAGAATCAGCAGAAGCGGCACGATGAACGTAGCGCCAGTGCCGCCGAACTCACCCACGAGCGACATGTTAAAGGTGAGGGAGTGGGCGGGGTGGCCACCGGCCAGCAGAACCTGCAGGTTCTCGGCCTGGTTGGCAAGACGGATGGGGTCGATGCCCGGCTGGACAATCGAAGGGCCGTGGACGCCGATGAACCAGAAGAACGCGGTGGCTGCCTGGATAAGGATGAGGCCAGGATAGGTTTCTGCCGCAGTGAAGAGCGGGGAGAGCAGCTTGATGAGCAGCTCGGAGAACGGAACGCCCATGAGGTTGCGCACAACCACATCGATGATGCCGCAGATAATGACAGCGCCGCCAAAGGGGATAATGTCGCGGAAGTTCTGAGCGATGGCGCCCGGGACCTCCTTGGGCAGCTTAATGGTCAGATCGCGCGAGACGCAGAATTTGTAGACCCACACGGTGATGAACGCGGCGATATAGGCCGAGAACAGACCGCGCGTACCCATGCTGGTGCAGTCGAAGACCGAAAGCTCGGAGCCGTTGAACTTGGTGGTGAACTGCGTAACGGCGAGCAAAAGCATACTGCACTGGGCGGCCACCATGGTGGAGCCGTCGTTGAGCACCTTGCCGGCGGGCATGCGACGGTTCATGGAAGCCGTAAAGTTCTTGGCAGTGGTGCCGGCAACCATGATGCCCATGACGCCCATGGTGAAGTTGTACAGCTTGTTGCACCAGTCGATGAGCGGCTGGGGCAGCGTGATACCGACTACGCCGGGAAGGGTGGCAATGAGCAGAAAGATCGAAGAGGTGAGGACGATGGGCATGCACCCAAGGAATCCGTCCTTAATAGCCTGGAGGTAGATGTTCCTCGAGATCTTCTCAAAGAACGGCTGATGCTTTTCGAGCATCTTTACGATGGCGTCCATAGAGCTCCTTTGCTACTTGATGCGCGATGCATGTGGATGGAACTGGTCGTCGATGGATGGTCAGGACTGCCCGGAAACCTTCCTGCTCAAGGAAGGCATTGCGAAATGACAACGTTGTCATTTCGTTAATGACAACGTAAGACATTTTTGGAAGAGCAACAAGGATATACGGGTGAGCGGTCGATATTGTCCGGTAAACGGTTGATTTATCAGTCAGGCAGGTGGTGTATGCTAGAACGCAAAAAACAAGCGATAGAGAACCGAGTGGAGAAGTAGTGGCAACGATGGACAAGAAAAATGTCTCAATGAACGATGTGGCGATTGCCGCGGGTGTTTCTCTCAAGACGGTTTCGCGTGTGATTAACGAGCCCGGTAGCGTGCGAGAGTCGACACGCGATAAGGTCCATTCCGCAATGGAAGCGCTCGGGTTCCGGGCGAACTTTGCCGCGCGTTCGCTCAAGTTGGGCCGTTACGGGTGCATCGGCGTGGTGCTGTTCCACTTGTCGGGCGGTGCCGTGGACATGATTGACGGTATCGCAGATGCCGCCGAAGAACGCGGCTTTGCGCTCACGATGATCAAAAAGCGGGCGGGGGAGAAGATGACCCTTGCCGAAGCGGCGCGTAGGATGTCGCAGCTGCCTGTTGATGGCATGATCTTCAACCTGCGTCAGATGGTCGATGACTTTGATACTTTTGAGGCACCGAAAGACCTCAAGACGGTGATTATCACACCGATGGAACATCCTACCTGCTCCACCGTCAGTGACGATCAAGAGGGCGGCGCGCGCATGGCGTGCGAGTACTTCTTGAATCACGGGCACAAGAACGTGTACTTCGTCTCTGGTAAGAAAGAAGCGCTGTCGAGCCAGTGCCGTATGAAAGGTTGGCGAGCGGCACTCGAGGCGCATGGCATTGAGCCGCCCGAGCCTCTGCAAGGCGATTGGAATGCGGATAGTGGCTATGCCGCGGGCCTTGTGCTTGCCGATAAAGCCGATTGCACGGCGGTCCTCGCTGCTAACGACTGCATGGCAAACGGCGTGATGATGGCTCTACGTGACAAAGGGCTCAGTGTGCCCGACGACGTGTCCGTGATCGGCTTTGATGACGAGCTTTACAAGACGATTCCCAACTCGATTCTGACGTCGGTGAAGTTTCGCCACCGCGAACTGGGCATCCGTGCGCTTAACGAGGTCGTCGCAGGTCTGGAAGCCCCGAGCTCCAGAAGCCGTACGCTCGTCTCGGGCGTGTTGGTCGAGCGTTCCAGCGTAAGGGATCTGCGGGCGTAGACGTGCTCGGCCTGCTCGTCTAAATCTGTAACAGGTGGGACCCGAAAACTCGGCTAGATGTTACAGATTTAGACAATTCGGCCCGGCTTATTCCGTTTGTCTCGATCTGTAACAGTTAGGAGTGAAATGACCAGCCAGGTGTTACAGATCTAGATTGATTGGATTGACCCATCTGTTTGTCTCGATTTGTAACAACTAGACGGTCAAAAGTGGTCTACATGTTACAGATTGAGATTTTCGGCTTGGCCTGTGCGTTCATCTCGATCTGTAACAGCTAGGACCGAAAAACTCGGCTAGATGTTGCAGATTGAGATGAACAGGAGGACGGGTGCGGTCTAAACAAAATGGCCCGCGCATCACACATCGATGCACGGGCCATTTATTGTCTGCAAGCGGCAGGTGGTGTCAGCGTCTTATGCCTCGAGGTTTTCCTCGATCCAGGCGACGGCACCCTTGGGATCCTTAGTGAGGTCGATGTACTGTTTGCCCTTGGGCGACAGCAGCGTGATGCCCAGGCGGTCGGTGTCGGCCTTCATCTCGTTGTAATAGGTGCGAACCTGCGGAGCCAGGACGATGACGTTGTACTGGTCCATGATGGCGTAGTGGCTGCCGTAGGCACCGGCGTTGGCGGTAATGTCGATGCCCAGCTCGTCGGCGCCTTCCTTAAGCGCGTTGGCGAGCAGTGCAGAGGTGCCGGCGCCAGCGCACAGAACCAGAACCCTCAGATCCTTGCCCTTAAGGGCGGACGGAGCTGCGGAGGCCTCAGTGGCAGAAGCGGTCTCGACAACAGGAGCCTCAACGGCGGGGGCGGCAGCGGTCTTGACGGCCTTGGTCTCCTCGGCCTCTTCTTCGGCCAGGGTCTCGGCCTCCTGCTTGCACAGGACGTTGTCGTAGGCCTTGCAGAACGGGTAGTAGATCAAGAAGTCAACGACCAGCAGGACGACAACCAGGACCAGAGAGATCGGCTGGAAGTTGGTGTCGATGAAGGTGCCGATCGGTCCGGGGAGTGCCCACGGCATGGCATAGATAAAGCCGTTCATGCCCAAAAAGTCGATGAAGAACTTACCAATGAGGACGTTGGCCACGGGGGCAAACAGGAACGGGATCAGGAAGTACGGGTTGAGGATGATGGGCGCGGCGAACAGCAGTGGCTCGTTGACGGCGAACATCACGGGCACGACAGAGGCTTTGCCGACGGCCTTGAGCTGCTTGGAGCGCATAAAGAGCAGGAAGATGATCGGGACAATGAACGTGGCGCCGGTGCCGCCGAGTTCGCCGATGTAGTTACCGAAGTTTTCGGTCAGGGCGAGGGCGGGGTGACCGCCGGCCTGCAGCGTGGCGAGGTTGGTGGTGATGTTGCCAAACAGCGCGGCGTTGAGGGCAGGCTTAACGACCGAGGGGCCGTGGATGCCCATGAACCAGAACAGCGGGATCATGAACCAGATGAGGGCGAGGCCGGCGTAGGAATCGGCAGCGGCGAACAGCGGGCTCACCAGCGTGGAGATGACGTTGGCAAACGGGACGGCCAAGCAGGTGCGGCAGATAACGTCGATGACGGCGACAAACAGGATGGAGAAGCTGAAGGCGAAGATGTCGCGGAAGTTCTGGGCGATGGCGCCGGGGACTTCTTTGGGCAGCTTGATGGTGATGTCTCGCTTAATGCAGAAGGCATAGATGTTGACCGTGGCAAATGCGGCGACAAAGGAGCTCAGCAGGCCCTTGGTTCCCATGTTGTCGGTAAAGAACACCGAGACATCGGCGCCGTCGATCTTGGCACTCGTCTGGGTAACGGCCAAGATGAGCATAGCGCACATGGCGGCGACCATGGTGCTCGTGGCGTTGATGGCCTTGCCGGCAGGCATGCGGCGGTTCTTGGAGCCGGTCAGCGCGCTTGCGGTGGTGCCGGCGACCATGATGCCCACGACGCCCATCGTGAAGTTGTAAACCTTGTTGCAGAAGTTCACGACGTCGACGTTCCACCAGTCGGGCAGCGTAAAGCCGCCGACCGTGGCGACAACGCCCGGCAGGGTCGAAATAAGCAGGAAGACAGAAGAAGACAGGATGATGGGCATTGCTGCCAAAAAGCCGTCTTTAATGGCCTGAAGGTAGATGTTCTTAGAGACCTTGTCGAAGTACGGCTGACCTTTCTCCAAGAACTTAACGATCGATTCCATAGTTCACGCTCCTCTTTGCATGAAATCTTAATGGCATGGACGTTGAAAACCTATATGGTCTCCCGCTTGCTAAAAGCCCGGGTGCAGGCGGGGTCGGTCCCAGGGGGAGAGAGGGGAGCGGCTGGGTTTGTATCGCATAGGGCCGCTCCCTTCTCGGGGGAAAGCGAGGCGATGCGCTACTGCGCGTCCGCCATAGTGTCGGCGAGCTCCTTGTACCAGAGTGCCGACTGCTTGATGTAGCGTTTTTGCGTGTCGAAGTCGATGTAGAACAGGCCGTAGCGCTTGTTATAGCCATTGGCCCACGAGAACTGGTCCTGCAGGCTCCAGATAAAGTAGCCCTGGACGTCGACGCCCTCGGCGCGCGCCTGGAGCACCTTCTCCATGTGCTGGTCGACAAAGTCGATGCGCTCGGGATCGGCGACGATGCCGTTTGCGTCGGGCTCGGGGTCCTTGTGGCCCAGGCCGTTTTCGGTGATATAGATGACGGGGAGGTTGGGATAGGTGGCGCTGATGTGCTTGAGCGTGTCGTAGAGGCCTTGCGGGTAGATGAGCCAATCCCAGTCGGTGGTGGGGATACCCGGCATATCGACCTGCTGCCCGACGCCCTTAAACTTAAAGCACGAGGTGCCCTTGTCTCCGGTGCCGTTAAAGCTGTTGGTTGACTCGCCATCGTAGGCGGCGATAAACGCCGACTGATAGTAGTTGAGGCCGAACATATCGTTGCGGGGCGCCGCCTTGGCGAGCTCCTCCATGTCGCTGTCCTCAACCGTAAGTGTGGCGTTGTTGGCACGCAGAATCTCGTTGATGAGTGAGAGGGTGCGCGCGGAGTAGTGACCCAGGAAGGCGCCGTCCATGATGAAGTCGGTGTAGAAGGCGTTGTACAGGTCGGCGGCGTGCTGGTCGGCGGGCGAGTCGGTGGCAGGATATGCCGGCGTCAGGACGTTGACCATGCCAATGCGTCCGCCCAGGTGCTCGGTCTCGTCAAGATCCTTATACAGGTTGACGGCGCGGGCGTGGGCAACGAGCTCGTTGTGCTGGCTCTGGATGCCGCTCGTCACATCAAAGTGATGGTTGGGCGGGAAGTTGCCTTGGATGTATTGGGAGTGCGAGAGGCTGATGAGCTCGTTGATGGTGAACCAATTCTTGACCTCGCGGAACTCGCGGAAGCAGAACTCGGCATAGCGCACATAGGCGTCGACGGTCTTGCGGTTGAGCCAGTCGCCCTGGTTGAACAGGGCGGCGGGGGAGTCAAAGTGATGCAGGGACACATAGGGCTCGACGCCATACTTTTTGCAGCAGGCGAACAGCTCGTGGTAGTGCTTAACGCCCTCGGCGAGGGGTTCGGCATCGTCGCCGTTGGGGAAGATGCGGGTCCAGGCGATGGACACACGAATGGCGTTGAGTCCATGCTCGGCAGAAAGGCGGATATCCTCCTCGTAGCGGTTGTAGAAATCACTGGCCGGGTCGGGCAAAAAGCGACCCTGGGCGACAAGGTAATCGTCCCACATGGTCTTACCCTTGCCTGCCACCTTCGTGGAACCTTCCGTTTGGTACGCGGCGGTTGCGGCGCCCCAAACAAAGCCCTTCGGCAGCTGCTGTACGCGGTTTAGCAAAGACATATGCATACACCCTCTCGTCTCGCTGTTCGATATTGTGCGTTTGCGCTCAGGAGGCTCCCTGGTTAGCGTTCAGCGGTGAAAAAGCCCGATAAACACTATCTTAAAATGATTAGAACCAAAATGAGCACGTGAACATTTGACAATGAGCACGTTAACATCCGGCTAGGATGTATAGAAACAAAACAACTTCAAACAGCCGCGAACGGTTGTATTTGTTCGGTAAGCGGTTTTGATTGACAGAAGTTTTCATGTTGTGGTATATGGCTCGGGTATCATGAGCACGTTATCAATGTATGTACGATGCGCCATGGGCGCGGGGAATAGTTGGGAAGCAGGTTAGCGTGGAAGGCATGGATCAGCAGACAAGGAATGGTCGTTCGGCGAGCGCGGCAGAGGTTGCGGCGCTCGCTGGCGTGAGCCGCCAGACTGTGTCTCGCGTGGTCAACGGTATGCCCAACGTGACGGAAAAGACGCGCAAGCGTGTGCTGGCCGCCATGGAAGAGCTGGGCTTTCGTCCCAATTTTGCTGGAGCGGCGTTGCGCGGCGGGTCGTATCGTTCTATTGGCCTGTGCATGTACAACATCACACGTGTCGGTAACCTGGCGACGCTCGAGGGTATCATGCAAGCGGCGCGCGAGCACGATTTTGCCGTCACTATGATCGAGATGGGCGGCGACAAGCCCTATGCACTTGCCGATGCCTCGCGCCGCATGGTCGAGCGACCCGTCGACGGCATGATTCTCAACATGAACCGCATGGCTCCCGATTTTGAGGAGTTTGTTCCCCAGCCGGGAGTGCGAACGGTCATCCTGTCCATGTATGCGCATCCGCGCTGCACGACGATCGACTCCGACCAGTATGGTTCGTGCGAGCTGTTGACCAATTATCTGCTGGAACATGGTCACTCGAATATGCGGTTTGTGGCGGGTCCGGAAAACTCGATTTCCTCGCGTTTTCGTGAGGCCGGTTGGCGCGATACGCTGGGTCGTGCTCATGTCGATGCCGCTCCGATGCTGCGCGGCGATTGGAGTGCGGACAGTGGGTACGCCATGGGCGAGCGGATTGCGGCCGAGGTGCTTGCCGGCGGGTCGCAGGCGCCGACTGCCGTGCTTGCGGCAAATGACCAGATGGCGCTGGGCGTTATCGCCGCGCTCGAGAACGCGGGCCTGTCCGTGCCCGACGACGTGAGCGTGGTTGGTATCGACGACGCACTCGAGGGACTTGTTCCTCACAATCGGCTGACGACGCTGCGATTTGATTTGCGCGGTGTCGGTAAGCTTGCGTTTGAGGCGGCGATTGGAGAGAGCTCGTCTATCGAGGCGATTCATGTGCCGAGCACGCTGGTCGAACGCTCGACTGTTAGGGACATACGGGGTTAGGTCCTACTCCGTTTGTCTCGATTTGTAACAGGTAGACGGTCAAAAGCGGGCTACGTGTTACAGATTTAGATTCTTCGGAAAGAGCAATCCTGTTCGTCTCAATCTGTAACAGCTAGGACCAAAAAACTCGGCTAGATGTTACAGATCGAGACAAACGGCTCCCGACCAGCCCAAAAACAAAAAGACCGGGGGCGGCGCGCCGTGTGACGTGCCGCCCCCGGCTGAGAAATGGGGACAGGTTGTGTGAGCGGGCAACCCCGCCAGCCACTAGTCCAGACGACGGGTCTGTGCCACGTGCTTATACCAGTAGGCGCTTGCCTTGGGCGTGCGCTTCTGGGTTTCAAAGTCAACGTAGAAGAAGCCGTAACGCTTGTTGTAGCCATTGGTCCAGGAGAACTGATCCTGCAGGCTCCACAGGAAGTAGCCACCCACGTTGACGCCCACCTCCATGGCCTTGAGCAACCAGCGCAGGTGCTGCTCGATGTAGTCGATGCGCGGCTGGTCGTCCACAAAACCGTCCTTGTAGGGGTCCTTGTAGCCCATGCCGTTCTCGGTGATGAAGATTTGCTTGTAGTTGGGGTAGCGCTGCTTAATGTAGACGAGCAGATCGAACAGGCCCTCGGGATAGATGATCCAGTCCCAGTCGGTGGTGGGGATGCCAGGCTTGTTCACATGCTCGCCAATGCCCTTAACGCGCCAGCGGCCAGTGCCCTTCTCGCCCGTACCGTTGTGGTGCAGGTCGTTCTCGCCGTCGTAAGCCTTCAAGAAGCGGCACTGGTAGTTGTTAACGCCCAGGTAGTCGTTGTAGAGCGCGGCCTCGCGCATGATCTCGAGATCCTCGTCCAGGATCTCGATGGTGCCGCCCGAGATGGCCGCCAAGCGGTTGGCGCACTCGAGGGTGTCGGGCGCGTAGTCGCCGCGGAAGGTGGCGTCGAGCAAGAACTGGTTCTGCAGCACGTGCTCGTTGTTGGCGGCCTTGATGTCGGCGGGGTCGTTCTCGTTGAGCGGATACTTGAACTCCAGCGACTGGATGACGCCGATTTTGCCCTTAAAACCGCCGTTGTGGAAAGCCAGCACGGCCTTGGCGTGGGCGAGCATCATGTTGTGCTCGCACTGGAAGGCCTCGGCCAGATGAGCTTTGACGCCACCGGGGAAGGTGCCCTCGATGTAGGTGTTGGAGGCGTCGGCCCAAATCTCGTTAAAGGTGAACCAGTAGGTCACCTGGTCGGCGTACTCCTTAAAGCAGAAGGTGGCAAAGTCCACAAAGGCGTTGATGGTCTCGCGGTTGAGGAAGTCGCCCTTCTCAAAGAGGGGCAGCGGCGTGTCAAAGTGATGCAGCGTGACAAACGGCTCAACGTGGTGCTTGTGGCACTCGGCGAAAAGGTCGTGGTAGAACTGGACACCCTCGGGGTTGATCTCGCCGGTGCCGTTGGGGAAGATGCGGCTCCAGGCGATGGAGAGGCGGATGCCGTTGATGCCAAACTCCTCGCACAGCTTCAGGTCGACGGGGTACTGGTTGTAGAAGTCCGAAGCGGGATCGGGGGAAAAGCGCCCCTGGGCCTCCAGGAAGTCGTCCCAGGCAACCTTGCCCTTACCGTGAGTGCGGGTCTCGCCCTCTACCTGGTAGGCAGCGGTGGCGCCGCCAAAGACAAAGTCCTCGGGAAACTGCGCAGACGGGTTGGTGACGCTAGCAGGATTAACGGACATGATGATCCAATCGTCTAAATCGAAGGGCCAGCCGGCTGTTGATGGTCGGCTGGCCCTGGGCGTTACTTACTTCGATAGTTGCTCGGAGACGAAGGCGAGAGACTTGTCACCGTTCTGGGAGAGCTCGATGTACTGCTTGCCACGGCAGGCGACGCACTTGTTGCCTACGCGTTCGCAGTCTTTCTGAAGGTCAGCCAGGTAGCTTGCGGCCTGCGGGGCCAGGACGACTAGGTCAAAGTCGGGGAGCATGTCAACGTGGTTGCCATAGGCCTCAGCAGCGGTCTCAAGATTGATGCCGCGCTCCTTGGCAGCCTTGGCCAGCGCGTTGGCGAGCAGGCCCGAGGTACCGCCGCCCTGGCAGAGCACGAGCACGCGCTTGCCGTTGAGGTCGCTGGCGGTCGTAGCCTCGGCAGCGGGTGCTGCAGAAGCGGCGGGGGCGTCGGCCTTCACGGCCTCGGCAGCAGCGCCGGCGGCAACGCTCTTGGCATCGGCCTTGCCCTGGAAGGCATCGTTGAGCTTGGCGGCCTTCTCGGCGTTCTTGGCGGCGAGCTCCTCCTGGGAGATCTCGGCCTCCTCGGCGCACTTCTGGGCGTCATAGGCACGGAAGAACGGGTAGTACAGGGCAAAGTCGACGACCAGGATGATGGCGAGCATCACAAAGGCGAGCGGCTGGAAGCCCAGGCCCATGATGGTGCCGATGGGGCCGGGGACAGTCCAAGGCAGGGTGTACATAAAGCCGTTCATGCCCAAGAAGTCGATAAAGATCTTGAGGATCCAGATGTTGGCGATCGGAGCAAAGACAAACGGGACAAAGAAGACGGGGTTGAGCACGATGGGCGCGGCGAACAGCAGCGGCTCGTTGACAGCGAAGCAGACCGGGACGATAGCTGCCTTACCGACGGCGCGCATCTCCTGAGACTTGGCCAGGAAGCAGAACATAAAGACCAGGACGAGCGTGGCGCCGGTGCCGCCCATGCAGACGACGAAGTACTGGGCACCCTGGGTCAGGACAGCGGAAGCGTGCTGGCCGGCCTGGAACGCAGCCAGGTTGTCGGTCATGTTGGCAACGAGAGCGGCGGCGATGGCGGGCTCGACGATCGAGGGGCCGTGGACGCCCACGAACCAGAAGAGGCTCATGGCGCCGTAGATCACAGCGAGGCCGATGTAGCCGTCGGCAGCGGTGAACAGGGGCTGGAACACCTGGATGACGCCCTGGGCAAAGCAGAAGCCAAAGGCAGCGCGGAAGACGATGTCAAAGACCCAAAAGACGGTGATGCAGACGGAGAAGGGGATGATGTCCTTAAAGGTCTGCGAGATGTTGGGCGGAACCTGCTCGGGCATCTTGACGGTGATGTTGCGCTTAATGAAGAACTTGTAGATGATGCCGGTCACAAACGCAGCGATGAAGGCGGTCAGCAGGCCTTTGGAACCAAGGTAGGTGGTGTTGAAGCCGCTGGCGGCGTCCGTGGCGATGGTGTCGCTCGAAAGGAGCAAGAAGCCGATGATGGCCGCGCACATGCACGAGATGAAGTTGATCTGGTTGTTCTTGGGCAGATCGCGGTTCTGAGCGTCGGCGAAGTGCTTGGCCGTGGTGGCGGCGCAGGCGATGGCCAGGATGCCCATGGAGTAGTTGTAGCACTTCCACAGGGCGTTGTTGATGTCATCGGGCCAGTAGAAACCCCAGATGTTGGGGACCGAGGCTACCAGGCAGAAGATGGACGAGAAGATGATGATGGGGATGACGGAGATAAAGCCGTCGCGGATCGCCTTGAGGTACTTGTTGCGGGCGATCGCGTTGAAAAAGGGCTGGCCTTTTTCGATGGTGGCGATGAGTTGCTCCATGCAATGCTCCTAAGAGTCGGTGGGTTAGCAACGATGGTAGCTTTTGGCGTTCGGTTGCCAAAATGTTGACGTTGCCATTTTGCGACACAAAAAAAGACGCGAACCGGTGGTTCCTGTGCCTGCGAACCGTCGATTCCTTATGCGTAAACGTTTGAGCCGCCCGGTGGCTCTGTGTTTGCACAATGGCAACGTTAACATTTGGGCGCCAAAAGCCGTTTGGGGAAGCAAAAATGTCGGTGAACGGTAGGTTTTTGGTGGTGAGCGTATGGTGGGGGAGGCGTTGGATATACTTGAAGGCGTTAAAAATGACTGCGCAAGGTGCCACCAATGGCATCGTTGACATAGAAAGATCGACCTATGGCCGCTGTTAAAAAATCGGTATCCGTCAAAGACGTAGCGCGCCTCGCGGGCGTCTCGGAGCAGACGGTCTCGCGCACCGTGCACGATTCGCCCAGCGTGCGCCCCGAGACCAAGGAACGCGTGCGTGCCGCCATGCGCGAGCTGGGGTATCGCCCCAATTTTGCCGGTCGATCGCTGCGCCGCGGTAAGTTTAAGACCGTCGGCGTCGCCATGTTCAACATTACCGGCACCGGCAATCTCGACCGTATGGAGGGCTTTGCCGCCGCGGCCGACAAACACGGCTATGCCATCACCCTCACTAAAGTAGACGGGCATCCGTATACCCTCGAGAGCGCATCGTCGCGCATGAGCGCACTGCCAGTGGACGGTATGGTTGTGATCATGAATCGCATGCCGGCAGACTTTGGCACTTTTGAGCCGCTGCCCGGCATGCAGACGGTGCTCGTTACGATGTTGGAGCACCCGCTCTGTTCAACGGTCGATAACGACCAGTTCGATTGCTCGCGCCAGGTGGTCGAGTACTTGCTGGAGCGGGGGCACAAGACCGTGCACTTTATCTCGTGTCCCGAGCGCTCGCTTTCGGGCATGCGGCGCGAGGAAGGCTGGCGCGAGACATTGCGCGCGCATGGCATTGAGCCACCGCGACTTATCCGTGGCGATTGGACGGCGCAGAGCGGATATGCCGCAGGTCAGGCCCTGGCGGATGATCCGACCTGTACGGCCATTTATGCTTCCAACGACGCCATGGCCTACGGCTGCATTCGCGGGCTCGAGTCGCGCGGAAAGCGCGTGCCCGAGGACGTGAGTGTGGTGGGTGTTGATGACAGCCTGGGCGATATCGTGCCCGACCGTCGCCTGACCACGGTGCGCTTTGACAACAAGCGCGTCGGCATGTGGGCGGTCGACAAGATTGCCGGCGCCGAGGGCGTTGCGCCCGGTGTGGAGCACATGCTGTTTCCGGGCGTGCTCGTCGAGGGCGATACGGTGCGCGATGTACGCTAGGGCGCAGGTCTGTTTGGGTTGCCGCTAATTGTGTTCGATATTGTTCAGATTGGTTTAAAAACCGTTCACGGGCGAAAAGCGACCGTTCATAGCTCGAAATTACGTTTTACGCTGTTCTTTTTTGTTTGAATGTTATTGTTTCTGTCATACACAACGCAGCGCGTATGCCCGGACGCGATGCTCTCCATTGGTTCATATGTGAAAGGAACGCAATATGGCAACCAAAGAAGAAATCTCGATGGTTGGATTTGAGATTGTCGCATATGCAGGTGACGCCCAGACCGATCTGCTTGCAGCGCTCGATGCTGCTCGCGAGGGTGACTTTGAGAAGGCCGAACAGCTGCACAAGGATGCCAGCGATGCGCTCATCGGTGCCCACGACACGCAGACCAAGCTGCTTTCGCAGGAGGCCGGCGGTGGCGAGATGGAGATGACCTTCATCATGGCTCACGCTCAGGACACTCTCATGACCACTATGATTCTGGAGAAGCAGGCCCGCTTTACCATCGATGCCTACAAGCGCATCGCCGAGCTCGAGGCCAAGCTCGCCTAACGAGTCCTCACAACCAAGTCCCCTTCCAAAAGCTCTGCCGCTACCCGCGGCAGGGCTTTTCCTGTTCTACTTCAAGTTGCGGTGAAATAGGGACTGGATAGGGGCCGGCGGGCACAAAACAATCCCTATTCCACCGCAACTCATCCCGAGATAGTCATTGGGGGCAGTCTTGGTGCGCTCCGTTCGTCCTCCCGTTCGATTTTTGCTCGGTGGGTATACTTCCTTTCGCATTAAACGCCGGACTGAGGAGGTATCCAAATGCCGGACAACGGACTGATGCAAAAGAGAGACGCGCACGCGATGGATCATGGGCGCCCTGTCCAGATTACCGAGTCTACGACAGTGGTTGAGCTGCAGCCGAGCCTGTCCGATATCGTGTGTGCAAACAAAAAACTGCAGATCGGTATCATCGTCGCCCTTGTGGTAATGGCGCTCCTGTCGGGCTTTGTAGCTCGTCCGCATTTTGCCGATACCAAGACCTGGGACTCCACCATCGAGGTCATCGATCAAAAGAAGGGCAATGTTTTGGCGCTCACGACCTCGTGCGTCGCCCTATCTGCGGGTATCACCGCGCTGCCGGGCGATACGGGAACGCCGGTTGCCGAGCAGCTCGCGCAGCTTTCGGGAAACTTGGGTATCGTGCTTGCCGTGCTCTATCTCGAGAAATACCTGCTGACCATTTTGTGGTCGGTTGGCCTGGGCATCCTAATTCCGTTTGCGTTGGTGCTCTTTGCGGTGTCGCTCGGCATTCACGGGCGCTGGAGCACGAGCACTGTCCTGCGCCGTGTGGCGACACGCGTACTGGTGGTTGCCGTGATCGGCATGGCGCTCGTGCCCGCGAGCGTATGGGTGTCGCAAAAGGTCGATGAAACGTATCGCGTAAGTATTGAGCAAGCTGAGCAAAAGGCTGCGGACGCGGCCGACACCACGGACAAGTCAGCCGAGACCAGCTCAAAATCGAACAAGAAAAAATCCGAGGCCACGGAGTCCAAAAACGTGCTCGAGCAGTTGACTGATGGGGCCTCGAGCCTTGTTACGTCGGTGACCAGCGGTGCCAAGCAGATGACCGACGAGATCGTGCAGCAGGTGACCGACCTCATCGAAGGCGTCATCGTGATGATCGTGACTTCGTGCGTTATCCCGCTGCTGGTGCTCGTGGCGTTCCTGTGGCTGGGACACGTACTGCTGGGGATCGATATCTCCGGTCCCGCGAACTATCTGACGGGTCGTTTCTTGAGCGCTCCGTCCAAACATGCCAAGAAGAGCGGGCAGTCTGAGTAGGCGGCAAAGCGATCTTTGGAAGATCAACCGTGAGAAGGGCGGCCGAGACACGTTCTCGGCCGCCCTTTTGTTTGTTGAACACATGGTCGCTACGTCCGCGCCGGGTCCAAACGGTCAGCAATCACCTGTGAACGGTATTTGCTCAAAAAAGAACAAAGATAAACAAATAGTTGTTGCAGTTTATGTTCGAATGTGTTCAAATAAACACGAACAGTGAAGAACCGCACGTTCAGATGCCCGGACCTGAACGCGATTCAACACTTCCAAACAGGAACTACGCACCTGCGTATCTCTCAAGGAGGATGTCATGAGGGTTGTAATCGCTTCCGATGCCGACGGTATGTCGATGAAGGAGTCCATCAAGGAGATGCTCATCGCCGACGGTCACGAGGTCGTCGACTATTCCGAGACCCCTGCCGCGGACTTTGTCGATTCCGCGACCGCCGTTGCCAAGGACCTGCTGGAGCACAAGGATTCCCAGGGCTTCGCATTCGATAAGTACGGCGTCGGCTCCTATATGGCCGCCGTCAAGATCAAGGGCATGGTCGTCGCCAACATTTCCGACGAGCGTTCCGCTTACATGACCCGCGAGCACAACGGCTCGCGCATGGTCACCATGGGCCCGGGCGTTGTGGGCACCGAGGTCGCTAAGAAGATCGCCCGTGAGTTCCTGCGTGCCCAGTACGCCGGCGGCCGTCACCAGATCCGTGTCGACATGCTCAACAAGATGGCCTAACGAGAGCCACCGAGAACTCGAACTTCTACCTCAACTTGTGAATTCAGACGAAAGGACGTTCTGATGAAGAAGACCATCGCAATCGGTTGCGACCATATCGTTACGGACGAGAAGATCTATCTGGCCGACCGCCTGGAGCAGGCTGGCTACAAGGTGCTCGACTGCGGCACCTACAGCCACACCCGTACGCACTATCCCATCTACGGCAAGGCCGTGGGCGAGGCTGTTGCCAGCGGCAAGGCCGACTTTGGCGTGGCCCTGTGCGGCACCGGCATCGGCATCACCAACGCCGTCAACAAGGTCCCCGGCGCCCGTTGCGCCCTGGTCCGCGACATGACCTCTGCCCTGTATGCCCGTCGTGAGCTCAACGCCAACATCGTGGGCTTTGGTGGCAAGATCACCGGCGAGTTCCTGATGGCCGACATCATGCTTGCCTTCCTGGAGGAGCCCTACGAGAAGACCCCCGAGCACGACGCCCTGATTGCCAAGATCGATGCCTGCAACAAGGCCGACGCCGAGGCTCAGGCTGACCCGCACTTCTTTGACGAGTTCCTCGAGAAGTGGGACCGCGGCGAGTACCATGATTAGCGGGTATCCGGCGTAATTAACTAGTCCGTTGACGGCTCGCGTTTCTGTGAGGGGGCGCGGGCCGGTTTTCTATCAGCCCTATTGATTTGGCGGGCTGTCGTAAGAAAGGGAAGGCTCCTATGGAGTTTGTTCTTGATAACGGTTCTATCCGCGTAGCACTGAGCACGGCGGGCGGGTCGTTCACTTCTATTGCGGCCAACGGCCGTGAGTACCTGTGGCAGGGTGACCCGGCGGTCTGGTCGGGCCAGGCGCCCATTTGTTTCCCGATCTGCGGTGGCCTTCGTGACGGTCACGCAATGACCATGGGCGGCCGCGAGGTAAAGCTCGCCCGCCACGGCTTTGCGCGCAAGCAGGAGTGGAAGCTCGAGGAACAGACCGACAACATGGTTGCGCTGAGCTTAAGCTCTGCCGACCATGCCGAGTTGCTCGAGCAGTACCCGTATCCGTTTAAGATCGTTGCTCGTTACACGATCGATTCGGAAAAGGTGGCCGTGTCGTACGAGGTGACCAATGAGGGCACCGAGGACATGCCGTTCTTTGTGGGCGGTCACCCCGGCTTTAAGTGCCCGCTCGACGAGGGCGAGTCCTATGACGACTACGAGCTTCGTTTTGAGCAGCGTGAGGCCACCGACCTCTGCACTGCCGTTCCCTCGACGGGCCTGATTGATGTTGAGCATCGCAGCAAGAACCCCATGATCGGCCAGAACCTGCCGCTTACCCATGAACTCTTTGACTTCGCGGAGACCATCTTCGACGTGCTCGAGAGCCGCGTGGTTACGCTGACCAAGAAAACCGAGGACAAGGGCGTGCGCCTGACGTTCCCCGATATGCCGTACCTGATTGTGTGGAGCAAGCCCGAGGGCGACTTTGTGGCTGTTGAACCGTGGGGTGGTCTGTCCACCTGCTCCGACGAGGACGATATCCTGGAGCATAAGCGTGGCTGCCTGGTGGCCAAGCCGGGAGAGACTGTCACCCGCGGCTTTGAGATCGAGATCCTTTAACGAGTTATCGTATGTTTGGGGCGGGTCATGCCGCCCCGGAACAGGAGTTCAACATGATTCTGACCGTTACCATGAACCCGTCGATTGATACGCGCTATCAGCTCGACAAGCTGATCATCGACGATGTTAACCGTGTGACGCCCGAAAAGACCGCTGGCGGCAAGGGCCTCAACGTGAGCCGTGTGCTGCTGCAGTTGGGCGACGATGTGCTCGCGACCGGTCTGCTCGGCGGCCACATGGGTGCCTATATGGCCGAGCTTATGGATGCCGACGGCGTCAAGAACGACTTTGTGCCCATCGCCGGCGAGACGCGCATTTGCCTGAATATCCTGCACGAGGGCAATCAGACCGAGCTGCTGGAGAGCGGCCCGCAGATCGCCCCGGCCGAGCTCGAGGCCTTTACGGCCAAGTTCGCCGAGCTTGCAGCGAAGGCGGACGTTGTGACGCTTTCGGGCTCGCTGCCGCGTGGCGTCGATGCCGGCTACTATGCCGAGCTCGTCAAGATCGCCGAGGAGGCGGGCGCCAAGGTGCTGCTCGACACCTCGGGTGCATCGCTGGAGGCCGCGCTGGAGTCCGACGCAAAGCCCGAGCTCGTAAAGCCCAATCTGACCGAGATTAACGGCCTGCTGGGTACGTCCTTTACGACCGATGATGTCGATGCCCTGCGCGAGGCGCTTGCCGCCGATGACCGTTTTGCCGGTATCCCCTGGGTTGTCGTTTCGATGGGCGCTGCCGGTTCGGTGGGCTTCCATGAGGGCCGCGCGTTCCGCGCCAAGACGCCCGCGATTGCGGCTGTGAACGCGACGGGTTCCGGCGACTCGACCATCGCCGGCTTTGCGCATGCCATTGCTGCTGGTGCCGACGACGTCACGGTGCTCAAGACCGCCAATACCTGCGGCAAGCTCAACGCCATGGATCCCAAGACCGGCCACCTGGTCATGGACCGCTGGGACGAGATCTACAACAACGTTGAAGTAATGGAGCTTTAGGGTTGCGCGGTTTTCCAAACCGCGCAACGGCTCGACGCTGCAAACGCCCCTAAGCGGCAATCTGACGTTCAATCGTCGGGCATGACCAAAAGGTCAATGCCCTCCTCTTTCACGTCACCTTGCTCGCTTAGGGGCGTTTTCGCTGACAATGCCAAAACATCGACGTTGCCCTGGTCGCAAGTAGTCGTTGGGGACGTTCTTAAATGACTAGTCAAACAAGAACGTCCCGAACGACTAGTCGTTTAAGAAAGTCCCCAACGACTAGCCAATAAAACGGCGCCCGTCGGCGATGTTGCCGGCGGGCGCCGTTGTCGTGTGGGTGTCTATGCTGTGCGGGCTGCCGTTGAGCGACCGGGTCTGTGCTCTACAGCGAGTCGATAAAGCGCTGCTGGGCGGCACGTCCCGCCTCGTCCCACTTAAAGACGCCGGCGTTGTCGAGCACGTGGCCAAACACCACGCCGACCTCCTCGTGCAGGATATCGATGGCGTTGTCGGCCGTAAGCTCGTCGGCGCGGCGGGTATAGACATCCTCGGCCCATGCGGCGTGGCTGCGGCAAAGGTCGTCGCCCTCGAGCGCGCCAGCAAGGTCGTAGCTGGCATCGACCTTGGCGGCCAGCAGGTGCTCGCGGACGGCGCCGAGCTCGGGAACCAGGCGTGGCGGCAAAATGGCCAGGCCCATGACCTCGATCAGGCCGATGTTCTCCTTCTTAATGTGGTGGTACTCGGCATGCGGGTGGAATACGCCCAGCGGATGCTCGTCAGTCGTGATGTTGCAGCGAAGCGCCAGGTAGGCCTCGTAGATTTCGCCGCCGGCATTGCCGCGGGAGTCGACGCGGCGGATGACGGGGGTCACGGTGTTGTGCGCCACGCCATCGGCTGTGTGCGCGACGACGCCAACCGACTCATCGGTCCACTCGCGCCAGGCAAGGATAATCTTCTCGGCGGCGTCGAGCAGCTGGGCGCGGTCGTGCGAACGCAGTCGCAGCACCGAGAGCGGCCACTGCAACACGGTACCGCTGACCTGGTCAAAGCCGGGCACGCTAAACTGCGAGACCTCAGCGGCGTGCATCATGGGGAACTCGTGTGCGCCGCCCTGGAAGTGGTCGTGCGACAAGATCGAGCCGCCCACGATGGGCAGGTCGGCGTTGGAGCCAATAAAGTAGTGCGGGAACAGGTCCACAAAATCGAGCAGGCAGGTCAGACCCTTGCGGTCGACGTGCATCGGACGATGCTCGGAGCTCATAGCAATGCAGTGCTCGTTAAAGTACGCGTACGGGCTGTACTGGAAGCCCCAGCGCTCGCCGTCGAGCTGGATAGGGATAACTCGCAGGTTCTGACGGGCGGGATGGGCACCGCCGTCGGCTGCGGCGGAGCGTCCAGGGTAGCCCTCGTTCTCGATGCACAGCTGACAGGCGGGATACTTCTCGCTCGTGTTTTTGGCGGCACCGGCCGCGGCAATATCGCGCGGGTCCTTCTCAGGCTTGGACAGGTTGATGGTGATCTCCAGGTCGCCCCAGTTGGTGGGGGTGCTCCATTTGATATTGCGCGCGATGGCGGCACGACGCACGTAGCCGGCGTCGCAGCACAGACCATAGAACCAGTCGGTCGCGGCGCGGGGCTCGTTGACGCCCATACGGCCGTTGAATTCCTCGTTTACAACCGAAGGCCTCGGCATCAGCACACCCATGATGCGCATGGCGATGCGATCGCGGCCCGATGCCGTGTCCTCGGCGGCACCGCTGACAACGGCGACCTCGGAAAGCGCGGCAAGCGTGCCCTCCAGGTCAAAATCGGGGAGCGTATCGGGGTGCAAGAGCGAGAGCTTCTCGTTCTGCAGCGCCCAGGTCATGTTGAGCGCGGGACCCGTGGCGCCTATGCACTCCAGAATGGTGTTGTATGCCCAGATGCGATCGTCCTGACCGATCATCGATCGGTGGATAGCGTATTCGATCAGGTTCTGCGCGGCCTCGCGCACGTCAGTCATTACAGCCATGCCGCGTAAGCCCCCTTGTCAGAGATGGCGTAGTGACGGGCAGAGCCCTTGCCCAGCCAGCCGTTCATCTTGGTAATGAAGGTGTCGACCAGATCGAGCGGCACAAAGGCCTGGATGGTGCCACCAAAGCCGCCGCCGTGGATGCGGACGGCGCCGCGGCCGTCAAGCACATGCTCGGCAAGAGCAAGCGCGTACATGGAAGGTTGCTCGGCACCCAGTTTGGCAACAACGTTCTGCAGGTACATGGCAGAGCTGGCGCCGGACTCGCGCGTCAGGACCAGGAACTGGTCGATGTCGCCGGCGTTCAGGGCAGCCCAGCGCTTGTCGACCAGGCCGTTTTCGTACCAGTAGTGAACGGCACGCAGGCAGGCGCGGTCGCCCAGCTTGGCGCGCAGCTCGGGGAGCTTGGCGTCAAAGTCGGCAACGTTTACCTCGCACAGGCGTGCCTTGCCAAACTCGGCGGCGACGTCCTGCATCTCGCGCGGAACGGCGGCGTAGTCGTCGGTGGCTGCCACATGGTCGGCTCCAACCTTAACGAGCACGAGCGCATAGCCGTGATCCTCAAAGTTGAGCTCGAGCTTCTGGGTTTTAGGCTGAGCCTGGTCCTCAAAGTCCATGTAGGCAAGGCCGCCCAGGCACACGGCGGCCTGGTCCATCAGACCGCAGGGCTTGCCGTAATAGTTGTTCTCGGTGCGCTGGCTCATCTGCGCGAGCGCGACGGGCTCGATGGCGGGTGCGCCCCAGAGGGTTTCCATGGCGCGACCGTACGCGGCCTCGACGGCGGCAGAGCTGGAAAGACCGCCGCCCGAGGGGACGGAGCAGGTAAAGGCAAAGTCGAAGCCGTGGGGCTCAACGCCAAGGGCTGCAATCTCGTGGGCCATGCCGCGGACGAGGCTTGCGGACGTGCCCTTCTCGGACTCCTGAACGTCTAGCGTGTCGAGCGCGATTTCAAACGTGGGATAGCCCTCGTCGGCTACGCGAACCTTGTTGGAATCGGTTGCCACGGCGATGCCGTCGACGGCGACATCGAGCGAGCCGGCGATAACGTGGCCACCCTCGTGGTCGGTGTGGTTGCCGCTGATCTCGGAGCGGCCGGGCGCGTGCACATAGAGCACCTGGCGATCGCCGATGGGCCCAAACTCCTCCTCGAACAGCTTGGTGAGCGTGGCGAGTGTCTTTTCGTCGGGGGTGGTCATGGGAGTCCTTTCCTTGGCGCATACTGACGAGTTTTCTGTCGTAGTGAGTACGTTAACAATCTGAAGCGGCGTGAACTCAGCATCTACGATGCCGCACGTTACGGGCTATGTTAACGTACTCATAACACAACGCTTATCACTTTTTGAGAATCTGGTAATCGGTAGAAATTCAGCCGTGAACGGTATTGCCGTATGGACTTATAGAGCAGAAGAGTTGCGGATTGAAAAAGTAGAGTACGTTAACATGCGTCCGACGATAGCGGGCCTCGGCGCGGGGTGTATTTCTGCCCGGGCCGGCATGCACGCTATTCAGATCTCGCAACGGTGAAGGTGATCCTGTGGCAAGGCGCCCGTCCAACGATACAGGTACGCGTCCGGTCTCCATGGCCGACGTCGCCCGCGCTGCTGGCGTTTCGCAGCAGACGGTTTCGCGCGTCGCCAACGGCTTGCCCAACGTTAACGAGCAGACGCGCCAGCGCGTGCAGGCCGCTATGCAAGAGCTCGGCTTTCGTCCGAGTTATGCCGGTCGCTCGCTGCGCGACGGCCGCTACCATTCGGTCGGTCTGTGCGTCAACGATGTCACCAAGTTTGGCAACCTCTCAATGATCGACGGCATCGCCAGCGCTGCTCGCGAGCATAATTGCGCCATCACGCTGGTCGAGATGTCCAAGACCGAGGAGTTTTCGCTTGCCGAGGCAACGCGTCGTATGGCCGCGCTGCCTGTGGACGGCATCATTATCGGCATGAGCCGTATGGCGCCCGATTTTGAGACGTTTGATCCACTGCCGGGCATTGGCACGGTCATCGTTACCATGTACGCGCACCCGCGGGTGACCACGGTAGACTCCGATCATTACGGCTGCTCGCTCTTGCTTATGAATCACCTGTTTGAGCTGGGGCATGAGCAAATTCGCTATATTGGCGGCCCGTCGTTCTCGGTCGACGAGCAATTTCGTCGAGCCGGTTGGCAGGATGCGCTCGAGCGTAGGCACATTAAGCCGCAGACGCCGCTCGAGGGCGACTGGTCTGCCAACAGCGGTTACGAGGCCGGCAGATATCTGGCCGAGCACGACCGCACCATGACGGCGATTTACGCGGCAAACGACCAGATGGCAAACGGCGCAATTGCAGCGCTGCGCGATAGTGGCTTGCGCGTGCCCGAGGACGTGAGCGTGGTGGGCGTCGATGATTCGCTCGATGATTTTGTGGCACACAACGAGCTCACGACCGTGCGATTTGATCTACATCAGCGCGGACGCGAGGTATTCGAGCATGCGGTTCCCGAGGCGGGTACGGCGGGCAAAACCGTTGCCATTCGTATTCCCGGCCAGCTCATTATTCGACATAGCACGGCGATACCGCGCGCATAGTTTGCGCAGGTAAACGGCGATTTATCGTATTTCAATAACAATCGGTATGGATGCCGGCAGATAACAGCTGGGATACTGCCGAGTGTTATGATAGACGGGTTCTTTTGTCTATCTAGGAGGCTTTGCCTGATGGAGATCACCAAGGATATCCGCTACATCGGTGTCGACGATCACGACATTGACCTGTTCGAGGGCCAGTACGACGTGTCCGAGAACGGCATGGCATACAACAGCTATGTTATCTTGGGCGATAAAATCGCTGTCGCCGATTCGGTTGACGCTGGCTTTGTCGACGAATGGCTCGGCAACCTCGAGGCCGCGCTCGACGGCCGTACGCCCGACTACCTGGTCGTCCATCACATGGAGCCCGATCACTCTGCTGGCATCGCCGCCTTTATGGAGCGCTACCCCCAGGCACAGATTGTGGCCAGCATGGGCGCCTTCCGCATGATGGTCAACTACTTTGGTACCGACTACCCCGAGCGTAAGATGGTCGTCAAAGAGGGCGACGTGCTCGACCTGGGTGGCCACAGCCTAACGTTTGTCGGCGCCCCCAACGTGCACTGGCCCGAGGTGATCTTCTCCTACGAGTCCACCGACAAGGTGCTCTTTAGTGCCGACGGCTTTGGCAAGTTCGGCGCCAACGACATCGAGGACCCGGAAGGCTGGGCTTGCGAAGCGCGCCGCTACTACTTTGGCATCGTCGGTAAGTTCGGCAAGTTCGTGCAGGCCGTGCTCAAGAAGGCCGCCGACCTGGACATCCAGATCATCTGCCCGCTCCACGGCCCCGTACTGACCGAGAATCTGGGCTATTACCTCGATACCTATAACACCTGGTCGAGCTATCAGCCCGAGGACGAGGGTATCACGATTGCCTATGCGAGCGTGTACGGGCATCTGAAGGCTGCCGTCGAGGAGCTCGCATCTGCGCTTGAGGCTCGCGGCCAGAAGGTCTCCGTCTTTGACCTGGCTCGCGACGACATGGCCGAGGCCGTTGAGGATGCGTTCCGCTACGACCGTCTGGTGCTCGCCTCCATTACCTATCAGGGCGAGATCTTCCCGTGCATGAGCACCTTCATCCATACGCTCGCCGAGCACGCCTACCAGAACCGTACGGTGGCGCTCGTCGAGGCCGGCTCTTGGGCACCCGCGGCTGCCAAGGTTATGACCAAGGAGCTCGAGGGCATGAAGGACATCACCCTGACGCAGAACAAGGTGACTGTGCTGGGCTCGCTCAACGAAGCCTCGCGCGCCCAGATCGAGGCCCTCGCCGACGAGCTGTCCAAGTAGCGACACGTTCACTTTTGACGCTCAGCCATCACAACCACCACAAAGGGGACAGGCACCTTTGTGGTGGTTTTTGTTTAAGCGCCGGCGATGACGAGGGCTGGACGTGAGCTGTCAGTGGCCTCGGCGATCGAGGTGGCGACGGCATGGTCGGGGTCACGGTCCATCACGATGGAGTCGACATCGGCAAGCTCGGCAAAGCGGTACATGCCGCGTCCGTTAACCTTGCTGGCGTCCATGAGGGCGACGCTTTGATGGGCCGCGGCGATCATAGCCGTTTTGGTCTCGGCCATCTGCGGAAAGTCGGTCGTAAAGCCGCAGCCGGGAACAAAAGCGCCAGGGCACATGACGGCAAGGTCGGCGCGGACCATTTGGAGCGCTTGCATGGTAAGTGGGCCGTACAGATAGCGATGGCCTTTGCGCAGCGCCCCGCCCAGCATGACGACATCGACCGAGGGCATGCTCTCGTCGATGTAATCGGCAATGGTAATGTCTGCCGTGATGACGGTGATGCCGTCGCGCTGGTCGAGGAGCCGGACGAACTCGAGCGCCGTGGTGCCCGAGTCGACGAGCAGCGTGTCGCCGTCATTGACGAGCTCGATGGCGCTTTGCGCGATGGCCTGCTTGGCGGCGACGTTGACATTGATGCGGCGATCCTGCGTGGAAACGGTTAGGCGTTTGTGGAGCGATACGGCACCACCATGTGTGCGGCGCAGCTTGCCTGCTTCGGCGAGCGCGTCAAGGTCAGCGCGGGCGGTGACGGAGGACACGCCAAAGGTCTGGGCGATTTCTGCTACCTGCACCGAGGCATTATGATCGAGCATTTCCATAATGGCGGTACGGCGTTCGTCGGCAAAAGCGCGGTTGGTGGCTTGGGCCATGCTTGCTCCATTCTCGGCTAAATTTGCAGGAATTGTGTTGACTCTATTTTCGTTCATTTTCTTTTTGGGTAAGAAAACACCTTTCGATTACTTATCTTTTCTATAAAAGAAAGACGCTGAACGCCCAAAATTCAATATCGAACATGTCCACTCGGTTCATATTCCTTCCGTTTACTTTTCAAAAACGACTGTATTGACCTGCATGGGCTCAATATCTCGCGCGTGTAAAGCCGCTGAATTTCATACAATGAGCGCAGAAAAACGCAAGGTAAAACGCCTTGTGAACAACTACGCCCGATGTCCAGATGCGGGCGAGGGAGAGGAGCAAACGCTCATGGCACTTGTTACCACCGAAAAGATGCTCAAGGACGCTCAGGCCGGCCACTACGCTGTTGGCGCTTTCAACGTCGAGAACCTCGAGTTTGTTATGGCCGTTCTGGCCGCTGCCGAGGAGACCAAGTCCCCCGTCATCATGCAGACCACCCCGGGCACCATCAAGACCGCTGGTCTGGACTACTTCTACGGCATGGTCAAGGCTGCCGCCGAGCGCGCTTCCGTGCCCGTCGCTCTGCACCTCGATCACGGCGATGGCTATGACCGCTGCATGCAGGCTTTCCGCACGGGCTACACCTCTGTCATGATCGACGGCTCGCACGAGTCTTTCGAGGACAACATCGCTCTGACCAAGTCCGTCGCCGACGCTGGCCGCGCCATGGGCGTGCCCGTCGAGGCCGAGCTCGGTAAGGTTGGCGGCAAGGAGGACGACGGTCCCGCGGTTGAGGGCGAGAGCCCCTACACCGATCCTGCCGAGGCCAAGGAGTTCGTCGAGCGCACCGGCTGCACCTCGCTGGCCATTGGCGTTGGCACCAGCCACGGCGTGTACACGAGCGATCCGCACATCGAGCAGTCCGTGGTCAAGGCCATCCGCGACGCCGTCGACGTGCCGCTGGTTCTGCACGGCACCTCCGGTGTGCCCGATGAGCAGGTTGCCGAGGCTGTGAAGAACGGCATCTGCAAGGTTAACTACGCCACCGAGCTACGTCAGGCCTACACCAAGGGCTTCATGGCCTACATGGCCGAGAACCCTGCCTGCTTCGATCCCAAGAAGCCGGCCAAGGAGGGTATGCGTGAGATCACCGAGCTGGTTAAGATCCGCATGACCAACCTCAACTCTGTGGGCAAAGCAGAGTAACAGCAAGGGTACTCTGATCCCACCGGGCCGTCCGGAAACGGAAAAGGGCCTATCTCTCAGAACGTCCTCGGACATGTCGGAAGCCCCGCCGCGCGCTACGCGCTGCGGGGCTTCCTCCGTCCTGCGGAATGTTCTGAGAGATAGGCCCTTTTCCGTTTCCGGACGGCCCTGCTCAATCGCCCTTGTGGCGTTGGGGCTGATAGGATGGGGCGCGTGGGTTACTTGGTTGTTAGGGTTAGCAGGTCGTTGGGGGTTTTGAGGTTGTAGGTGGCGTTTGGGATTTCTTGGTGTGATCCCCATGCTGCTCGGGCAAAACTGACCCCTGCTGAAGTTGCGCATTGTTCGTCGTAGACGGTGTCGCCAACGTAGATGACGCTGTTGGGATTCGCACCCGTACGTCGGAGATATTCGAGCATGGGTGCGGGTGCGGGTTTGTGTTCGGTTGTGTCTTCGACAAGGATGATGTGCTCAAAATACTTATCGAAGCCAAGGGGTGCTATTTCTTCTGCGTATTCGTCGCGCGCACGTGAGGAGACAATGCCAAGATTGCAACCGCTATCGGCGAGTTTTGCGATGACTTCAAGCAAACCTGGAAACACGCTGATGGTGCTTTTAAAGCTGGCGGCAACTTGGCACCAGCGATCCAGCGTTGCCTGTGAGTAGATCCCAAGTTTCTCAAGGGCATCCTTGCCGGGTATGCCGAGGGCAAATTCAAGCTCGTGTCGGGGGAGCGTTTTGCCGGTTTCTTCTTGGACAATCTGGCCAAGCGATGACAGCACGCTTTCTTCTGTATCTGCCAATGTCCCATCAACGTCAAACACGATATAGTCAAAGTACTTCATATAGTAGCTCCTATCCGTTGTTTGCCTGCAAGTTTGATGCAGTGACAGAAAAAGGGCTAGCGGGATTTCTGCCTGGTACTATCGAGATTCTGCCTCGCTGCTCGATAGCTCGAAGGAGTGCATCCCATTTGTTCTTTAAATACCTGGCCAAGATGGCTTGCTGTCGCAAAGCCGCATTGGCGCGCGACTGTCTGGACCGTTCGCGTGGTGTGTGCCAAAAGTTCGCAAGCACGGTTTACGCGGTATGCGCGCAGATATGCCGCCGGGGTCGTTCCTGCGCAAGCTTCGATAATGCGGTAACACTCTCTTTCGCTTACGCCGGCTGCAGATGCTATCTGGGGCACATCTACAGCGGCTGCATAGTTTGCGCGGATATAGTCCAGGATTGCCTTGAACTGTACGTCGCGGTTGGTCATCCAAGAGGCGTTGTCGGAGGAAAAGAGCGGTTCGGCCTTGGCGTAAATCTGAATCCAGAGCTCTGACAAGCTATTCCGAAGCGCCATCTCGTTCTGCGGCCGTTGAAGGTCGTGGTTAAAGGAACTCTTTAGCAAATCGATAAAGGGCATATCGTCGGGGTTGGTGGGCGACCATTTGAGCACATCGACGCCTCGACATTGCAGCAAAGGATTGATATAGCGCTTTTGAAGGTGTCCCGCGGGATCGCCGAGCATCGACGGCTGAAAGATATGCAACATTTGAATGGCTGGTGCCGAATTGGGTGATTGCAGCGTGCTGTGCAAAACGCCGCCGTTGATAAAGCCGGCGGACCCTTCCTCAAAGCGCACGTGTTCATGAGCCGCGCGCGTTCGATAGCCAATCGCTCCCTGCTCCATGTAGAAAAGCTCAACTTCGGAATGCCAGTGCCAGGGGACGGAATTGCCCGGATAGCGAGCGAATTCTGCGCGTTCGGCAATATAGGGCCAGTCTTCGGCGGTCTCGGGAAACGCTTCCTCGCGTCCTCCGCGGTGCAATTCTATGTGATCCATGTTTCGCATGGCATCAGTATAAAGCGCAATGGGCTTAGATTGCTCTTGCCTGTTCGGGGAACGCCTTGTCTAGGGATGCTTGGAGCTTTTCGAAGGATGCTCGTAAGTTGAGGCTCTGATCGGCTGAGCGCTTGGTTTTTGTGGTGGGGGAGTCGAGGAGACCGTTTCTCTGTGTCGGGGGGAAGGAGAAAAGGTCTGCATGTTTTAGGGATGGCTGCTGTGCTGCGTCATTGGAAGAATGCATGCTTATGCGGCCTCCTCGATGTCCACCAAAAGGTTGCGCTCGGGGTATGCTGCTAGGCCCCGTGCGTTGGCAGTATTATGCCGCGGGTTGATTTCCGATCTCAGCCGAACACATTGAGCGGATAGGCCATTCCCGCAGTTAGCCGAACGCCCCCGCGGCCCCTCCTGGGGTCCGGGGGCGCCGTTTTCCCAGTTGAAGGAACGGTGGAGATGTGTTTCGATAGGTC
>JAXIYC010000067.1:0-58625 GCA_036304725.1 Collinsella sp. | reverse complement strand
GACCTATCGAAACACATCTCCACCGTTCCTTCAACTGGGAAAACGGCGCCCCCGGACCCCAGGAGGGGCCGCGGGGGCGTTCGGCTAACTGCGGGAATGGCCTATCCGCTCAATGTGTTCGGCTGAGATCGGAAATCAACCGATTTAACTCGAGCGCATCGTTCGGCCGCATCCTCGCGGCAGCAAAAGGCCCCCGGAACGCGAACGAATCACATTCCGGGGGCTCTGCAATGCGTTGAGTTGCGCGGAGCCGGCTATGCTGCTTCGCGCTCAAGCGATGTCTGCGTCAGGCGCGTTACTCGGCGTGCGCGTAATCCACCTTGGCGCGGCGAGCGGTAGCCTTCTCCCAATCGCTGGTGCCCTCAAAGACATCCTGCTTGTAGGGATTGCGGCCGAGCTTCTTGGCGCGGTAGGCGATGTAGATGATCGCGGCGACGTTGGCGACCAGAGCGGCGATCGAGACCGCGGTAGCGGCGCCGGGGTCGAGCGTGGAGTGGGTCACAAAGATGGACTCCTCCTGGAAGTACGGGAACACCTGGGCAAACATGCACCAAATGGCCAGCGTAAAGGCGCGGTTCTGGATCCAGCCGCCCTTGTTCCAGATAAAGGCGGCGACGGTGGGCGCCAGAAGCAGCGCAAAGCCGCAGAACCAGGAGTGGGTGGGCAGGCAGTTGTAGGTGTAGCAGAAGTTCCAGATATCGTAGGCGATGATGTAGACCCAGGTCATATCGGGCCACAGCATGTCGGTCTGATCCTCGGAGGCGTAGACGCTCCACCAACCGGTCATGCAGAAGATGTTGATAATACCGGCGATGCCGTTGAACACGTTGTTCCAGCCGGCCAGCTGCGTAGCACCTTCGGAGGTGACCCAGGTGGACTCGCCCAGGACAAAGAAGTGATAGGCGCTCTCAAAGTCGGACACGACGGCGATCATGATGTTGATGGCGACGATCACAAACGGCCATGCGCGGAACCAATGCGCCTTGCCAATCTTGCCCCACTGGTACTTAATGGCAATGAAGCCCCAGCAACCGGCCAGCGCCGCGTATACCTTGGCGTAGTGGAACCAGCTGTTCTGGTACACATGGGTGGGGTTGGTGAGCGCCCACTCGGCACCCTGCGAGACGCCGATGGCGATGGCGACGCAGTAGATGGTCATGGCCAGCGGAGCCACGCCAAAGATGATTGCCGCGCCCAGCTTGGTGCGGCGGCCGACCTCGTTGAGCACGATCAGGCCAATAAAGACCATGGCCCAGCCGGCCCAGTGGATAAGGGTATCGCTACCCCAAACATCGAACAGCATGCTGCTCTCCTTTCACACGCCCGCGGCCCCTCTTCTGATCGCGGGCAGTTTGGCCAAATGTCGTCAGTTCTGGGGCTTGCGCTCCGGATACTTGGCGGTATAGCCCTCGATGTGGAGTGTCGAGGCGATGATTTCCTTGACCGTCTCGTCGGGCACATCGGGGTGCGTGCGGATATACATCAACAACCCCATGATGAGGGTGTAGAACGTCTCGTAGACATGGTCGATGCGTAGCTCATGATGGGCGGCAAAATCCACCACGGTGGTGTCGCAGATATACTGCGCCACACGCTGGACCACGTTGTGCAAAAAGCCGCCGTAGAGCGCGCCGCTGCTTGAGGTGAGCGTACTCGGCAGCTCGTGGCCGCTGACGACCAGGCGCTTAAAGAGCGGGGCGACGGTGTCGAGTGCGCCCTCGATATCACCGACGGTGCGGTTGGCATTCCACTGCTCGAGCTCGGAGATAAAACCGTCGATCGCCTCGTCCATGACGGCGGTGACAGCGGCGTCCATGTCGGCAAAGTAGTGGTAGAACAATGAGCGCGTGCAGCCGGCTCGCTTGGTCACGGCCGAGACGGATAGATGCGACACGCCTAGCTCAGAGCTCACGGTGCGCACGGCGGCGAGGATCTCGCGACGGCGTTCGTCGCCCGTCAAGCGCTTTGCCGCGCTATCGGATGCGGGGACGGCATCGACCACAGAGGTATCTGCTGTGTTGTTGCTCATGTTTTGCCGCCTTTCATCCTCTTTTGCCTGACCGTTCGCCTAACAGTCTTGAATATTGTTGACGGTTCGTCAATACTATTTTTGACACAATGTCAACTAATGGCGGGTGAACGGCATGGGGGCATGCCCGGCCTGCAAAAAAGAGGGGTGCCGCGGTCTCGCCGGGCTGTGGCAAGAGAAGGGACAACCATGATTCTCAACGGACCGGGGATTAGCTACACCGAGCCCGACATCGGTTCGGAGTTCGTGCCGCCGCTGCCGGAGCATCCGCGCGAGGCCATCGTCAAGCTGTGCGAGCACTGCACCAACCGTCTGCTGCATCGCGATGAGCTGCTGGGCTACGAGTACTGGTCGTTTGCCGAGGCCGCGACTGACGAGCAGGCCGAAGTGCTCTGCAAGATGAAGATGCGCCGTCCCTATACGCTGCCCGAGATGGTCAAGCTCACCGGCATGCCCGAAGCCGATATCGAGAAGATGCTCGACGATATGAGCTACACGGGCCTGCTCGAGTACAACTGGGAAAACCCCGAGCGCGCCAAGCAGTGGATGCTGCCCATGCTGGTGCCGGGTTCCGCTGAGTTTCTCAACATGCGCGTGAGCCAGCTCGAGGAGCACCCGGTCTATGCCAAGTTCTTTGAGCAGGCGTCCAAGGGACCGCTGTCCAAGGCCACGCCGATGGTGCCGCCCGGTGGTGCCGGCATCGGCATGCATGTCATTCCGGTCGAGAAGGCTATCGATGCCGCGAGCACGTCGGTGCCGATCGAGCATATCGAGCATTGGCTCGACAAATACGATGGCAAATATGCCGCTAGCACCTGCAGCTGCCGCGCGAGCCGTCGCGTGATGGGTGAGGGCTGCGCCGACGACCCGGCCGATTGGTGCATCGCCGTGGGCGATATGGCCGACTACGTGGTCGAGACCGACCGCGGCCATTACGTGACGCGCGACGAGGTTTACGACATCCTGCGCCAGGCCGAGGACAACGGCTTTGTGCACCAGATCACCAACATCGACGGCGAGAACAAGATCTTCGCCATCTGCAACTGCAACGTCAACGTGTGCTATGCCCTGCGCACCTCGCAGCTGTTCAACACGCCCAACCTGTCGCGCTCGGCCTACGTTGCCAAGGTCGAGAAGGACAAGTGCGTGGCCTGCGGTCGCTGCGTTGAGGTGTGTCCGGCCGGCGCCGCCAAACTGGGCCAGAAGCTCTGTAGCAAAAAGGCCGGCGGACAGGTGCCCGAGTATCCGCGCCAGGAGCTGCCCGATGCCACCAAGTGGGACCACACCAAGTGGTCGCCCAACTACCGCAACGACAACCGCATCGAGACGCACGAGTCCGGCACCGCTCCCTGCAAGACGGCTTGCCCCGCACACGTTGCCGTTCAGGGCTACTTAAAGCTTGCGGCGCAGGGCCGCTATGACGAGGCTCTGGCGCTCATCAAGCGCGAGAACCCGCTGCCCGCTATCTGCGGTCGCGTGTGCAACCGCCGCTGCGAGGATGCCTGCACCCGCGGTCGCGTGGACGAGGCCGTGGCCATCGACGAGGTCAAGAAGTTTATCGCCCAGCGTGATCTGGACGCCGCGACCCGCTACGTCCCGCCTGTGGTGACGCCGACGCGCGCTGGTGGCTTCGACCAGAAGATCGCCATCATCGGCGCCGGTCCGGCCGGTCTGTCCTGCGCTTTTTATCTGGCCGAGAAGGGCTACAAGCCCGTCGTGTTCGAGAAAAACGGGCGCCCGGGCGGCATGCTCACTTATGGCATTCCCAGCTTTAAGCTGCAGAAGGATGTTATCGAGGCCGAGGTCGAGGTTATTCGCCTGATGGGTGCCGAGTTCCGCTATGGCGTGGAAGTCGGTCGCGACGTGACGCTCGATGAGCTGCGCGCACAGGGCTTTAAGGCCTTCTACGTGGCTATTGGCTGCCAGGGTGGCTGCCTTGCCGGCATTCCGGGCGAGGATGCCGAGGATGTGACCGTGGCCGTCGACTTCCTTCGCGAGGTCAACAGCGGCAAGATCGACGCGCTGCCCGGCCGCACCATTGTGGTGGGCGGCGGCAACGTGGCCATCGACGTGGCGCGCAACGCCTGCCGTCTGGGTTCCGAGCACGTTGAGATGTTCTGCCTGGAGAGCGAGGCCCAGATGCCCGCCAGCGAGGAAGAACGTCGCGAGGCCGTTGAGGACGGCGCTCACATCAGCTGCGGCTGGGGCCCCAAGGAGATTCACCTGGACGAGGCCGGTCGTGTGTGCGGTATCACCTTCAAGCGCTGCACGCGTGTCTTTGACGACGAGGGCCGTTTTGCGCCCGAGTACGACGAGAACGACCTGCGTCGTGTCGATGCCGACCGCGTCGTCATGTCGATTGGCCAGTCCATTGTGTGGGGCGACCTGCTGGCTGGCTCCAAGGTGGAGCTTGGCCGCGGCCAGGGTGCCCTTGCCGATCCCCAGACCTATCAGACCGCCGAGCCAGACATCTTTGTGGGCGGCGACGTCTACACCGGCCCCAGCTTTGCCATCGACGCTATCGCCGCCGGCCACGAGGCCGCGGTGTCCATCCATCGCTTTGTGCAGCCGGGCTCCACGCTCACCATCGGCCGCAATCAGCGCCGCTACACCGCGCTCGACCGCGACGACGTTGTGCTCGAGAGCTACGACAACGCGAGCCGCGAGGTTGCGCATGTGGACCGCGAACGCGAGAAGGCTGCGCCGTTTAGCGAGTATGTTGAGACCTTTACCGAGGAGCAGGTGCGCGCCGAGACCGCCCGCTGCCTGGGCTGCGGCGCCTCGATCGTCGACCCCAACAAGTGCATCGGCTGCGGCCTGTGCACCACCAAGTGCGCGTTCGACGCCATCCATCTGGATCGCGACCGCCCCGAGTGCTCCACGATGGTCAAATACGAGCAAAAGCTTCCCAGCCTGGGCAAGTACGCACTCAAGCGCGCCATCAAGATCAAATTCGGTCGCAAGTAATGAGGTTCCGCCGTTCTAACGAACGGCGGCACTGCCGACGCTGCGCGGCGCCCAAGCACCCCATCTTGCCCCTCAACTTCGGCGCCGCGGGCAAAAGCCCAGCGGACGCCTTGTTTCGGGGCAACCTGGGGCACCTGGATCGCCGCTCGCTGACGTTTGGCTGACATCGCATCAACCGTTGTTGAAAGGTTTCTACCTTGCATGAATTGGGGATCGTTTACCACATCATTCGCGATGTCGAGAATGTAGCGCGCGCTCATGGCGTGCGTCGCGTTTCGAGCGTAACGTTGCTGTTGGGCGAGGTCTCGGGCGTCGTTCCCGACTTGCTACTCGACGCTTGGCGCTGGGCAGCAGATAAAAAGCCTATCGCGCAGGGCGCGGAGCTTATCGTGGAGCCCGTCGAGGCCGTGACGCATTGCGAGGCGTGTGGCTGCGACTACGCGACGGTCGAGCACGGCAAGACCTGTCCCCATTGCGGTAGCGGCGAGACCTATTTGCTGCAGGGCCAAGAGGTCATGATCAAACAGATCGAGACCCCCGACGAGGACCCGGCAGACGCTGCTCCTGACGGCCTCTCCGACGCCCCCGATGCCGTCGACGCCGCCAACCCTCTCCACATCGCCTAACATCTAATGTCTACATGGGCTAGAGTTCTAAACATATTTGCTTCGGTTAGTCAAGTCATGTCTGTTTAAACAAAATGGTGGCACGCAGACGCATTGGGATCCACCTAAAAGCGGTCTTAACGAACAGTGCACCTTTATATGTCTTTGAAAGCAATCAGCAAATCACGTTTTAGCAGGCAATAAGCTGTAAACCGGCAACGTAATCAATTTGTAACAAACTTAGACGTTTAAACAAATAATCCAACCTTTTGCGAATTTAGCTATAATTCCACAATCCAAACAGGTATACTCCTTTCATGTCGTGTAGGAAATACGTAGACAAAAAGGAGGTTATGTGATGGTAAGTATTGTTCTTGCTAGCCACGGGGACTTGGCAGCTGGAATCAAGCAGACGGGCTCGATGGTCTTTGGCGATCAGCCGTCTGTTGCCGTGGTCTCGCTCGAGCCGAGCATGGGCCCCGACGATTTCCGCGCCAAGGTCGAGGAAGCAGTCGCTTCCTTCGAGGACCAGGAGCAGGTGCTCTTCCTCGTTGATCTGTGGGGCGGCACGCCGTTCAACCAGATCAGCGGGCTCATCGAGGGCCACGATTCCTGGGCTATCGTCACCGGTGTCAACCTGCCTATGCTCATCGAGGCATATTCGCAGCGCTTTGACGCAAAGAACACTGCACATGCGATCGCAAAACATCTCGTGACTGAGGCTAAGGCTGGCGTGCGCGTCAAGCCCGAGTCTCTGGAGCCCGAGGAGAAGAAGCCGGCTGCGGCCGCCGCTGCTCCTGCAGGCGCCATTCCTCCGGGAACGGTCATCGGCGATGGGCACATCAAGATTGCCCATGTCCGTATCGACACCCGTCTGCTTCATGGTCAGGTGGCCACCACGTGGACCAAGCAGATCAACCCCAACCGCATTATCGTGGTTTCCGACGGCGTTGCTCACGACGAGCTCCGCAAGACCATGATCGAGCAGGCTGCCCCTCCGGGAGTCCATGCCAACGTCGTGCCCATCAAGAAGATGGCCGAGGTCGTCAAGGACACGCGCTTTGGTGACACCAAGGCCATGCTGCTCTTCGAGAACCCGCAGGATCTGCTCAAGGCCATCGAGGCCGGCGTCGACATCAAGGAAGTCAACATCGGTTCCATGGCTCACTCCAAGGGCAAGGTCGTCGTCACCAACGCCGTCGCTATGGGCGATGACGACGTCAAGACTCTCGAGGCTCTCAAGGCCAAGGGCGTCAAGTTCGAGGTCCGCAAGGTTCCTTCGGATTCCTCCGAGGATCTCGACGCCATGTTGAAGAAAGCTAAGGCCGAACTGGCCGCTCAAGCATAGTAAAGGAGGGTCCGATACATGTCTGCAATCACTATTCTGCTTGTTGCGATTGTCGCGTTGCTTGCCGGTATGGAAGGCATTCTGGATGAGTTCCAGTTCCATCAGCCGCTCGTGGCATGCACGCTTATCGGTCTCGTAACCGGTCACCTTCAGGAGGGCATCCTCCTGGGCGGTTCGCTCCAGATGATGGCCCTTGGCTGGGCTAACGTCGGCGCCGCCGTCGCGCCTGATGCCGCTCTGGCCTCGGTCGCTTCTTCGATCATCATGGTGCTCGCCCTCAACGGCGGCGCCACCGATTCGGCCAAGGCCGTTACCGCCGCTATCGCCGTTGCCGTCCCGCTGTCGGTCGCTGGTCTGTTCCTGACCATGATCTGCCGTACCCTGGCTACCGCTATCGCTCACGCCATGGACGGTTGCGCCGAGAAGGGCGACTTCGCCGGCATCGAGCGCTGGCAGTACGCTGCTATCCTCATGCAGGGCCTTCGTATCGCCATCCCGGCAGTGCTTCTGTGCATCATCCCGGCCGAGGCTGTTACCAACGCGCTTAACGCTATGCCCGACTGGCTGTCCGGCGGCATGGCCGTCGGCGGCGGCATGGTCGCTTCCGTCGGTTACGCCATGGTCATTAACATGATGGCCACCAAGGAGACTTGGCCGTTCTTCATCCTCGGCTTTGTCCTTGCTGCCATCCCTCAGCTCACGCTGATCGCCCTTGGCCTCATCGGCATCTCCCTTGCCCTTATCTACCTTGGCCTTAAGGATCTGGCCAAGCAGGGTGGCGGCATGGGCGGTGGCTCCGGCGACCCGCTCGGCGACATTCTGAACGATTACGAGTAGGAGGGGAGTGATACATATGGCAGAGAACAAGATTCAGCTCACCAAGGCTGACCGCAAGAAGGTTTGCTTCCGTCATCAGTTCCTTCAGGGCTCGTGGAACTACGAGCGTATGCAGAACGGCGGCTGGTGCTTCGCAATGATCCCTGCGATCAAGAAGCTCTACACCAGCAAGGATGACCAGATTGCCGCTCTTAAGCGCCACCTGGAGTTCTATAACACCCACCCTTATGTTTCCGCCCCCGTCATTGGCGTTACCCTCGCTCTCGAGGAGGAGCGCGCCAACGGTGCTCCGATTGACGACGTCGCCATTCAGGGCGTCAAGGTCGGTATGATGGGCCCGCTCGCCGGCGTCGGCGACCCCGCCTTCTGGTTCACCCTTCGCCCGATTCTGGGCGCTCTGGGCGCTTCCCTGGCCCTGTCCGGCAGCATCGCCGGTCCGCTGCTGTTCTTCTTCGCGTGGAACATCATCCGTTACGCCTTCCTGTGGTACACGCAGGAGTTTGGCTACAAGGTCGGCTCCTCCATCGCCAAGGACCTCTCCGGCGGTCTGATGGGCAAGGTCACCGAGGGTGCTTCCATCCTTGGTATGTTCATCATCGGCGCCCTGGTCGAGCGCTGGGTGTCCATCTCCTTCACCCCGGTCGTCTCCAAGGTCACGCAGTCTGCTGGCGCCTTTATCGACTGGGCTAACCTGCCCTCCGGTTCTGAGGGTGTCAAGGAAGCACTGACGATGTATAACTCCATCGGTGCTAACGCCCTTGATCAGGTGAAGGTCACCACGCTTCAGGCCAACCTCGATCAGCTCATCCCCGGCCTTGCCGCCGTGTGCCTGACCCTGCTGGTCTGCAAGCTCCTCAAGAAGAAGGTCAGCCCGATCGTCATCATCCTGGCTCTCTTCGCCATCGGCATCATCGGTCGCGTCTGCGGCTTCATGTAAGCACGTTTCGGCTTAAGACCGAGAATTGTTAGGCAAGGGCTTTTGAGCCATTGAAACGGACCGCACCCGGTGGGTACACTGGATGCGGTCCGATTGTTTTATTTGGAGGGCGAGGCGCGCATGGCGCAATCTCAGAACAGCACGGTCGATCTGGCAACGCCGGCAACCTGCCTGATGGGGCTTACCAGCCACGGTAACGTGATGGTGGGCAATAAGGCGTTCGAGTATTACAACGAGCGCAATCCCGAGGATTATATTCAGATCCCGTGGGACGAGGTCGACTATATTGCCGCCGAGGTTTTACGCGGCACCAAGAAGATCACGCGTTTTGCCATCTTCACCAAGGACAACGGTCACTTTACGTTTTCGACGCGCGACGACAAAGAGACGTTGCGCGCGGTCCGCAAGTACGTCGACGAGGATAAGCTCGTGCGTTCGCCCGATTTTATCGACGTAACGACCAAGGGCGCCAAGAGCATCCCCGCTGCCATCAAGAGCCTTTTCCACAGAGACAGCTAATCGTTGGCGATAGATGGCGGAAAATGCATCCCGGAATTTGTTCTCATTCCGGGATGCATTTTCCTTTTGAGGGCCAGTTGGGAAAGCTTGTCCCATTATTTCGCGTTATTCCGGGTTATTCTTTCCGATATTGAGGATTGCCCTCGGAAACTATTCGCTATAGAGCCTTCTCGATGAGTGGCCATGCGCTACATGGCAAAGGGGTAAATCTGCTACACTAGTACAACATGCCTCCGTAGCTCAGGGGATAGAGCACCGCTCTCCTAAAGCGGGTGTCGACGGTTCGAATCCGCCCGGGGGCACCAGGGAATATGACGGCGTCGCGGGAGCGGCGCCGTTTCTGGTTTGCGGGGGCCGCCGTGCTGCTCGCCCGTGGGGGACTGGCATCTGTTTCCTAGAGTGCGCTGCGGTAAATCTTTCTCGCGTTGTCCAGCGTGAGCTTCCTGAAGCTGCCGAAGAGCTCTCCGCGGTTGATCTTGAGGCCCGGAATCATCTTTTCGATATCGTCCTCGGTGACTCCGAACTCCGATAGCGCGCGCGGCATTCCCAGCGAGACGAAGAAATCCTGCAGCTCGTCGATGGTCGCTTCGACCGCGTACTCGATTGCCTGCTCGGGGGTTACCTCCACATCGAGCTCGTCCGCGTCCGAATCGATGGGTTCGATGCCAAGGGCCTGGGCGCTGAACTCCAGGAAGCGCTCAGGGTGCTCTCGCCATACGTAGCGCATCCAGGCGGGGAAGATGACGGCGAGGCCGGCGCCGTGCGTGATCTTGGTGTCCAGTGCGGATAGCTCGTGCTCAAGGCCGCGGCAGGTCCAATCGCCGTCGCGCAGGGCGTTATGGGCGAGCGTACCCACCCACATGATCTCGGCGCGGGCGTCGTAGTCATCGGGGTTCTCCATCACCTTGGGCGCCGCCTCCCTCGCGGCGCGCACTAGCCCGCAGGCGATGTTGTCGGTTACGCCCACGGCGGGCTCGCCGGAGAAGAGTCGCTCCATGATATGGGCGATCATGTCGGTCACTCCCGCGGCGGTCTGGCAGGCGGGCAGGCTGAAGGTCAGCTCCGGGTCGAGGAAGGCGATGGCCGGGCGGTTGAGGTCCGTGTTAATGCTGCATTTGAGGTGCTCCTCGTCGTTGCTGATAACGCAGGAGTTAGAGGCCTCGGAACCGGATGCGGGGATGGTCACCACGCAGGCGACGTCGATGCGGTCGGCGGGAACGGCGCGCTTGCGGAAGAAGTCCCATACGTCGCCGTCGTATACCGCCCCAGTGCGATGGCCTTCGCGCAGTCCATGACGGAGCCGCCGCCCACGGGCAGGATGATGTCGGCGTCGTTTGCCCGTGCGAGCTCGACGCCTTCTCGTGCCAAGCCTATTTCGGGGTTTGGACGCACCCCTCCAAGCCCGATGTGCTCCACGCCCGCGGCATCGAGCGATGCCCTCACGCGGACGAGCGTTCCGCAGCGAACTGCGGAACCCCTGCCGTAGACAATGAGCGCTCAGCGGTAGCCGGAGGCGGACAGAGTCCCCCAACCTTGTCGGTCGCTTTTCGCCCAAAGACAAAGCGGGTGGGGGAGTAGAAGGAGAAATCGTTCATGGAGCTCCAATCTGGCGTTTCGCCCTACATGCGCGGAGGAGTTTTTCGGGCGCATCGCCTGCGTTCGCGTCGCAATCTCGGCGGCGCGGTGCGGTCCGTGGATTCCATCGTATCGCCCGCGGCACCCCTTACCGACGATTGAGGCGAGTCTGCATTTCGCGGCGCGACGTCCACCTGGCGGACGATATCCGTTCGCGACACGTGGCCGTCCCGGTCGCAATAGCGTATGCGCACCTGGTTGCCGAGATGGGCCTGCGACCCCTTCTCCTGATGCGAGCGCGCGAGACGGGCGAGCAGCGGCGCGAGCACCTGCTCGACCGTCTCCTCCCGATACCACGCCGCCACGGGCAACCCGTTCACGTCAAACCCGTACGTTCGCCATGCCATTCGCCTCGCCGCCTTCGCCGAACGAAACCGCGTATCCAGACCGCCGGTCCCCCACCCAGCACTTCGACGAGCCTTCGCGCTCACTTCTGCGGTCGGGATGCGCCCGCGAGGCGCTCGGCAGGCAGCGCCATTTCCGCTCGCTGTGTCGAGCGCGAGTGTCGAGAAGTCGCCATATGCCACTCAGATGTAGCATGGAGTGCCGAAGTGCACGCGCCCGTGACGAAACACTGGCGCCAACCCGTTCCGCGCACCACCCCGCCCGTAAGGTGTGTGGCGAAAGGAGGACCAGCCGCATGAACATCCCCGAGACACAGAGCCTACCTCGATCGCATTCCGCACGAGCTTCTCTGACATTTCCGCCCATTACCACGTGGAGGTCCCCGTCGCGGAGATCGCCTACGCATACGACTACATCAATTCCCGGCATGCCCCGCGCAGGCAGGCCACGCCGAACGATGGGCCCGCGGCTCAGCAGGACGAGTGGCGCGCCTCGCAAGCAAAGGAAGGAAGCCAACATCACACGAGCATCATCGATCGCTGCGTGCAAGGCGGCGGGCCTCACCGTGTTCGCCAAGCGCGAGGAGCGTTTTGGTTTTTCGCAAGCAAATGCGGACGAAATCAGCGACCAGATTCCCGATACGCTCAAACATGCAGGGCCCCTATGTGTTTAACCTCATTTTTCCGTGTGCGGTAGAATGGAGTCGTTGAGATCGCGAACGCCTTAAAGGGAGAGTTTTTGTGGATGCGCATCTGGATGGGGGCTCTTCCGCCCCGCTGTATCAACAGGTGCTCGATTTGCTTAAGAGCGATATCGAACAGGGGACATATCCCGTTGACTCGCAGATTCCAACGGAACTTGAGCTTTCTAAGATGTACGGCGTGGGAAGGGTCACGGTTCGCCGCGCAATAGAGGAGCTTGTGGGCGAGGGGTATCTCACCAAGCGGCAGGGGCGTGGTACGTTTGTGACCGCGACAAAGATAATTCGCAAGGTGCATCAGAAGGACGATGTTCAGAGTTTTACCCAAGCATGCGCTGAAAACGGCATGAAGGCGGGCGCTCGCGTCGTTGCCCGCAAGACCGTTGCCGCCGATCGCGACCTCGCTTCTTTCTTTGGCTTGGATGAAGGCTCTGACCTCATCTTGGTCTCACGCGTGCGTACCGCAGACGGCGTGCCGGTCCTGTTCGAGAACAACTACTATCCTGTCGATGGATTCGAATTTCTCAAAGATATCGGTCTCTCCAATTGTTCGATATTCGAGGCCGTGGGGGAGCGTACGGGTAGGTATCCCTGCTCGTCCGATCCCTGCAGGCTGGAGATCGCCCGTGCGGGAATTGATGCCGCCCGCGAGCTCAAGGTCCCAGTAGGGGAGCCGCTGTTCTTCATGAACGCGGGCTTTCTCGATTCCAACGGAGAGCGCTTCTGCTATGGCAGACAGTACTACGTGGGTTCGCGCTACTGCTTCGATATCTAGCGGCTCTGTCTCACACAGCGCTGTTCTCGTATTGCCGCGGCAGGTCCGTTTAGCGCGTAAAAGTTACCACTTATAGAACAACCTAATATGTTTCTTGACCGACGCCTTCATGCAGGTTATACATAGAACAACCTAAGATGTTTGCCTATACGTGAAGGATTTTTGGCAAGCATCGTTGCTCTGGCAGGAGGTTAAGAATGCCGGATGCCAAACAGGAGAAGCCCAAGCGCAGATTCCATCTCCAGCTTCCCCATGTGTACACCATCGCGTTCATGCTGATCGTGTTCTTCGCGGTGCTCACATGGATCGTCCCATCGGGTCAGTTCGACCGCCAGACCATTCAGACGGCCGCGGGCGAGCGAGAAGTCGCCGTAGCCGGAACGTACCAAGAGGTCGACAAGGTCTGCACCGATTCGGAGACGGGGGAGACCGTCGATCTGCGACAGGGCATCGATGCCGTCCTGCAGGCTCCCGCCAAGGGCATTCAGGCTGCGGCCGATGTCGTCGCGTTCGTCCTGCTGATCGGCGGATCGTTCGCCATCGTCACCAAGACCAACGCCCTAAACGCCGGCATGAGCCGCGTGATCAAGAAGCTGAAGAACAAGGACATCTTGATCATCCCCATCTCCATGATCCTGCTCTCGATCTGCGGCACCACGTTCGGCATGTCCGAGGAGGCGCTGCCGTTCTACGCGATCTTCATCCCCATCATGCTGAGCATCGGGTATGACTCCATGACCGCGTTCATCATCTGCTTCCTCGGCCCCAACCTTGGTTACTGCGCATCCACTATTGATCCTTTCAACGTGCTGATCGCCCAGGGCGTTATCGGCATCGAGGGAAATCCCCAGCTTTGGCTCCGCGCCATCCTGTGGGTCATCTTCACCGCCGCGGGCATTTTCTGGGCCATGCGCTACGCGCGCCGCGTCAAGCTCGATCCCAAGTCCTCCATCACCTATGAGGACGATAAGCAGAAGCGCATCGAGTTCTCTGTCACCGATGCCTCTATCGAAGAGGAGTTCACGCTTCGCCACAAGCTCGTCCTCATTGATTTCGCGGTCGGCATGGGCGTTATCGTGTGGGGCCTCGTTACCCAGGGCTGGTATATGGACGAGATCTCCATGGTGTTCCTGGCCATGGGCCTTCTTGCCGGCATACTCGGCGGCCTGGACGAGAAGACCATTGCGGAGGAGTTCGTCCGCGGAATCGCCGACTTCGCCTACGCAGCCTGCATCATCGGCATCGCCCGCGGCATCCTGGTCGTCGCAGAGGGCGGAATGATCATCGACTCTATTCTTAACTGGCTCGTCGGACTCCTTGCGGGCGCTCCGTCCTTCATCTATACCACCTTCATGTACATCGTCCTCGGCCTGCTTTCGCTGCTGGTTCCTTCCAGCTCCGGCCTCGCTGCACTCACCATGCCCGTCATGGGCCCGCTGACCGAGCTTATGGGCCTCAATCCCGGGGCTGCCGTCACCGCTCTGCAGTTCGCGAACCAGACCGTCAACACCATCAGCCCCGTTGCGGGCATGACCGTCGCGGGTCTTGCCGTGGCGAAGATCTCCTTCGGGCAATGGTGGAAGACCATCTGGAAGTTCTTTATCTTCATGGTTCTGTTCGGATTGGTCGCAACTGTGATCTCCGGCCTACTGCCGATGTAGGAGGTGCCCAGCATGGATTTAAGCGCTTCCACACCCCGTCTGCGTCGCGAGCAGGTCGCCGGCATGAACATTCACTACATCATGTGGTCGCTCGATTACTTCCTTGATGCTCAGCAGCGCCTTGGCTTCAAAACCATCGAGCTTTGGGCGGCCGAGCCGCACGTGACGCTGGACCACACGGGGTATTTCGAGGCCGACGAGCTTCGCCGCAAGATCGAGTCCCGCGGACTCTCCGTGAGCTCCCTGTGTCCGGAGAACGTGGTGTATCCGTGGCAGTACGCTGCCAGAAAGCCCCTCCACGCGCAGCGGAGCCTCGCTTACTTTAAGCACGGCATCGAGCTCGCCGAGGTGCTCGGCGCCCCGTATATGTCCATCAACTCCGGTTGGGGCGATTGGGACGAGGACCGCGAGGAGGCTTGGAAGCGCTCTGCCGAGCACTTGGCGATTCTTGCGGACTATGCCGGCGAGCACGGCGTGACCCTCTGCATGGAGAGCCTGAGGCCGGAAGAGAGCAACTTGGTGGTTACACTCGCGGACGCCAGGCGCATGCTTGACCAAGTAGCCAGCCCGCACCTTACTCCAATGGTGGACACTACCGCTATGGGAGTCGCCGGCGAGAGCCTTGAAGAGTGGTTTGCCGAGTTTGGCGATGGTGCCATAAGGAACATGCGCTTCATTGATGGCGACCCATATGGCCATCTGGTTTGGGGCGATGGAAAGCACAGTATGGACGATTTCGTACGCGTCCTCAACGCGCATGGGTTCGAGGGCTATCTTGGTCAGGAGATCACCGATGGAAGGTATTTCGATGATCCCGCAGCAGCGGACCGGCACAACATGGACGCCTTCGAGAGGTATTTTGTCGACTAGCGCGTAGCTCCCATTCGCGTGGGGAAGTCAACACGCTTGACGAGAAGACTCGCAGTAAACGTTGGCGGATTCGTCCGCCGTATCGAAAGGAAGAATAACAATGAACGCACATGATCTTATCGCCGACGCAATCGCTGAAAAGGGCGGTTTCGATAGCGTCTTCTGGGTTGCCTGCGGCGGCTCCCTCATCGACCTGCTGCCCGCCCACGAGCTGCTCAAGCGCGAGGCGACTACGTTTGCCAGCGAGGCGTATACCGCCCGCGAGTTCGATATCATGCGTCCCAAGCGCCTGGGCGAAAAGTCCCTTGTCATCGCTTGCAGCCACTCCGGCAACACCCCCGAGGTAATCGATGCGTGCTCGATCGCCAAGGCGGCGGGCGCGACCGTTATCGTGCAGACGGACAACGCGGGTTCCGGCATCGATAACGGTGAGTGGACGTGCTGGGTATATCCGTGGGGCGAGGGAGTTCCGCAGGCGGAGGTGCCCGCCGGCATCTCTTTGGCTCTCGCTTCCGAGCTCCTGGATCAGCAGGAAGGTTATGCCGACCTTGCCGACATGTACGAAGGCATCGCCAAGATGGACCAGATCCTGCCTGCAGCTCGCGAGAAGGTCAACGCCGAACTCTGCGACCGTTTTGCCGCCCTGTGCCAGGACCACAAGTTCCTGTATATCTTGGGGTCTGGTCCCGTGTTTAGCCAGGCCTATGGCTTCGCTATCTGCTCGCTTATGGAGATGCAGTGGCAGAGCTGCGCCTATATCCACTCCGGCGAGTACTTCCACGGCCCCTTCGAGGTGACCGAGCCCGGAGTCTTCTACTTCCTGCAGATGTCTTCTAGTGAGTGCCGAGCCATGGATGAGCGCGCCCTCGCATTCCTCGAGACCCATACCGACACTCTTATGGTGCTCGACGCCATGGAGTACGGCATGGACCAAGTACCGGCGAGCGTTCGCGCGTTCCTTGATCCAATCCTGTTCTACGCGATGAACTGTGAGCTGCGCTCCGCTCGCGGCAAGGTGTTCGACCATCACCCGGACGTGCGTCGTTACATGGGCATCGAGAAGTACTAGCGATTTTAAAACGGGGCGCGAGGCGCGTTGAGACGTGCGAATCCCTCGCGCCCCGTCTGCTCGCCGTAACCACGGCGGTTTACCTGAATGGAGATAACCATGGCAGCCTATCCTATAAGCGTGCTTGGCTTTGGAGACAACGTTGTCGATAAGTACGAGCACATCAAGACCATGTATCCCGGCGGCAATGCAGTTAACTTCGCCGTCTTCGCCAAGAAGCTCGGCGTCGATCGCAGCGCCTACATGGGAATCTTCGGATCAGATGAGGAGGCCGAGCACGTTATAGCATCGCTCGAGGACGAGGGCGTCGAGCTTCTTCGCTGCCAGCAGGTCCTGGGCGTCAACGGCGCCGCTCGCGTGACCGTTGACGAGACCGGGGACCGTATCTTCCTGGGCTCCAATGAAGGCGGCATACGTGGCGACATGCGCTACGTGATAGACCGCTTCGCCGCCGAGTACGTCAGCGGCTTCGATTTGGTGCACAGCGGCAACTACTGCTTCACCGAGCGCGAGCTCCCCAAGATCAAGGCTGCCGGCGTGCCTATCAGCTTCGACTTCTCCGATGACTCCACCGACGAGTACTTCGGGCAGATTGCGCCATTTGTGACGTACGCCTTTATGTCCATGGGCGACGCTTCCCTGGAGGATATCAAGGCGAAGCTCGAGTGGGTGAAGGCCCTTGGCCCTCAAATCGTATGCGCATCGCGCGGGAGCAAGGGCTCCGTCGCCTATGACGGCGAAAACTTCTACGAGCAGGGCATCAAGCCCGTGGCGCCCGAGGAGCTCAAAGACGCTATGGCGGCCGGCGATTCACTGCTGACGGCGTTTTTGGTCACCTATCTTTCCAAGAAGAAGGCCGGCGAGTGCGGCGAGGCCGCGATTCGCGAGAGCTTGGACTTCGCTGCCGGTTTTGCGGCGGAGACCTGCAAGATCGAGGGCAGTTGGGGCCACCCGCTGGTCTACGAGAACTAGTTTTTTGTCGTGGCGGGGTGTCTTGGGGCGCCCCGCATTGCGTTAGGAGTCAAGATGTCCGTTCGTGCCTGCGCGGCAGGATTTTGCTGCGCCGATGTCTACCAGAATCTGGATCCCCTGGGTTGCATCCAAGGGGGCCTCTCAGGAGCGCTTCGAGGGGTGCTTCTTGAGTATATGAAGGCAAAAGGGATATGCAATCTTCATATACGGCCTTCTTTTAGAGGGCGTTGTCCTTACTCTTTCATCTCCTTGCCTATGGACATTTTGTCCATAGGCAAGAGTCCATGGTCGAGATCATGGTGAAGTTCTGCGGCCAGTAATTACTGCATTACATATTCTGTTGTCACCTGGGAGGCTCGCTTTTGCGGGCCTCTTTGCGTTGCTAAGGGGCCATGGTCTGTCGATAAATAAAGCGCCCGCTTGCGGGGGAGCAAGCGGGCGCCGTTGAGCGAATATGTTTGCGGCCCTAGCCGCTGCGGGTGATGGGTCCTCGACTAGTTAGTCGTGCCGGAATCGTCGCCCGAATCGGAGCCAGAAAGCGAAACCGTCAACGTGATCGTGCTGTCGGTGGACTGCTTGCCGGTGGGGGAGACGCCCGTGACGGTGGCGTTTTCGTTGCCGCTCACGGGGTTGCCGTTCTGGTCGCAGAACGCGATGTTGTAGAAGCCGGCATTGTTGAGCGCGGTGACGGCGGCAGAGATGCTCTTACCGTACAGATTGCCCGGAACGCTCGCCTTGCCGGACTTCTTGGCAATGACGACGGTAATCGTGGCGCCGGGCTTCTGCTTGCCGCTGGGGTTCCAGCTAATCACCGTGCCCTCGGTAACCGAGTCGTTCTCCTGATAACTCACGTTAACGCCAAAGCCGGCCATGTCGAGCGCATTGCGCGCCTGGGACTCGGTCATGTCAGTCAGATCGGGAACAGAGGTGGTATCCGGGCCGCTCGAGACCTTGTACGAGATGGTCGTGCCCTTCTCGACTTCTTTGCCGGCATCGGTGCCCTGCTCAAAGACCTGGCCTTCCTCGGCTTCGTTGGCTTCCTCGGAAGCGCTGCCCTTAAGGCCAACGCTTGCCAGCGCTGCCTCGGCCTGGTCCTTGGTCAGGCCAACGAGCTGCGGAACCTCAACCTTCTCGGAGGGCTTGGGGCCCTTGGAGACTACCAGGTTCACCTTGGTGCCCTTGGCCTTCTTGGTGTTGCCGTTGGGTGTCTGCTCGGCGACCTTGCCCTCGTCGACATTGTCGTTGTAGCTTTGGTCGATGGTGCCGACCTCCAGGCCGGCTTCCTTGATCAGCTCGACGGCAGTCTGCTGGTCCTTGCCCAGCACGTCGGGCACGGTGACCTGCTCGCCGCCAAAGAGTCCTGTGGCAAAGGCCACCACGATGCCGATGACGGCAACGGCTGCCACCACGGCGGCGATGATCTTGTTCTTGTTGGATTTGGGCTCTTCGACCTCGTAGGAGCCGGTGGAGCCCGAAACCGAGCTACGGGCGGTATTTTGGCCGCTCACGCCCGAGACGGGACGCACCATGGCGCGCGTCTGATCGGAAAGCTCACGAGTCTTGGTGGCGCCCAGCTCACCGGGGGCACCGATGATGCGCGTGGGCTCCGAGACGTTGACGGCACGGCCCGACAGGTAGCTGTTGAGCACCTGACGCAGCTCGTCGGCGGTCTGGAAGCGGTTTGCCGGGTCCTTCTCCATGCACTTGAGGATGATGCGCTCAAGGTCGGCGTCGACACCGGAGTTGATCTGGCTCGGCGGAATAGGCAGCTCGTTGACCTGCTTGAGTGCGACCGAGATGGCGTCGTCACCGTCAAAGGGAACGCGGCCGGTGGCGCACTCATACATCACGACGCCCAGCGAGTAGATATCCGAGGTGGGGCCGAGGTCCTGACCGCGGGTCTGCTCGGGGCTGACGTAGTGGGCGGTTCCCAGCACGTTGTTGTCTTGCGTGAGGTGGCTGTTCTTGGCGCGCGCGATGCCAAAGTCCATCACCTTGATGTTGCCGTCGGGCAGCACCATGATGTTCTGCGGCTTAATGTCGCGGTGGATGATCTCGTGCTTGTGGGCGACCGAAAGCGCAGAGCTGATCTGCGAGCCGATCTGGGCGACCTTCTTGGGGTCGAGGGCGCCGTGGCTCTTGATGCCGCTCTTAAGGTCGGTGCCGCGCAGGTACTCCATGACGATGTAATAGGTGTCGCCGTCCTTGCCCCAATCGTAGACGCCCACGATATAGGGGGAGGAGAGACCGGCTGCTGCCTGGGCCTCCTGCTTAAAGCGTGCGGCGAAGGTTGCGTCGCCAGCATACTGCGGCAGCATGATCTTGACGGCTACCGTGCGGTCGAGGACCTGGTCCTGTGCACGGTAGACGGTCGCCATGCCGCCTGTTCCCACCTTATCCTTGAGGAGGTATCTTCCCCCGAGGACCCTCTGTTCCATTCCTGCTCCTAACATAACTATTCGCTCAACGATGTGTGTAGTACCTACGATGTGGCCGCTGGGGCCGTGTGGCGCGTTGCCGCTAACTCTTCGGCCGCGGCGCGCCTCGGGTGTCCGATTCGATCATGGGCATCACGCTCCCTGTGCAGCAAGCGCCGCGGTCAGGACGATGCCGGCGATCTTGGCGGCCTCGACGTCATGCTTGTCGAAATCCTCCAAGGCCACCGAGATGGCGACCGTGGGTGAATCGTAAGGTGCAAAGCCAACGAACATCGAGTTGACGTTGGTGCCGCCGGTCTCGGCCGAGCCGGTCTTGCCGGCGACCTTTACGCCGGGGATCTGGGCATCGGTGCCGGTGCCGGACTGGACGACGGCAAGCATGGCCTGCTTGACCTGGTCGGCCGTGGCGGAGCTGACGGCCTGACCCAGCGAGCGGGACTGTGTGGTCTTGACCACGGTTCCGTCCGGGGCGAGTACCTGGGCTACAAAGTACGGGTCCATGACCACGCCGCTGTTAGCGATGGCGGCGGCAATCACGGCGTTTTGCATGACGGTGGTCTGCGGGCCGGGCGTGTGGTCCATGCCGACAGGCTGGCCGGCGCCGGCCCAGGCGGTCTCCCACTCGGTCATGAGCGACGGGTCGGCCATGATGGAGGCCGCGGAGGTCAGGTCCTGGCCGAGCTTTTGGCCGTAGCCAAAGGCGTTGGCAAACTGCACGAGCGTGTTTGCGCCAACTTCGTTTGCCACCTGGCCAAAGACGACGTTGGAGGACACGGCAAAGGCCTGCTGCAGGCTGATGGTACCGTAGCTCTCGTTGGCAGAGTTGGTGACCGGTGCGTTGCCGATGTCCATGGAGCCGGGCGCCTGGTAGGTGCTGGTAAGGCTGGCGGTACCGGTCTCGAGTGCCGCGGAAAGCGTAACGACCTTAAACGTTGAGCCCGGCGTGTACAGCGCGTCCATGGCGCGATTGTACATGGAGCCGTCCTCGCCGCCGCCCGTCTGCAGCAGGGCATCGATGTTGGTGTTGTCGTAGGTGGGCGAGCTGGCACATGCGAGCACCGCGCCGGTACGCGGGTCGATGACCACTACAGCGCCCTTAAAGCCCTTGAGCGCCTGCTCGGCAGCCGTCTGGATGCGCGAGTCGATGGTGAGCTTGGCGGTGTTGCCCGGCTGGGTCTGGCCCGCGAGCGACGCGATGGCGTTGTTCCAGCTGGAGTAGTCCTTAGAACCGGTGAGCGTGTCGTTCATGACGCTCTCGATGGCGGTGGTGCCATACTGCTGGCTCACGTAGCCAACCACGTGCGCTGCCAGGTTGCCGTTGGGGTAGGAGCGTACGTAGGTGCCGTCCTCCTGCTGCAGCGACTCGGCCAGCGTCACGCCGTCGGACGTGATGATGGAACCGCGCTGGATGTACTTGGAGCGGGCGATGGTGTGGTTGTTGGTCGGCATGTCCTGATAGTCCTTGGCCTTGATGACCTGGACATAGGTGAGGTTGCCGATAAGGATGGCGAACAGCGCCGTAAAGGCGAGCACCGCGCGGGTTAGACGGTTGGCGAGCGCCACGCGGCCGAGCACACCGGATTCAGGTGTGTCGAGCAGGCGACGACGCATGCGTGAGCCGACGGAATGGCTGCCACTGCCGTAGGAAGACGAGGTGGCAAAGCGCGTGCCCGTCGGGGCGGCGGCAGATGCGACCTGATCATCGGTGATGGCGGCCATGGTGCCGGTGCCGGTAAGCTCGGCCTCGCGTCCGGTCGCCTCGTCACCGGCGCGCAGCAGGAGCGCGACGATGATAAAGCTCGCCAGCAGAGAGGAGCCGCCCTGGCTCATAAAGGGCAGGGTGACGCCGGTCAGCGGGATCAGGCGGGTTACGCCGCCAACGATCAAGAAGGCCTGGAAGCTGATGGCGGCCGTAAGGCCTGTGGCACTAAAGGCGGCGAGATCGGATTTAGCGCGGGCAGCCGTGGTGAGGCCACGCACGGCAAAGAGCATAAACAGGATGAGCACGGCGCCGCCGCCCAAAAGGCCCATCTCCTCGCCGATAGCCGAGAAGATAAAGTCGGACTCGACGACAGGGATGTTGTTGGCCATGCCGTTGCCGATGCCAACACCGACCAGGCCGCCATCGGCAAGCGAGAAGAGCGACTGGACGATCTGGTAGCCCTGGCCCTGGGCGTCCTTAAACGGATCGACCCAAACCTGGAAACGCACCTGAACGTGCGATAGGAACTTGTAGGCGCCCACGGCTCCGACAGCTAAGAGCGCAAGGCCGATGACGACATACGAAAAGCGCCCCGTGGCAACGTAGAGCATCAGCAAGAAGATGGTGTAGAACAGCACGGCCGAACCCAGGTCGCGTTCGAAGACGACGACGAGCAGGCACACACCCCACACGGCAAACAGCGGCAGCAGCAGTCGCAGGCGAGGGATCTTAAAGCCCAGAATCTTGCGGTTGGAGATGGAGAGCAGCTCGCGGTTCTCGGCCAGGTAGCCGGCCAGGAACAGGACGATAAAGACCTTGGCGAACTCGCCGGGCTGGATGGTAAAGCCCGCGATGCGAATCCACAGCTTGGAGCCCGAGATCGTGGTGCCGATAAAGATAGGCAGCATCAGCAGAATGATGCCGATGATGCCAAAGGTGTACTTGTAGCGCATGACCACGTCGAGGTTTTTGACTAGTGCAAGCGTTCCCACCATGAGCGCCACCGAGACAAACAGGATGATGAGCTGTGAGATGGCGAGAGCGGGGGCGAGACGCGTCACGAACGTGATGCCGATGCCCGAAAGTATAAATACGATGGGCAGGATGGCGGGGTCGGCACCGGGCGCCAAGATGCGCACGGCGATGTGGGCCGCGGCAAAGGCGGCAAAGAGGCCGATCGGTACGGCGAGCGTCTCAAAGGAGATGGCAGCGCCCGCGGTGAGGACGTACATCGCATACAGCAGGATGACGGGGAACGCCGAGGCGATGAGCAAGAGCAGCTCGGTGTTGCGGCGACTCATAAGCGGCACTCCCTTTCTAATTCTTATCGGAGGCTTCGGCCTCGGCGGACTGTTCGGCGGTTTTCTCGGAATCTGATTCGGAGGTCGATCCCTGATTGGTGTTGTCGCGAATCGTTTGCGCGTCGATCACCTGGCGGGTCTGCTCCTCGTCGATCTGGTGGCGGTACTTGGATATCGTGTCCTGCGCATCGTCGACACTTGTTTGCGGAATGCCCGCCTTGAGGCGGTTTTGCGTGTCTTCGGGCAGGTCGGACAGCTTGATGCTGGTTTCGCTTTCAAGCCAGTGGAGCTTGAGTCCGAGTGGCTTGCCGGGCAGGCCGCGCCAGACGGCGACATTGCCCTGGTAGGTACCCAGGTAGTACGAGCCGGTGACACCCGTGTAGGCCCAGATGCCAGCTGCCAGCACAAAGACGAGGGCCAGGATGGCGGCGATAGTAACGTTGCGGCGACGCACGCGTTGCGCCTCGCGCATAACGCCATCGTCAACCAGGTCAACGACTACTACGGTTACGTTGTCGTGGCCGCCGGCGGCAAGCGCCGCGTCCACTAGGTTGTCGACGCAGATTTGCGCGGTTGAGGACTGCGTGGCGATGTTCTCGATATCGCTATCGGGAATCATGCTCGAAAGGCCGTCGGAGCACAGGATCAGACGGTCGCCTTCCTCGATATGCAGAGTGAAGTGGTCGGCATACATGGCGGGGTCCGAGCCCAGCGCACGGGTGATGACCGAACGGTTGGGGTGGACGCGAGCCTCGTCTGCCGTGATCTCGCCAGCGTCCACGAGCTCCTCCACGTAGGAGTGGTCGCGGGTCACGCGGATGAGCGTGCCCTCGTGGAGCAGATAGGCGCGAGAGTCGCCCACGTGGGCGATGGCGAGCGTGTCGTTTTCGATGTAGGCGCAGGTGGCTGTGCAGCCCATGCCGGGCTTGCCCAGGCCGTTCAGGGCCGCCTCGATTACGGCGGCGTTGGCTGCCTCGACGGCTGCGGCCAGGCGTGCTGCGTCGGCGGACTGTGGGGCCGTCTTGGCAATAGTCTCGACGGCGATGGAAGAGGCTACCTCGCCGGCAGCGTGACCACCCATGCCGTCGCATACGCAAAAGAGCGGCGACTGCACCAGGTAGGAATCCTCATTGTGCGGGCGCACGCAGCCAACGTCGGAGCGGGCGCCCCACATGAGTTGCGTGGTGGTGCCGGCATCATAGGTCGAGTCGGTCTCGATGCGCTCCTCGGTCAGGGGTTCAAAGCTCATGGTCGAGCCGGGGTCTTTGAGCTTGGCCTCAACGGCGGCAACGTCGATTTCGGCGGTGTCACCGGGAGAGACGGTGTCGGTCACGGCGTTTGATTCGGAATCGCCGGTGTCCGGGGAGTCGGGCTCCTCGGAAACGCGGGCGGTCGACTCGTCATCTTGCGGGCTGACGTCTATAGGCTCGGGCGCCGGCGTAGACGCGGGCGCAACCTTGGATGCCGGGGCTATGGGAAACGCCGGCGCGGCGGGCTCGGGTGCCGCAAACACCGCAGCGCTCTCGTTGATTGCCGCGGCGACGGGCTCTGCAAAGTGAGCCGGCGCCGGGGTTGCTTCGGGTGCTGTGGGCTGTTCCGCAGCATGTGCGCCGATGGGCGCCGCTGCGGCATCCTCTTCGTCCTCGTTATCGGCGAGATCCGAAATATCATGCGTTACATGCGAAAGAGGCAGGGAGAACACGGTGTCCTCGGGCTCCACGGGTGCGGAGCCCGCCGGAGCGGCGTGGGCCGGCGCAGCTGCGGCGGCAGCCGGTGCTTCGGTCATAGTTGCGGACTTGTTCTCCTCGTCGATCATCGACGGTTCACCTTCATGACCACATCGCCAATCTGGACTTCGTCGCCCTCGCGTAGCGTTGCGGGCTCAACAAGCTGGCGGCCGTTGACGAGCGTGCCGTTAAGCGAGTTGAGGTCCTCGATGATGAGCGCCGGGCCCTGCAGCGAAAAGCGCGCATGCGAGGCCGAGACGAACGGTTCGTTGATGCAGATGTCCGAAGACGGCGAGCGACCGACGATGACGGGGCCGAGCATGTCTACGTGGATGCCACGGATGCCGCGCGGGCCCTTGTCCACATCGATCGTCCAGATAGCCGAGTCGCGGCGCTGTCCGCGCACAAGTCCCACGCCGGTCTTCATGACGGCGAACAGGAAGATATAGAGCAGGGCGACCAGGACGATGCGGCCTGCAAAAAGGACGATATCGATGTTCATAAGCGACTATCCCCTAAATTCAAAGGTACTCAGGCCAAACGTCAGCAGATCGCCGTTGCGCAGCGGGCAGCGCGTAATGCGGCGGTTGTTGACGAGCGTGCCGTTGGTGGAATTGAGGTCCTCAATCGACCAATCCGAGCCCGTAAAGGTGAGCTGGGCGTGGCGGCGCGACACGTTGGGGTCGCGCAGGGCAATGTCGGAAACTGAGCGCTCGCGACCGATGGTCACCTGTGCGGAGGTGATGCTATGGCTCTCGCCGCTCACGACGTCGACGAGCTGGGCGAGCGGGCGCTGCGGGGCGCGAGTGCTCGCCATGTTGGAGGCGATGCCGGCTGCGGCGCCTAGGCCCACGGCGGCACCGGTCGCGGCGGCTCCGCCCATGCCGGCAAGCGCGTCGCGCGAGACGGTCTGCGGCACCGGGATGGGTGCGGCGGCGGGGTCGGGGACGCTAGGCGCGAAGGGGTCTGCCACGGCAAGCGGGTCGGGAGCGGCGGCGCGAGGCGTCGGCTGCTGCTGGGGCATGGCGGCGGGGCGCTGCTGCTGCGGGGCAGCAAACTGCTGCTGGCCGGCGCGCGGGGCGCTGGCGGCGCGGCTTGCGGCCGAGTTATTCTGTCCCAGGCCGTTTTGGTAGGCGCGCTCTTCCTCGTACAGGCGGCCGAGCGTGGGCGCATCGACGTTCTCGGCAAAGACCGAGAACTTGCCGGCGCGCAGCTGCGGATCGATCATAAAGCGCACGAGGGGCTCGCCGACAAAGACATAGCGGCGCTTTTCGGCCTGCGCCTTCACAAACTCGCGGACCTCGCGCGAAAGCTCGGGGTAGAACGGGGCGAGCATGGGATCGTCGTCGGCGGCGATAAGGATGGTATAGAGTGCCGGCGCCGTGTTGACGCCGTTGATCACCAGAGTCTGATCCTCCATGTCGCGAGCAGCCTGCTTGGCAAGCTTCTTAAAGGAGAACGGGGCACGGGTGGCACCGAAGATGCCGGCCACGTGGTCCTCGAAGATGTTCAGGAAGTTCACGAAAGATCACTCTCCGTATAGGTTCTTTGGTATCCGAGCAAATATAGGCATATCCCAACGATTATAGAGGATAGGATTCCCGCAACCGCCGCCTTGGCGATGACCGCGGCTGCAAGGCTGGCAATTTCCATATGGTGTGCAAGACAGGACGCCGCTGCGCAGCCGATGCCGGTGACAGCGATGGCGGCGATTGCGGCAAGGTTTGAGCCCTGATCGGCACGCTTGGCATGGGCATTGAGCAGCGCGGATGACGCTGCGGCAGTTGCCGCGACCAGCACAAAGGCAGCCCAAAGGAGCGGGTCTCCCAGCGCTGCGGCAACGTTACCGAGCCCCAGCACGCCTCCGGCTGAAAGCGCGACCGTGGCCAGACGGGCAAAAAGCGCGCCCATGCCCGTTGCCGCGGCGGCGCTTGCCGGGCCGAGCCAAAATGACGCGACGCCGGCGGCGACCCCAGCTGCCAGGAAGGTATTGCCGGTCAGACAGCCAAGCGCGAGTGCACAGGTGAGCGTGGCGCTCGCGGCAGTCTCGGTGCGACCCCAGGCGATCCACCAACCGGACATGGCGGCGGCAAAGATCACCGCGACGGGCAGCATCGACAGGATGCCCTGTGCCTGCATGGTGGCGTTGGCCATGAGCACCAAAAAGCCCACAGCCGAGATGGCCGAGCCAATCTGGGGGGCCAGGCCAGCCGCCGCTCCGATCGCGATGGCCGCAATGACCAGGCCGGGAAGCGCCGCGACCCCGGCCGTTTGCATCAGCAAAAAGCTAAAGGTGCCGCACGTTAGCGCCGAGATAGTGCGCATGGTGTAGTCGCGCGCATGGCTCCAGCGCGTGCCCGCCCAGCCAAGTGCGGGGTCGACCTCGATGGCGTCGTCCTCGTAGTGCGACGGCTCGATACCGTCGAGCTCCTGCTCGTCATCCGAAAGTTCGCCAACCATTTGCTCTAGGCTGCGACGGCCCTCGCGCACGCTGCCCAGACCGGCAAGGAGCTGGTCGCAAAATGCCTCGATGCTGCTGGGGCGGTCCTGCGGCATGGGGGAGAGCGCGCTCATGAGCGCGGCCTCGGTTCCCGGGGGAAAGTGTGGTATCAGCTCGCTGGGATAGGTGGCGCCGCCGATGATGCGGTCGAGCGAGTCGGCGGGCGTGGCCGCCATAAAGGGGGCGCTGCCGCACAGGCCCTCATAGATTACACAGGCGAGGGCAAAGACATCGGCGCGCTCATCGACCGTGCCGGTCTCGATATCGAGCTGCTCGGGCGGCATGTAGCCGATGGTGCCGCCGCGCGAGCCGCCAAAGCCACCGGCGGACGACAGTCGCGCCATGCCAAAGTCGGTGAGCTTTACATTGCCCGAGTGGTCGATGAGCACGTTGGCGGGCTTAATGTCCAGGTGGAGTACGCCATTACTATGGGCGAAGGTGAGCGCCTGGCCTAGGGCATCGGCAATGGCCGCGGCCTCGTCAAAGGTAAGTGAGTGACCGTCCACGCGGTGCAAAAACTCGGCCAGCGACATGCCATCGACATATTCCATAACCAGGTAGGCATAGGCTGTGTCGTGCGTAAAGTCGATGACCTGCACGATGTTGGGATGTTGAAGCATGGCGGCGGTGTGCGCCTCGCGCAGGACATCCATGATGTCGCTGGCGGGCATGCCGGCACCGTTGATAAGGGGGATGCGCTTAATGGCGACGCGGCGGCGCAGGTGCGTGTCGCGGCAGATCTCGATGGAGCCAAAACCGCCGGTCGCAAGTGTCTCGAGCGGCTGGTACCGCTTGAGCAGCTCGCGAGAGCTGGTGCCCTCCAAAGGAACGTCCGGCGAGAACCGGGCGGTATGTTGCGGGAAAAGCGGCATGGCCAACCCTCGTGCGTTTAAAGTTCGTTTGCGAGCGGCGGGCGCGGGGCCGAGCCATTCGCGGTGGCATAGATGCTGCTAGTGTAGCACGCTCGGGCGGATGGCGAGGATAACGGGATGCGAGGCTGCCTGTCTGTCTTGGCCTTAGCGCTTCTTCTTGTTCTTCTTCTGCTTGCGCTGCTTGCCCTTGGTCTCCTGGGGCTTGTCGCCCTGCTTGGCCTCGGCGGCGGCCTTTTCAGCCTTCATCTTCTTGCGTTTGGTCTCGATGCGGAGTTTTTTGTTGATGCGCGCCTTAAGGAAGGTGCCAAACTGCTCGGCATCGCCGCGAATAAAGGTTTCCTTAGGGATCGTCACGCCCTGGTCGGCGAACATGGCCACAAAGATGCGCTCGCCGTCGAGTACGTGGTCGAGCTTGTCAAACGGGAAGAACTGCGACTTGCCGCTCTTGCCCCAAACCATCAGGCCGTCCTCGTTGGCGGCGACGCGGCGATAGCGGCCACCCATGGACTCGTCGGCCTCGACGGCGTCGATAAAGTCGCGGGCGAGCGTGTGGTGCAGGTTCTTGCTCCACCAGGCCAAAAAGGCGCCGAACACGATCAACACGACGCCGAACTTGATCCAGCTGCCGCCGGCCACCAGCATGCCGATGCCGATGAGCGCGGCAACTGCCGCGGCGACATACAGCGAGCCGCGACGCCTGGGCGAGGCGACCAGGCGGGCGAAGTCGGTGACCAGGTCGTTTTCGTACTGGTACTCGTTGAGGTACAGGATACCGTCGTCGGCCGCGGCCTGCTTCTCGAGCGCGACCTCGACCTGGTCGGCTGCTTCGGAGGGAACGAGGTTGCTCTCTGCGTCTGCCATGCTCTTTGGACTCCTATCGCGGCGGGCTCGCCGTACGGGTTATTATGAATGCAGTATGCCGTGCGACCGCATGGCCGTCGCGGCAACAAGACTCAGTATACCCGGGGGAGCACCCATGGAATCGTTGTACCGAAAGTATCGCCCGCTCACCTTCGACTCCGTGGTGGGCCAGCAGCATATCGTCTCGACGCTCGAGCACGCCATCACCGAGGGGCGCCTGTCCCACGCGTACCTATTCTGCGGACCGCGCGGCACGGGCAAGACCACCATGGCGCGCATTCTGGCCAAGGCGCTGCTGTGTCGCAATGCCGAGGCGGCGCGCGCCGAGGGTGCAAGCGGCTGCTTGCCCGACGGTGCTTGCGAGGAGTGCGAGCTCATCGCCGAGGGCAACCACCCGGATGTCTACGAGCTCGATGCCGCAAGCCGTACCGGCGTGGACAACGTGCGCGAGGAGATCATCAACTCCGTCAACTTTGCCCCGGTGCGCGGCAAGTACAAGATCTATATCATCGACGAGGTCCACATGCTCACGACGGCGGCGTTCAACGCGCTGCTCAAGACGCTTGAGGAGCCGCCGGCGCACGTGATCTTTGTGCTGTGCACCACCGACCCGCAAAAGATTCTGGAGACCATCCTCTCGCGCTGCCAGCGCTTCGATTTCCACCGCATCGGCAACGAGGATATCGAGCATCGCCTGTCCTACGTGTGCGAGCAGGAGGGCTTCGATTACGACGACGAGGCACTCGCCATTGTGGCGCGCCATGCCAAGGGCGGTATGCGCGACGCGCTTTCCACGCTGGAGCAGCTGAGCGTCTTTGGCAACGGTTCTGTGCATGCGGACGACGCCCGCTCGCTTTTGGGCGAGGTTTCGGACCAGATTCTGGGCGAGTTTTCCCGCGCCATTGCCGATCGCGATGTTGCCGAGCTCTATGGACTGATCCGTGCGCAGGTCGAGGAGGGCAATGACCTGCTGGAGCTGACGCGCGACCTGGTGGCGCATGTGCGCGACGTGTACGTTGCCTGCGTTGCCGGTGCCCGTGCCGAGCTGTTTGAGGGCGGCTCCGAGCAGGCCGAGGCGCTTGCTGCCGAGGCCGCTGCCTTTGGCGAGCATCCTGCCGACCGCCTGGCCCGCGTGCTGACGGTGCTCGACGATGCCGCACTGGAGATGAGGGGCGCGAGCGACGTGCGCCTGGTGCTCGAGATTGCCTGCACGCGTCTGGCGCGTCCCGAGGCCGATTTAACGATTGAGGCATTGGCCGAGCGCGTGGCACGCGTGGAGGCCATGATTGCCAACGGCGCCGTGCCGGCGAGCGTGGCTGCTGCTCAGGCCGCCGCGCCTGCAGCATCCGTACCCGCTGCTGCCCAACAGCCGACGCTCATTTCGGGCGCTCGTGCTGCCGCTCCGGCGGCATCCGCTGCCCCCGCTGCTACGTCCGCGCGCCAGGGCGGTATGCCTTGGGACCGCGGCGCTGCTGTTCCGGCTGCCCAGCCTGCGCCCAAGTCCGCGGCTCCTGCGCCGGCGCCCAGACCTGTAACGCCTGCACCTCAGCCCGTTGCGGCTCCGGCTTCCGCGCCTGCTGCATCGACCGTGTCGGTGTCCAAGCCCAACAACGCCGCCCAGGTTGCCGCCGCCGGTGCTGCCGAGACCCCCGCGGTTGAGGACGCCGGCGAGCTCCAGCGCAAATGGGCCGAGGTCGTCGAGCGCGTCAAGGCTCGTCAGGCCTCCTACGCAGGGCTTTTGCTCAACGCCCGCGCCACGGCCGACGACGGCTCCAAGCTCACGGTCTCGTTCCCCGCGGGTTCGACTTTTGCCATCAAGATGCTCGGTCGCGCCGATACGCAGTCGGTGGTCCTGCCGACGGTCTGCGCGGTCTTCGGTCGTCGTACCGTCGACTATGTCCTGGATGGGGGTGGCACGCCGGCTCCTCAACATGAGGAGCATTCTCCATCTGCACGGGCTGCGGTATCTGCGGACCCGCAACCCGTGTCCTCGGTGCCCCCTGCATCCTCGAGCGCCAGCGCGACGCAGCCAAAAGCGGCGCCGGTAGCGGCACCGACCCCGTCGGCGCCTGAACCCGCTGCGCCCAAACCGGCTGCTCCGATCCCCGCGCCCAAGTCCGCTGCCGCGCCTGCGCCCAAGTCATCCGACCTGGCCAAGGCCCCTTGGCTGCGCTCCGACAACCCTGCCGGTGCTCCTGCCACGGGCAAGCTCCCGACCGAGCCCGCGCCCCGAGCGCCCGAGTGCGCGTCCGTCCCCATGGCTCAGCCGCCTGCGCAGGCTGCGCCATGGGAATCCGAGCAGGTGCCCTACGACGATGCTATGGTCGGTGGTTTTGCTGCCGATGCCGGCGGGGACGATCTGCCCCCGTTCGACGTGCCGGGTGCAGCGTCCGCGACCAAGGCCGCTGCTGTGGCACCCGCAGCCTCTGCAAACGACGACGTCCCCGCCGCTCCCTGGGAATCCAATCCCGGTGCTGGCAGCCCCTTCGGCCATCAGGGCGCAGCCCCGAGCATCCCGCAGACCGAGGACGAGGCCAAGGCCCTCATCCGCAGCGTCTTTGGCCAGGCCACCATCTTCAAGCCGGTGGAGTAGCTGCGCAGGCGGGTATACTGCTCAAGAAGAGGACCCCTTGTCCGGGCGCATCTGTATTTCGGACATGTGTAGTGTGGTGCCGCGTATGTCGCATTTGAGCAGACAGGTGCGTGACGGTCGGCCTAGGATGCTGAGGTCGATACGATACGTCGCATGGCTGTCCGTGTACTCGACTTGCTCGGCGTTAATGGTTGCTCCGATTGCCAAATAAACGCCTAGCTCGGCATCGACAATCTTGAAGTCCTTTATCTTGACCTTGAACTCTTGATAGAGGGACGGGCTGTTGTAGTAGACGGTTCGGGTTCCGTCGGTGCACTCATCGGTCGTCTCCCATTTGACGACGGGCTGGTCCGAGCTGGCTATCAGCAGTTCTGCTCCAAAAGCTATGGCATGGGTGATGACAACCAGCAATGCCCAGCCGACAAAGAGATAGAGAACCACATATGCAACGGGGTGTTTTGAGCGGATGTTTTGGAGCGCGTTGGGGGCATTCATGGGGCACCTCCAAATTACTATCTATGGCAATCAAATTATACCCTGCCGCCATGTGCGCCGCCTCGAGCAGCGGTTCGGCATTTAGCTATTTAGTGGCGCACATGAAATGCCGGATTCGGCTCTACTAGATTGAGTGTGCGATATTATGCAACCTTGCATAATTCGACCTTGCATAATCTTTGAGTGCGGTTTGTATTGGAGGACATGTATATCGACTGAGGTAACACGTCCGCCCCGCTCTCTCGCCGCGCGCCGTGGTACGATTTTTGAGTTTGAAAGTCCCGCCGTGCTCCGGCTGCCCTTGCAGCTCGGCGTGCGGCCGCACGTAAAGGAGCCATCATGGCCGGTATGAACATGCAGCAGATGATGAAGCAGGCTCGCAAGATGCAGGAGCAGCTTGCCGCCGCGCAGGAGAACCTCAAGTCCCAGACCGTCGACGCCTCTGCCGGCGGCGGCATGGTCAAGGTGACCGTTAACGGCGAGATGGAGCTCGTCAACCTCACCATCGATCCCGATGCGCTCGATCCCGAGGACGTCGATATGCTGCAGGATATGATCATGGCTGCCGTCAACGAGGCCGTCCGCGGCGTCAACGAGCTCGCCAACAAGCAGATGGGCGCCATCACCGGCGGCCTCAACATCCCGGGCATGCCGTTCTAAGACACGCATATATATGAGTGCCAACCACAGTCTGCAAAAACTGCTCGATGAGCTGGGCCGTCTGCCGGGCATTGGTCCCAAGTCGGCCCAGCGCATCGCCTATTACCTGTTGGAGGCCGACGCCGAGGAGGCGCGCCGCCTGGCCGAGGCCATCCTGGAGGTCAAGCAGGAGGTCCACTTTTGCAGCCGCTGCTTTAACTACGCCACGGCCGACGAGTGCTCCATCTGCCAGGACCCGATGCGCGATACCACTCGCATTTGCGTGGTGGGCGAGCCGCGTGATGTCCAGGCGATCGAGCGCACGGGCAGCTACCACGGCCTCTACCACGTATTGGGCGGCGTGATCAGTCCCATGGACAAGATTGGCCCCGAGCAGCTGCACATTCGAGAGCTGCTGGCACGCTTGGGCCACGAGGACATCCACGAGGTCATCATCGCCACCAACCCCAATATTGAGGGCGAGACCACGGCGAGCTATCTGGCCCGTACCATCAAGCCGTTGGGCGTCGAGGTGTCGCGTCTGGCAAGCGGCCTTCCCGTGGGCGGCGACTTGGAGTATGCCGACGAGCTTACGCTTGGCCGCGCCATCGAGGCCCGCCGCGCGATTTAGGTGGCGAGCCTGCTCCTGCCGTATGTTTTCCTCGCGACGCACGGGGTAGTCATAATTTCCCCGTGCGACTGTGAGTTTGTTGTGCAACAAAGATGCTTCGTATCCGCTTATCGCATGGATGCTTCCGCTCGCATCCTTAATTTGTCCATTCGTTGCGCAACCTTTTTGGTTCGCTGATACACTCAAATATGGATTCGAATGAATGCGCCGCTCCCGAGCGGCGTGTTTTTGTTGGAGGAGAACGCATGCGGCCCGGTGGCACTCAGACAAAGCGCGGCGCCGCGGTGCGCATACGACGCCGACTGGGCTTGGCGCCGCGGGCGTACGCACTGCTATCGTGCTCGCTGGTGCTGGTCATAGCTGGCGTTTCTGCCTATGGCATGACCGTGCCGTCCATGATGCAGGCGCATGCCGCACGCGAACCGCGCGTGGGGCATGAGGTCAAAAGCGATCTGGGCACCACGACTGGATATGCTTGGGCAAGTGTGGTCGGGCATATTGTGTTTGGCACCGACGATGCGGACGGCGCCGAGGCCCCGGACAACGAAGTCACGCTTGCCAATGGCAAAACCATCGTGCTCACCAACACCAAGATCATCGATCGATTGTCCAACAATAGCGTGGCGGCAACGGTGAATAAGGTCGAGCAGCAAAAGGAGCAGGACGCCCAGCAGTCCGGAAAGCCCGGTAGCTCGGATACTTCTGGCTCCGGCTCGGATTCATCGAGTTCGGGCGGCGGCTCTGGGTCGGGTTCCTCTACCGGAGGGCCTGGAAACGGCGGCTCGACGGGCGGCAACACTGACAACGATGCAAACTCCGGCGGCCTTTCCGCTGCTGAGGAAGAGAGCATTCACAGTTGGCTTGTGACCAAGTACAACATGCTCGACGGCTATGTTTCTCGTGCCAATGACGTGGTCTCGACCTATAACTCTACGGGAGATCCCAGACCGTGCGACAGCCTGGTCGGGGAGATGTTTGTTATTCGAGCTGAGTTCGGTCGTCAGACATTCTCGCCCCGGTCAAAGTGGTATCAGCAGTATGCCAATCTGTGGGGCTGTTACACCAACCTATGTCAATGGGTCGGCCATTACGGCGATGATGACGTCGCGCTCGGTAACTTCAACAATAACGTGGCGGCGCTTGCCCTATGATGACCGATCTTGCATCCACCACACCACAATCGCTCGGTCGCGATCCCATGGTCGGCCTGCGCCTGGCGCGTGTCGACGGGTTTGAGCCGGCCATTGCGCTCGGTCAGGACGAACTGCCTGCCTATCTGCGTCGTTTTACGATGCTGTTTGCCGACGATGCCACCATGCGCCGTGGCGGTATCGGCCGCGTGACGCGTGCCGTCAACGCCCAAGGCGAGGCCGTGGCACTCAAGCAGCTCATCTTGCCGACGCGCGATGAGTTTGACGACGATGCCGCTCACGAGGCGCTGGTCGCCAAGTTCAAGGCGGCGTTTCGCGAGGAATACGAATGCCATCGCGCCCTTTCGGGCCTTAAGGGCTTTCCCCGCCTCTATGGCTGGGGCGAGGTCGACGGTGTGCCTGCAATTGTCATGGAATGGGTCGAGGGCGAGACGCTTGCCCGCTTGCGTTCGCGACTCGCCGTGGACGATGCCGGACGCCTGTCGCCGCTTGTGGCGGCGCGTCTGGGTCGCGACCTGTTCGATCTGCTCTGCCGTATGAGCCTGGTGGGTGAGGGCTTTGTCCATCGCGATATCTCGCCCGCTAATATTATGGTGCGCACGGCGCGTCTACCGCTTGACCGGCAGCTTGCCGAGGGCACCTTTGACCTGTGCCTGATCGACTTTGGCTCGTCGCTGGCGCTTGAGCCTGCGTCGGCCGTGGCCGGTACCGGCGGCAAGGCATCCTTTACCGAGCGCTATGCCACGCTGCGTCGCGCGACGGTTGCCTATGCCCCGCCCGAGATGCTCACCGACGATATTCCCGATCTGCGCGCTTTGCGTATGTCGCCGGCGATCGACGTCTATGCCGCGGCAAGCACGGTTTACGAGCTCATTGCCGGCGTCGCGCCATACGAAGCCGCGCCGAGCACTTCGGGCACCTCGGGTTCGCGCAAAAAGACGCGCGACATCGCGAGCCCCTACCGTCTCAAGATGGACACGCGGCCCGACTATCCCATTGGTGCCCATGCGCCCGGTTGTGATTTGACTCAGCTGCTTCGTCGTGAGCCCGATGTGGCGCTCGCCGCGGCTGAGCAGGCCCAGCAGTTGGGGCTTGAGCCGGATTCCGAGGAGCTACGCGATGCGCTGGCGTTTGTCGATGCCCAGCTGTTCGACGTGGTGATGGCCTGTCTGTCCAGCCATCAAAAAGATCGTCCCGAGCCGGCGGCGGTCGAGGCGGCGCTCTCGGCGTTTTGTGACCACTATGCACAAAATGTCGGTCGTTCGCTCCGCGGCGAGCCGCTCACGCCGTGCCCCATGGATGCGTCCGGCCGCGCGGTTCGTCGCGCGCTGATGGTCGGCGCGGCGGTCGTCTGTGGCGTGGTTTGGGCTGTGGTCGTGGTTTCGGCCGCGCTGCTGGCGTCGGGCGCTCGCGTGACGGCGACTTTGGGATCGCTCGTGTGGTCTGGGCCACTACCGGGTATTATTGCCGCACTGGCGTTGGCGCTACCAGGCATGGCCGGCGTTGCCGCGGGGGCACTTGCGCGCGATCGGCGCTCGGGGTTCCTGCAGGGTGTGCTTGCGCTTTCTGCCTGCGAGGCTCCGGTGCTGGTTGTGGCTGCATGTAGCGTATTTTCCCAACGCGCCGTGATGGGCGGCCTTGTTGCCGCTCTGGTTGCAACCTATACGCTTACGTGGTTTTTACTTGCGATGGGCTTTGCCTTTGAGCTTCCCGTTTCGGCACCGCGGCGCACAAAAGCCCAGATGGCGACTCCGCTTGCCGGTGGAGCCGCAGCTGCCCGTACTTTTGGCGGACCTGTCGAAGTATCGTCCGATTCTATTTCTACGACCAAGGAGGCCTAGGTCATGGCATCTCAAGTTGAGCTCACCCCATGCGGGGCCATGTTTGACATCTTTAAGCGCGCGGCGCATCTGAGCCATATCGAGCTGTGCGGCTTGGTGCTTTCGTCCCGTCCGCTCGCCGACGGCCGCAGCCCGCAGAGCCGAGCCGCCGATCGCTCTTGGGTTTCCCGCTTTATCGTTCGCGCACCGGTCGGCACGCTTCAGCAGCGCTACTTTGCCGAATACGGTACATCGGCTGCGCGTATTATGTCGCAACTGGCCTTGCGCCAGCGCAACCCCATGGACTCCACGGCTGTGATCAATATGGTGTGCGGTCCTGCAGGTGAACCGATGGTACGCGCGCTCGAAGAGTGTCACCAGGACACGAATCTCTATCGCAACGCGCTCGATCGCCTGTCCCAGGCGGCAGAACTCATGCCCGCCGAGCGCGCCGAGGCCGTGCTGGTGCTGTTTGTCGCCGTCGGTTGTTCGGCGGATGTGCGGTCCTCGGTGAACTATGCCATCGACTACGCGCACGCGACCTGTGGCGGAGGCACATCCACGCCTCGTTCGCTTGGCATGTCGATGACCGCGGGCGAACGCGAACCCGCCCCGGCGCACCCCTTGGGCTTGCTGCGCATACAAAACAGTTTTGTCGTGAGCGCCCCGCGCTGGATTCAGCCGAGTGAGCAGGGTGTTGAGATTGGCGCGCTGGCCACTGGTGAGGGCGATATTACCGACGTCGGCGACGATGTCTCGGCCCGCCATGCCCATATCTGGTGCGATGCTCAAAATATCTGGCGCGTCGAGGACTTGTCGTCCACCAACGGAACCGTGGTGGTAAACGGGGCCACGCGCGTCTGCATTCAGGTCGAGCCCGGCCGTTCCGCCCAACTCAATCCCGGCGATGAGCTCAAGCTCGGCGAATCCACTACCTACGCCATCCTCTTCGGTGCCCTCTAGCCGGCAGATAGGGACATTCCTTTTCTGCCGGCACTTGGGGACACTCCTTGGCGCGCCAGAGCCAGTCGCCCGGGGATGGAGGGGCCATTTTGGCCCTTGGCGGTCAGTCGGGGCGAAACTAGAAGATCTTTCCGATTCGCGGCTGTTCATGCTTGTAGAGCATCTAAAACAATAGGATGTTATTCTGGAATATGCCGGGTGCGTGAACTTGCCTGTCTTAGCCTTAATAAGGTATAGGGGAGTTTGGCTCAGGGGTTCCGTCTTGTTCTTCAGCGCAGTATTGTGGGACAGATTTGCTGAGATTGGCGCCTTACACCGCAGAGCGCACGGAAGGCTCTCGATTTGTGTTCTGGCCCCAGAATACAGGGCCTGGTACTTACCAACTGTGGCATGGATGTAACATCTGTAGAAATCAACCCTTTTGTTGTCGACCTTTGTAAGAAAAACACTGCCATCAACTCTTTGGATGACGAAACTAGGGTGCTTGAGGGGAGCCTTTACTCCCCTCTGAGAGATGACTCATGTTTTTCGCTTGTCGTTGTGAATCCTCCGTTACTGCCGATTCCGGATGAGATTCCTTATCCCTTCGTTTGAGATGGAGGACAATCGGGTCTGGATAAAACACTTCGTATTCTTAAGGGTGGCGATACGCATTTAGAGAAAAACGGTAAATACTGCTAATAGGGGTGACGACGATGGTGCAGGGGCGACCCGCGATGCTCTCATCAATACGTCGGATACTTGGGAAATCAGGTCTAGATGCATGTATGATGATGCTGCGTGGCTATTCAATTAATCCGCGTTCCGAATGGGTGCAGGGTATAGCTGCGACATCGTATGCTTTTGACCCGGCGCGATACTCAGATATTTCTGAGGCGGTTGACGAAGTTTATACGCACTATGCCGCGCAAGGCGTTTCGGAAGTTTGCACATCTACGTTACGGGCTTAGGTTTCTTCAAGCGAGCAGGCCGGTGCGTTATTTCGAGCGATTTTTCTAGTCTAGACGACAAAAGGCAAAGGATTTGATGGGTATAAAACGCGGACGTTTGTGGGCGGATGCTCAAATCTATTGTGGCAATCGGGCGGTTGAAAAAGATATTTCAACCGCCCGATTGCCAGGTTCGTCGGAGGAGATGTCCGATTCCGACTCTCTTGTAGGAAGAGCTTGAGATCGTATTGGCCCAAGGCAATCTTAAAGCAGTCTCATTGGCAAATCTTCGCTCCTGTTGTGTTGAGGTGTAAGGTATCAGTGATTGATGTTTTGTGGCGGGTAGATTGGGGCCTTCCTTGATTCGATGCGTTCTCTCGAGGTTCATCAGAGCAAAAGGGGCTTTCGTCTTCATTGCTATCACGGTGATTGGAACCGCTCTCTCCTATGCCATGCCATACGTGAACGGGAAATTCTTAGATTTTCTTCTCGGTAACCGCAGCGAAAGAGACGCCGTACTCTTCGCGCTCCTGGTTGCGTCAATAGGAGTTTTCTCCACCCTCTTTACTTATTTTGCAGGAACACTTTCCATTCGCATAACCACGAGACTTTCCTTTGATCTTCTCAGGGAGGCCGTCTTGCGTTTTGAAAGAGACGATTACTTGGTGAGTCGGACCATCGATCCAGCCTATACAACGCAACGGATTATTTCCGACTCCAGCGTGGTCTCATCCTTCGTTTTGGCGAATTTTATCAGTGCGCCGCTGTCCATTGTAGCCATTCCCATCGTATTGCTTATCATATGGTCAATTGATTCAACTCTCGCGGTGTTTTCCATCATTCTCCTCATCGTGTATTTCTGTGTAATTACTGGGTTGAGGAAACTTTTGTATAGGGTCACGTATGAGAAGAAAGAGGCGGACAGCGCCTTTTACGCCGCAATTGCATCGCAGCTTAATCAGATTCTCAACATTCAACTGACATCTTCGTACGGCAAGAGCGAACAAGCGCTCGACGCTGGGTTTAAGAGCTATTTTCCCAAAGTTTTGCGCTCCGGAAAGCTATCATATTCTCTGACATCGCTCGATGGTCTTTTCGCAGCGTTGTTTCAAGCGGTGATACTTGTTGTTTCCGGAGTACGAATCATTAACGGAACTATGTCAATAGGCGAGTACACTATCATCGGTACATACTTCGCGGTTCTCTTTAAGACTTTGAAAAGTATGATGTCATTGTTCAAATCCTATCAAGATGCCAAAGCATCATGGGATAGGACGGCTATCGCGACGAGAGAAAAGGAGAGATCGGGGTGGAATCGGACCGATTTAGCTAAACTCGATGAAATAAATGACATTTCGGTATCTGATTTGGAATTCTCGGTTGCCCTTCCAGACGGATCTGTCCGAGAGGTCCTCGGCGGGTTTTCTTTCAAGTTTTCCGGTCCTGGTACATATTGCATAGTTGGGGAAAACGGAAGAGGCAAGACGTCACTTCTTTACTTGATGCTCGGGCTATACTCATCGAAAGGCAAAGTAAAATACAACGGCGTGCCAATCGAAGAATGCGACTTGGATTACATACGTGCGAGAGAGATATCGTGCTGCCCACAGTCGTGCTTCGCGCCGGACGAAACGGTGAAAGAGCTGTTAGAGTATTTCGACACGCCCTTTTCTTCCTATCACCGGGGTGTAGATGGCCTACTTTCGCTGGAAAACAGCGTGAAGGAGTTGCTCGGGAAACGTTGCTCCGCGCTTTCGGGCGGTGAGCTGCGCCGAGTGTACTTATGGTCGGCGATTTCACGCAAGTCGTCAGTTTTGGTACTCGACGAGCCCACGACTGGGTTAGACGCTGTAAGCCGCGCCGAGCTTGCGGCCTATGTTAAGCGCAACAAGCAAAGCCAGCTGATCATCGTTGTCTCTCACGATGACGAGATGGTCGGCGCGGTAGAAGGGGTAGTGGATTTAGGCAGCATGTACCAGGGTAAATGATGACAAGTGTAGTGCTACCCAACTGGCAGAGATAAGAAAAAGGCGATGCAGATGCACGTAGCATTCAGGCGGTTCGGACTCGGTGCCTTCACGCCATCGCAACGCTTTCAGATATAGTTCTCGTTCTCTTACTAAAGGAAACTTTAGTCTACGTCATCTTGTCGAGACAGAGGTGAAGCGAAGTGTTGTCGCGACGTATCTTATTCCAGGTGGCTCAGTATCAGCGTGAGAATCGCACCAAAGTGTACTTACGATTCTCGTGTCCCACGGACAACATGAGCTGAGCATTGAGGTTCCACCCTTTGCTGCAACTACACGGGGTTGGACGGCAATGAATATGCCGGGCCGCATACCACGCGCAGCGGGGGTCCATGTCCCAGTATGTTGCCTACAGCAGCCTCGATGTCCACGCACACATCATCTCTGCCTTCGCGTTCAATCCATTTGCCGGAGAGTGCGAGGGTTGCCAGGCCGTAGAATTCGAGCCGAACAAATGAAATGCGGTATCAGCGCATAGGATTAAACTGACGATTGCTTTGCACTGAGAATACGCTTGGAAAGCCGCTATGGGTGGCGGCCCGGGTTAAATAGAGAAGCCCGTCCGATCACTTTCATGTGGCGAACGGTCGGGCTTCTTATTCCACTTGCCAATGCTCGGCTCATATTGGAAGAAAGCTACGCTAATGTTTGCGTGACACTCCTATTTTCTCCGAAGAAAGAGTCGGATAATGAAGAATAGAATTAAAAAAGGTGCCAGATATAACGCAAGTATAAAGGCTAATCCAACGAGACCTTGCAATAATGGCATAACTCCTCCCAGACACGAGATTTTGGTATTTGTTCCCATCTTATTCTGAATTGGACCAAATAGTTCCTAGCCACAAAACTACTCGTCAACTGGATCGCACCAATCTGCTGGCAAAACACAGCTTGATTCTTTATCGACATAGCACCAATCCGCAACAGGGCACTCGGCGATGTCGTAAAAATTGCATATATCAACTCCAAGACAACAAGGCTCAACGGGAGGATGTTCATTTGAACCAACAGGATGGATATGCTTCATAACAGCTCCTCACCTTAATCCAATTAGAGACTACGTTTGATCAATGCCACAGTGATCTACAACGCAGATGCTGCCGCCATCCATGTCATAGTCGCAGTAATCGTATGCACCACAGCCATCTGCTTTATCATAAACAGTACAGATGTCAGTAATGCCCAAGAGGCAGTCAAAAGACATCGGCTTCACGCCTGCCTCGTCGCCACTTCCTGGATTAATCGGATGAATATGCTTCACGACTACCTCCCTTTGAGTGCAGAAAAACCTCAATATTGTGTATAACAAACCAAGATGTCTAGTTCACCATATTTCTAGAATGGTTTCGGCGAACGTAGCAATAAGCTTCGCAGACGGTAATCAGAAGAACGAACACCTCCACAATGGTGACAGCAATGCGCTGAACCGCTTATTCCGATACAGTAGCTTCTCGTTGATTTTTCTCCTGCGAAGATGAGTGGCGGGAAATAAGGTCAAAAGCCATCTCGTAGCACATTTTTCTATATTCACATGATGCAGGGTGTAGACTCTTGGGCAAGTAGCCGTGCTCGTCTGCAGCCTCCCAGCTACAGCCCCCACCACAGAAAGACCGAGCCCAACAGTCCGTACAGTCAATTCTTTTTTCGACACCCTGACTCCAGTTTTCAATATACCTAGTTTCGTCAATTCCGGTGACGATGTTGCCCATTTTGAATCGCATCATCCCGACAAACCTGTGACAGGGGTATACGTCCCCTTCGGGAGTCACGGAAATAAAACGCCTGCCAGCCCCGCATCCGACAAAGGCGATCCTGTTGCTCATAATCAAATCAACTGCAGTTTTCAATGTTCTAAACAAGGGCTTTTCCCCTTGATCAATCTGTTTGAGATATTGATCCGCCAAATCTATTAGGCCCGCCCTGATTTTGTTTAATGAGTGTTCGTCGAGTTTGATATTCTCATCGAATGAGCTCACGGGCGAGAAGTAAATCCTTCTGAAGCCCATCTCTTTAAACTGAAGATAGTCTTCAACAAGGTTACAGTTATTATTTGTTAAGGTCGCTCTTGCGCCGAAGGGGAACGACTCGGAAAAACGACGAACGTTTTTGTCGATATCGGAGAAAGAGCCGCCTCCCGTCTTGTACGGGCGCGATGCATCGTGCTTGCATCCTGTACCATCGAGACTAATCAGAACAGAAGACCCGTGCTCCTTGAAAGAATTCACAGCAGTGTCATTCAAAAGCGTTCCGTTGGTCGTAATAGAATAGGTAAAGTTTCTATTGGGGTATATTCTTTTTGAATAGTCGACCGTTTTCCATATCAGCGGCTCGTTAATCATGGGTTCCCCACCAAAAAAGACGATCGCAAGCGTTTCGTTTTCCGATGAACTTGCGACGAGGTAGTCGACCGCCTTGAAGGCTATCTCGTCTGTCATCAGCAGAGGAGACGTTCCATAATCTCCTTTACCGGCAAAACAGTAACTACAACCAAGGTTGCATGCATGTGAAACGTGGAGTTCGATGGATCTAAGTTTTCGAGGCGTGTCTTTTGTTAAGAAAGTCCGCTCAGACAATCGTTGATACTCATCAATGTCGTCTTCAAGTTCTGCTATGGTCGTTTGGTCGTAGCCTTTCGCAGCAAGTGACTTTGTTAGCAACTTCGAGTTGACCGTTCTTCCCGATGCTTCAAATATGCGAAGCGCATCTTCTGATGCTTGGTCAACCTGGAAGCAATTGCGAGTGACCTCATCGAAGCAGTAACGACGATCACTTACTGAGAAAAAATGCATACGTTCCTCAATTTCATGCTGGACTGGCACTAACCTTGTTTATTGTTGCGCAGCTATAAAAAACCACCAGCGGGGATTCGGTGTGCGGCCCAATCGGACTCCCAAAAGGTTCTATTTGAGACTGGCAAGCTTTGTGTTGTTGGCACTTCGACAGCGCTCTTTATTCCAACATGGAGCCTCGCAGTTTGAGTCGACTTGCCTCTGGAAGGTCCGATCTCAACTTGATTTAGGATGAAAACAGATTACAGGCGCGCTCCTCTAGAAAGAAAGGAAACCAATCGCCGCCTTTCACCAGGAAAGTTTTTATAGCCCACCTCGAGCAAAATGAAAGATGCGAGAGCGATTGGGGAACAACGCGAATCTCCTCTTTTGGGTGGGAGCGAGCCTTCAGCCACCGGCGAACGACTCGCCCTGGTCAGAATCTGGAAGTGGTGCCGGGCCGCTTGGGCCTCCCCGGTGACTTCGTGGGGCTTACCTGCCTGACGTCGAGGAGTACATCCGCAAGATTCGTTCCCTATGCCGTTTGCTCTCACGCCCGCCTTGGTTCCAAGTCGGGCGAGCGCGAGGTCGCGCCGGCGCATCCGCTGGGACTGCTGCGCGTGCAAAACGGCTACGCGGTGAGCGTCCCGCGCTGGATTCAGCCGAGTGAGGAAGGCGTCGAGATCGGCGCGCTGGCAACGGGGGAGGGCGGCATCACCGATGTGGGCGATGACGTTTCGGCTCGCCATGCCCACGTGTGGTGCGATGACCAAAATGTCTGGTACGTTGAGGACCTGTCGTCCACCAACGGAACCGTGGTGGTAAACGGCGCGACGAACGTCTGCACCCAGGTCGAGCCCGGCCGCTCCGCCCAGCTCAACCCCGGTGACGAGCTCAAGCTCGGAGAATCCACAACCTACGCCATCCTCCTCGGCGCCCTCTGACTCATCTCCTAAATAAGTTGCGGTGAAATAGGGGCTGTTTAAGGCTACGGCCGGCAAAAACAGTTCCTATTTCACCGCAGCTGCCATTTGGTCCCTCGGTGACGGAAGGATCAATTTTGCCCTTGATGGTCACTCGAGGTAAACCTTTACCGCCCGCCTATATTTGTCGAAATTACACTTGACGGCGGGGTACAATAAACCCGCATGCGGATTTCCGTTGCGGGCGCCTCCCATCGCCGGGGCGTGCCCGGGAGCATCCGGCATGCGGCCTTTGCGGCGCTCGGTCATGTGCAAGACGGGTAGCTGGGCCTGTGGAGCGCGTGCAGCTCTCCTCGCCTCGGCATGCCTTCTCTCCACGCCATGTACCTGCTGCTGAGTCCGCCTGCCAGATGATTGGAAGCAACAACGAAAATCCCATCACGCCAACATCCCGGCGATCGCCGGGGCCTGTATACCTATATGAGAGGAGAGGGGTATATGGCGCGTAAGTTTAAGTCTATGGACGGCAACGAGGCGGCCGCATATGTCTCGTATGCGTACACCGAGGTAGCGGGAATTTATCCCATTACGCCGTCCAGCCCGATGGCCGACCATGTCGACCAGTGGGCGGCCCAGGGTCGCAAGAACATCTTCGGCACCCCGGTCAAGGTCGTCGAGATGGAGTCCGAGGCAGGTGCAGCCGGTACCGTTCACGGTTCGCTGGGCGCCGGTGCTCTGACCACCACCTACACGGCTTCTCAGGGTCTGCTCCTGATGATCCCGAACATGTACAAGATCGCAGGCGAGCAGCTCCCGGGCGTTTTCCACGTCTCCGCGCGTTGCGTCGCTTCGCACGCCCTGAACATCTTTGGCGATCACTCCGACGTCATGGCCTGTCGCCAGACCGGTTTCGCCATGCTCGCCGAGGGCAACGTCCAGGAGGTCATGGACCTCTCGCCGGTGGCTCACCTTGCCGCCATCGAGGGCAAGACCCCGTTCCTTAACTTCTTCGACGGTTTCCGCACCAGCCACGAGATCCAGAAGGTCGCCATGTGGGACTACAAGGATCTGGCCGAGATGTGCGACATGGACGCTGTCCAGGCTTTCCGCGATCACGCGCTCAACCCTGAGCACCCGCATACCCGCGGTAGCCACGAGAACGGCGACATCTTCTTCCAGAACCGCGAGGCCTGCAACAAGGTCTACGACGAGCTTCCCGCCGTCGTCGAGGGCTACATGAAGAAGATCAACGAGAAGCTCGGCACCGATTACGGCCTGTTCAACTACTACGGCGCTCCCGATGCTGATCGCGTCGTCGTGTGCATGGGCTCCTTCTGCGACGTGCTCGAGGAAGTCATCGACTACCTCAACGCTCACGGCGAGAAGGTCGGCCTGGTCAAGGTCCGTCTGTTCCGTCCGTTCTCCATCAAGCACTTCGTCGACGTTCTCCCCGAGACCGTCCAGAAGATCGCCGTCATGGACCGTACCAAGGAGCCGGGTTCCATCGGCGAGCCGCTCTACCAGGATGTTGTCTCCGCTCTCTACGAGGCCGGCAAGACGGGCATCAAGGTCGTCGGAGGCCGTTACGGTCTGGGCAGCAAGGACACGCCTCCCGCGTCCGCGTTCGCTGTCTTCGAGGAGCTCAAGGCCGACGAGCCCAAGCGCGAGTTCACCATCGGCATTGTCGATGACGTGACCAACCTGAGCCTGCCCGAGGCCGAGGATGCGCCCAACACCGCAGCCCCCGGCACCATCGAGTGCAAGTTCTGGGGTCTGGGTGGCGACGGTACCGTCGGCGCCAACAAGAACTCGATCAAGATCATCGGCGATCACACCGACAAGTACGTCCAGGCCTACTTCCAGTACGACTCCAAGAAGACCGGCGGCGTCACCGTCTCGCACCTGCGCTTTGGCGATTCCCCGATCCGCTCGCCGTACTACGTGACCAAGGCCGACTTCGTCGCTTGCCACAACCCCAGCTACATCGTCAAGGGCTTCAAGATGGTCCGCGACGTCAAGCCGGGCGGCACCTTCCTGGTCAACTGCCAGTGGAGCGACGAGGAGTTCGCCGAGCACATGCCCGCCGTGGCCAAGCGCTACATCGCGAACAACAATGTCAACGTCTACCTGATCGACGCTATCGACCTGGCCGCCAAGGTCGGCATGGGCAAGCGCACCAACACGGTGCTCCAGTCCGCCTTCTTCGCGCTGGCCAAGGTCCTGCCCGCCGAGGATGCCCTGCAGTACATGAAGGACGCTGCTACCAAGTCCTACATGAAGAAGGGCCAGGCTATCGTCGACGCCAACCACAAGGCCATCGATGCCGGCGCTACCGCCTTCCGTAAGTTCGAGGTCCCGGCCGACTGGGCAACCGCCGAGGACGCCGCTCCCGTCGAGCTTTCCGAGGAGACCAAGTCCGCCATCGCCCAGCAGGTCAAGAACCTGCTCGAGCCCATCGATCGCATGGACGGCGACAGCCTGCCTGTTTCCGCCTTCGTCGATTGCGCCGACGGCCAGTTTGAGCTGGGCGCCTCCGCATACGAGAAGCGCGGCGTCGCCGTGGTCGTTCCCCACTGGGACGAGACCAAGTGCATCCAGTGCAACCAGTGCGCCTATGTGTGTCCGCATGCCACCATCCGTCCGTTCGCGATGACCGAGGACGAGGCTGCCGCCGCGCCCGAGGCTACCCGCACGCTCGACGCCATGGGCCCCAAGGCCAAGGGCATGAAGTTCACCATGGCTGTGTCCCCGCTCGACTGCATGGGTTGCACCAACTGCGTCAAGGTTTGCCCCAAGGGCGCCCTCGAGATGGTTCCCACCGAGCAGGAGATGGACCAGCAGCCCGTTTGGGACTACATGGTCGAGAACGTCTCCGAGAAGAAGGAGCTCATCGCGGCCAACGTCAAGGGCAGCCAGTTTAAGCAGCCCTACCTGGAGTTCTCCGGCTCCTGCGCCGGCTGCGCCGAGACCGCCTATGCACGTCTGGTGACCCAGGTCGCCGGCGACCGCATGTTCATTTCCAACGCCACCGGCTGCTCCTCCATTTGGGGCAACCCCGCTGCCACCGCTCCTTACTGCAAGGACAAGGACGGTCACGGCCCGGCGTGGAACAACTCCCTGTTCGAGGACAATGCCGAGCACGGTCTGGGCATGGCCGTTGGCTACGAGGCCGTTCAGAAGAAGCTGATCGCTGCTACGCAGGAGATCATCGCCGCTGACGGTCCGTCCGACGAGCTCAAGGCCGCCGGTCAGGCTTGGATCGACTCCGTCAACGACGCCGAGGCCTCTAAGACCGCTGCCGCCGCCTACGTTGCCGAGCTCGAGAAGTGCGGCTGCGACGCCTCCAAGGCGATCCTCGCCGACAAGGCTTACCTCACCAAGAAGTCCTTCTGGATCTTCGGCGGCGACGGCTGGGCCTACGACATCGGCTTCGGTGGCCTGGACCACGTCCTGGCTTCCGGCCACAACGTCAACGTCTTCGTCTTCGACACCGAGGTCTACTCCAACACCGGCGGTCAGGCCTCCAAGGCCTCGAACCTGGGTCAGGTCGCTCAGTTCGCCGCTGCCGGTAAGGTGACCAAGAAGAAGTCCCTGGCCGAGATCGCCATGAGCTACGGCTACGTCTACGTGGCGCAGGTCGCCATGGGCGCCAACCCGGCTCAGACCCTCAAGGCCATCCACGAGGCCGAGGCCTACGACGGTCCGTCCCTCATCATCGGCTACAGCCCCTGCGAGATGCACTCCATCAAGAAGGGTGGCATGCAGAACTGCCAGGCCGAGATGAAGAAGGCTGTTGAGTGCGGTTACTGGAACCTCTTCCGCTTCAACCCCGAGGCTGCTGCCGGCAAGAAGTTCTCGCTCGATTCCAAGGAGCCCGCGGGCGGTTATCAGGAGTTCCTGATGAACGAGGCCCGTTACGCTTCGCTGACGCGTTCCTTCCCCGAGCGCGCCGAGGAGCTCTTCAAGGAGAACGAGCAGGCCGCTATGGACCGCTACGCTCACCTGCTGAAGCTCAAGACGGTGTACAACGAGGCCTAGGTCTCCCACTGCAGGATCTGAGGACTGACCTTCGCGGACGTCCTCGGACATGAAAGAACCCCCGCTGCGCACTACGTGCGGCGGGGGTTCTTTCGTCCTGCGGAGCGTCCGCGAAGGTCAGCCCTCAGATCCTGCTACGACTACGTCCTTGGATTGTGTGGGCGGATGAAGGACGTAGTTGGTCGGGTATTCCGTCCCCTTCGCTGTTTCGCGGCTTTGCCGCGAAACCTCGCGCCACTTTGGGGATGGATGGGGGACTTGGCCGTTGCCGCTTTTTCGGAGCTCTTCTTTATTCCTTTTGTTGGATGAAAAGCCCCTTGTTTTTGCAGGGGTGCATACTCGACTTATATGTGCATAGAATCTCGTATAGTGCGAGTAAGATATTGCGCTGTCTGTTTTGTGTTTAGCAAAGATATAGTTTGCATAATCTGGTCTAATCCCTGCTCTATTAAAATAAAGTTGCACGTAAATGGCGTAGATATGCTTGAGCTGGGGTTCTGTACGCTGAGCGGATAAAAACGACCGTTCACCGTTCCGCTATTTTCAAAATGAATAAAATGAGCGATAAAGAGAATATAAACCTTAATAAACTCGCGTATCGCACGGACGCGGGTTATTAATGGGTTGTAGGCCTTTTACAGAAAGGATTCCAGCAATGTCTAAGCCTCTTGGCAAGCCCGATCGTATTGTCGTCGCCCTTGGCGGCAACGCCCTCGGCAACAACCCCGTCGAGCAGATCGAGGCCGTGAGCAACACCGCCCATGCCCTCCTCGGCCTCATCGAGCAGGGCAACGAGATCATCATCACCCATGGCAACGGCCCGCAGGTCGGCATGATCCAGAACGCCTTCGCCGCTGCCCACGATGCCATCGGTACCCCCGAGATGCCGCTGCCCGAGTGCGGCGCCATGTCCCAGGGCTACATTGGTTATCACCTGCAGCAGGGCATCGGCCGCGAGATGCACAAGCGCTATAAGCGTTGGCACGCCGCCACCGTCGTCACCCAGATCGAGTGCGACCCGGATGATCCCGCGTTCAAGAACCCGACCAAGCCGATCGGCCCCTTCTACACCGAGGAGCAGGCCAAGGAGTTCATGGCCGAGGATCCCTCCAAGGTCTTCGTCGAGGATTCCGGCCGCGGCTGGCGTCGCGTCGTCGCTTCCCCCGATCCCAAGAAGATCGTCGAGGCTGACTCCATCCTCAACCTGCTCGACAACGAGTTCATCGTCATCGCCTGCGGTGGCGGCGGCATTCCCGTCGTCCGCGACTACGAGAACAAGGGCTGCTACAAGGGCGTTCCCGCCGTCATCGACAAGGACCTGGGCGGCGAGCTGCTGGCCGAGGACTGCGATGCTGACGTTCTGTTCCTGCTGACCGCCGTTGAGCATGTTGCCATCAACTTTGGCAAGCCCAACCAGGAGGAGCTCGAGGACCTCACCGCCGACGAGGCCGAGCGCCTGGCAGACGAGGGTCAGTTCGGCAAGGGTTCCATGGAGCCCAAGGTTCGCGCTGCCATCAAGTTCGCCCGTTCCCGCAAGGGCCGCACCTGCATCATCGGCGCTCTGGACAAGGCCGCCGAGACCATGGCTGGCCTCTCCGGTACCCGCATCCACGAGTAGTCTCTACTCTGTTGCCTCTCTCGTGGGCGCCAGGCAAAGCGCCCACAAACTAGCCTCTCTTCATGAGCCCCGCAGTCCGCTCCGACTGCGGGGCTTTTGTTTCAACCCGGCACTTAGGGACGTTCCTTTCCTGCCGGCAGCCTAGGGCTGGTCATTGGGGACAGACTTAAATGCGTGGCACCGATCAACTGCGGAAAGCGCATCCCACAATGAGTGTCCAAAGCGGGGCACAGTTTCCCAGGTACTCATTTAAGTCTGTCCCCAATGAGTGCCCAATGACTAGTAGTAGGCCCACATGGCTTCGACTTCGTTGAGGACCTCTACGACGCCCCAGCGGCGGGCGCTGCGGCTGGCCGAGTTGGGGTCGTAGACGCCAATCTGGTTGGCATCGTCGATGCCGTAGAGCACGATGTAGTGGCCTACGTTGGTAAACGTACCGGGGCGCACTGCGGCGATGACGGGCACACCCGAGCGAAGTGCTTGGGTAATCGATTCGCGATCGTTATAGAGCTGTGTTCCGTTGAGCCCCAGCTGCCACGCACCGCCTGTCATAAACGACCACTCGGTGGCACCGGTGGGGGCGTAGTTGCCGGCTTCGGCCAGTGCGCATATATCGACCGGCGTCTTATCGGTATGGCCGGTCTTAAAGATATAGACCATGGTGAGGCAAGTGGGACCGCAAGCGTTTTCGCGAATAGTGCCACCGGCATAGGGCAGCTCCGACCATGCGGGGTCAATTTGGTAGATGTGGGGCATGGTGCCGGCCTGCCATTGCGAGCGTGGTGTCGAGAACGCAAAGGAGTAACCGGGTGCGACGGGAGCTTTAAGCAGCTTGTCTTCGGCAGTGGGCTCAAGACCGGCTGATCCGTGGGAGATACAGGATCCCAAAAACACAAAGACGAGGCAGGCGGCGATGGAGCAAAGCGTAAGGCGTAGGCGGCGGGCCGGAAGCGCGTGGCTTGTGGCGTGTGACGCAGGGTGAGGGGCGGAATTGCCGCGATCGCGTTGAGGTCGCGAAAAGGAGCGCTTGACGTAGTAGTCGGTTTTACGGCGATCGTAGCGGCGTGGCTGCGATGTGTCGGTCTGGCGTTGGCGTGTGCTCGTACTCACGCGGTCTGACTGCTGCACGGTACGGCTTTGTTGCCGCGAAGAAGCCCCGAGCTGCTCTTGGGGGCGCTGCGGGTTGTCGTTGTCGGAGGTGATTCTGGGCGTTGGCGTGGCGCGGCCGGCAAGGCGCACGCTTTGTGGCCGTTGGTCGCCGTCATTGTATCCGTATGCCATTCGAATCACCTTGCCTCATGTGTAACTTGTTTATCCTACATAAAAAGATGCACGACACATGGGTATGTGCGCCAAAAGCCTGACAAATGGTATGAACGTTGCCGCGCCGCGCGTCTAGCGTCACGGCAACAGGTATTCAAAAGCAGACAAGATGAAAGCGTCCAAGACGAATGACGTCTCCCGCCGTTCGTCCCAAAAACGGTGCCGCTCGTTTTGCAGTTCTGCCTTCGGTCGAGCTGCGAGCGGCGCTGCTGCACCAAGGCCGTATCTTAAAGCCATGGAATAAAAGCGCGCGGCAAAACGGACCGCGCAAGGGGTGACGCCAAGGGCGTCAAATAGGAAAGGAGGGGAACAATGGCGGACAAGAACGCAGAAGTTGCAGTCGAGGATAACGGCGGCATGAAGAAAACGCTCTCGCTCTGGAACTTCTTTACCATCGGCTTCGGTGCCATCATCGGTACCGGTTGGGTTCTGCAGGTCGGCGACTGGATGGTCGTGGGCGGCGGTCCCGTTCCCGCTATGATCGCATTCCTCTTGGGTGCAATCTTCCTCGTGCCCGTCGGAGCTGTTTTCGGTGAGCTCACGGCTGCTATCCCCATCTCGGGCGGCATCGTCGAGTATGTCGATCGTAGCTTTGGCCGTACGCTGAGCTACATCACCGGATGGCTTTTGGCCCTGGGCAACGGCATCCTGTGCCCGTGGGAGGCCATCGCCATTTCGACCCTCGTGTCCGAGATGTTCGGCAGCCTGCCCGGCCTTGAGTGGCTACGCGCCGTCAAGCTCTACACCATACTGGGGGCCGACGTCTACCTGTTCCCGACGCTGATCGCGCTCGGCTTTGCAGTCTACGTCATCTTCCTCAACTTCCGCGGTGCCAGCTCGGCTGCCAAGCTCCAGGCCTTCCTGACCAAGGCCCTGCTCTGCGGCATGCTGCTCGCCATGGGCGTCTCGCTGTTCACCGGCTCGCCGGACAATGCCATGCCCGTGTTCTCCCAGGTCACCGGCGCTGGCGGCGGCAAGGCCGCTACCGAGAGCTCCAGCCTGTTTGCCGGCATCGTGTCGGTCCTGGTTCTGACCCCGTTCTTCTACGCTGGCTTCGACACCATTCCTCAGCAGGCTGAGGAAGCAGCCGAGGGCCTCAACTGGAACAAGTTCGGCAAGATCATCTCCCTGGCCCTGCTGGCCGCCGGCGGCTTCTACATGGTCTGCATCTACTCGTTCGGCACCATCCTCGACTGGCATGAGTTTGTTAAGAGCCCGGTTCCCGCGCTTGCCTGCCTCAAGGGCATCAACATGCTTCTGTACCTGGCTATGCTCGTCATCGCCACGCTTGGACCCATGGGCCCGATGAACTCCTTCTACGGCGCCACGAGCCGCATCATGCTCGCCATGGGCCGCAAGGGCCAGCTGCCCGAGCAGTTCGCCGAGGTCGACCCCAAGTCCGGCGCTCCCAAGCTTGCCTGCGTCGTTCTGGGCGTCATCACCGTCGTCGGTCCGTTCCTGGGCAAGAACATGCTCATCCCTCTGACCAACGTGTCGGCTCTCGCCTTCATCTTCTCCTGCGGCATGGTCGCCCTCGCTTGCCTGCGCATGCGCTTCACCGAGCCCGACCTGCCTCGTCCCTACGAGGTGCCCGGCGGCAAGTTTGGCATCGGCCTCGCTATCGCTGCCTGCGCCATCATCATCGGCCTGCTCGTGATCCCGTTCTCTCCCGCCTCTCTCAACATGGTGGAGTGGAGCATCGTGATCGGCTGGTTGGCTATTGGCCTGGCCCTCATGGCTTTCACCAATTCCCGCAAAAAGTAACGCCTAGCCGGGGCGGATTGGGTGCGCGGTGCCCTCTCTCCCGCGCACCGAGCCCGGCGCCACTTGGGTAGCTTTGTGAGGCCTTAACCCAACACGGCCTCGCCCACTATATGGATCCATAAGGAGGAACCATGTCCACTAAGTATGCAATCGTTGGCGGTAAGCTCATCGACGGTACCGGTGCCGAGCCGGTCGAGAACTCCCTCGTTCTCGTCGACGACAACGGCAAGATCGAGTACGCCGGTGCTATGCAGGACCTTCCCGAGGGCGTTGAGGTTATCGACGCCGCCGGCAAGACTGTCCTTCCCGGCCTGATCGACACCCACCTGCACTTCTCGGGCAACCTGACCGACGATGATACCGATTGGGTCATGCAGCCGCTCCTCGAGAAGCAGGCCGTCGCCGTCAAGCAGGCCTACGACTGCCTCACCCACGGCCTCACCACCGTCTGCGAGATCGGCCGCTTTGGTATCCAGATTCGCGACTGCATCGACAAGGGCGTCTTCAAGGGCCCGCGCGTTCTGGCCACCGGCCTCGGCTTCTGCCGTGTTGCCGGCCACGGCGACTCCCACCACTGCACCCAGGAGCTCAACAAGGAATCGCACCCCTGGGGTGATCAGGTCGACGGTCCTTGGGATCTGCGCAAGGCCGTCCGCCGTCGCCTGCGTGAGAACCCCGATGCCATCAAGATCTGGGCTACCGGTGGCGGCATCTGGCGCTGGGACTCCGGCCGCGACCAGCACTACTGCTCCGAGGAAATCCAGGCCGTGGTCGAAGAGGCCAAGATGGTCGGCATCCCCGTGTGGAGCCACTGCTACAACAACCACGCCGCTGCCTACGATTCCGTTCGTTTTGGCTGCGAGCAGCTGATTCACGGCTTCGATATCGATGAGCGCACCATGGACCTCATGGCCGAGCAGGGCACCTTCTTCACCCCGACGATCGCCTTCCTGCCCACCTGGTACGCCACCTATCCGCCCGTCTACGTTCCCGAGCTGCACGACAAGTACGAGGGCACCCTGGTCGAGAAGGAGCTGCAGCGCAACTACGACTGCCTGCGCGAGGCCAAGAAGCGCGGCGTCGTCATGACGATCGGCTCCGACTCCTTCTCCTTCGTCACCCCGTACGGCACCTGCTCCATCGAGGAGATGTACGAGTTCGTCGACAAGATCGGCTTCACTCCGGTCGAGACCATCACCTGTGCCACCCTCAACGGTGCCAAGATGTGCCACATCGAGGACGAGACCGGGTCCATCGAGGCCGGCAAGTGCGCCGACCTGCTGGTCGTCAACGGTGACGTCGCCGCCGACATCCACGTGCTCAACACCGACAACATGGACGTCATCATGAAGGACGGCTGGATTGTCGAGGCCGGCACCTTCGGCGAGGCAAACAAGTACAGCGCCTAAGCTACCGTTCATCGATGGCTTGATGTAAAACACAGTATTTGATTGCATAATGCAATGGAGAGGGTCGCTTGCGGCCCTCTTTATTGCTATGGGGTGCGTCAGTAAGAAGGAGATGACGGTGGATCTCAATAGGCTGATTCTGGGCAAGAGCTATAACTCTACCAAGGTCTTTCGTACCGCTCAGCATGTGGTTCAAGCCATCTTGCTCGGTATTGTCGTTCCATTGCTTATCCTGCTACTCATCTGGGATCTAACCGATAATCCCAATCCCGTTCCGGCCGTTGTCGTCATTGCCGGCTTGGTCATGCTGTGCTTCTTCTTCTCGTACGTCTTTGTCGTTCCCGACGACCTCACATCGAGCGCAACCGACCGCACGCTCGCCATCGCATCAAAAATATTCGCCTACACGTCGCGCGGCCTTACGCCCGAAGCTGCTCTGGGCGCCTCTAAGATCATCCTGTCCGAAACTATCGCCTCTGCCATCTGCTTTACCGACGGCAGGCAGGTGTTGGCGAGCTGGGGCGAGGACTCGGCAAAATGCCCCGCGGGCACCCCGGTGGTACTGCGGACTACGCTCAACGTGATCAACAGCGGTGAGCAAAGCGTGTTCTCGCGCGATGCCTCGACCGAGACGGGTGGCTACTTTCCGCGCCTGCGCGCCGGTATTGTCGCGCCGCTTACCGTGCGCGGGCATTGCGTGGGCACGCTCGAGCTGTATTATCCCCGTCTGAGCAGCATCGATATGCGCCAGACGGCGCTTGCCTCGGGCTTTGCCGACCTCATTTCCACGCAGCTTGCGAGCTTTGAGCTTGAGCGCCAGGACGAGCTTACGGCCCGCGTGGAGCTGCGCGCCTTGCAATCGCAGGTCGATCCTCATTTTCTGTTTAACACCATCAGCACCATCGTGTCACTCGTACGTACCGAGCCGGACAAGGCCAGGTCGCTGCTGATCGACTTCTCCAACTACTATCGTCAGACGCTTTCTGATTCCGATACGCTCACCACGCTCGAGCACGAGGTGGAACAGGGCACTCGCTATATCAATCTTATGCAGGCTCGTTATGGCGACGGCCGTCTGCGCGTCTCGGTCGATATCGACTTTGAGGTGCGCGATTGCATGGTGCCGCCGTTTATCTTGCAGCCGTTGCTCGAAAACTGCATCAAGCATGCGCAGCGCGAGACCGAGCCGCTTTCTATTCATGTTAGGGCTTTCGAGACCGATGACGGTTTGGAGATCATCGTCGAGGACGATGGCATCGGTATGAGCGAAGAGGTCTGCGCGCATCTGTTTGAGCAACATCGCCTGGAGGAGCCCGAGAGCATTACCGCCGACGGCTCCGTCAAGCGAGGTTGCGGCCTGGCGCTCTTCAACGTGCTTCAGCGCATCCATTTCTTTTACGGAGAAGATTCCGGCATGCGCGTGAAGTCCCAGGAGGGCGTGGGAACGCAGGTCATCGTCGAGCTGAACGGCGAGCCGCATGAGCCCGCGCCGTTGACGGCGTAGCACGCGGTTGGATTGAGAGAAAAAGAGGGGAAGCACATATGTCCGAAGGCTGGAACATCTTGGTGGTTGATGACGAACCTCCCATTAGGGCTGAGCTACGCTATCTGTTGGAAAAGGATACGCGTGTGGGCCAGATTGCCGAGGCGGGCAATGTCACCGAAGCCGTGGAGTCGATTCTGTCGAACAAGCCCGACGTGCTGTTTTTAGACATTACCATGCCCGGTCGCTCGGGAATTGAGCTTGCCGAGACGCTGCAGAACCTAAAGACGCCGCCGGTGGTTGTGTTTGTGACGGCGTTTGCCGAGTATGCGGCTGATGCCTATAACCTCGATGCCGTCGATTATGTCGTCAAGCCGGTCGAGGACGCACGCCTGTCAAAGGCACTCGACAAGATCGAGGCAGCCTTGGGTGTCCGTCGTGTTATCCACGCTCCGCGCCAGCCTTTGCGTCTGACGGTGGACCGCGGGGGCAAAAAGGTGTTCATTCCCGCCGCAGACGTCTGCTACTTTGAGGCGCGTGCCGATTTTTGCAATGCCATCTGCGCCGAGGGAACGTACCTGATCAATGAGTCGATCTCTTCGCTCGAGCGTCGCTTGGTCTCCGAGGGCTTTATTCGCGTTCATCGCAGCTATCTGGTCAATTTGGAAGACGTGCACAATGTTGAGATTGGCTCCACGGGGTTGATGGAGCTCAGGCTTGACCGCGTGTGCTCGACGGTGCCGGTGTCCCGTCGTCGTGCCGCCGAGGTTAAAGCACACTTGGGGCTTGCGTAGACGGTCTGCGTGCCGTCGTTTACCATCGCAGGTTTGGCATGGGCGCGCGGTGGGCATAATGGGTGGCATCGAATGAAATCGAAAGGATCATTATGCCCGCGCTTATCACCCATCATCTGTTTGGCGAGGAAAGCATCGACCGTCTTCCGCAGGGCGTCATCACGTCCGATGAAGAGCGCATTGCCTTTATCTTGGGCAACCAAGGCCCCGACCCGTTTTTCTTTCACATTCTGACACCGCGTGTTTCCGACTGCACGCTGCTGGCGCAGGTCATGCATCGGTCGCGCATGTCTCGCCAGTTCGCGTGCCTGCGCGACGGCGTGTCGCATCTGCTGCCGCGCGACGCCAGCTTGGGTCGCGCCTTTGCGCTGGGCCTGCTGTCTCATTACGTGCTCGACCGCAACGCCCATCCTTTTGTCTATGAGCAGCAGTTTGGCATCGTGGAGTCCGATTCAGAGCTTGAGGATTCGAGCAGTCAGGTCCATGCCGTGATCGAGAGCGACCTGGATGTGCTGATGCTGCAGCTCAAGCGCGACGGTGCCACGGTCGAGGATTATCCGCCGGCGGGCGAGATCGTCACCACTGACCGCATCAATCGCGTGGCCGGTGTGCTGATGAGCTACGTCGCCGGGCGCGTGTACGGTATCGATATCCCGGCGGGGGAGTACGGAGCCGCCGTTGCCAATATGCAGCGACTTTACCGCGCGATTGAGCCGGCCGGCTCCGCAAAGACGCGCGCGATCTCGCTGGTTGAGGGCTTGGTGCACGACTACTCGCTGCTCGACGGCCTTGCCCATCGCGTGACGACGGAGCTGCCCGAGCGCACCGGTAACCTGGGCCATCTGACATGGAAGAATCCCTTTACCGACGAGGTCTCGAACGAGAGTTTCCCCGAGGTCTTTGATCGCGCGCTGGTCGATTACGAGTGCACGGTCGCACGTTTTATCGAGACCGGTGACATGGATGCCGTGACCAGTCACGTCAACTACAGCGGTCGCGTGCTCGAAGCCGATGAGGAGTTCGACCGCGAGGAATAGGGCCCGTGCGTGCCCCTTTGCCGAATCCTTACCGGCGGTTCTGGACAATTGGGGTACGATGAACTAACTGCATATCGGGCGAATACGAAGGGTCCCTGTCCATGAAATACACCAAGCTCGAGCGTAACTGGGTTATGTATGATGTGGGCAATTCGGCCCTCGTGCTGCTCAATACCTCGGTGGTGCCCATTTACTTTAACGCCATCAATACCGGCGCTTCTTCGGCCGACCTGGTGATCGCCTGGGGCAATGCGCAGACGATCGCCTCGCTGGTCATCGCCATGCTCATGCCCATTCTGGGCGCGCTTGCCGACTACGCCGGCAACAAGATCAAGTTCTTCTTGGGCTTCTTCCTCACGGGCCTGGTGCTTTGCTTGGCGCAGGCTATCCCAATGTCCGCCATGGCATTTTTGACCGTGTACGTGCTGTGCACCATCGGCCTTAACTCTTCTATGACGTTCTACGACGCCATGCTGCCCGACATTACCACCGACGAGCGCATGGACGCCGTGTCCAGCTCGGGCTATGCCTGGGGCTACATCGGTTCCACCGTGCCGTTCGTCATCTGCCTGGCGCTCATCATGGGTGGCCCCGCTCTTGGTGTCCCCACCATGCTGGCAACGCGTCTGTCGTTTATCATCACCGGTGCCTGGTGGCTCATCTTTACCCTGCCGCTCATTCGCACCTATAAGCAAAAGTACGGTCGCGAGCGCGGTCCCGAGGACACCATCGGCCACATCGTGGGCGGTGTGTTCTCCGAGGTCGGACACACCATGCGCGAGATCGCCCACAACAAGACCGTGCTGGTCTACATGATCGCGTTCTTCTTCTATATCGACGGTGTGCACACGGTCATTTCCATGGCAACCAGCTACGGATCGGCCTTGGGCATCGATTCGACCCAGTTGGTCCTGGCGCTGCTCGTCACGCAGTTCGTGGCCTTTCCGTCCGCCATCATCTACGGCAAGCTTGCCGGACGCGTGGGCACGCTCAACATGATCTTGGTGGCAGTCGCCGCCTATATGGGCATTGTGCTGTTCGCCGCGTTCTTCCTAAAGACCGCCTTTGAATTCTGGGTGCTTGCCATTATGGTCGGACTGTTCCAGGGCGGCGTGCAGGCGCTCAGCCGTAGCTACTTTGGCCGCATTATCCCCAAGGAAAAGTCCAACGAGTACTACGGCTTCTTTGACATCTTCGGTCGTTATGCAAGCGTTATGGGCACCTTCCTGGTGTCGGTCGTCACCTCGCTGACCGGCAACCCGTCGCTGGGCGTCCTTTCCATTGGCGTGCTGCTGATCGTTGGCTTTATGCTGCTGGTCCGCCTGTCCCGCATGACTCGGGCGGCAGAGCATGCCGCATAGGAGCGAGCGGCTATTGTGCCTGTCCACGGTACTCTTTTGGGGTTATCCGCAATAAACATTGCGGTTGATTTCCGATCTCAGCCGAACACATTGAGCGGATAGGCCATTCCCGCAGTTAGCCGAACGCCCCCGCGGCCCCTCCTGGGGTCCGGGGGCGCCGTTTTCCCAGTTGAAGGAACGGTGGAGATG
>JAXIYC010000066.1:0-60142 GCA_036304725.1 Collinsella sp. | reverse complement strand
GCCGTCAACGCGTTCCTCAGGGCGCTCGTCCGGGAGGGCGGGATGCCGTTCGAGATGAGGGTCAAGATGCCGGCGCCCGACGGGGAGACGGCGAGTTAGCCGGCAGGTCGGCATGTCAATCCTGGTCTAACAGAGCCTTAATTAATGCCTCAATAGCGTTTGCTGGCTCTATGAGAATGTTGTAATCGGGTTGCTCACTGTCCTCTGCTGAATAAATTTCGTAGCCCAGCTTGGCGTACGTCTTGAGTCTCTTCTGGTACATGCGAGCGAGCATGGGTATCGACAGGTCAATGTAGTCGAATATCTCAATCTGTTGCTTGCCCTCGTGGCTTCTGTGCAGTCTGCCCGCCTGCTGCGTTACACTGCCGTCCCAAGATATCGGCGTGGCAATGAATAGGGTGTCAAGGTAGGACAGATCGAAGCCCTCGCTCAGAAGGCTTTCGGTGGCGACGATGATTCGATGTTCATGCTCAAGGCCGGGAAGACTGTTCAGTATCGTTTTTCTTTCTTTGGCACCGATTTCTCCGGTTAAGAGTATGGGTTCGTGTCTGCGATCATTAAGCAGCCTGAACAGTTCCTCAGCATGCTTTTTCCTTTTGGATAGTATGAGCGGATGCCGACCGTTTGACGCTGCTTCGAGGGCGTCATCGACAATCAATTCGTTTCTTGCCGCATGTGCACACAGCAGATCAAGAATCTGATTGAAGCTTGCACCCGGCTCGTAGGCAGATAGCCGAATGCCGGTAAATCTCGGTCGCACGATGCGCTGGATGCCCTGCTGAATTGCCTGCGTTTTTGGATCGATGGCATAGCGAAGCGGGCCGCAGAGCATCGAGAGCGCGCGTGTGAGTCCGTCGGAGCGCTCGGGTGTCGCGGAAAGGCCATATACATATTTGGCTGGAGCGGACTTGAGGACGAGCTCGAGCTGAGGCGCGGCAGCATGGTGGCATTCGTCGCAGATAATGAGGCCGTAATTACAAACAAGGTCCTTAACTATCGGCTCCCCGGTTTGGGAGTTTTTGCCAGATAGCGACTGAAAGGAAGCGACGTCGATAAGGCCGCTGACGGCGGTTTTGCCCCCTCCGATTTGTCCAATAAGGGGAGGTTGCTTTTTGCTGATTCGTCCTTTTGGCGTTCGGACCGGCTCTCTGGTGTCCGTAATGTCGAGAAATCGTTCGAGCTGCGATTTCCATTGGGCTATGAGCGCGGTCTTTGGAACAATGACGAGCGCCGGAAGACCAACGGCGGCAATAAGATAAGCTCCGATGACGGTTTTACCGAAGCCCGTTGGCGCAGACATGATTCCGTCTTCGTATTCAAGCATCTGGTCGGCGGCAATTTGCTGTTCGGGATGAAGGGTCCCTTTGAATGCCATCTCAATTGGATTGCCTGTGCTACGTTCGTCTGAATAATGGGCAGTAACGTGGGTTTCTTGAATCAGCTGCTCAAGTTGGGCTTTGCAGCCTCTGGGAATCGCGACGCGGCCATCTCTAAGTTCGCTGAGGTCTATGAGTCGCGGTTTGCCGAATACTGATTGATGCATAGATTGCGCACGGAAGAACTCCGGGTTGGCAAATGTCGCAAGCCTGCGGATTTCCATTTGAGCTGCCGGGCTCAGAGACTTTTCGGGGATGTAGAGCATATCGGCTTGTGTGACGAGCAGGTTCGAGGGGAAGTCTCGTGGCGTGAGCGGGAGCCGCTTTCGTGGCTTTTGGACATTGCGCCTGGTTTTGTTTGTCGCTGCAGCTGTTGCTATTCCAAGCGGTTTGTTTTTGGTGTCCTCGATCAGACGATCCACCGTCGCACGCGAGATTAGTTGGATTTGCGAAAGGTAAAGCCATTGGTCGGGAAAGGGCTCGAATCGTTCGTCAACAAATACGCTGTTTCCTTCCCGCTGCGCTTTTCCCTGAAAGGGCAGCGCAATGAGATTTCCAAAGCCGCCTTCAGGAATGGTGGACTGCGCGGGTATCATTCGGTCAAAGGCTTCGAAGGTGATTGTCTTGTTGAGTGCCGCTGCTTCGGCGATAAGGCAGCTACCGAAATCTCGTGCTGTCTTTGCGTTTATAGGTTCTAGGAAGAAAAACCAGATATGCGCGCCGTTGCCTGACCTTGATCGCTCGACCGCAGCGTTAATTCCATGGTTTTTTACGACAAGCCTGATAGCGTTTGTCGCTTCTTTCCAATCGGCTTTGTCAAAATCAATGACAAGGACATTTGTGTTGCAGTCTTTGTCGAGAACATATTGACCTATGACGTCCCGGAGCCTGTCGTCGCTGCCTTTGAAATGGGCGATAATGGCGGCATCGTTCAGCTCAAGGAATGTGCGGCTGCGACATTCAGCGCATTTAATTCTGTGATGGTTTGCTTTGGGGCAAATGCCTGGCTTCCACTCATTTGCGCAGGCGGGTGTATAGCCGATGCCCCCGTCTTTTCTGCGATACCCGTGAGCGTGCACATCTTTGCGGCCGGTAAAAAGATTGCGAAAGAGCTCGAGTTTGTCGCGCGCTGGGCTCGCGCTGGTAACGATGCCCTCGGTCTGTGCACGTTCGCCGAAAGATTTGCCGGCTTTGTCCCATTCTTCGAGTGTTGCGTAACGGATGTCTGGACCGTTGCTACAGATTGCGATCTGCTTACGCGGATCTGAAGCGTGGACAACCGTTTTATTGAGTTTGAATAAGGCGTTCCCGAAAAGGGCGTATTGATGCACGGCGTTGCTCATTTGAATGCCATTCTTGTCAGCGTTCATTGGGATGAGGGTACGTCATTTCAGCTTTATGAGATATGCGACTTCGATTTTGGTTCGGTAATAGTGGGGTACCGATCCGTGAGTGGCAATTAGCCGGTGCCAAAACGTGCGGCGGCTGTTGTTAAAGGTGTTTTGGCGGCTATGGGGCGTGTTGGCGGCGTGGGGAGGGGTCCTCGAATGACTCCGTGGTCAAATAACGTCAAATATGAGTACTGTTGTTAATGTAGTCTCATAACATTTGGTAAGAATAGAATACCAATTCCACATTATTCTATATATCTAACCCACTAAACACGGAATTTTGAGCCTTGGCAAGACGTGGAATTGATCGAAATGATCAATTCCGGCGAGATTTTGCTGCTACTAATTTGGTGGCGGTACTCATATTTGCCATTTTTTGTCCAGTGGGTACCGCGAGGGGCCTGTTCGACTGGCTCAACGGCCCGGTGATGGATGCCGGCATGATCAGCCCACTCGATCCAGACCTTGTCCACATCACCGACGACCTCAACGAAGCCGTCGACATCGCCCTGAGCGGGCTGATGTAGGGTAGGTAAAATGGGACGGGGCTAAAAGACTGGTCTGAAACGTTTGATACCAGTCTTTTTAGCCCCGTCCCAAATGAACTGCTTCTAAGTTGCGGTGGAATAGGGATTGATTTGCGGCTGATAAGCCAAAAACAGTCCCTATTCCACCGCAAGTGGTATGGGTAGCCCTAATTGGCAGGTTGGTAGCGGGGGCAGTAGCTGATGGCGATGGCGTCGACGCCTACGTGGGTGGCGATGGTGCAGCCGATGGGGCCGGTGCCGGCGTCTACGTAGTCCTGACCCGCGAGCGCCTCGTTGACAAGTTCCTGCTCCTCGGCGGCGCCGGTCGTGAGCACGCGCACGCTTGAGCCCGGGTGCTCGTCCAAAAACGCGAGGCAATCTGCCATGGTGTTGGCGACGATGCGCTTGGCGCCGCGGCCCTTTTTGATTGCCTTGATCTCGCCCGATTTCCACTCCGGCGAAACGGCCAGGCGAATGTTGAGCATCTGCGTGAGCTGGCCGGCGAGCTTGGGCGCGCGGCCGTTCTTAACGAGATTCTCGAGCGTGCGGGGAATCAGCAGCAGGTGGGCGTCGGGCAGCGTCGCGCGGATCTGCGCCTCGGTCTCGTCCAGGCTGCGGCCATCTTCGCGCATGGCCCGCGCGTACTCCACCAGCAGGCCCTCGGCGCCCGAGCCAGTGCGCGAATCGATGCAGCGCACGTCGAGCTCGTGGGTCTCGGCGACCAGGCATGCGTTGGAATAGCAGGCGGACCATTCGCTGCACAGCGAGATAAAGATCGCGCTGTCGTGGCCGTCAGCACGCACGCGGTCAAAGAGTGCCTTGAACTCGCCGGCACTCGGCTGCGAGGTGTGCGGCAGCTGCTCGGAGCCGGCCATGCGCGCGACGTAATCCTGGGCGGTAATCTGTACCTGGTCGAGCAGGTCCTCGCCCTCGATAATCACATGCAGCGGAATCACGTAAATGCCGAGTTCTTGAGCGCGGGCGGGGGAGATGTCCGACGTGGAGTCGGTTATGATGGCAAAAGACATTATTGCACCTTTCGTTGGGGCGCTTGCGCGCCGCCTTCTTAGAGCAAAGTGCGACAAGTATAGTTGAGTTGCTCTACATTGCTAGGTTCAATTGTTGAATAGTCAACAGTTTGAAGTGACGGTGTGGAAATCATCAACTGGGGAAGAGGGATGCCGATGGCGGCATTACAGCTATGCGAGCGGCCGATTGTGTTGTTCGATTTTGACGGCACGGTGGCCGATACGGGTCGGGCGGTGATGACCTCGACGCGCAAGGCGTTGGCCGCGCGCGGGTTTTCGGAGGCGCAGATGGGTGACCTGCGCCGCATGATCGGGCCGCCCCTGTGGAAGAGCTTTCACGACTTTTATGGCTTTTCCCGCGAGGAGTCGCTTGTGGTGGCTGATGAGTACCGTGCCTTTTTTGATGAGCTGGGACCGGAAGAGTATCCCGTGTTCGATGGAATCCCCGAGCTGCTCGATGGCCTTGTCGCACAGGGGCATCGCTTGGCCGTGGCGACGTCACGCATGGAGGCAAAGTGCATTGACATGGTGGGCGAGCTGGGGCTTTCGCAGTTTGAGGCGGTTGTCGGCATGAACCCTCCGCAGGGGCGCGAGACCAAGGCCGATTCGGTTCGCGATGCTCTGACGGCGCTCAGCGCGACGGCGGACGATGCCGTGATGATCGGCGATCGCTTTAACGACGTCGAGGGCGCGCACGCGATGGGCGTGCCGTGCATCGGCATCTATTCAGGCGCGGCGGCGCCGGGCGAGCACGAGGCGGCGGGTGCCGATGCGGTGGTGCACTCGGTGGCCGAGCTTGCTAAACTTTTCGCTATCTAATAGACATAATGTGAGGGGCGGGCGTACCCGTCGCTCATTGGTAAGGAGGTCGTCCATGAATCAGGTGGAGCAGAGCGTCGCTGAGTATGTCGACGAGGTCTGGGAGGATGTCGTCGCTGATATCGAGCAGCTGGTGAGCTATCCTTCCGTGGCAGTTTCTGCCGATGCGGAGCCCGGCACGCCGTTTGGCCGCCCGGTCCGTGACGCGCTCGATTGCGCGCTCGGCATCGCGCAGAAGCTCGGCTATCAGACGAGCGACGACGAGGGCTATGTGGGAATCGCCGATATCCCGGGCCGCGGCGACAAGCAGCTCGCGACTATCTGCCACGTGGACGTGGTTCCCGCCGGCCCCGGCTGGAATACCGACCCGTTTGCGATGGAGCGTCGCGAGGGCTGGCTGCTCGGCCGCGGCGTGATCGACGACAAGGGCCCGGCGGTGCTGTCGCTCTACGCCGGCGCGTACCTGCTCAAGCACGGCATTGTGCCGCGCTATACCTTCCGTGCGCTGCTGGGCTGCGATGAGGAAGTGGGCATGTCCGACGTTCACCATTATCTGGAGAACCACGCAGACCCCGACTTTCTATTTACGCCCGATGCCGAGTTCCCGGTTTGCAATGCCGAGAAGGGTCAGTTTGGGGCGACGTTTGTGAGCCCCAAGATCGACGGCGGCCGTATTGTGTCCTGGAGCGGTGCCGAGGCGAGCAACGCCATTCCGTCGCAGTCTATCTGCGAGCTTGCGATTGCCGCCGATGAGCTGCCGGCACCCGCTGAGAATGCCGACCGCCTGGAGATCACCGCACTCGATAACGGGCATGCGCAGATTTTCGCCCACGGCATTGGCGGTCATGCCTCGATGCCCGAGGGAACGATCAATGCCGTCGGCCTGATCGTGGCGTATCTGCGTGAGGCCGAGGACGCGTTTGGTGCGCGCGACGAGCGCCTGCTGACGCCTGCCGAGCACGAGTTTGTCAAGTTTCTGGCATTTGTCCATGCGGACGCCTATGGCCGCGGCCTGGGTATCGACGCGACGAGCCCGGCGTTTGGCCCGCTTACCTGCAACGCTGGCGTCATCCGCGTGGCGGATGGCCATATTGAGCAGGTCATCGACGTGCGCTTCCCCGACAGTACGAGTGCCGATACCATCCGCGAGCAGCTCGACCCGCTCGTGGGCCGTTTTGGCGTGACGTGCCAGCTGGGTCGCGCTAAGGTGCCGTTCTCGGTGTCTGCCGACGATCCGGCCGTGAAGGCGCTTATCGATACCTATAACGAGTTTACGGGCAAGCATGCCGAGCCCTTTGCCATGGGCGGCGGCACGTACGCGCGCAACTTTGCCCGCGCCGTATCGTTTGGCCCCGAGGAGACCGGCCTGGAGCTGCCCGCATGGGGCGGCCAGATGCACGGCCCCAACGAGTGCGCCAACGAAGAACAGCTTAAGCAAGCGCTCAAGATTTACATCGTGGCAATCCTGCGCTTGAACGAACTCGAGCTTTAAGGTTACGCGGTTTCCCAATCTAAGTTGCGGTGGAATAGTTCCTAGAATGGGTCATTTGATGGCCAACCAGGAACTATTTCACCGCAACTTCGTTTTTATTGGTGTAAAAGGTGGGTCATGTTTGGTGGCGGGTTTGTTATTCGTTTGTAAAGCCGAGCCGCGCTTGCGGTAAGGGTCTATCAATAGCCCGTAAGAAACCGCAGTTGGCGCGGGCGCTGCCCGACCGAGGCCGTATCTTTCCAAACAGCAAAGCGGGCAGGGTGCCCGCGAGTCGCATGTATGAAAGGAAGATCATGCTCGATCAGGCTTATTCTCGTCGTCAGTTCCTCGGCCTCGCTGGTGGTCTTGCCAGTATCGTCGGTCTCGGTCTCGTTGGTTGCGGCGGCTCCGGCGCATCCGATGCCGCCGACAAGGGTAGCGCCGCTGCTGCCGAGTCCGTCTCCGGCGAGGTGACTTACGACGGTGCCTCTTCGTTCCAGGCTCTCGTCGAGGCCGCTGCCGAGAAGTTCATGGATGCCAACCCGGACGTCTCCGTCTCCGGCTCGGGTAACGGTTCGGGCAAGGGCCTGACCGCTGTTGCCGCCGGCGCCGTCACCATCGGCAACTCCGACGTCTTCGCCGAGACCAAGCTCGAGGCCGACCAGGTCAAGAACCTCGTCGACCATGAGGTCGCCGTCGTGGGCATGGGTCCCGTCGTCTCCAAGAACGTGACGGTCGACGACCTGTCCCTCGAGCAGCTCAAGGGCATCTTCTCTGGCCAGATCACCAACTGGAAGGAGGTCGGCGGCGACGACGCCAAGATCGTCGTCCTCAACCGCAAGGCCGGCTCCGGCACCCGCGCCACCTTCGAGGCCGCCGTCTTTGGCGACGAGGCCGTCGACTTTAAGGGCGACGCCGAGCTCGACAAGTCCGGCGACGTCCAGACTCAGATGGGCAGCACCGATAACGCCATCTCCTACCTCGACTTCTCGCACTTCGATGACTCCAAGTTCAACGCCATCAAGGTCGAGGGCGTCGAGCCCAAGAGCAAGAATGTCACTGATGACTCCTTCAAGATCTGGGCTACCGAGCACATGTACTGCTCCAAGGACGCCGACGAGGCCACCAAGGCCTTCCTGGAGTTCATGCTTTCCGACGACGTCCAGGGCAAGCTCGTCGAGGAGCAGGGCTTCATCCCCGTCTCTGCCATGAAGGTCGTCAAGGACGCCAGCGGCAAGGTCTCTGCTAAATAAGTAATCGCCCCGGAAAGGTTTGCAATGGCAAAACAGCTGCCAAAGCGCGACCTTGAGAACGTGGGCCTGGGCGTCACGGGCGCGTGCGTAGCGCTCGTGACGCTTGTCGTTGCCGCGCTCATCTTTATGGTCGCCCAAAAGGGCCTCTCGGCTTTTGTCAAGGACGGCGTCTCGGTCGTCGAGTTTTTCACCGGCACCAAGTGGGACCTGGCCAACACAGCCGAAAACGGTCTGCCTTACACCGGCGCCCTGCCCCTGATTGTCACCTCGTTTGCGGTCATGGTGCTTTCCACGCTCATCGCGCTGCCCATCGCCATCGGCTCCGCCATCTTTGCGGTCGAGATCCAACCCAAATTTGGTTCCAAGGTCTTTCAGCCGCTTATTGAGCTTTTGACCGGCATTCCCTCGGTCGTCTTTGGACTGATTGGCTTTCACGTGGTCGTCGGCCTTATGAAGAGCGTTTTCCACGTGAGCACGGGTCTGGGCATCTTGCCCGGCGCCATCGTGCTGGCCGTCATGATCCTGCCGACCATGACCACGCTTTCGGTCGATGGCCTGCGTGCCGTGCCCGATAGCTACCGTCAGGGCTCGCTCGCGCTGGGCTACACCCGCTGGCAGACCATCTGGCACGTGGTGCTCAAGTCCGCCATGCCGTCGCTCATGACCGCGGTCATCCTTGGCATGACCCGCGCCTTTGGCGAAACGCTCGCCGTACGCATGGTTATCGGCGGCATCGAGGCCATGCCGACGTCGCTGCTGTCGCCGGCCTCGACCATCACCACCACGCTCACCACGTCCATGGCGGTCTATGCCGAGGGTTCGGCCCAGGACGATGTTCTGTGGGCGCTCGGCCTGCTGTTGATGGGCATGAGCCTCATCTTCATCCTGATCATCCATCTCATTGGCCGCAAGGGGGCGAAGGCTCGTGGCTAGCACGCGCATCCATATCGACGAGGCGAGACTCGGGCGTGTCCAAAAGCAGGACCGCATTGCCACGGGCGTGCTGACGGCGATCGTCGCCATCGTCATGCTCATCGTCGTCTCCATGGTGGCCTATATCCTGTTCGAGGGCATCTCGACGCTGCTCCAGCCGGGCTTTCTCACGGAGCCGTCGCGCGCCAACGGAACGCAGGGCGGCGTGCTCTACCAGCTGTTCGACTCGTTCTACCTGCTGCTGATCACCCTGATCATCTCGGTGCCCATCAGCCTGGGTGGCGCGGTCTTTTTGGTTGAGTACGCACCCGACGGACCCGTCCGCGACATTGCCTCCACCGCCATCGAGACGCTGTCCTCGCTGCCTTCCATCGTTGTCGGCATGTTCGGTTTTCTGGTGTTCTCGGTGCAGCTGGGCTGGAAGTACTCCATCATCTCCGGCGCCGTCGCGCTCACCATGTTCAATATCCCCATTCTGGTGCGCGTGATCCAGCAGGCGCTCGAGGACGTGCCGCAGGCCCAGCGCGATGCGTGCCTGGCCATGGGCCTCACCCGCTGGGAGGCCACGCTGCACATCCTGATTCCCGAGGCCATGCCCGCTATCGTGACCGGCATCGTGCTTTCGGCCGGCCGCGTCTTTGGCGAGGCCGCGGCGCTGCTCTTTACCTCGGGCATGAGCTCGCCGGTTCGCCTCAACTTCTTGAGCCTTAACCTGTCGAGCCCTACTTGCGCCTGGAACGTGTTCCGCCCCGGTGAGTCGCTCGCCGTGCATATCTACAAGATCTATGGCGAAGGCAGCCCCGAGGCCCAGCAGATCGTTTGGGGTACCGCGGCACTGCTGATGATTTGCGTGCTGCTGTTTAACGTAATCGCCCGCATTGTGGGCAAGCAACTGGCAAGGAAGATGACGGCCGAATGAGCGAGATGAATGTAACGCCCGCAACCGAAGCGGCATCGTCCGACACCCGGGACTTCCTGTCGAGCGTGGGGGAGAGCGAGAAGCGCGTGCGCGTGAGCGGCAAGGCCGTGAGCGACGAGGTTGTGCTCTCCACCAAGGACGTCAACGTGTACTATGGCGACCACCATGCACTGCACAATACGTCGCTCGACTTCCACAAGGGCGAGATCACGGCGCTCATTGGGCCTTCGGGCTGCGGTAAGTCGACCTTCTTGCGTAGCCTCAACCTCATGAATCGCGAGATTCGCGGCTGCCGCGTGGAGGGCGAGATCAACTATCGCGGGCGCAACGTGAACACCAAGACCGAAAACACCTACGAGCTGCGCCGTTCCATTGGCATGGTGTTCCAGCAGCCCAACCCGTTCCGCAAGTCCATTCGCGACAACATCACGTTTGCGCCCAAGCGCCACGGCATCACCGACCGTGACGAGCTCGACCGCATGGTCGAGGAAAGCTTACGCGGCGCGGCGCTGTGGGACGAGGTCAAAGACAAGCTCGATAAGAGCGCCTATGCGCTTTCGGGCGGTCAGCAGCAGCGTCTGTGCATCGCGCGCACGCTGGCGCTCAACCCCGACGTGATTCTGTTCGACGAGCCCTGCTCGGCGCTCGACCCCATCTCGACGCTGGCGATCGAGGACCTCATGTCATCGATCGTGGCCGACCGCGCCATCGTTATCGTGACGCACAACATGGAGCAGGCGTCGCGCGTGTCCAACCGCACGGCGTTCTTCTACATGGGCGATATGGTCGAGTACGACGAGACTGACGAGATTTTCCAACGGCCCAAGGATAAGCGGCTGAATGATTACCTCACCGGCATGTTCTCCTAGTCCGGGACATGCTTGAGGCCTGCAGCGGCCACGGTTGCCGCAGGACTGATTGGAGAGGCGGGTCATCTCTTGCGGGAGATGGCCCGCCTTTTTGTGTCGTGCGCGCCCCGCCTTTTCGCTGCTATCATGGACAACGTTGAATTTCTACGAAGGAGCAGGGCATATGGCGATTCTTTTGGGATGCGATTCCGTCAGCCTAGAGTTTCCCACCAAGCATATTTTCGATAGCGTTACGCTCGGCGTGGGCGAGGGCGACCGTATTGGTATTGTCGGTAAAAACGGCGACGGTAAGTCGACGCTGCTGAGCGTGCTCGCCGGCACGCTGGAGCCCGATGACGGGCGCGTGACGCACCGTCGCGGCACGACGATTGGATTGCTCGGCCAAAAGGATAACCTGGTCGATACCGACACCGTGCATCATGCCGTCGTCGGTGACACGCCCGAATACGAGTGGGCCTCGAGCCCGCGTACGCGCCAGATTCTGGCCGGCCTTATTAGCGATGTGCCCTGGGAGGGCACGGTGGGCGAGCTTTCGGGCGGCCAGCGCCGTCGCGTGGACCTCGCGCGCCTGCTGATCGGCGACTACGACGTGCTCATGCTCGACGAGCCCACCAACCACCTGGACATGCGCACCATCAACTGGCTCGCGCGTCACTTAAAGGCCCGCTGGCAGCGCGGCCAGGGCGCGATGCTCGTGGTCACGCACGACCGCTGGTTCTTGGACGAGGTCTGTACCAGTATGTGGGAGGTCCACGACGGCCAGGTCGATCCCTTCGAGGGCGGTTACTCCGCATATATCCTGCAGCGCGTGGAGCGCGACCGCATGGCCGCGGTTACCGAGGAGCGCCGTCGCAACATGGCGCGCAAGGAGCTCGCGTGGCTGAGCCGCGGCGCCCAGGCGCGTTCCACCAAGCCCAAGTTTCGCGTTGATGCCGCTCGCGAGCTGATCGCCGACGTGCCGCCCGTGCGTGACGAGCTGGAGCTCAAGCGCCTCGCCGTGAGCCGCCTAGGCAAGCAGGTTATCGATGTGGTCGACGTGGACGCCGGCTATGCGGATGCCGATGGCGCGCCCAAGCAGGTACTCTCCGACGTGACCTGGCTCATTGGTGCGGGCGACCGCTATGGTCTTTTGGGCGAGAATGGCGCTGGCAAGTCGACGCTGCTCGATGTGATCCAGGGCAAAATTGCGCCCACGCGCGGCCGCGTGAAGATTGGCCAGACAGTGCGCTTTGGCGTGCTGTCGCAGCAGCTCGAGGAGCTCGAGCCCTTCATGGGCGACACGATTCGCGAGGTGCTCAGCAACTATAAGAAGTACTACGTCATCGACGGCAAGGAGACTTCGCCCGAGAAGCTCTGCGAGCGTCTGGGCTTTACGACGCAGCAGCTCTGGAGCCGCATCGGCGATCTTTCGGGCGGCCAGCGCCGTCGCCTGTCGCTGCTGCTGACAATCCTGGACGAACCCAACGTGCTCATCCTGGACGAGCCCGGCAACGACCTGGATACCGACATGCTCGCGATTGTCGAGGATCTGCTGGACGGTTGGCCCGGCACGCTGATCCTGGTGACGCACGACCGCTTCTTGATGGAGCGCGTGACCGACCAGCAGTGGGCGCTGCTCGACGGCCACCTGACGCATATGCCCGGCGGCGTGGACCAGTACCTGCGCCTGTGCAACGCCACCGCCGAGGGCGAGCCCGTGGGTGCGCCGAGCGCCAAGACCGGCACGTTCGACACCGGTATGGCGGCTGCTGCCGACAAGCCCAAGTCGAGCGGTCAGCCCAACGGCCTGTCCAACGCCGAGCGTCAGAAGCTTCGCCGCGAGGTGAGCTCGCTCGAGCGCAAGATGGAGACGCAGCGCGCCCGCGTTGAGGAAGCCGAGGCAGCAATGGCCCAGGTCGACCCCACCAACTACACGGCGCTGGGCGAGCAGCAGGCAAAGATCGACGAGGCTCACGCCGCCATGGACGAGCTGGAGATGGCGTGGCTCGAGGCGAGTGAAAAGCTCGAGGGCGAGGAGTAGACGAGGATGATCAAAGCCGCGTTTTTCGATATCGACGGTACGCTGCTGAGCTTTAAGACCCACCGGATTCCGGCGTCGGCGCAGCAGGTGCTCGACAGCTTTCGCGAGCAGGGGATTGCGTGCGTGATCGCCACGGGCCGTCCGACCTACCAGATGCCGGACTGGCTGTTCGACCTGGGCTGGGATGCGTACATTACGCTTTCGGGCCAGCACTGCTTTGATGCCGAGGGGGTTTACCGCAGCTGCCCGATCGATCCGGACGACGTCGCGGTGATTGTGGACCAGGTGGCGCAGGGGTGCTACGACTCGCTGTGCATGCAGGGCGAGAACTCGTTTGTGAACCGCCTGTCCGAGCGCGTGGTGACGGCTGGCAGCAACGCGGGAATCGTCTACCACGAGGAGCCGTTTGAGCACGCCTTTGACGCACCGGTCTACCAGTTCTGCGCCTTTGTGGACCCGGCCGACGAGCATATCGTGACCGATGCGGTGGCGCATTCTCTCACTACGCGCTGGTGTGATTTGTTCTGCGACATTATCCCTGCCAACGGCGGTAAGGACCTGGGCGTGGCGGCGACGCTGGAGCGCCTGGGCATCGATGCGAGCAAGGCGATTGCCTTTGGCGATGGCGAGAACGACCTGTCGATGTTTTCCGCCGTGGGCACGAGCGTGGCCATGGGCAACGCGCAGGACACGGTGAAGGCTGCAGCGACCTACGTGACGACCGCCGTGGACGACGACGGAATCTACAACGCCGCAAAGCACTTTGGGCTGCTATAGCTGCGGCTCGACACCTGGGGACACTCCTTGCGGGGCGTCCCCATTTTGTTTTCGTCCCGCACGTTTTGTGAAACACGGCTAACTTTTAGACAAAGTAGTAAGACATGGGCAACTTTTGCGGTAAAGTATGCTGTGAAAAGTATCCAAAGGCTAACTAGCAATCATCGCGAAAGGCGGCCCATGGCCCTACGTGAATCCGGAGAAGACTATCTCGAATCGATCTACGTTCTGTCGGAACGTCAGGGCATCGTGCGCTCGATCGACGTTGCGGAGCACCTCGGCGTAACCAAGGCGAGCGTTTCCAAGGCCATGGCGACGCTGGAGAACAGCGGCTATGTCGAAATGGGCAAGCGCGACGTTCATCTGACGGAGCGTGGTCTGGAGGTCGCTCGCCAAATGTGGGAGCGTCACTGCTTTTTCGTGGGGCTGCTGGAGGATGCGGGTGTTTCGGCTGAGGTCGCGTCGCAAGAGGGCTGCCACATGGAGCATTGTCTGAGCGAGGAAAGCTTCGAGAAACTGAGGGCGATGCTGAACCGGGGCGAGGCGACGGGCCAAGCGGCGGAATCCTAACGAACCCCCAGTAGCGCGGAGTTCGCGCAAAGCGCGAACCAGCGACCGGGACCAGCGGTCCTTTCGGCCAAGTCCATTTCAGCAAAGGAACCCCGCTAGCAAGCGATGCCCAAGAACCGCCAGCAACGTTACTGCAGGCCGGGACCGGGCTTGGTTTTGAAAACATTCCGCACTGATATTTTCTGTATTGAAGACGTCGATGATGCACCCGTATACCATTGACGTCGACACCATCAGATGCGGACCGCGCGGTGACCCCACATTCCGCTGGCGCCCACAGGGCTGCCCTCGTTTCCTGACATGTCCCGCGCGGGCCGCGGCGAGCCGAGACCGCCGCATGACCTAATAGGAGCATGGAGCGATACCGCGGACCCGAACAACCGCATTCTATCGCGCCCCGTCAGTGTGCCGTCTGCCCGGTCCAGGCGAGCACGGAAAGAACGGAGCGAGACATGCAAAACGAATCGGCACCCGGCGCCCGCGGGCCGGTCTTCTGCGGGGTCGACACCCACGCCGACTCGCACTGGCTGTGCGTCCTGGACTGGAGGGGCCGCAAGGTCCTGTCCCGCCAGTTCCCCGCCGACGCGGCGGGCTACGAGGCGCTCGCCGGGGCGATCGCGGCGGCCGGGGAGCCGGCCTGCGTCGCGATGGAGGGGACGTCGTCCTACGGGGCGGGCCTCACCAGGCACCTCGCGTCGCTGGGGATGCCCGTGCGCGAGGCGCTCTCCCCGGCGAGGACGCAGAGGAGGCGCCCGGGGCAGGGAAAGTGCGACGAGGCGGACGCGGAGAGGGCCGCCCGCGCGGCGATGCCCGGCTCAAGGCTCGGGACCCCCAAGAGCCAGGACGGGTGGGTCGACGGGGTGCGCTGCATGCTCGCGGCGCGCTCCGGGGCGGTGAAGGCGCGGACCTCGGCGATCAACACCGCGAGGTCGCTGCTCACCACCGCGCCGGAGGGGCTCAGGTCGAGGTTCCGCGGGATGGCGGGGCCGAGGCTGATGGAGGAGCTCCCCTCCGTGCGCGCCGAGGGCGCGCTGGGCGCCGCGCTCGGAGCGCTGGCGGACCTGTGGGCGGCGGCGCGCGACGCGGCGCTCGACATGGAGCTCGCGATCGAGGCGTCCCTGGAGGAGAACTGCCCCGCGCTGCTGGCGATGTACGGGTGCGGGCCCGTGAGCGCGGCCAAGCTCGCGGTCGCGGCCGGGGACAACCCGGGCAGGCTGCGCTCCGAGGCGTCGTTCGCGGCGATATGCGGCGCCTGCCCCATCCCCGCCTCGAGCGGCAAGACCGTGAGGCACAGGCTCAACAGGGGCGGCGACCGGCAGGCGAACAGCGCGCTGCACGAGATCGCGAGGCAGAGGGTCATGCGCGACCCCGAGACCGCCGAGTACGCCGAGAGGGCCAGGGGGCGGGGAAAGAGCGACAGGGAGGTCATGAGGTGCCTCAAGCGCTACGTGGCCAGGGAGGCGTACCGGGCGCTGATGCGCCCGCACGAGATCAGGAGGCCCGAGGACGCCTCGGAGCTCGTGGCGGCCAGGCGCGCGGCGAGGGTCAGCCAGGTGAGGGCGGCGTCCATACTGGGCACCAGCGAGAAGTACATCTCGATGCTGGAGAGGGGCCAAAGGGAGCTCAAGCCCATAAGGAGGGCCTACGAGGCATGGGTCGAGGCCGGACTTCCGCTCGATTGGGACAGGCAAGCCTTCGAGGCCGAGCGCAAAATGGATTCTAAAAAACACCTTGCCAAATAGGAGCGTCAGCGCGAGGCCCGCCTTTCCGTTGCTCCGCAGGAGCAGGAAAGACGGGCCTCATGCGCGAGGACGTTTTCAAAACCAAGCCCGGTCCCGACCGGACAGCCCACGAACGCTACAGGTTCTTGACACCCATCGCGCGCATGGCGTTCAGGATGGCGATGATCGCCACGCCTACGTCGCCGAACACGGCAAGCCACATGTTGGCGATGCCCAGTGCCGCAAGCACCAGAATCAGCAACTTAACGCCCAGCGCAAAGATGATGTTCTGCCAAACAATCGACATGGTCTTGCGCGCCACACGGATGGCGTGGGCGATGTTGGACGGCTTGTCATCTATGAGCACGACGTCGGCGGCCTCGATCGCAGCGTCGGAACCCATAGCGCCCATGGCAATGCCAACATCGGCGCGCGTAAGCACAGGCGCATCGTTGATGCCGTCGCCGACAAAGGCGAGCTTGCCCTTGCCCGATTCGGCTGCCAGCAATGCCTCGACGCGCTCGACCTTGTCGCCCGGCAGCAGCTGCGCGTGGAACTCGTCGAGACTGAGTTGCTTGGCCACAGACGCCGCAACCTCCTCGCGGTCGCCCGTGAGCATGACGGTGCGCTTGACGCCGGCGGCGTGCAGGTCGCTGATCGTCTGCTCGGCATCGGCCTTGACGGTGTCTGCAATCACGATGTGACCAGCGTACGTGTCATCGACCAGTACATGGAGGATCGTGCCGACGACCTCGCAATTGGGCGCTTCGACGCCGGTCGCGGCGAGCATCTTTGCGTTGCCAACGACGACGTGCTTGCCGTCGATGGTTGCCGTCACGCCATGGCCCGCGTCGTTGGTGGAGTCGCTTACGCGCTTGGGGTCGACCTCGCCCTGGTAGGCGACACGCACAGACTGCGCGATGGGGTGATCGGAGAACGACTCCGCAAGGGCTGCGACCTCAAGCAGCGATTGCTCGGTATAGCCGGCTTCGGGGTGTACTGCCACGACCGAGAACGTGCCGTTGGTGAGCGTGCCGGTCTTGTCGAAGACGACGGTGTCCACGTCGGCGAGCGTCTCGAGGTAGTTAGAACCCTTGATGAGAACGCCCAGCTTGGAGGCGCCGCCGATGCCGCCAAAGAAGCTCAGCGGGACGCTGATCACGAGCGCGCACGGGCAGCTGACGACCAAGAAGGTCAGGCCGCGCAGGATCCAGTCGGACCAGGCGCCGGTGATCAAGCCGCCGCCGAGCGCGAGTACCGCGGCCGCGCCGGTGACGGCGGGCGTGTAGACGCGGGCGAAGCGCGTGATGAAGTTTTCGGTGCGCGCCTTCTTTTCGCTGGCGTTTTCTACGAGCTCCAAGACGCGCGCGACGGTGGACTCGCCAAAGGGCTTGGTGGTGCGCACGTGGATGAGGCCCGTCATGTTGATGCAACCGCTGATGATATCGTCGCCGGACTTGGCGGGGCGGGGGACTGACTCGCCCGTGAGCGCGGCGGTATCGAGCTGTGTCTCGCCTTCGACGATGACGCCGTCGATAGGCACGCGCTCGCCGGGCTTGACGACGATGACGGTGCCCACGGCGATGTCATCGGGAAAGACCTGTTCGAGCGTGCCGTCGGGCTGCTCGACGTTGGCATAGTCGGGTGCGATGTCCATCATGGCGCTGATCGATTTACGGCTCTTGTCCACGGCGTATGCCTGGAACAGCTCGCCGACCTGGTAGAACAGCATGACGGCGGCGCCTTCGGCCATGTGCGGATCGGTGCCGGGGAAGAGCACCATGGCAAACGCGCCGATGGTCGCGACGGCCATGAGGAAGCTCTCGTCGAACGCCTTGCCGCGGCGGATGTTGTTGTATGCCTTTTGGAGCACGTCGTAGCCGGCAATCAAAAACGGCACGAGGAACAGTGCGAAGCTGGCGTAGATGTCGCCCGGGGTGCCGAATGCGGCAGTGAGGGTGCCGAGCTCATCGAGGGCGTACACCACGGCAAAAATGCCCAGCGCTACCAGGATGCGGTTGCGCTTATGCTCGAGTGACTCTTTTTTCTTGCGCTTCTTCTTTTTCTTCTTGGGGTCGGCGGTGGCCATGACTCGTATCCTTCCATTTGAATGTATGAACACTCGCTCATATAATTTCGCGAGCAAAGGCCGCGGCAAGCGCGGCCTTGCGGGTTGGCGTAAACCTGGGCTAGAGAATGATCTCGCAGTCCGGCTCGGCGTCGGCCGTAAACTCCACAACGCGGTCAAGGACCTCGTCGAACTCGGCGTCATCGGCCTCGAGCGTCAGCTTCTGGGTCATAAAGTTGACGGACACGGATTTGACGCCCTCGAGCTTGGCCAGCTCGTCCTGAAGCTCACGCGCGCAGTTGGCGCAGTCGATCTCGTCGAGCTTGAACTGCTTTTTCATGGTGGATTCCTTTCCCCGTATTTGCGGCTTGGGTGCAGGCCGCGCTGGTACCGTGGTTGGTTGCTATTCGCAGATATGGCTCATGCCCTGGTTGAGCATGGTGTAGACGTGGTCGTCGGCGAGCGAGTATAGGATATTGCGCCCGTCGCGCCGGAATTTAACCAGGTGCGACTGCTTGAGTGTGCGCAGCTGGTGCGACACCGCGGACTGCGAGGTTTCGGTCGCTTCGGCGATGTCTGCCACGCAGAGCTCGCGGCCCATGAGGGCATAGAGGATCTTGATGCGCGTGGTGTCGCTGAAGACCTTGAACAGGTCGGCGAGGTCGTAGAGAAGCTCCTCGTCGGGAAGGTCCTCGGGCGAGCAGGTGGTGGGGATCGCGGGTTCGGTGGCCTCGATGTCGGGTTTCGTTTCATCAACGCGGATGCTCATTGCAATATCCTTTCATATGAACATGCGCTCATATAACTAATTTCCAATTATATGAGCGCATGTTCATATGTCAATACAATTTGCGTTAATTTCGATGACTGCTTGCCGCCTCTGCGATTTTCTGTGGGTTGGGTGGGGAGACATCGACGCAATGTTCGCCAACATATTTCGAGATGTTCGGCCAGCATGCTAAGAAAGCCACCTTGAGAAGCATTAGAACTGTTCATATTTGTACTTTATCGTGTTAAATACCGCGAGAATCAGTTCTTCCTCTACGGGAGTTCCTGCAGAATCAGTTTTATCTAAAGTTATATCGAGCATTGCTTCAGCCAATCTGGTACATCGGTGGCCGAATAAGTCGAAAAATGTAGGTGGACATCCGCAGAGATCGCCTTTAGAAGAGCGAATTCTCAATTAGATCAATAATCGTGTCGTCTTCCGTGCGGTTTTCATCGATTTTTGCGAACATGTCGCATTCCCAAGGCCCATTGATTTCCTCAGCAAGGGCCCCGACATGTTGCATGTCGTCGGGTTCGGGCACATCGTTGATGCTCGGGTCATCAGCTTGCGGATATTGGCTTGCAATTTCGCGCTTGGCGGCCTCTTCTTCTTTGAGTGTCTCCAGGACGCGGCGACCGTATTCGAAGTAGCGCCGCAAGACAAATTGACGAAGATTTTCTTGCAGGATGGCGAAGTTATCCGGGAGTCGACCGGGCCAGATCTTCTCGCGAATGCGAATCGCTTCCATGACCCGCCTAAAAGCGGACTGCTTGAAAAATGAATGACGACTAACTGTGATAACGGCATATCCCATGTTTCGCAGCGTGTTTCGGCGCTCCTCGTCAATTGATTGCTGCTCGGGCTCGTCGTGGTAAAAGCCGTTGTATTCGATATCGGTCATCGAATTTTCGAGCAGCGCGTCGAGGTAGAAAACCGTCCGTCGCGTTAGGGCGGCGTATCTTTTGGGGACTGGGATCGGATAATCCGTTTTGATAGCGCGTATGGCTAAGCCACCCATTGACTTGGGCATTGTCAGCATCATGACAAACGCCGTTTCGAGTGGGGAGCGACAGCCTTCGCGTACATAAGAAAGTGCCTTAAGCGCTTTATTAGATCCACGATACCCCGATGCCTCTGAAAAGAAGGCTCTGAGCTCTTCAACGCTGGTTAGGGCTGGGCGCTCGCGATATTGAGTTTCGTCGGACGTTCCAAGCGCGTAGGAGCCGCAGATTTCAAAGTAATACTCAACGAGCTCCGAAAGGTTGAGGTCGGCTGTTGCTTCTAACGCGCACAGCTTGATATCGACGATGTAGACGTTCGGCTCGAGTTCTAAGTAGCTTTCTGCATCAAACGTATAGCGCGTGCAGTGGCAGATGCAGCCCTTGCGGTGCCTTTTGGCATTATTGGAAAACGTCAGCACATGGACGCGTTCAGAATCGACATTCTTTCTGTTGAGCCATGCTCGTGCCGCTTCCAGGTCGGACGTGGTCGGCGTAGACACCCTGATCTTTTCCATAGGTGTGGGACCGGTCGCGTAGCTTGCGAGCGAGTTGGCTGTTTGGTATACAGCGCGTGCCGTGGTATGTGACAGAACGATTCCCATACGCGCATGATGGCATAGCGGACGCCACATACGTCCGAAACTTCGGGCAACGGTATTGGGGCGCGGCTTATCTTCTGCGAACGGTGGGTTTTGAGCTGTCGTATTGAGGGAGCAGCTTTGGCTGGGGAGGTTTCTGCCGGCTGCCCCTATTTTGATGAACTTTAGTTGCGGATTCGTAGCTTCTAAGCGTTTTTACCGACCGCTCAGATGCCTCACCAACATAATTTGAGTTATTCGGCCTTCTCCTATACAAATGGTGCGATCGCAACGTCCTATTCGAATTGATTCAGGTAGATTTCTGGGGCTTGGATGCGAAATTAAGGCGACTATAGCTTCGATTGCGGTTCAAGGGGCCTTGACTAGTGGTTCAGCTGGCCGAACAACTCGAAAAATGTAGGTGGGCCAACCTGCCGACTATGTGAAGCACGCGTATTTGCTCGTTTTGATGAAAACTAGGGTGCAGCCATAAGGCTGCGCCCTAGTTTACTGCGTGCCGGTGTGCCCAGACGGATTGCGCTGTGCCTGGCAGGCGCTCCCGCAGATGGATCGGTTATTTCGCGAATAGGTTCTTGAGGTTGAACTCGGCTTGGACGGTGCGAAGCATGAGGTCGGTGTCGTCCAAGCCCAGATGCTGCTCGTTGGCGTCGGCGGCGAGGGTGCCGCGGCGGCGGGCCCAGTTCTCGAGCGCGGCGGGCGCGGATTCGCGGGGGAGCGAGCGCACGTCGGCGTCCAGGCTGCGGCAGATCTGGCGCGAGTCGATGACGATAATCTTACCCGCGCGGCGTGCCTCGGCGTAACCGTCCAGGTGGATCTTGAACCAACTGTCCTCAAAGGCGGCGTTGTGCGCCATGTACGGGCACTTCTTCATAAGCTTGAGCAGCTGCTTCTGCAGTTCCTTGTTCTCGCGGAACGGCTTTTTGCCGTCGATGTCGTCCCAGGTGATGTGGTGGATATTCGACAACGGCACATCCTCGCCGCGGTAGATATCGGGCAGGCCGCAGTAGTGTGCCTCGGCGTCGTGCGGGACGGCGTCGCTGGTGAGCTCCATGATTTCCCAACCCACATTGATGATATAACCGCGCTCGGGTGCACGGCCGGTGGTCTCGATGTCGATACCGAGCACGGTGCCCTGGATGGGCTTGCGGGCGTAGGCCACGCCGAGCGCGTCGCGGTCGCCGCGGATCTCGCGCATGACCGACGCGGCGGTGCGCTTTTGCATCTTACCGATGGCGGTGCAGGTGTCGGCATCGGACAGGCCGCGCGAAAGCGTCGCGGGCGTCACGTTGCGCAGGCGCGCCTCGCCAATCTGGTCGCACAGGTCGCGGTTGCGGTCAGCCAGGTCGCGCACGGTGGCAAAGTCGAAGCTGGGGTCGCCCTCGGCGGTAAAGTACTCGGTTTCGAGCACCTTAAGGGCCTCCTCGCCCTTCTGGCGCTCGGACTCCATGGCGCCGTGATCGCCATAGATAAACATGGGGATAAACGGCTGACGCTCGTATTCGAGTGCTTGTGAAACGTTCATATAACTGCTCCTTGGACGGGCCGCACCGCGCGGCTCGGGTTCATTGAGATGTGGCGAGATGATAGTTTACCATGGGCAACTATTGGCATCGCGCCTAGGACAACTACAATACCCTAGTTGACCGCTAGGACTTTTACAATGCTGCCGAAAGACATGAAAGGTTCCATCCGTCATGGATTTGCTGATTGATATTCTGCTCGACGCCGGCAAGGACACGCTCTCGCTGGCGCCGTTTTTGTTGGTGACGTATCTTGCTCTCGAGACACTTGAGCACGTTGCGGGCGACCGCGTCAACGGCGCTATCAAGCGCGCCGGCGCTGCGGGTCCTGTGGCTGGCTCGCTGCTGGGCATTGTGCCGCAGTGCGGATTTTCGGCCATGGCAGCAACGCTGTACGCCGGCCGTGTCGTGACGCTGGGCACGCTGGTCGCCGTGTTCCTCTCGACCTCCGATGAGATGCTGCCGCTGTTGCTCGCCGAGCAGGTGCCCGTGCAGACCATGGCGATGCTTTTGGCTTCGAAGGCACTGATCGCGCTGGTCACGGGCTTTATCGTGGACGCGGCTATCCGCGGCCTTCGTCGTAATGCCCGCGCGCATGCGGCGATTCGCCGTACCGTGCTGGGGACCGCTGCCAATCCGGCTCATGTGAACTGCGCGCACGACGACCATACCGGGGGCGACATCATTGATGAAGTGGCCGAGGCGGGCGTGAGCGCCGACCACATCCACGAGTTGTGCGAGCGCGACCATTGCGGTTGCGATGATGATGAAGATGAACACGAGCGCGACCACGGACACAGCCATGACCACGGTCACGCAGGCGAGCATGAGCACCACCACGGCCATGGGCACGACCACGGTCACTCCCACGAAGGTGCGCCCGTCCTGTCGATTATCCGCAGCGCGATCTCGCACACCGTGCAGGTTTCGGTTTTTATTTTCCTGGTGACGCTGATTCTAGTTGCCGTGCTCGAGACCTTCGGAGAGTCCGCGATCGAGCAGTTCCTGCGTGGCAACGAGACGCTCGCCGTCTTGGGCTCGGCACTCGTCGGCCTGATCCCCAACTGCTCGGCCAGCGTGGTCATTACGCAGCTGTACCTGGAGGGCGCGCTACAGCTGGCGCCGATGCTCGCCGGCACGCTCATTTCCGCCGGCGTGGGCTATCTTGTCCTGTTCCGCACCAACCGCAGCGCTCGTGAAAACGCCGTGTTCCTGGTCATGATGTACGTCATCGGCGCCGGCTGGGGCCTTATCCTATCCGCCTTCGGCCTCTAAGTAGGCCTAAAAAATGGGCTTCAAATAGCCATGCTCGGCGCCTGCGCAATGCGGCGACGCATGGCATTTTGAAGCCCGTTTTTTGTTGAGCCATGGATTCCGAGCGCTCACACCGCTCAAAACAAAAAGGTAGATTTCCGGGCATGTCCCGAAAATCTACCTTGGTTAGCGCAGCAGCTCGGTGAGGTTGCGCTTAAAGCGGGCCCGGTCTTCGCTGGTAAATGCCGCCGGACCGCGAGTGCGACCGCCGGCGCGGCGCACCTTCTTTTCCTCGTGGCGAATAAACAGTTGCATGTCGATGGTCGCCTTATCGTAGACGCGCCCGCGCACGCCGATGGCGGCGGCATCGCGCCCGAGCACCATGCTCGCCAAGCCAATGTCCTGCGTCACGACTACGTCGCCCGCCTGCAGGCGTTCGACAATGGCAAAGTCGGCGCTGTCGGCGCCCACGCTCACATCGAGCGTCGTGACCCAAAATCCGCGTCGCGCATGCTCGACGTCGCGCGGATCGTCGCGGCGAATGTGGCGTTCCAGGTTCTGTGTGCTGTTGCCGGCGATAACGACGGCGACGCCCGCCCGCCGCGCGCAGTCAATCGACTCGCGCGTGACCGGGCAGGCGTCTGCATCAATAAAGAGCGTTCGCGGCATCTAGTGCACCAGTTTGCCAAATTGAATAGCGCGAACCATCAGCGTTACGCCAAACACCAGCAGTGCGGCGCCGCTAAAGATGACGAGCATCTTGGCCGACCACAGCGGATAGATAAACACGAACATGCCGGCGATGATGGAGAGCGCGCCGCTCAGGATGGCGAGGGCACGGTTGGACGAAAGCTCGGACTCCAGAATGGACATGACACCTTCGACGATCCAGCCAAAGCCGGCCACGATAACCACCATCGTGGTGAGCGTCGCGGTCGAGAAGGCCTGGTTGCGCAGGATTATGACGCCGCCCAAGATAATGAGTAGGTTGGAGATGATGCTCGTCACGCGCCAGCCGGTGGGCAGCAGTGGCTCGAAAACAGCGGTAAACAGCCTGATCGCGGCCGTGATCACAAAGTAGAAGCCCAAGACGGTCGTTAAGAAGACGAGGGACTTGGCGGGCGCAAACAGCAGTGCGATGCCGGCGACGAGCGCCAAGACGCCCGTGATGGCGTAAATCCAGCGCACGGCCTTGACGGCCTTGCCTGCCATGCTTTTCTCGTCAAATCCAAACTGGCTCGATTTTTGGTCATCATTCTTAAAGATGCCCATAATGTCTCCTTTCCGTGCGGCGTAAGCCTTGATCGTTACGACCAGTATCGCCTAAAGGCGCTGACGTATGGGTCGGGGAGGGTGAAACGTAACCCAAAGGCCCCGAATTGTTTCCGTTGTTCCCCACGTCGCGATTTTCTATTCAACAGGTGTAGAACATTGCAGCCCTGTTCGTTATTGCCTACGTTTTAGGTTAGATTTTCCTAAGAACAATTGCCCGAAATTGGGGGTCCCTATGAACGAAACAGTTCCCGCGGCGCCGTCTAGCGCGGAGTCGATGGCAAAGCAAGGTTGCGAAAAGCTCGGCCTGGACACGTTTGACGCGCTGGTCCGCCGCGCCCGTACGTGCCGTCGCTTTGACGAGTCCATGCGCGTGCCGCGCGAGTTTTTGCTCGAGCTGGCGGAACTGGCGCACCTGGCTCCCTGCGGCGCCAATGCTCAGCGTCTGCGTTTTCATGTGGTAAGCGGTTCCGAGGACTGCGCTCGCGTGTTTGACGAGCTTGCATGGGCCGGCGCGCTTAAGGACTGGTCGGGTCCTGCCGAGGGCGAGCGCCCGACCGGCTACATCGCGATTCTTGCCGAGCGCGCCGTTCCGGGCAAGCCCGCCGCTCCTATTACCGAGGTCGACACGGGCATTGCCGCGCAGACGATGATGCTCGCCGCCCGCAGCGCCACGCCCGAGGTGGCTGCCTGCATGTTCAAGGCCTTTACGCCCCACGCGATCGATGCCATGGGGCTCGATAGCGACAAGTATGAGCTCAAGCTGATCATGGCGTTTGGCGTTCCGGCCGAGACGCAGGTGATTGATGCGATCGATTCCAACCCCGACGGCTCAATTAATTACTGGCGCGACGAGGCGCAGGTGCACCACGTACCCAAGCGCCCGCTTGCCGACGTACTGGTGTAGCTGAGCGTCACCGCGGTGTGATCCGGCGGTAAACCACCACAAAGGTACCTGTCCCCTTTGCGGTGGTGCGAGGGGAGGACGTGTGGCAGATTTGTATTTGGTGCGGCATGGGCAGACTGAGCTCAATGTGCAGAACATTTTGCAGGGTGGGCACGATTCGCCGCTTACGGCGCGCGGGCGCGAGCAGGCGCTGGCGACGCGCGCGGCGTTTGAGGCGCGTGGCGTGACCTTTGACCGTGTGTATTCCTCGCCGTTGGGCCGGGCGCGGCATACGGCTGAGCTAATTGCTGGTGAGGGCCGCTCGATAGAGCTGGTCGATGACCTGCGCGAGTGGCATTTGGGCTCGCTGGAGGGTACATCAAATCGCGAGATGCCGCCGCAGCCCTGGGGCGATTATCCGGTGGCCTTTGGTGGCGAGTCTGAAGGCGAGCTCCAGTCGCGCATGGTCGCGGCGCTGTCCCACATCATGGCCAGGCCGCAGCACGACTGTGTGCTGGCAGTCTCCCACGGCTCTTCCTGCCAGGAGTTTCTTGAGTATGTGACTGGCGGGGGAGAGCTACCCGACAACGGTGCCGTGCTTCATTTTGACTATTGCGACGGTGCGTTTTCGCTCCTTGATTGGTAACGAACGAAAGGACCCCTATGAATAAAGACCTGTATCTGGTTCGTCATGGGCAGACAATATTCAACCTTAAGCGCATTATTCAGGGTTGGAGTGACTCGCCGCTCACGCAGCTGGGATGCGACCAGGCGGCACGTGCCGGCATGTTCTTACGTGCGCGCGGCATTGAACCCGATCATGCCTACACCTCCACACTTCATCGCACCGAGCAGACTATCGCCAACTTGTGGCCGGGCTTGGCGTACGAGCGCCTGGACGGCCTGCGCGAATGGTTCTTTGGCGACTTTGAGGCCGAGCGCGTGATGCTTATGCCCGAGCGCCCGTGGCGCGATTTCTATCGTCAGTTTGGCGGCGAGGGCCAGATGCAGGTGCGTAAGCGCATGGTGGCGACGCTGACCGAGCTCATGCAGAAGCCTGATCACACCTGCGTACTTGCGGTGAGCCACGGATCGGCCATCAAGGAGTTTTTGGACCACGTGAGGGGAGCGGCGGCCGACGAGCGCGAGCGCGTGCCGGGCAACTGTTCGGTGCTGCATTTCGTGTTTGACGATACGACCGATACGTTTGAACTGGTTGAGATCTTTACGCAGGAAGACTACGCGCGCGAGCTGGGGCTTGAGCCGCTCGTGGCGGCAGCCGGCCCGCAGCGCGGGTAGCGCGAGCGCGGAAGCGGGCGCAGCGGTGCTGCTCGCCAATATGGTTGCGCGATAAAAAGGGGCGGGGACGCAGACGATGACGCTGCATCTCCGCCTCTTGTGTGTTTGGGTGCCGAGTTTTGTGCTGAGCGCCTGAGCCCTCTAGAACCGCGCAATCTGGTGGGTGAGCAGCCCCGTCGGGACCTGCGGCGCGGCGCCGCTGACCTGAGCGGCGGGGAAGAGCACGACTACGGTAAAGTTGAACGGCTCCTTGCCCGTATACGTTCCGACAGCGCGGGCCTCGTCGACCAGGAGCTGCGACGCTCCAGCGAGAGCGGCGGCATAGGCCGGGTCGTCGGCCAGTACCGGCTCGGGCGCCTGATCGAGCATGGCACGGATGGCTCCGACGGCGTCCTCGCGCTTGACCTCCCATACGCGATGCGTAATGCCGGTGGGGTCGGTGACGGCATAAAGCGACGCTCCTTCTTTGGCGGCGCCAAGGATGATATCCATGACGGGCGAGGCTTCGTAGGCGAGCGTTACAGGGCGGGGCTGCACCTTAAGCTCGGCGATCGCGCGCGCGGCGGCGAGTGCGTCGACGCTCTTAGCGGCAGCCTCGTCGCTACCCGTCAGTACGTTAACCGGGCAAATCGCCACGACACCCGTCGCGCGACCCGGCTCGCCCGAGCATTCGTACACGTAATACGCCGCGCCTGGATCCTTGAGCATTAGGCCGTCAGCAATGGCGCCGCGCAGGGCGTCGTTGCCGCTCAGGATACCGCCCATCGCAGGCAGCGCCTCGAGCACACGGTCCTGAGCCGGGCGGATGCAGGGAAACGGAAGTGCTTTCATGGGCGGTCCTAACGCGCGAGTCGGTTTGTTCGCGGCTTATTATGCCCCAACTTGTCCATTCGCGTCCCAGAGCACGTTATCGGCGAGCGCGATGAGCACGTTTTGGCAGCGAACGATATCGGCATGGGGCACATACTCGTTGGGCTTGTGCGCGAGCGCCAACGAGCCGGGGCCGTAGCTCATACAATTGCGGTTGCCTGTCTTGCCGGCAATGACGGCGGTATCGGTGTAGCCGGTAAAGAAGCCGACGGTCGTGTCCGCGTCCGTCACGCCATCGGCGGCACGCTTGAGCGCTGCTAGAAGGGGAGAGCTCGGGTCGCGCTCGATGGCGGGTCGGTCGCCCGTCACGGTGTAGCTGCCATGGCAACCGGGAACGGCGTCCTCGGCGGCGGCAATGGCCTGCTCGACCATGTTGATCGCGGCGGTCGTGTCGGTCGGCGGTGTCAGGCGCATGTCGACCCAGACCTTGGCGTGGTCGGGCACGACATAGGGGCGATAGCCGCCCTCTATCTGTCCAAACGTGATGGTCGAAGGACCCAGCTCATCATGCACGGGCAGCGTCGCAAACGTGCGACGAAGCGAGCACACGACCTCGGCCATGGCGGCGACGGCGTCGGTGCCCTTCCAAGGCTGGCTTGCATGAGCCGTGACGCCGGCCATCTCGATCTCGAACCACGTACGCCCCTTGTGCGCCACCTGGATCTGTCCGTCGGTGGGTTCGGTGTCCAGCACCCATTCGCGCGAGCCGACCCAGCCAGCATCGATCGCGGCCTCTGAGCCGCGAATGAAGTCTTCCTCGTCGACCGAGCAGATGAGCGAAAAGCCGCGGCGTGGCAGCGCGCCATCCGCCGCCACGCGCTCGAGCGTATGGACCAGTGCGGCAATGGCGCAGGCCAGGCCACCCTTCATGTCGCAGGCGCCCCGGCCATAGAGTTTGTCGTTGCGTACAACCGCCCCGAGCGGCGGCGTGTTTGCGTCCCAGCCATCACCCAAGGTGACGGTATCCATGTGGCAGATATAGACCAGCCGCGGCTCGTCGCTTTGGCCCGGCACGGCGACTTTAAGGTTGCGGCGCCCGGGCAGCACCTCGAGTTCCTCGATCTGCACGGCATGGAGTACCGGACGACTCAACCGCTCCAGCTGAGCCTCAACCAGCGCTTTGATATACCGCTCAATTTCATCCTCATACGCGCCCGGGTCTGAGCTGTCGATCCGCACGAGCTCCTGCGCAAGCCGCCAGGCAAAGTCCTCATCAACCATATGCAACCTCACAATCAGTCTGCTTTCCAAACCGATTGTAAGCCTCCTGAGAGATCTGCGGCGTGCGCGCAGCGGTATTTACCGTTCGCAGGCCGAGCCAGCGCGTTTGCCGTCCAGGCGGGTTTACAAACGACGCGGTGGGTACGTACCCTTCATGGACGACATGCTGTGCGACATATCTGCCTTTCGGTATCACCGGATACCTCCACAGGTCTTGGCGATAATGCCGGACCTGCCCGATTCTGCGGACGATCCGCGCAGGGAGCATCTTTGTGAGCATCCCCTCGTCAAGCATTTCCTGGGCACCCCGTTACACGTGTTGTCGCAGGGCGGCTGCGGGCGTAAGGGCGATCGCATTGTCAGGCATGTTTGGAACGGGGAGAGGCCGTTTGGCTCCGTGCGGCAGACAGAGTTTGGCCTCGATGTCGCGTCCCCGCCCTTTACCCTGCTGACCCTGGCTTTCTCGGTCTCAAACGAGCGTCTGATCATGTGCATGTATGAGATGTGCGGCACCTTTGCCGTGTGCAAGATTGCGCCTCAGGTAAAGTCGGCACTTGTGCAGGCATATGGGGACCGGTGGGGTGACGCACGGTTGGGTTGGGAAAATGTAAAGGATGTCTCGGGGAATCCAACGGACCTGTGGAAACGACCGCCCTTGATCGAGTTCTCTGAACTTACAGAGTACGTCGATAAGATCCCGGGGCTCCGCGGTGCTAAATCGTTCACACGTGCCGCGAAATGCATTACGGGGGTGGCGGCATCGCCGCTTGAGGTCCAGGCTTCGATGCTGTTTGGCCTTACGAGGTTGCGCGGCGGCGAAGGGCTGCGCCTTACCAATAACGTTGAGATTCGTATGACGCGCAGTGCCCGTCTGATTTCGGGGCTTGATAGGCGCTATGCCGATATCCTGCTGGCAAATAAGGACGGCAGCCGAGAGTGCCTGGTTGAATGCCAAGGTAAAGCCATTCATGGATCCATTGAATCCAAGATCTCGGACTCCGATCGAACGACGGCGCTGCAAGCGATGGGATATCCCGTCGTTCTGATGACCTATGGCCAGCTGGCCGACTCTGATGCCTTCCGCGTGGTGATGGAGCTCATTATGTCCTATCTCGATGCGCCACTGAAAGACAAGACGCCTCGGCAGCAGGAGCTCGAACGGCGGCTTCGTGAAGAGATTTTTATCGATTGGGCGGGAATGTAGTCGCGCGGTGGGTAAACGGTAGCGCGAGCTAGAGTTCTGGTCGCAAAAAGGCTTCAGTTTCGCCTTGGAAGGGCATTAAAAATGCTATCTAGAATAAGTTGTTTCGGAAAATGGACAGTCAACTTACATTCGGCATATAGAAATCGATTATTACCCACTAAAGTCCCTGATAAAGTTGTTTATCAAAAGGGGTGCGCTTGGTGATTTGGGTCTTACTGTCGATTATCCGAAAAAACTTGTTCTGGGTATCATTTCTAAAGTCGTCCGGAGCAACGAAATCGGCCCCCGTTTCGTGAAAACGGGGGCCGAATGGGCTTCATGGCCTGTCTGGCAGGCTTGGCGCCGACGCTACTTGATCACGCGCACGCGATACATCGACGGAATCTGCTTAAGCGCCTCGATCGTGCTGCTGTTCAGGTGCTCATCGGTGTCGAACATGGTGTAGGCGTTCTCGCCGGCGGACTCGTTGGTCATGCGCTGCACGTTGGCGTTGTCCTTGGCCAGGATGGCCGTGATCTGGCCGATCATGTTGGGCACGTTGGCATGCAGGCAGGCAATGCGGCTCGCGGCGCGCGCCTTGCCCATGCTGCAGGCGGGGTAGTTGACGCTGTGCGCGATGTTACCGTTCTCCAGGTAATCCTTGAGCTCGCTGATGGCCATGTCGGCGCAGTTGGCCTCGGCTTCGCCGGTGCCGGCGCCCGAGTGCGTGGTGATAAACGTATTGGGCATCTTGACGGTCTTGGGCGTGGCAAAGTCGCAGCTAAACCAGCTCAGCTTGCCCTCGCGCAGGGCAGCGTCGACGGCGTCCTCGTCAATGATGGTTTCGCGCGCGTAGTTGATGAGCACGGCGCCGGGTGCCAGCAGGTTAATCTGCTCGGTGCTGATCATGCCGATGGTGTCTGCCTTGCTGGGCACGTGCACGGTGAGGTAGTCGCAGCCGCGGCAGAGATCCTCGAGCGTGCCCACGCGCTGCACCTCGCGGCTCAGCACCCACGCGTGCTCAACGGAAATGAACGGGTCGTAGCCGTAAACGTCCATGCCCAGATCGACGCAGGCGTTGGCTACCTTGGAGCCCACGTTGCCCAGGCCGATGACGCCGATGCGCTTGCCCTTGAGCTCGCGGCCCACAAAGGCCTTCTTGGCCTTCTCGGCATCGACCTGAATCTCGGGGTCGTCGGCGTTGTCGCGCACCCAGTTCATCGACTGCACTACGCCGCGGCTCGAAAGCACCAGCATGCCTAGGACGAGCTCCTTGACGGCGTTGCTGTTGGCGCCGGGGGAGTTAAAGACGACGACGCCCTTCTTGGCGTACTCCTCGACGGGGATGTTGTTGACGCCGGCACCGCAGCGGGCGATGGCGCGGATGCCCTCGGGCAGCTCGTAGCCGTGCAGGTCGGTCGAGCGCATCAGGATGGCGTCGGCCTCCTCGGCGGTGCCCACAAACTCGTAGCCCTCGCCAAACTCAACTTTGCCGTCCTTGGTGATGTCGTCGATGGTCTTTATCTTACGCATGGAAAACTCCTTAGCAGGTTTTTATCTAAACAGGGTGGTCTGAGGTGGCTGGTCGGCCCGCGTGCTGCGGGCTAGTTAGATCGCGGGCTCAAACTATGCTGCGCTTCGAAGTCCTTCATGAACGAGGCCAGTGCCCGCACGTCTTCCATGGTTACGGCGTTGTAGACGCTGGCGCGCATGCCGCCCACTAGGCGATGGCCCTTGACGTTTTGAATCTGGTGCTCGGCCGCGCCTGCGACAAAGGCGGCGTCGAGGTCGGCATCGCCGGTGCGGAAGGTGACGTTGGCGATGGAGCGACTGTCTGTCTGCGCGGTGCCGTGGAATAGTTTGCTGTTCTCGAGCAGGTCATAGAGCAGGTTGGCCTTGGCCCAGTTGCGCTCGGCCATGGCGGTAAGTCCGCCGGTCTCCTCGACCCAGTGGAACACCTTGCCGCACACGTAGATGCCAAAGGTGTTGGGCGTGTTGAGCATGGAGCCCTTGGCGGCCTGGGCCTTGAGGTCCATGTACTGCGGCGTCTGCGCAAAGGCGGAGCCATCTGCGATGAGGTCGTCGCGCACGATGACCACGGTCACGCCCGCGGCGCCGGCGTTTTTCTGCGCGCCGGCGTAAATGAGCCCGTAGCGCTCGACGTCGAGCGGCTGCGACAGAAAGCAACTCGAGACATCGGCGACCAGCGGTACGTCGCCGCAGTTGGGCAGCTCGTGGTACATGGTGCCAAAGATGGTGTTGTTCTGGCAGATGTAGACGTAGTCGAGCCCGTCGCCCGCGGCCTCGGCGGCAATGCGCGCGTTGATGTCGGCCATGGTGGGTATGCGGTCGAAATTGGTGTCCTCGGAGCTCGCGAGCAGCACGGCCTCGCCGTACTTGGTGGCCTCCTTGTACGCCTTGTTGGCAAAGTTGCCGGTCACGACGTAGCCGGCGCGACCGCGGCGCATGAGGTTCATGGGGATGCCCGCAAACTGCAGCGTGGCGCCGCCCTGCAAAAACAGGACACGGTAGTTGTCGGGGATGCTCAGCAGGCGGCGCAGGGTTGCCTCGGCGTCGTCGATGATCTGCTGGTACATGCTAGATCGATGGCTCATCTCGAGCACGGACATGCCGCAACCGCGGTAGTCCATCATCTCGTCGGCGATCTCGGCGAGTACGCTTGTAGGCAGCGCGGCCGGGCCAGCTGAGAAGTTGTGCACACGTGCCATCTTCTAGTTCCCCCTCGTAGTCGTTTGAACGTTCGGGATACTTTAGCACAGTGGAGCGCCAGGCGCGACCGCATCACGGTAAAACTCGACTGCGCCGCTATGATTTACAGGATGGTTACATGGGGGAGGCTACTTGAGTAGTTTGAATCTACTCAAAGGGTTCTTTCGATGGTCCTCGATTGCCAGGATGCTGATGTTTCGCTGCTCAACATCCACGTGGTAGTACACGCCGTAGTGCGCGCAAAAGAAGACCCTGCAGTCAATGGGCGGAAAGGCCGCCTGATAGTAGGGGCTGTATTCTTCTCCAAAATAAGGATGCTCGGCTAGAAAGTCGATGAGGTTGCCGATTCTGGCGTAGACTCGCTTCGAAGGAATCTCGGCATAGGCATAGAGTGCCTCGTCAGTCATGACAACATCAAAAGGCTCATCAAGTTCGTCGAGCTCTGAGTAGAACTCGACGTCTGCGTTATCCAATTTCATGGCGAGCTGCCCTGATGCGATCTGCATCTGCCTTGGCCTGTTTCCAAGGCCGCACACGACCGTTCACTAAGTCGTCGTAGCCACGCGTGATGGCTCGCTGGATGCGTTCTTCGCGCTCCTGAATGGCGGTTAGTGCGCTCGTCTGCTCGTCATAGGCCTCGGCATCCATGACGACAAGCGATGCCGACCCGTTTTTGGTTAGGTAGACGGGCTGCACGGCCGCATTGGCATTGAGTTCTACGTGCCCGACGACAAGGAAATCGGCCACAAGGCTATCGACAATGCCGTTCTGTTCGAGGAACGCCTCGGCCTTTCCGCCACGCCCTTCGACGCCAAGAAGGCGTCGGGCCTTCGCTTCTACAAGGACGGCTGCAAGATCAAGGACAACGAGGCCGCTTGGCCCGGCTTCATCGACCAACAACTTGAATGGGCACCCACTATGAGGCGGGTCATCGGCGAGCTGGGGCTTTAGCCGCTACCCGCGTCCCATGCCGAAGATGTTCGCATCGCCATTTGCGCCGGTTCCAGGCGTCTTTGGCACAGCCGAGGGTGCCTTCATTTGCGGTTCTTCTTCCGCTGGTGCGTCTACCGGCTCACCAAGCGCCAGGAAGTTCTTGGTCACGGCGAACAGGCGCTCGTCGAGGGCATCAAGCCTTCGATTTTTACGGTCACAGCCTAATACTGACCGCTCGCATTTGTTGCTCAACAAATGCGAGCGGTCAGTGGGCTAAGTTGAAGCAGTATTTGGTTGGAGGAGGAGATAATGGCAGAGCGCTATAACGGTAATGGGTTTGCCCTTGGTAATAGAATCGACGAGCTTTTGGAGGGCTGTTCGCAACCATCCATCTATGCTTTTTGCGGACTGACCTCTCGTCTTGCCAAAACCCTGGCATGCAATGAGTATTCAATCCCCGGCGTCGTTGCTGACGAATCAGCCCCGTTCTTTTCTCCGTCCGAATTTGTTCGGCAAAAGAGGACGGCCGTGGCTCAAATTCTTTCGGCGGATGGTCCAGTTTTGATGTTGTTTGAGCAGCTTCTAGAGCTGCGCGGGACGATTAACGAGCTGTTCGATGGCAAGATCGTTGTCGTGCGGAACAACCTGTTCCTTGATGGTGAGGGCGTTCCTTCTCCCGTTGACCCGGATCTGCTCAATGACTTTGAGTCATCTTTTGACGATATGACACCCGATACAACGGGACTTTCTAAGTACTACGCCAAGTCGGTAAGGGTTGGAAGTGCGCATCTTGTAACGCCGATCATTCCGGATGAGTTTTCTGAGTGGGAAGTTATCGATCTGTTTGACCGTGCTTCTTTTGCACTGGGTGATGCTTCGGCAATTTCTGGGGGCGTCGTCCCTGTTTCGTCGGCTGCGTTTTTGGAATACCGTCTGGGCTTGCTAGATGGCACGGCTGGTCCTGCCTGTGTTTTGGTGAACGCTCGGGAACTTGAGAGCTATAGGTCCGCTCTGGAGGCGGTCGCTTCTGTTACCCATGTGCTGGGTCTATCCGTTTCCTTTGTGGCACAGCAAGACCAAGAGGAAAAGGTCGAGGAGTCGGGCCGCCTGCTTTCGGTGCTTCAGCATTACTGGGGCAAGGACGCCTCGTTTAGGAATCTTCGTTTTTACAAGAATCCCGACTTTGACAACGAGATGGAAACGGTGTCTCAGGGTGCTATCTCTGAGTTTGTCGTAAAGCAGGCCGAGGCTGCCCATGCGGGCTCCGTCGATTACAGGAATGTGTTTGTAACGGCGCCCACGGGTGCGGGCAAGTCCATTCTGTTCCAGATTCCGGCGCTGTATCTTGCTCGGAAATATCAGCTGGTCACGCTGGTTATTGAGCCGCTGAAGGCCCTAATGATCGACCAGGTCGCTAACTTGCGGAAACGTGGCGTTAAGAATGTCGTTGCCATTAACTCGGACATTCCCTATGGCGAGCGTCTTGAATCCCTCGACCGCGTTAAAAGCGGCGAGGCCTCCATCATCTACCTGTCTCCGGAACTCTTGCTGGAGTCCTCGATCCAGGCAATTCTCAACGGCCGCGAGCTCGGTCTTGTCGTCATTGACGAGGTCCACACTGTTACCTCTTGGGGTAAAGATTTCCGCCCGGACTACTGGTATCTGGGACCGTATCTGTCTAAGCTTCGCAAAAACGGTATGAGCTTTCCGATCTTCTGCCTTACCGCCACGGCTGTTTACGGCGGACGCGATGATGTCGTTTCGCATACGGTTGCCGACCTGGAGCTTGGCAACTGCAAGACGTTCCTGGGCAACCCTCGTCGTAACGACATCTCCTTCGATATTGTCTGGAGAAGTAAAAGCGAGCTGCCCGGTCCCATCGAAGAGGTAAAAACCGACCTCGCCGAGCAGTGGATTGATAAGGCTGTGCGCGACAACCGCCATGCCATTGTCTATTGCCCATATCAGAGTCATGTCAATGCGATCATCGATCAACGCAGCGTTTCTAATTCCAAGGTCTTGGGCTATCACGGCGGCAAAGATGCCGCGTACAAGAAGATCGTTCAAGACGCGTTTGCGTCGGGCAGCTGCAGGGTGCTTGTGAGCACCAAGGCGTTTGGCATGGGCATCGATATCGATGACATCGATGCCGTGTACCACTACGCCCCGACGGGCAATCTGTCCGACTATATTCAGGAAATTGGTCGTGGCGGTCGCAAGCGCGGCTTGGGGGCCAAGGCCTGCATCGACTTCTTTATGCAGGACGTTCGCTATTCCGAGACGCTGTATGCGTTATCGAAGTTTAGCCAGTGGCAGCTCAAAGAGATTATGGCCAAGCTGTACGAGGTCTATGCTTCTGCGCCGCAAAAAGACCGCAGCCAGAACTTCCTGGTATCGCCCAATACGTTCTCCTACCTGTTTACGAACGAGAAGGATGAGGACCGTAAGACCAATCGCGTTAAATCGGCCCTGATGATGATCTCGCGCGACCTTGAGGATAAGTTCAACTTCCCGGTTATCGTCGTTCGCCCCAAGGTGTCGTATACCAAGCAGTTGTTTGCATTGAGCAGGCTGCCGAACGTAGCTTTACTGCGTCCTACGGTAAGTATTTGCGAAAGATTAGCGAGGCCCATACACGTTACGAGAATCGCGCGGGACAGCATGCCGTCAAGATCTCGGACATGGGTGCAATCTATGAGCTCAACGTTGGTGACATGTGGGCCAACGAGTTTAGCAACCTGACCTTTGCCGATTTTAAGCGCCAGCTGTTCACGGGCAAGATTTGTTCGCCGACGGGGGAGCCCGCGCTTTCGAACCGCCTGGCGCTCGACATTAATTACTCCATGCCGTTTGATGAGGCGACGTCGACGCTGTCTGCATTTGCCGAGGCGCTGCACAAGACGTTTATGGGCTTAGCGCGTGAGGGCGATTTTTCGGAGAAGGAGTTTACGAAAGAGCTTACCCATCAGCTTGAGGGGACGTCTCTGGAGGTTAAGAAGCCGTCTGCGCTGTTGAATGCGTTTGTCCGCCCGGTCGATAGTGGCGGGCACTTTGGATCCGACCGGTCCTTTAAGTGCATCAAACGATTCAATAGGTCTTCGAGGAATACCTATAGCCGCGCGCAGGATGTTCGCTATGGCGTAATCGGGCGCGAGCTTCAGGCGGCCATGAGCAATCTGACCCAGACGCTTGGAAGGTTGCAGCCTCCCGAGGGTAGCAAGCATTGTAGACGCTATCTGGACAACAAGGCGCTTGACGCTCGCTATGCGCTGGCCGAGATCCTGGAGATTCTCAAGCTTGCCACGTACACGGTAAAGGGCGGCGACAATCCGGAAATCTTCATTCGTCTTAATGATGCTTCGAAGATTAAGGCGCTCGCTTCGGACAGCAGGTATTCCAACGGCGTGTTGCGCGAGCTTAACGATCGTCACGAGTATTCGTCCAAGGTTATTAGGGGCTTCTTCCGCTCCACGATGAGCGATTCCGAGCGATGGGACGTGGTCGAGGAGTACTTCCTGGGCAATGACGACTACGTTGCTCAGGTTTTGGGCATCGATGAGAAGCCTGCGGACGATTCTGCCAAGGCGGCTCCCAAGGTTAGACATGCAGTTGCTAAGCGGCCTACCGGCCTATCGACATCCGTCGTGGCTGAAGGGGCTTCCTATGAAGGCAAGCCGTATTTTCACGTGTGGAAGGACCTGCTCAACAGCTGTTCTGTGGGTAAGGAGATTACCGACATCCAAAAGTTGAAAGAGTTGGTCAAGAGCAGCAAGCTAGAGATGCCTCGCAAAGACGCGGTGGTTTGTATTGAGAGTACCGACTTTAAGCTGCATCCCGCCCTGCTGTGGAAGAAGAGCCGCGTAATGCTCTTTAGCGCTTCGCGCGCCGATGAGTTTGCGCATACCCAAGACATCGACTGGAAGTGCTTCATTCTGGGCCAGGGAGAGGGCATAGAGGCGATTGCCGACGTAATTGCAAACGCTCCTAAACTTGCCTAACTCTGCGAATGATTGTGACAAAGGGACGGCCCCTTTGTCACAATCCCAATGTCGCTCGGCCGCTTTATCATGGCTCTTGTGCAAAACGAAGCTCAACGGTACGGTACGGCACGCAAAAGCGCAAGCCAAAGCCCTATCGGTCTGCTTTTACTCCTTTAGGGTGTGCGGCTTATGCGAATGCTGCGTAAGGTAGGAGGTTGCACCATGAAGATCGAAGTTGATGTAGACCAGCTGCGCGAGAGCCTGCTCGATTGCGCAGGGAGTGCGGCAGGCGTGGGCTTTCCGGCTGCCATGCTCGACGTGATGGATATCGAGGACGAGTCGCCCCAAGAGCTCCTAGCCCGAGCCGAACGCGAAGGCCTCGACCTCCGCGACTTTGCCGTCGACGATGACTAGAGTGGCTAATTTGGGACGGGGCGTCTGCGCCCGCAGCTGCGCGAAAGTGCAAGACAAGCCGTCGCAATGGAGTCTAACGAGCTCGCGACCGTTCTATTTTGACTGCTAGCTGGCTAAGTGAGTAGGCTTTATTGGAAATCCTGAGCACCCGACATATTTGCCTCAACAAACCCGCAGGTCACAGACTTGTGCTTTGGTGACGTGGTCGGCGATTCGACAAAAGTCTACTCACTTAGTTTTGAGAGACGTTAATTGTCCGCAACGAGACTCCAGCCGGGGCGATTGATGCTCAAATGTAGCCAATTTGGGATGGCAACCCCCTGGCCGCTACGACGCTAGCGTGGCAATGACGGCTTCGTCGCCAGCGTATATGAGGGTGTTGCCGTCGGGGATGATCGTTTGGCCGTCGCGCTTGAGCATCACCACGATAAACGGGTGCTTGCCTTGCGGCACATCGCGCAGGCGCTGTCCAGCTAAGCGGCCGTGGGGTGTCACGGTGACCTCACGCAGCGTAACCTCGGCACGCTCTTCAAACGTCGGCGCGGCCATCACCAGAAGGTCGCCTTCTTCAATTACGGTATCGCCGTTGGGCAGCACCGGGTGCGTACCGTCGCGCAGCACCAGGACCACCAGCATGTCCGTTGCGCTGCCAATATCGGCGAGCGAGCGCCCGGCAAACGGATGGTCCGCGCCCACCTTGAGCTTGACAAACGACATGCCGTCCTCGTCGCGGTAATCGTTAAACGTACGGCGCACGTCGCCTTCCGCGTCGATCATGTCGAGCTTCATTGCCACCGCCGGTAGCAGTGAGCCCTGCACCACAATGCTCGACACGGCAATCACAAAGACCAGGTCAAACAGGTCGTGACCGCCGGGGACACCGGCCACCACGGCAAAGAGGCTAAACACGACCGAAGCCGCGCCGCGCAGGCCCGCCCAGCTTACGAGCGCGACCTGGCGGGGGCTCGTCTTAAAGGGCGCTAGCAGCAGGCCGACGGCGATGGGGCGGCTCACAAAGAGCATAAACGCCATGAGCGCCAGGCCTGGCAACAGCATTTGCGGCAGACGTGCGGGCGTCACGAGCAGGCCGAGCAAAAAGAAGATGGTCATCTCGGCCATCTCGGTGAGGGTGTCAAAAAAGTGCGCCATCTCGACCTTGCCGGTGATGTCGCTGGCACCCAGCACAATGCCTGCCAGGTATACGGCCAAAAAGCCGTTGCCGCCCAGGTAGCTCGGCAGCGCGTAGGCGACGATTGCCACGGCGAACAAAAAGATAGTCTGCGCGCCCTCCGCCGTTGCGTGTGCGCGTTCAATCAGACGGCTGGATGTCCAGCCGATGGCAAGGCCCAGCCCCACGCCCAGGATGATCTGCTTGGCCAGCAGCACGGGAATGTCGATGTCGCCGCCGGCCGCTAGGGTGGCGAGTACTGCGGTGAGCATGTAGGCGACGGGGTCGTTGGAGCCCGATTCGACCTCGAGCAGCGAGTCGGTGCCGCCCTTTAGCGACAGGTTGTGCTCGCGCAGCACGCTAAAGACGCTGGCCGCGTCGGTCGACGCCACGACCGAGCCCAGCAGCAGGCCGCCGATCCAGTCGAAGCCCAGTGCGAAGTGCGCAAAGGCGCCCGCGATGCTGGCAGTGGCGATGACGCCGAGCGTGCTCAGCAGCACTGCGGGTACTGCGACGGGCTTGGCGCGGTCGATGTTGGTGTTAAAGCCGCCGTAGAACATGATGAACAACAGCGCCGTGCTGCAGACGGTTTCGGTGAGCGCGTAGTCGCTAAAGTCGATGTGCGCCGGCCCATTGACGCCCAGCAGCATGCCCAGCGCGATAAAGATGAGCAGGGTGGGGAAGGGGAGTTTTTTCCCGACGGGTTTGATGGTCAGGCACAAAATGATGACGAGGCCGATAAAAAGAAGTATCTGGTTCATGGATAGTGTCCGCTCCTGGGTGGTTGGCGTGGCACGGTCAGCTGTCTTCGGTTATTTGTACCCAAAGGTGGTGGGTTTATGGGTTGAACGGAGGGCGTTCGCGATATCGTCACAGGCGGCGCCGTTTTTCTAGACCATTGGCGGCGGCTCGTACCTACTTTTCAGCTTTACCGCAACGGAGTACAATGGATAACGTTTAAGTTTAACTTGAAGTTTTGAGTTGCGACGACAGAGCTTTAAAGGTAAGGCGAGGAAAGGCGTACCATGGCGATCTATGTGACATCTGATGCTCACGGACACGTGCGTGCGCTTGACGAGGCCCTGTCCAAGATTTCGCTGGCGTCCGAAGATACGCTGTACGTGCTGGGCGACATGATCGACCGCGGTCCCGATCCGGTCGGCGTTATTAAACTGGTGCGATCGCTGCCCAACGCGCGCGTGCTCAAGGGTAACCACGAGCAGATTATGCTCGATGCCATTATTGGCCAGGACCCGCTCGATGCCGAGACATGGGATATCAACGGTGGCTGGACGACTCGCGAGCAGCTCAACGAAATGGAGTTTGAGGCATACGAGGAGCTGGTACGCTGGGCTGCTGCTCTGCCGCTCTATGCGGTGGCAGAGACTGCCGAGCGACCGTATCTGCTGGTGCACGCCGGCATTCAGACCGAGGCGGCGCGTGCGTTTTTGCTTGAGCATGGTGTCGATTGCGCCGACGGCAGGGGAGCGGTTGATGCCGATAACGAGTTGCTGCAGCAAATGCTCGCCGTGCAGTCGTCCGATGACTTGCTGTGGATTCGCCATGGCTATTGGGATGCCCCGACGGGGCTGCTATCTGCCGAGGGCAAGGGTCCGGTCGTGGTGAGCGGTCACACGCCCACGGTGTCGCTCGGGCGTTATTGCGAGGTAGGCGGCCTGGCGGGACTTGACGAGGAGTCGGGGCGCGGACAGATTGTGCGCCTGGGCGGCGAGGATACCGCCGGCGTGCCCGACCGCATCGACATCGACTGCGCGGCGGCCACCGGTTCCGAGTTCGGCCGCGTGGGCATCCTGCGCCTGGACGACGGGGCCGAGTTCTATGCGAACATCAACCCGGGCGAATAATCGTTGCAAAGGGTAGCGAATTTGGGACGGGGCTTTTTTGACTACTTTTGCCCTTCTGCCCTCTAATTGATTTTTCTGGGACGGGGACTAAATAATCATTTGGCTGCCCGCTGGTTAAGTGAGTAGACTTTTTTGGAAATGCTGAGCACCCAACATATTTGCCTCAACAAAACCGCAGGTCACAGACTTGTGCTTTGTTGGCGTGGTCGGTGATTCCGTAAAAGTCTACTCACTTAGTTTTGCGTGATGCGTATTGCCCGCAACGAGACCCCAGCCCGGGTAATTCCATCGCAAATTCCGGTGACCGGGGCAGCTAATTAGGCGCCGTACGGGTTTCGGTCGCGCTCGATGCGCTGGCGGATGTGGACGTACTCGATTATCAGCAACACCAGCAGCAGGGCCATGATGGCCAGGTAGCTCACGACGGCACCCATCAGGCCCAGTAGGTTGATGAGGATTACCGGGAGCACCACGCTCACGGCAAAGCAGATCAGGTAGATCTTGGTGACGTCTCCAGCGTGGCGCAGCACCGTGATAATGGCGTAGATAAAGTCGATGGCCGCGGTGATGCCTCCGGCGACGACCATCAGCAGCGCCAATGTGCGGTAGCGCTCAAAACTGAGTCCGTACATAAAGCTCATGATGGGAATGCCTGGGCCCGCCATAAACGCAGCGCATGCGGCGGTAATGACCACGATGAGCGCCATGACAGCGACAATAATTAAGTCAAAGCGCCTACGCTGACGCGGGTTCGCCCAAATGCTCAACAAGCGTAAGAGCTGCGGTTTATAGATAAATCCAATGCTCAGCAAAATGGCCTGCGCCGGAAAGAATAGGGCATTAAAGTACAGCTGATATTTGTAGGCCAGCGTGCCTTCCATCACAAACTTGGGCATGCTCTCGATAAGGTTGAACAAAAAGAGTGCACCAAAGAGCGGGGCGCACTGCGCGAAGAGGTGGCCGACCTCGAGCAGGCTCACGCGGCGCGATTTTTCGGTCTCGAGCAGGGCGAGCGGCGCGGTGACCAGCACGAGCGAGGCGATGGCGGTGACACCCATGGCCATGGCCGCGATGGGCATGCTGCGCGTAAGGAACAGCGCCACGCTAAAGACCACGATGACGCCGACGGAGCGTAGCGTTTGGCTCATGCCGGCCAGGTAGAGTTTATCGGCCTGCTGCAGGCGGCCCTCGTACACGTCCCCCACGCCGTCGATCACCTTATACAGGTAGACGCCCAGACCGATTGTCGCCATCTGCGCGTCATAGCCGCGGGCGCTGCTGTACATGAGGCCGCAGCCTAGGGCGAGCGCTCCGCAAAGCCAACGGTTGAGCTGGTAGGAGGCAAAGGACGTCGTTTCGTCGATATCCGAGACCTGAAAATTGCGCACGCCGTAGTTGCACGCGATCATGATGAGCGTGCCGGTGACAAAGGCGATGGAGAACTTACCGGCTTCCTCGGCGCCCACAAGCTGCGTGGACACAATGGTGAGCAGGGGAAACGCGAAGCCCCACACGGCGGTGCCCAGGGTATTCCAGAGATAGTCGCGGCGGGTGGCGTGCTCCTCGTATTCGGCTTCCTGCATGGAGAAGCCGCCGCCGTAGACGGCGCCGAGCAGGCGGTTCCACCAGGCGTTGACCATGCGGTGGATGGGGCCTGGCTCGCGATTGCGCTCGCGGCGACGGCGCGTGGCCTGGCTGCTTTCGGGGCCGCCGGCGTTGCGCTGGCTCAGCTCCTGGATGCGCGCGAGCTCCTCGGCGGTGTGCGAGGCGGGGAACAGGCCGTTCTCGATACGTCCGCCCTGGGCCTTTGCGGTGTCGTTGCTCGCTACGGCGGGGTTGGCGATGCCGTTGCGGCGGGCGATGGCGCGGCGGATGCTATCGAGGGGCGTGAAACTCAAGGCGGTTCCTTTCTCTTACTGCGTTCTAGTATAGATGCGGCGGTGTTCGTTCGTGTTTTTGAACAGGTTGTTCAATAATTTCGGCGGCGCCATTCAGTAGTCGGCACTTAGGGACGTTCCTTATGTGCCGGCATCTGGGGACACTCCTTGGCTGTTGCCTGTCCATGAGTTTCCCCAACGACTAGTCGTTCAAGAACGTTCCCAATGACTAGGCCGCTTGCCTGCGATTTTTGACCGTTGGGCGGGCACTTCGCTGTTGCCGCAAAAACGTTTTGTATATCGGGTACAACGGGCTTTACGTGAGTAAAGTACGCGCTGCGTCCATGTGTCGCGTTTTTAAAGGAGGCTCCATGCCAGGTGTTACCCCTGCAGAAGTTCTGTCCAACTTTGGCATTACGCTGGTCGAAGACCCCGCCGAGAACCAGCCCCGCCTGCTGGTTGACCTGCCGGCAGCCGAGCTTGTCGAGCATGCCATCCGCCGCAACGAAGGTCGCATGGCCTCCAACGGCGCGCTGGTGATCGAGACGGGGGAGCGTACCGGACGTTCGCCCAACGACCGCTTTATCGCCGACACCCCCGATGTTCACGACAAGATCGCCTGGGGCGCCGTCAACCGACCGCTTTCGATCGAGAGCTACGAGGCCATCAAGGCCGGTATCGTCGACTATCTCAACGAGCGCGACGTGTTCGTCACCCGCGGCATGGCCGGCGCCGACCGCAACCACACGCGCCGACTGCTTGTCGCCTGCGAGCGTGCCAGCCAGGCGCTCTTCATTAAGCAGATGCTCGCTCGCCCACTTGCCCGTGAAATCGCTCGTACTGGCGAGCCGGACTTCTGCGTGCTCGCTGCGCCGGGTTACCAGTGCGATCCCGCCATCAAGGGCCTCAACTCCAGTGCCGCGGTGGTCATCAACTTCCAGGAGCGCGTGATTTTGGTTGCGGGCACCGGCTACTCCGGCGAGATCAAAAAGTCCATCTTCAGCGTCATGAATTACCTGCTGCCCGTCGAGGACGACGTACTGCCCATGCATTGCTCGGCCAGCATGGATCCCGTCACGCACGAGACGGCCGTGTTCTTTGGCCTGTCGGGCACCGGCAAGACTACGCTTTCGGCCAACCCCACGCGCCTTCTGATCGGCGATGACGAGCACGGCTGGTCCGACATGGGCATCTTCAACATCGAGGGCGGCTGCTACGCCAAGTGCGAGGGCTTGGATGCGTTCCACGAGCCCGAGATCTTCAACGCCGTTCGCTTTGGCGCCATCTGCGAAAACGTGGTGCTCGACGAGGGCCGCAAGCCTAACTACGACGACGTCTCCATCACGCACAACACACGCGTGGCCTATCCCGTCGAGCATATCCCCAACGCGTGGACCAAGGGCATGGGCACTACCCCGAGCGTCGTGCTGTTTTTGACCTGCGATGCCTTTGGCGTGCTGCCGCCCATCTCGCGCCTGACGGCCGACGCCGCCATGTATCACTTTGTGACGGGCTTTACTGCCAAGATCCCCGGCACCGAGGTCGGCGTCACCGAGCCCACGCCCACGTTCTCCTCGCTGTTCGGGGAGCCATTTATGCCGCTCGACCCTATGGTCTACGCCAAGATGCTCGGCGAGCGTATCGCCGACGGTCGCACCCGCGTCTATCTGGTCAACACCGGCTGGATTGGCGGCGGCTACGGCGTGGGCCATCGTATCGAGCTGGCCTACACGCGCTCGTTGGTCGCGCGCGCCCTCGACGGCACCATCGAGGATAGCGAGTTCGTGCACGACGACATCTTTAACGTTGACATTCCCACTACGTGCCACGGTGTGCCCGACGGCATCTTGGTGCCGCGCCAGTACTGGCAGAGCACCGCGCGCTACGACGAAGCCGCGCACAACCTGGCGGTGATGTTTGAGGAGAACTTCGAGAAGAAGTACTCGCATCTGCCCGAGTCCGTAAAGGCCGCCGGCCCGCACGCCCAAGTGCCCGTCGAGGCCCGTCATCGTGGCCGCGGCCTGCTGGGACTCCGCCACTAGCATCGCCTCGAGTCCATATCCACCACAAAGGGGGCAGGCACCTTTGTGGTGGTTTTGCTCGTGTGGATGACTCGGGTTACAATACGCCTGACATATCGTCCCCTTCTCCGGATGGGGACAGCGTAAGCGCTCTTGTGGCGGCACCGTAGGACTTTGAAGGTGGCCGCCGTAAGGGCGCTTTTTGTTTAGGTGCCCTCGCTCGGGCGCGCACAATGAAGGGAGTATGTATGAAGAGCTTTATTGCCGAGGATTCATTTTGGGAGTTGTTTCCGCAGGCGGCGGTTGGTGTGGTGGTCGTGGAGGGTATGAAGCCCACGGCTCAGATTCCCCAGGAGGACGTGGATGCGATCGCCGCGCTGCTTGACCGCGCCAACATCGATGCAGAGCGCCACCTGACAAGCGATACCATCAGCGAGAACGTGCCGGTCAAGGCGTGGCGCGAGGCCTATCGCCTGTTCAAGACCAAGAAGGGCGCGCGTTGCTCAGTTGAGAACCTTCTCAAGCGCGTGCTCAAAGGCAAGCCGGTCGGTCATATCACACCGGCGGTGGATATTTACAACACGGTGTCGCTGACCTACGCGCTGCCCGTGGGAGGCGAGGATTTGCATGCAATCGAGGGAGACCTTCGCTTGAAGGTGACCGACGGTGGCGATGCGTTCCTGCCCCTTGGCGAGGAAGCGGATGACCCGACGCTGCCCGGCGAGCTCGCCTACATCGATGACGCGGGCGCCGTGTGCCGCTGCTGGAACTGGCGAGATGGCGTTCGAACGGCCCTGTCCGACGATTCGGCCGATGCGTTCCTGGCGATTGAGTGTGTAGAGCCCGAGCGCATGGGGGACTGTCAGGCCGCGATCGATCGCTTAGCCGAGCTGCTCGAGCGCTATCTGGGAGCGACGGTTGTCGTTAAGACGCTTATCACTCGCGACAATCCCCGCGTGGAGCTGTAGTAACTTCTGCAAATCATACTCGCCGGTCAAAACCACCACAAAGGTGCCAGTCCCCTTTGTGGTGGTTTTTATGTTGATGGGTTAACAAATGGGTTGCGTGGAGGCGACAGTAGCTGAGTGCGGCTAAGATGTTTACCCGTTAGCATCATGCAAACGAAAGGCGGTCGTCTCCCATGCAGCAGAACGACGAGACACGTTTTGAGGATTTTGTCGGACTGATTAGCGGGCTCTACAAGGAGATTCAGCGTATCAAGACGTCCGAGGGCGCAAGGCTGGGCCTCAAGGGCTCCGACGTCATGTGCCTGTACTACCTGGAACGCAGTAAGGACGGCATGACCGGCGCCGACCTGGCTCGCGTGGCCGGCGTGACGCGCGCTGCCGTTTCGCGCACGTTGGCGCACCTGGAGGAGGGCGGCTTTGTCGAGGTTGATGACTCGGGCGATGCTGCCGTCAAGTACCGCGCCCCGGTTCGCCTGACCACGCTGGGTGGCGAGAGCATGAACGAGGCCGACCGCATCATCCGCGAAGTGCTCGACACCACCGGTAAGGCCATGGGTGTGGAGCAGCGCGAGCAGATGTATTCGTCGCTGCGTACGATTCTCAACACCCTGCGCGAGATTTAAGGCCGCCAAGGCATTTGCTTCCCATTAACAACTGCATAGTCCCGTTTGAGCGCGTATACCGTGCCGGGGCATTGCTGCCAAAATTCCCTGCGCGGGACCTGCGCAAGAAAGGATTCGCTATGTCCGTCCGCATTATTACCGATTCCGCAAGCGATATGTCGCCGGTGGAGCACCCCGCTCTGCGTGTTCTGCCGCTGTCCGTTACCTTTGGCACCGATGTGTACATGGATGGCGTCGACATCGATCACCAGCGCTTTTACGAGATGCTCGTGGAGCGCGATGAGCTGCCCAAGACCGGCCAGGTCAACCCGTATGCGTTTTCGCAGGCGATTGCCGAGGCGCGTGAGACCGGCGACGAGGCGGTGATTATTACCGTGGGCGCCAAGCTTTCGGGCACCAATCAGAGTGCCCGTACTGCACTTGCCGAGGCGCCGGGCGGCGACGTGTTCGTGGTAGACAGCAATAACGTCACCCTGGGCGAGCGTGTCCTGGTCGAGTATGCGCTGCGCTTGGTAGACGAGGGCCGTAGTGCGGCCCAGATCGCGGCGGCCGTCGAGGCCGTCCGTGACCGCGTGGTGGTTATCGGCCTGCTCGAGACGCTGGAGTACTTGGTGCGCGGCGGTCGCCTGTCTGCCGCTGCGGGCGCTGTGGGCACGCTGCTTAACGTGAAACCCGTTGTGGCCGCCGAGGACGGCCTGATCGTTCAGCTGGGCAAGGCGCGCGGTTCCAAGAACGGCCGTAACCTGCTCAACCAGAAGGTCGAAAAGGCGGGAGGCGTCGACTTTTCCATGCCGCTGGCGCTGGGCTATACGGGCCTTTCGGACGCCGTGCTCAAGAAGTACATCGAGGACAGCGCCGCGCTGTGGGCCGGCCATGTCGAGGGCGATCTGCCCGTTCATACCATTGGCGCTACCATCGGCACCCACGTAGGCCCCGGCGCCGTAGCCGTAGCCTTCTTCCGCCCCGCCAACTAGCCCACCTGCCAAAAAGGGACAGGTTTATTTTGGCAGGTTTTATCTGGGCAAACGCTGCCTGCCATGCCATGTGATCCCTCGGGAACGGCGGGGTTGCGGACCATCGGCCGCACGGAGGCCGCAAATGATCTGCAACCCCGCCGTCCCCGAGGGATCATTTGCTTTATGCTGGTTTCGGTTGAAAGGAGCATGCGATGGCGTCTGAGGGCTTTTTTGAGCGGGTGTACGAGGTGGTCGAGCAGATTCCCGAGGGGATGGTTGCCACCTACGGTCAGGTGGCGCTGCTCGCCGGTCGTCCGCGCAGTGCGCGCTATGTGGGCTATGCGCTGCATAGCAACCCGCGCCCTGGTCGAATTCCCTGTCATCGCGTGGTGTTTGCCGATGGCCGCATCTGTGAGGGCTTTGCCTTTGGCGGCCCCGATGCTCAGCGCGAGCTCTTAATGGGGGAGGGCGTGACGTTTGCCGATCCCATGCACGTCGAATTGGCCGCCTGTCGCTGGCCGGCCGGACTCTAACAGCTCTGCCGTGGCCAAACTACCACAAAGGTGCCTGTCCCCATCGTGGTGGAACGTCGTTATCGTCGACATTTCCCCAGATAAAACCTACCAAAATAAACCTGTCCCTTTTTGGAAGGTTTACCTGGGTTAACTTATGGAGAAGGTGTGGCGACGTACTTTGCCGTCGGAAAGTAAACCACGGTGAACTATATTGTATTCAGCAACGGAGCAGGCAATAGGCGATGAAAAAGCCTGCCCTGTTGAGTTTGATTCGCATTCCTCCCCTCTGTGCGATTCAACGGTGTACTTCGGGAACGGGCCCGCTGGCAACTTTCTGTCAGCGGGCCTGTTCCCGTTTGTCGGGGGAGTGCAATAGGCGGGCCGAGCCGGTCGGGCACCAAAAAAGGCGGACGCCGTAGGGCCCGCCCCATAGCAATCGAAAGCTCAAGTCAGCAGATCGGTCTAGTACACCATGCCCATGGCGTCCTGAACCTCTGCCAGGGTCTGCTCGGCGATCTCGTTGGCGCGACGGTTGCCCTCGTGCAGGACGTCCTTCACATAGTCCAGATCGTTCTCATAGCGCTGGCGACGCTCGCGGATCGGTGCGAAGTACTCGTTGACGGCCTCGGTCACGTACTTCTTGAGCTGGCCGGAGCCGCCCATGCCAATCTCCTCGGCAATCTCGACCTCGGAACGGCCGGTGCAGATGGCGGCGGTCGAAAGCAGGCCGGACACGCCGGGACGGTTCTCGGGGTCGAACGTGATCATGCGCTCGGAGTCGGTCTGGCTCTTCTTGATGCGCTTGGCTGTTTCCTCGGCGGTCATCGAGATGTTAATGGCGTTGCCGTAGCTCTTGCTCATCTTGCGACCGTCCAGGCCGGGCAGCAGCGGGGTCTCGGACAGCAGCGCCTCGACCTCGGGGAACACCTTGCCGTAGCGGTTGTTAAAGCGGCGGGCGATGGTGCGGGTGAGTTCGATGTGCGGCAGCTGGTCGCGACCGACGGGCACCACGTTGCCCTTGCAGAACAGGATGTCGCAGGCCTGGTGCACCGGGTAGGTGAGCAGAAGGCCGGTAAGCTCGTGCCCTGAGGCCTCCATCTCGGCCTTAACCGTGGGGTTGCGCGCCAGCTCGGCCTCGGACACCAGCGACAGGAACGGCAGCATGAGCTGGTTGGCGGCGGGCACGGCGGAGTGTGCGTAGATCATGGTCTTGTCGGGGTCGATACCGCAGGCAAGGTAGTCCATGACCATGTTGTACACATTGTCCTGGATGTGCTCCGTGGTGTCGCGGTCGGTGATGACCTGGTAGTCGGCGATGAGCACGTTGGTCTTGGCGCCCATGTTCTGCAGCTCCACGCGGCCCTTGAGGGTGCCAAAGTAGTGGCCCAGGTGCAGGCGGCCGGTGGGGCGGTCACCGGTAAGCATGGTGAACTTCTCGGGCGTCTTGGCCAGGCCCTCGCGAATGGCGTTGCTCTTTTGCAGCGCGACTTCGTAGCTGTTCTCGTTTGGCATGATTGCTCCTTACGTATGTTCATGGGTCAAGATGATAACGCGTTTATTGGAGGGGTGGGGCGTAAGTAGGCGAGGGGCGGGAGAGGGGTGGCTTGTGCGATGGGCGCGGCGCGGGAGAGGGGTGGCTTGTGCGATGGGCGCGGCGCGGCCGCGCTTGGCCAACGGTGCCTTGGCACATCCTCGGCAGCTTGCCCTAGAGCTTGTGGTGGCGCTCTTCTTTGCGCTCCTCGGCTGCCTGCTCCTCCTGCTTAAAAGCGGGGTCGTCGGGGGTGACCAGCTCATCTTCGTGCGTGCGCTTGTTGTAATGGTGGAGCAGCACGGGCTCAAATAGATGTAGATGCTTGGCGAAGGCCGCCGAGCCAATGGCGAGCACGGTAAAGATGAGCACGCGCATGGGCACCTCGACCTGGTTAATCGCGGCGGCGCCGGCCGAAAGCATGATGCACCAGGCATAGATGAGCAGCACGGCCTGTTTTTGGTTGTAGCCTTCCTGGATCAGGCGGTGGTGGATGTGGCCCTTGTCGGCCTGCCCGATGCTAATGTGGGCGCGCTTGCGGCGCACAATGGCGCTAAACGTGTCGATGATGGGCACGCCGGCAACGATGAGCGGGATGATAAGCGAGGTGAGTGCGGCGGTGCGGCTCACGTTGAGCAGCGAGATGGAGCCCAGCGCAAAGCCCAGAAGCAGCGACCCCGAGTCGCCCAAGAAGATGCTTGCGGGGTTGAAGTTGTAGCGCAAAAAGGCCAGACAGGCGCCAAAGAGCGCAATGGAGAGCGCGGCGGCGTCGATGCGGCCCGAGAGAACGGCCATCGAAAACATGGTGAACGACGCGATGCCGCAGATGCCCGTGGCCAAGCCGTCGAGGCCGTCGATGAGGTTAATGATGTTGGTGAATGCCACCAGATAGATTACGGTGATGGGGTAGGCGAGCCATCCGAGCATGATCTCGCCGGGGGCAAACGGGTTGACGATGACGCCGATCCGCAGGCCGCCCATGCAGGCGATGAGCGCGGCGAGGACCTGTCCGGCCAGCTTTTGCTTGGGCTTGAGCTGGAAGACGTCGTCGATAGCGCCGGTCGCAAAGATGACAGTAAAGGAGAGCGCCAGCATGGGATAGCTAATGTGAAGGCGCGGGTGCGGCACCAGGACGGGTGGCCAGCCTAGGTGCCAGGTGCCTAGGATTTGCACAATGCAGGCAACGACCAGGCCCAAAAACACCGCCGTTCCGCCCAAACGCGGGATGGGCTTGGTGTTGATGCGGCGCTTAGAAGGATAGTCGACGGCATCGAGTTTAATTGCCAAGCGCTTGACCAGGGGCACCGCGAGGAAGGTCGTGATAAAAGCCGCCGCTGCCACGCATAGGTACGGTATGTAGCTCGGGGATGAAGCCATGAATCTAAAAACCGCCAAGCGTCGAAGGAAAAGGTCAGAAGAACGCCATGCGCAAAGGGCATAGCCGAACCATAATACTCGACCAAGGGGGGTGCATGTAATTGCACGCAGCGATAATCACGCGCTTACCAGATATTGGGATGTTGTCGATGGCTTGTCGGGATGCCGGCGGGGATCCATATGGACTGTATGGTGATTTTTGGCAAAAGAAAACCACCCCCCACGTTACGAAAATGAACCCACCTAAAACAGGTGGGTGCCCTCATCGACTGTTCCAGCGTCCTTAACAACGAAGGATACCTGTACTAGGTACGACTGTGTGGGCTCCCTAAATAAACGCGACGGTTCACCCAGTTGCTCCGCGGGGGGCGGAATACCTACATCATAAAGCGGCACTTTGTCGATTCCAGTCTTGACATTACAAAAATCGTGTCGGACGATTACGGCGCCTTGGGCTTGGAGCCGCCTGCGCGGTCCGGGCCTTTACGTTTGAGCTGCCGAATCGTTGTTTTGGAGCATGGTTTCATGTCGACGTCGTTGACCGAACTTTTTTCGCCCGCCTGCCATTTGTGTCCGCGCCGTTGCGGTGCGGCGCGCGATGAGGGTGCGCGCGGCGTATGCGGTGCCGACGACACGCTCAAGGTGGCCCGCGCCGCGCTTCATATGTGGGAGGAGCCGCCTATCTCGGGCGAGGCCGGTTCGGGCACGATTTTCTTTAGCGGCTGCTCGCTCAAATGCGTCTATTGTCAGAACCACGAGATCTCGACCGGCAATTTTGGCCTTGAGATTTCACCTGAGCGCCTGGTCGAGATTATGCTGGAACTGCAGGACCAGGGCGCCAACAACATCAATTTGGTGACTGCGACGCATTATGCTCACCTGCTGCCGGCCGCGATTGCCGCAGCGAGGGAGCGCGGGCTGGACATCCCGATCGTTTACAACACGAGCGGCTATGAGCGGGCGAGTGCCGTTGCTGCCTTGGGTGACCTGGTTGATGTGTGGCTCACCGACTTTAAATATGCCGATGCCGGGCTTGCGCAGTCGCTTTCTCATATTAAGGACTACCCGCGCGTGGCCGTGTCGGGTCTGGCTCAGATGGCGCGCGAGATCTATCGCCGCGGGGGAGAGCTGATGGATGACGACGGGCTCATGAAGCGCGGCATCATCGTGCGCCACCTGGCGCTGCCGGGGCATGCTGACGACTCGTGCCGCGTGTTAGACCTGGTGTGGCAGACGGTGGGCGACGTGCCGATCTCGGTCATGAACCAGTACACGCCCAATGCGCTCATGCGTGAGCAGGGCGGCGACCTTGCGCGCGCCGTGACGCGCGAGGAGTACGAGCAGGTGCTCGACCATGCCGACGACCTGGGCTTTACGACGATGTTCTGGCAAGAAGGCGGCGCGGTAGACGAGAGCTTTACCCCAGCCTTCGACACCACCGGGGTCCTTACGAGCGCCCAAAGGGGCTAATTTGGCCCCGTCCCAAAAAGACTGGTTATTGGGCGTTGACAGTTGGCGAGCCGTAGGTAAAATATCGACTTGTCCTGGGGACGTAGCTCAGTTGGGAGAGCGCTGCCGTCGCATGGCAGAGGCCGAGGGTTCGACTCCCTTCGTCTCCACCCTTGGATTTGATAAGCCGCTGACATTGTGTCGGCGGCTTTTTTTGAAAGAAAGGGCTGCACCATGGCCGAGCTTGAGTCCCAACCATTGTCCGACGAGGAGCGCGCCGAGTTGGAAGAGCTCCGCGCCGAGAAGGCCCGCCGCGAGGCTCGGGAAGAGGCCCGTCGCGAGCGTGAGGAGCTGGCTGCCCTGCGTGCCGAGCGTGCGAAGGCCGAGGAGGTCGCCGTGAACGCCGCATCCGCACCGGCGCCCGCGCCCGCACCCAAGCCCGCTGCTGCGAAGCCTGCACCTGCCGCGCCCAAACCTCAGCCTAAAAAGGCCGCTCGTCCCAAGTCCGCCGAGCCCGCGCCGAGCCGTGACGAGATGACCTTTGCCCAGCGCATGGTCACCTCCAAGGAGCCTACGGGCGAGAACGAGATCCCTGGCATGGCGCCGGCTCAAAAAATCATCATTGTTCTTGCCCTCATCGCGTTCGTCATCTTTATGGGCTACACGATCCTGACCAGCATGGGCCTGCTCTAACCGATTTGCATCGGGCGTCATGTCCGCATGCTCTGCTCTCGTCCAACCCTCACATTCTGCACCACACATCCGAAAGGTCGCCCCATGGCTTTGACCGACATCTCTCATCCCACCGACATCGCAATGCTCACCGATCTGTACGAGCTCACTATGGCCCAGGGCCTGTGGGAGAGCGGCAAGGCCAATGAGCAGGGTTGTTTTGCCGCGTTTTACCGCGACCATCCCTTTGGCAGCGCCTATGCCGTCATGTGCGGCACCGCCGAGCTGCCCGAGCTGGTCGAGAACCTGCGCTTTACGCCCGAGGATATCGACTACCTCGCATCGCTTGAGGCCCCGGCCGGCGGCGCGATGTTTAAGTCCGCATTCCTCGACTATCTGCGCGATTTTCGTGCGCATGTAAACATCGACGCCGTGCCCGAGGGCGAGCTCGTCTTTCCGCGCGAGCCCATGGTGCGCGTCACCGGCCCCGCGCTGGAGTGCCAGCTGCTCGAGACGGCGCTGCTCAACATCGTCGGGTTCCAGACGCTTGTCGCCACCAAGACGGCGCGCGTGGTGCTCGCCGCTGACGGTCGCCCCGTGGCGGAGTTTGGCCTGCGCCGTGCCCAGGGCCCCGATGGCGGCCTAGCTGTTGCGCGCGCGAGCTACGTTGCCGGCTGCTCCTCTACGTCCAATGTGCTCGCCGGCCGCCGCTACGGTATTCCCGTCTTTGGCACGCATGCGCACAGCTGGGTGATGAGCTTCGATTCCGAGCTCGAGGCCTTCCGCGCCTTTGCCAAGTCGAGCCCCAAGAACTGCACGCTGCTCATCGACACCTATGACGTGCGCGAGGGCTGCGAGCATGCCATTACGGTTGCCAAGGAGATGGAGGCGGTGGGCGAGCGCCTGTCGGCTATTCGCATCGACTCCGGCGACCTTGCCAAGCTCTCCAAGTATGTTCGCGGCCGTTTTGATGCCGAGGGCCTGCCCTATGTGGGTATCTCGGTGTCCAACGACCTGGACGAGTACACGATTCAGTCGCTGCTCGACCAGGGCGCGCCCATCGATAGCTTTGGTGTGGGCACCAAGCTCGCGACCTGCTACGACCAGCCGGCGCTGGGCGGCGTGTACAAGCTTTCCGCCCGCCGTGCGAGCGAGGCAGATCCATGGACGCCGGTGGTCAAGCTCTCCGAGCAGCCCTACAAGCGTACGATCCCGGGTGTGCAACGCGTGCGCCGTTATTACGACGGCTTTGGCGGCCCGGTCTGCGACATGATCTACGACGAGGACCATCTGGCGGGGGAGGGCGCCGCGCGCGGCAATACCCTCGTGGCCGTGAACGATGCCGCCCTGGTGACCGACGTGTCCGAACTTGAGTATCGCGAGCTGCTGGTGCCGATCGTGCGCGATGGCAGTGCGGTGGCTCCGCGTGAGAGCATCCAGGACGCGCGCGAGCGCTGTGCTTGGGCGCTCGATCATCTGGATGCAGCTTTCAAGCGCTTCCTGTACCCGCAGACCTATGTGGTGGGCATGGAGCAGGGCCTGGCTCAGGTGCGCGACGAGCTCGTGCGCAAGAATATGGCCGCGGCCTCGGCTTTCCCCTGGGCAAAATGATTCCTTGGGCGGTAGGGGCGAGTCACGCTCCCTTGGCCGCCAGCTCGGCCGTTCGCTGAACAGTTGATTGGTTTGACGTATGACGACTTCTTATAAAACGATGGTGGTAAAGATCGGTTCGTCCACGGTGGTGGGCGCCGATGGCAAGGTCAACCGCGCCTTTATCGGCGGACTTGCCGATCAAGCCGCAGCGCTGCGCAAGCTCGGCTGGCGTCTGGTCGTGGTGAGCTCGGGCGCTATTGCCTGTGGCTATCCCGTGTTGGGCTTCGACCGCAAGCCGGTCGGCGACCTTCCGAGCCTGCAGGCCTGCGCCTCGGCTGGTCAGTGCATCATCTCGTCGGCCTACGACGAGGAGTTCCATGCGCGCGACCTGCTCACCTCGCTCGTGCTGCTCACGCGTCACGACACGGCGCGTCGCACGTCCTACCTGCACGCGCGCGACGCCCTGCTGCGTCTGGTGGAGCTGGGCGTGGTGCCGGTCGTCAACGAGAACGACACCGTTACCGTCGACGAGATCAAGTTTGGCGACAACGACACACTGGCGGCGCTCGTGAGCTGCCTGGTATCTGCCGATCTGTGCGTGACGCTCTCGGACATCGATGGTCTCTATACTGCCAATCCGCATGAGGACCCCACGGCCGAGTTTGTTCCTGTCGTGCATAAGATCGATGCCAAGATTATTGCCTCGGCGGGCGATTCTTCCACATCGGTGGGCACGGGCGGCATGATTACCAAGATCCGCGCGAGTCGCATCCTGATGACGGCGGGCATTCAGAGCGTGATTTGCTCGGGCGAGGAGCCCGATGCGCTCGTGCGCCTCGCCCGCGGCGAGAGCGTGGGCACGCTGTTCGATCCGCCGGCGGAGCGTCTGGACATCGCGCCCCGCAAGCTGTGGATCGCGCTGGGCGACAAGGCACATGGGTCGGTGACGGTTGATGATGGTGCTGCGAAGGCGCTGGTTAGCCGTGGCTCTTCCTTGCTTGCGGTGGGTATTCGCGAGGTCGATGGCCAGTTTGCCGAGGGCGATGTGCTCGATGTGTGCGATCCGAGCGGTATGGTCGTCGCCCGCGGTATCGCCGAAGCCGATTCGGACGTGCTGGAGCTTGCAGCCGGCCGCCGCCAGGACCAGATTGCCAGCAACCGCCTGCTGGCAGATCTGGCCGAGAAGCCCGCGATTCATCGAGATAACTTAATCGTCTTCGCCTAACCAATTGACGCTGCAAACGCCCCTAAGCGGCAATCTGACGTTCAATCGTCGGGCATGACCAAAAGGTCAATGCCCTCCTCTTTCACGTCACCTTGCTCGCTTAGGGGCGTTTTCGCTTTCCGTCCTCTACCTGCGATGACGTCATAATCCTGGCACTTGGGGACGTTCCTTTTGTGCCGGCAGTTGGAGACACTCCTTTGCTAGAAGATCTGGCGCAGGTCTCCGCGGTTGAGGGCTTCGTCGAAGAGGTGCTTGAATACCACGCTGCCGTGCAGGCCGTCGTGCTCGAACTCGTTGGTCACCCAGGCATGCGAGTTGCCCACGCGGCTGAGCGTATCAAGCTGCAGGCCCGAATCCACGTACATGTCGTCGAAATACACCGCGGCCTGCAGGGGCACCTCGTTGCACGCCAGTCGCTGCGGGTCGTAGATCTTGTCCCAGCTGGTGTCTTCCATCAGCAGGTCCATGGCGGGCTTGAAGGGCTTGAGCTCGGGCATCTGCTCGAACATCCACGGGAACATGGCCTCGCCGGTAAACATGAGCGGGCGCGCGAGGGTGTCGAACTCGGCGCGGTGAGCCTTCTCTTCAGCCGCGGCCCAGCCAATGGGCATAGTGTCACCGTCGGCGTATATGAACTCCTGCAGCGTCCAGTACAGCGGATTCGTGCGCGTGTTGGTGCGCTCGAAGGCGCGCATCAAAAAGCTGTCAGATACCGAGGCGCCGCAGGTCAGCGTGCCGTCACCGTCAACAAAAGCATGATCGATAATCCAGTGCATGCGCTCAAAGCTCGGCTTCATACCAAAGTCGCTGCCCATGAGCTGTAGGCGCTCGACCGTCATCGGCGAGCCGTCGGGCAGCACGGGCTTCTGAGCCTCGAGCGCATCGGCCAGGGCTGCCACGCGCTCGACGTCAGCGGGGTAGCGGTCATAATACTGCTGCGTCTTGGCGGCCATGCGCGGGAAGGTGTGCGCGTAGACCTCGCTTGCGCTCGCCGGTACGTGGGGGATGCCGCCGCAGGTAAAGCTCGCCGCCACGCCCTCGGGGAAGAGCGACAGGTAGCTCAGCGTCAAAAAGCCGCCGTAGCTTTGGCCGAGCGTGACCCATGGCTTGCCGCCAAAGCCCACGAGGCGCAGGTACTCAAAATCGCGCACGATGGTGCTGGCGAGGTGGCGCTTGAGGAAGTCCGCCTGCGAGCGTGCGGCATCGGAGCCGGCCGCTGCCGCGCGCTCGCCCAGAGCCGCGATCGTGCGCCCGTCCACACAGCTGCTGCGCCCGGTGCCGCGCTGGTCGGGCAGGACGACGCGGAAGTGCTTGACGGCTTCCTCGATCCAGCCGTCGCTTGTGGGCGACAGCGGACGCGGGCTCTCGCCGCCGGGGCCGCCCTGCAAAAACAGGAGCAGTGGCAGATCGTCGTTGATGCGGTCGGGCGCGCAAACCACGCGGTAGAAGAGCTTGATGCTCTCGGGCGCACCGGCGATGGGCGCCGGCATGGTGCCGCGGCGCATGGTGCTGCCGACGGCTAACAGCACCGGCTCCAGGCCGCGCCAGTCAAGGGGGACGTCGATGCTGTGGTCTTCGACATAGAGGCCGGGGACGTGGTACGAAGTGATGAGGGCCATGCGGTACTTCCGTTCGTTGCGGTGTTTCGGGTTGACCAATTCTACCGCCGCGCGCGAGGGCATGCGCAAATCGGCTACCATGGTGGGCAAACTTCTAGGAGAAAGGGCCGCCTATGTCGGTCGATATAGCCACGTATGTCCATGATCTTGCCGGTGCCGCCAAGGCAGCGTCGGCCTCGCTTGCCACGGCGAGCGACGAGCAGCGCCAGGAGGCCGTGTGCGCCATGGCCGCGGCGCTGCGCGATGGTGTCGACTCCATCGTCGCCGCCAACGAGCTCGATATGTCCGCCGCGCGCGATGCGGGCACCTCAGCGGGGCTCCTCGACCGTCTACTGTTGACGCCCGAGCGCGTCGAGGGCATGGCCGCCGGCCTGGAGAAGCTCGCTGAGCTGCCCGATCCTGTCGGCCGCGTGCTCGACCATCGCGTGCTTGCAAGCGGCGTGGACCTCACCCGCGTGAGCGTACCGCTGGGCCTGGTCGCCATGGTCTATGAGGCGCGCCCCAACGTGACGGCCGATGCCGCGGGCATCTGCATCCGCACCGGCAACGCCTGCATTCTGCGCGGCGGTTCGCTGGCTTATCACTCGTGCGCCATGATTTCCGAGTTGCTGGCCGATGCGCTTGAGGCCCAGGGTTTCCCGCGCGAGGCTATCTCGATGATCGAGTCCACCGACCGCGAGGCCACCGGCGAGCTCATGAAGCTCCGCGGTATCGTCGACGTGCTCATTCCGCGTGGCGGTGCGGGCCTGATTCAGCGCTGCGTGCGCGAGTCGCTTGTGCCGGTGATCGAGACGGGCACGGGCAACTGCCATATCTACGTGCATGAATCCGCCGACTTTGACAAGGCGCTCAGTATTATCGTCAATGCCAAGACCCAGCGCGTGGGCGTGTGCAATGCCGCCGAGTCGCTGCTGGTCGACCGTGCCGTTGCTGATCGCTTCTTGCCCGCGGTCGTTGCCGTGCTGCACGATCACGGCGTGCTGATTCACGGCGACGAGGCCACGTGCGCCGCATGCGCCGACGCTGGGCTTGCCGAGGGCGACGACTACGTGGCCGCGACCGAGGAGGATTGGGGCCGCGAGTACCTGGCGCTCGAGATGAGCGTGAAGGTCGTGGCGAACGAGGACGAGGCCATCGCGCATATCAACCGCTACGGCACCATGCACTCCGAGGCCATTGTTGCCGAGGACGAGGATGCCTGCGAGCGCTTCCTGGATGCGGTCGATGCCTCGGCCGTGTACGCCAACGCCAGCACGCGCTTCACTGACGGCGGCGAGTTTGGACTGGGTGCCGAGATCGGCATCTCGACCCAAAAGCTCCACGCCCGCGGTCCCTTTGCCGCCGAGGCCCTTACCACCTACAAATACAAGCTCCGCGGCACCGGCCAGGTCCGTCCCTAACGCCCGTGCAAAAAATCACCGCAAAGGGGCCAAGCCCCTTTGCGGTGATTTTGGTGCTAGGCCTGGAAGGTGTCGCGGTCGGGGGCGAAGGACTGCATGGCTGTGATGGTGCGGTCGAAGAGTTCGGGAAGCTCCCAGCCCAGCATCTCGGCACCCTGCGAAATCACGTCGCGCGAGCAGCCGGCGGCAAAGCGCTTGTCCTTGAATTTCTTTTTGAGCGACTTGGTCGTAAAGTCCATGACGCTCTTGCTCGGGCGCATGATGACGGCGGCGCCGATCAGGCCGGTGAGCTCATCGCAGGCAAACAGGATCTTTTCCATTTGCAGCTCGGGCTTGGGCAGCGAAGAGTTGAAATCGGACGTGTGCGTCTGGATGGCGCGAATGAGCTCGGGAGAGGCGCCCTCGCCTTCGAGGATCTCGGCGGCATAGATGGTGTGGTTCATGGGGTCATCCTCATGCTCCTCCCAATCCAAGTCGTGCAGCAGACCGACGATGCCCCAAAACTCCTCGTTCTCGGGGTCGAACTCGCGCGCAAAGTAGCGCATAGTGCCCTCGACCGTTTCGCCATGGGTGATGTGGAACGGGTCCTTGTTGTGCTCGTTGAGCAGTTCGAACGCGCGGTCGCGGGTGATTCCGGCGGTAAGCGGCTCTGCCATAAGGGACTCCTTGTGCTCGTGGGTATCGATAAGAATGAATACTACTAGAACAAGAAAACCACCACAAAGGTGCCTGTCCCCTTTGTGGTGGTTTTTGGTGCGGATGGGTTAGTTGAGGGCGGCTTGGGCTAGGCGGGCTTCGGCGTCCTCCTCGGTGACGCCCAGGGCCACGGCGAACTCCTCGATGGAGCGGCGCTTGGCTTCCTTGAGTACGCGCATGTAGTAAGAGCTGGGTTTTTTATCAGCTTCCTCGGCCTGGCGAATGCGGTGCATCATGGTCTTTGCCACGCGGACCGTCTCGGGCGCGCCCAGCTTGAGCTGCTGCTTAAAGTGCGTCTCCTCAAGTGAACTGTTGCGCTCGGTAAAAGTGTCGCACTCCAGCTCGTCATAGTGGCTCAGCAGGTGCTCGGCATCTTGCTGCGAGATGGCGGCGTGCAAACGGTCGGCCTGCGCCACGGGGTACATGAGGATCGTCTGCGCATGTCCCTGCTTGGTCTCGAGCAGTAGCATGGGCTGCGGTGTGTCGTCCCTAAAACCGACGACGGTGCAGACTCCCTGACCCGGATGAATGACGTGTTGACCGATTGAGAACATGCTACCTCCAACTTATACGAATTTACGTATGTCTAGAATAACACGCTGACGTGCGCAAACCCTTACTTTATGCAGGAAAAGCACACAACTCCGATAGGTAAGAGTATTCGATAACAGGCGCAGCTCATTCACACCTTTATGCATTTTCAACGCCTGCATAATCTGCAGGCAGACTGGCATCTTTGAGTGACTCCATGCAAGCTGTAGTCAATTTTGTGCATAGGTTGATTTCCGATCTCAGCCGAACACATTGAGCGGATAGGCCATTCCCGCAGTTAGCCGAACGCCCCCGCGGCCCCTCCTGGGGTCCGGGGGCGCCGTTTTCCCAGTTGAAGGAACGGTGGAGATGTGTTTCGATAGGTC
>JAXIYC010000065.1:0-15758 GCA_036304725.1 Collinsella sp. | reverse complement strand
GCCTTGTCCTGCTCCTTCGGAGCCGCGGACAAGGCGCCACACTGGTCTGCGGAGTGTTCTGAAAACTGAGCCCGGCCCCCGCCTGCGGTGACGCTGCTGCAAGCGGCCTGCGATGGGGTCGTTGTTGGTTGAGGCCGCTGGGCTGATGTGGGGGCGCGTGGCTGTTGCGGGCCCTGGTCCCGGCGGCGGCCTCGGCGCTGCGCGCCTGCTGCCTTGGGTGACTTTGGGGTCGATTGGGGTTGTCTGCACAATTCGCGGTATTATGTTGCGGAGTTTTGAAAGGAGCCGCTGGTGGTCACGACGACGTTTGCTTCGCCTTTGGGCGAAATCTTGCTTGCCGCTGATGGCCGCGGTCTGACGGGGCTTTGGTTTGAGGGACAGGAGCATTTTGGCTCCACGCTTCTCAAAGAAGATCCTGAACATGTTGAAGGCGCCGATGCAGTTTCTGGTGCTGGCGGCATGTCGTCGGTGAGTCCTGCAAATGGTGCGGCTTCTTCGGTGCTTGAGCGTTCGTGGGCTTGGCTGAATGCTTATTTTGCAGGGCAGGAACCTCGGTTTACGCCGCCGTTGCATTTGATTGGCACGGCGTTTCAGCGTGAAGTTTGGTACGAGCTGCTTTCTATTCCGCGTGGCGAGGTCGCTACGTATGGCGAGATCGCCCAGCGTGTTGCGGCTCGACATCGTGTGCCGGGAAATGAGACACCCGTTGTGTCTCCCCGTGCCGTGGGGGCCGCGGTCGCTCGCAACCCTGTTTCGATTATTGTGCCATGCCATCGCGTGGTGGCGGCCGACGGCTCGCTTAACGGATATGCCGGCGGGCTTGATCGCAAGGAGTGGCTGCTTCGGCTTGAGGGCGCGTACGAGGAGTAGCGTTCGAGTGCTTTGCCTGTAGTAGCCGACTTCGACCAAAGCTCGCTCGAGTTCGCTTTGATCAGAGCACTTAAGACCCTTGTTTTCTGTCAATAGTGCTATTTGTTCGTTGATGGATATCCGCGACTTCTGGTATTTCATTAAGCCTCTTGATAGAAAAAGAGCTGGAGTTGCGCATCGTTGAGAGGCTTTCCAGCTTTAGCAAAACAAACTTATAAGATGCGACGGGCCGCGTCAAGATAATTACCGGACGGCCTAGGAGGCGGCTGGTTGGCTGGCTTAAAACCCAGCGCGTGAAATGACGCTCCACGCTATTCAGCGCGCTTGATAGGATGACGAACCACAGTCTTAAGTTTCTCCGGCGCACACTTGCGTGGATCGGAAAGATAGATTTCGTGATGTAAACGGGTGTCTGAGAAGTCGGGGACATAGCCCTGCTCTGTCGCATATTCATGCATGGCGTCTACGGTTGCCGGCTCGCTGTCGTAGGGTCCGGTATGCATGCATTGAACGCAGAAACCCTCGTCAACTTTAAGCAGCTCGACGGCAGAAAAGTCCAGTTTCTTTTTGGCCGTGGCTTCCGCGACCGCCCAGTCAAAGTCATCCTGAGTGACGAAATCGGGCAGGCGGATGCACGAGATAAAGTTGAAATCGTCCTTGCGTACATAATCGATGTCGCCGCTCGGGGAGTCTTGCCACCAGAAGCCCTCGAGCGGCGGTACCACAAAGTCGAAATAGCCCTCGATACTCCTTGAGCCTTTCTTTGACATCTTGACGGTATAGGCGATGCCGTAAAGCAGCGGCAGGGCATTTTGATACTCGCCACCTTCGGTATTTGGGTCGCCCTTTCCGCGAACGGCAACGTAGCTCATAGGCGGGACAGTTACGATACTCGGCTTGCTCGCAGGTCTGTAGAGCTCCTTGCATTCCTTCTTAAAGTCGAACGCCATGTTGGCCGCCTTTCTGCGTATTGGCCTGCTTAGATAGCGGAATCATATCATAGAAACGAACAGCTGTTCGAATGATTTGGCTGACAGATTGAGATGCGTGCGTTGTGTTTGGCGGTCGGCCTGACCCCATCGATGATTTCTCTGCCTCCCCGGCGCCTCATCTATAGCTGCCGTTTCCCCATATAGAACCTGCCAAAATAAACCCGTCCCTTTTTAGTCGGTGCGAAATGGGTAATACTAAAGAGTTATCCGACCAGATGGGAACCGATCGATGGCTTATATCGAATTCAAAGACGTCATCAAGGCATACGGCGAGGGCGACGCCCGCATTCACGCACTCGACGGCGCGAGCTTTACGGTCGAGCGCGGCGAGCTCGCCATCATTTTGGGTGCTTCGGGTGCCGGCAAGACCACAGCGCTCAACATTCTGGGCGGCATGGATACGGCGACTTCCGGCACCGTGACGGTGGACGGGCGCGATGTGAGCTCCGCTAACGAGGCGCAGCTCGTGGAATACCGCCGCGCCGACGTCGGCTTTGTCTTCCAGTTCTACAATCTGGTCCCCAACCTGACGGCGCTCGAAAATGTTGAGCTTGCGGCGCAAATCTGCCCTGATTCGCTCGATGCCGAGCAAACGCTTTGCCAGGTTGGCTTGGGTGAGCGCCTCGCCAACTTCCCCGCGCAGCTTTCGGGCGGCGAGCAGCAGCGCGTGTCCATTGCCCGCGCACTGGCAAAGAACCCCAAGCTGCTTTTGTGCGACGAGCCCACGGGCGCACTTGACTATAAAACCGGCAAGCAGATCTTGCAGCTGCTGCAGGACACTTGCCGCAAGCAGGGCATTACGGTCATCATCATCACCCACAACTCCGCGCTGGCGCCCATGGCCGATCGCCTGATCCGCTTTAAGAACGGTCGCGTGGAGAGCGAGACGGTCCAGCAAAATCCCGTGCCTATCGAGACGATCGAGTGGTAGCGCCCATGGACCAAGACCGCCAAAACAGCCTACGCCGCGACGCGCAGAACACGGAGCGCGAGCAGGATTTTACGACCTACCGCACTGCCCAAAGCTCAAACGATATGGTGCCGACGGTTTTTCGCCGTGGCATCTACCGCACAATCCGAGGCAGTCTTAAGCGCTTTTTGTCAATCGTGGTCATCACCGCGCTTGGCGTGAGCGTGATGTGCGGTCTTAAGGCGGGTTGCGAGGACCTGTGTGATTCGGTTGATGCCTACTTCGACCAGCAAAATGTCTATGACATTAACGTGCAGTCGACCTATGGCCTGACTGACGATGATCTCGACGCCATACAAGAGGTCGATGGCGTCGAAACGGCCGAGGGCATCTACACCGAGACCGCCTACACCGCCGTGGGCACAACGCGCGAGCGCGTGGTCGTGCAGAGTCTCTCCAAGGAGAACATCGATCAGCCGGTGCTCGTGAACGGCGATTTGCCCGAGAGCGCCGATGAAGTCGCGGTGACTTCGAAGTTCCTGAAGGCATCGGGCAAGAAAATCGGCGATACGGTGAGTTTTGCCGCCAATGACGCGAGCTCGTCCAATCAAAGCGCCAAGGACCAGTTTGCCGCGGGCGATTACACCATTACGGCTGAGGTCCTCGACCCCACTGATGTAAGTTCTGACTCGACAGTCAACGCCTTTCGCGCTGCTTCGGCGGCGGACTATAAGTTCTATGTGAGCGAGGACGCCGCGACATCTTCTTCCTACTCCGCGGTCCACGTGATCGTCGAGGGAGCCAAGAGCCTCAACTCCTATTCGGATGCCTACGCGGCAAAGACCAATGAGGTCAAGGGCAATATCGAGAAGATCCGCGAGGAGCGTGAGAAGGCGCGTGCCCAGGAGCTGACGGCCGATACGCCGGCGAGCTTGGACGCGGCTGAGCGTCAGGCGAATATGGTCTTTGGGATCGAGCAGGACAACATCAATCGCATGGCCGAGGGCAGCGACGAGCGTGCGCAGGCGCAAGCCGACCTGGACCAGCGCCGTGCCGCCGCCGACCAACAGTTTGCCGACGCCCGCGCCGAGCTTTCCGACCTGGGCGAATGCACCTGGTACATCCAGGACCGCGGCAATATCGCAAGCTACTCGAGCGTGGAGAGCGATAGCTCGTCAATTGAAGCCATCGCCACGGTGTTCCCGTTCATCTTCTTTATCGTCGCCGTGCTCATCAGCCTCACCACCGCCACGCGTATGGTCGAGGAGGAGCGCACGCTCATTGGCCTGTACAAGGCGCTCGGCTACTCGCGCGAGCGCATCCTGTCCAAATACGTGGACTATGCGCTGTGGGCGTGCCTGATCGGCGGCGTGCTCGGCAACATCATCGGATTTGTGGGCCTGCCGCTGTTCCTGTTTACGGTGTTCGACGACATGTACTCGCTGCCCCAGATGTTGCTTTCGTACGACATCGTGTCCTCGATCGTTTCGGTGGCGCTGTTTGCCGTGGGCGTGGTGGGCGCCACGATTATCGCCTGCCGCCACGAGATGGCCGAGACCCCGGCCTCGCTCATGCGCCCCAAGGCCCCGCGCGCCGGCTCGCGTATCTTGCTCGAGCGCATCGGCTTTATCTGGCGTCGCATGGGCTTTTTGAACAAGGTGGCAGCACGTAACCTGTTCCGCTACAAAAAGCGCGCCTTTATGACCATCTTCGGTATCGCGGGTTGCACCGCGCTTGTGATCTGCGGTATGGGTATTCGCGACACGTCGGTCGCGCTTTCGCCCAAGCAGTATGGGCATATCACGCGCTATGACTTGCTGGCGGTTGCCAATCCCGACGATTTTTCGCAGACGTGCGCGGCATTGGATGAGCGCAGCGCGGCCAAGGATTCTAACGTGACGGTGTCTTCGACGCTGCCGATCATGACCGACAACGTTACCTTTACGTTTGGCGGAAAGAGCGAGACCGTGCAGCTGATCGTGGTGCCCGATGACCGCACGAACGACCTGGACGACTATGTTCGCCTTGAGGATGAGTCCAAAGAGCCACTGTCTTTGCGTGACGGAGACGTGTATCTGAGCAAGAGTTCACAGCTGGTTCTCGGGATTCAGCCGGGCGACACGGCGCAGGTCCAAGATTCGTCGCTTAACGTCGCCAAGGTCAAAGTCAGCGACATTTCGCTTAACTATCTGGGCAACACGCTTTACATGACGCAGAGCACCTATGAGCGCGCGTTCGGTCGAAGCGCACGCCTCAATGGCATCTTTGCGCTGCTCAAGGGTTCGTCGGCCGACCAGATTGCGTTTAGCAAGAAGCTTAAGAGTGACGGCTGGCTTTCGATTTCGAGCACGGCCGAGCATTGGGAGAACTTTGAGGCGAACTTCACTATTATCAATTCCGTCGTGGTGCTCGTGACCTTTATGGCGGCGTGCCTGTCGTTTGTGGTGGTGTTTACGCTGTCCAACACGAATATCTCCGAGCGCGAGCGCGAGCTGGCGACCATCAAGGTGCTGGGCTTCCGCCGTGGCGAGGTGCACCACTACGTCAACAAGGAGACGTTGAGCCTCACGGCGATTGGCACCGCATTGGGCGTGCCGCTGGGTGGCCTGCTTGCCGAGAGCTTTACGTACATCCTGCAGATGCCGTCGCTGTACTTTGACGTCGAAGTCGAGCCGCTGAGCTACGTGCTTGCCGTGGTACTTTCCTTCGGCTTTACGATTATCGTCAACCTCGCCACCAACCGAACTCTCAACAAGATCGACATGGTCGGCGCCCTCAAGAGTGCCGAGTAACCTGCTAAAAAGGGACAGGTTTATTTTGGTAGGTTTTATCTGGGCAAACGCCGGACAACCATTAGGTGGCCCGGCGTTTGCCCCGTTTTGCTGGGGATGTTTGTCGTTCGGTGCTCTTACTGGCCAATCCAGTGTTGCGCATAACTCTTAATGTTCTCGGTAAAACCGTCAAGGTCGTCAAGGGTGATCACGCTGTCGATAAGCAAATTGGCTATCTCTCGGTGCATTGTGCTGCGGCGAATGTCGTTTGCAAGCACTCCTGAGGACAGCTTGTCTCGATTGAGGCGCTCTTCTAGTGCCCAAAATCTACTGGACGCTTCACTGTCGCCGTTCAGCATCTCAACGTACTGGCTGATGAGCTTTTCCATATAACGTTCTTGCCATTGAGGAAGCATTTTCTTAAACAGTTTCCAGTCGCTTTCGGCTACGTCGCGCATATGTCCTCCGCTCGTCAAACGGGCTTTCCATTTGCCTTTCATTCTATTTGGTTTTCGCTCGCAAGCGTTGATGAGAGGCTCTCTTTAGCCTTCGAGATTGGGCTTGAATGGGTTGTATGCCACAAAACGGGCCTATCTACTACGTTTAATTGGATACCCTCAACTATGCCGGGAAAACGAAAAATAAAATCGCAGGTAGAAGGCCTGTCGATTTTCGAAAAAGGCGGTCATGGTTGGCCCCATCGAGTTAAACGTAGTAGATAGCCCCTTTTCGTGGCGGACCATCAAACGAACGCCGACGCTTGTGCTGTAGCCGCTCCGATCATTCGTAAGTTGCGGTGGAATAGTTCCTAAACTCGACTACTCAAGGCTAAAACCGGAACTATATCACCGCAACTTAGGAGGGATGGGCGGGGGAGTACTAGTTGGGTGCTGCTGTCGGGCTGGGATGGTTTAGGCTCGCTTGCGATGCTTCCATTGTTTACGGCACCAACGTATGAGTGCTTTTACGACCGGGATGGTGATGAGGATTACCCAGGCGGGATGGGGTTGCCCCAGGCAGAGCCACATGTAGAGGAACCATGCCTCGGCACTGACTGAATAGACGACATCGATCAGCTTAGATAAGTGGCGTTGGTCGATAAAGTCGCCAAGCGCGTAATAGACGGGAATCAGAAAGACGAGGAAGAGTCCCGTAGCCCATGTGCCGTAGACAATGCCGAGCACCAGATAGGCGAAGGCGACAAGCGCGGGGAAGGGGAATTTGTTCCATGCGCGTCCGACCTTGGTGTGGAAATGCTTGCCATGATGGTCGAGCTTGTCGTGTGCTTCCTTCCAGCTGGAAAACGTCTCGCCGTCGATGGTGACGGTGCCGTCGTCATTGGTATGCACGCTATGTCCATCGTCCTCAAGCGTATCGATATGCAATCCGCCTGGCCCCACATGGATCTCTTCACCCTTGCGCTCGTTAGCCACATGGATGCCATTCCAGCCAACATGAACCTCTTCGCCCTTGTTGGGATCAATAACGTGGATGCCGCGCGCGAGGGAAATATCGACAAGTGGCTTATCGCTGCAATCAGCGTGCTCAGTAGAAGCCTCAGCCTCTTCAGCCTTATCTGAAGCTTTGGCGCCGGCGCCGCTGTCCTGTGCCTCATCATCAGCCTGCGAGTCGTCAGTGCTATCCACTGCCTCCCCATACAACAGCTCATCCAGCGACACGCCATACAGCACGGCGAGCGCAATAAGGTTATCGGTATCGGGCGAGGATTCGCTGCGCTCCCATTTACTGACAGCCTGACGACTCACACCCAGCTGGGCGGCAAGCGCCTCCTGAGAAAGCCCGGCAGCCTTGCGGCGATCAACGAGCCGCTGCGCCATCGCAAGATCCATGGCAGTTCCTTTCATGTGGTGACCGTAATCGAATGAGGCGAGTATGCCGAGAACAACCGGTAGCGACCACCATTTCTAGTTAGAATCTGCCCCAACCCTACCGCAACTACCGGTAGCAACCCCTAACGACCAGCCATTTCAGGACAAATGTCGGTGCTACTCTCAGCTAAGAGCCTGCAACATCCCAAAATCTCAGCCCACGCACCCGCAGTAAGAAGACGAATAGCCTCGGCCTCCCTAGTTACCGCAGGAGGCCCCAGGGCTTACCTCCCAAATCTTTCCGCAGGACGGAAGGACCCCGCCGCGCGAAGCGCGCAGCGGGGTCCTGACATGTCCGAGGACGATTTGGGAGGTAAGCCCTGGGGCCTCCGATGGGGCGGTTCCAGCCGAGGCTATTCGTCGCCGAAGCTGATGCCCAACGCCTTGGCCTCGCGCACCAGATCGCTCTGGGGGTCGACAAACTTGAGCTTGCCGGCGACCTCCTCGAGCGGCATGTGGCACATCTTGCCGTCGCGCAGGGCAATCATGTAGCCAAACTCGCCGCGCAGGCAGCCCAGTGCCGCCTCGACGCCGCACTGGGTCGCAAAGATGCGGTCCTGGGCGTCGGGCTGGCCGCCGCGCTGCGTGTGGCCGGGGATGGCGACGCGGGTCTCGCGACCGGTCTTGGCCTCGATCTCCTTGGCGATGTCGTAGACGATCGACGGGCTCGTGCGCTCGGCGAGTTTCTTCTTGTACTCCTTCTTGGACAGCGCCGCGTCCTCCTTGGAAATAGCGCCCTCGGCGACGGCCACGATGGTAAAGCGGCTGCCGGTCTCCATGCGATGCTCGATGGTCTTGATGACGTTATCCATGTCGTAGGGGATCTCGGGAATCAAGATGACATCCGCGCCGCCCGCGACGCCGGCGTATAGCGGTATCCAGCCAACCTTGTGGCCCATGATCTCGATAACGAACACGCGGCCGTGGCTCGAAGCGGTGGTGTGAATGTCGTCGATGCACTTGGTGGCGACGTCGATGGCGCTCGTAAAGCCAAACGTCAGCTCGGTGCCCCAGGTGTCGTTATCGATGGTCTTAGGCAGGGCGATAACGTTGAGGCCCTCTTCGCGCAGACGGTTGGCGGTCTTGGTGGAGCCGTTGCCGCCCAGCATAAACAGGCAGTCGAGCTGCAGCTTATGATAGGTGTGGACCATTGCCGGCACCTTCTCGACGCCGTCGGCCTCGGGAATATCCAGGCGCTTGAACGGCGTACGGCTCGTGCCCAGGATGGTGCCGCCACGGGTAAGGATGCCGCTAAAATCGGCGGGCGTCATGACGCGGAACCGGCTGTAGATAAGGCCCTGGTAGCCGTCCTCAAAACCATAGATCTCAATAGGCTCTTCGCTATTGGTCATAAGCGTTTTGACAATGCCGCGCATGGTGGCGTTGAGCGCCTGGCAGTCGCCGCCACTGGTAAGAAGACCGATCCTGAGCATGATGAATCCTTCCGGGCAAGTTATAACATGCGCATAAGTTTACCCCCGCACACTGTTGATACGGGGGTAAAACGTGTTAGCTCAAGCGTATGGAAATGTAAGCAACGTCAGGGAACGTAAGGTCGACGGGCCTGGCTCCTTACAGTGCGAAGGCATCGACGTTGCCCCAGTGGCGGCGCGGCGTGATGGCGGCAGCGGGCTCGGTATTGTCAAAGACGACCGACCACTGCGTGTTGCTGGTGATGTCTTCCGGATTGGGCTTTTGCGCCGCAGCGCGTAGGGCCTTCCAAGCGACTGCCTCGTCTTGGGCGCCGACATGGGCGTCAAGGACATCGGCGATTGCGACGGCGCGCTCTTTACCATGGCCCAGCTCGCCATTCTTTTGGTTGGGCAGCACTTCGTCGCCATAGCAGGCGTAGAAGTTCGTGACCTGGCGAACAGGAGTCGCTTTGAAAGCACGGTCCGGATCGCGCGGATCCCACTCTACTACGCGCGCGTCACCGGCGGCGTCGTTGATAAAGAAGTGGTAATCGCGTCCTGCCATGGCGTGCATGTCGTAGGCGGAAAGCAGGTCGACAGCTTCTTGCGTGGTGGCGGCACGGTCGAGCACCAGGCGGATGGCGAGCGAGGTATTGATGACGGGGCGCTGCGTGTCCTGGTCACAGGGCTTGGAGTCCAGAGTGAGTACGGCAATGGACACGCCGCATTCGTTAACACCGTCGAGCTGGGCAAACGGGCCCATGAGTGCGGCGGCGCGTCCGCCGACGGAGTCAAGCGGAGTGTTATCGCCCAGGTTGTTAAGGGCGGCAAACCCGATGGAGGCATAGCCGTCGCGTGGGTGATTGCGCACCAGCAGCGCCGAGGTGTCGTCCTTAAAGTCGTAATTGCGACCGGTGCGCACGCGGCCTTCGGCATCTACGGCGACAAAAGCGCTGCAGGCAAACTGGGGCGCCTGGACATGTACCGGCACACCGGGCAGCACCTGCGCCACCACGGCATCGATGTAGGCCTGGTCGTCGCGCACGCCAGCGGCGATGATGCGATCAAGATCGTAGTCGTAGGCGATGTCGATTGCGTACAGGTCATAGCTATCCGCGTAGCCGGTCAAGCGTTTGAGCGACGCGGCGGACTTGATTTGCTTGCGGTAAACGATACCGGTGGCAGCGGCAAGGCCGACGGCGACTCCCGCGACACCGCAGGCGATGGCAATGTTACGTGGCTTCATGACGGCTCCTCTCGTCCTGTTAGCGTAATTGTCGCAAAAGGAGCGCGGGCATGATGGCTCAACTTGGTGAGCGGCGCGGGATTAAACATGGAATGAAGAGTGCGGCGCTGGCGTGGCGGGGTATGCTGGAGGGGACCATCAACCCAGCGAAAGGGGAGAGCATGACGGATCAGGAAACGCCCGAGCGCGCGCATGTGACGGCCGACGATATCGAGGCCGCCAACGACCTCATCGACTTTATCGAGGCATGTCCCAGCATGTTCCATACGGCGGCGACCATTATGGCCGAGCTCGACGAGGCGGGCTTTACCTACCTGCCCGAGAACGCGGCGTGGGACATCGAGCCGGGCGGGCGTTATTACACGCAGCGCAACACCTCGAGCGTTGTTGCCTTTAAGGTGGGCGAGGACCTGGCCGCGACGTGGGGCGAGGACGGCGTTGCCGGTGACTATCATTTTCAGCTCACGGCGTCGCACAGCGATTCGCCGACGTTTAAGGTCAAGGCCGTGCCCGAGCTCGATGGCGCAGGCGAGACGCTGCGCCTGAACACCGAGGCCTACGGCGGCATGATCGACTACACCTGGTTCGATCGCCCGCTGGCGCTCGCGGGCCGCGTGCTGGTGCGCGAGGGCGACCGCATCGAGAGTCGCTTGCTCGCCACCGAGCGCGAAGTCGCCATCATCCCGAGCCTTGCCATCCATATGAACCGTGGCGTTAACGAGAGCTTTGCTCCCAACCGAGCCGTTGACCTGTGCCCGCTCATCAGCGCCGGTGAACTCAAGCAGGGAGATTTTGACGCTCTGATTGCCGATGAGCTGGACGTTGAGCCCGAGCAGATTTTGGGCCGCGATCTGTTCCTGGTCAATCGTCAGGATGCGCGCATTTGGGGTTGGGCCGACGAGTTTATCTCGACGCCCAAGCTCGACGACCTGGCCTGCGCCTACACCTCGCTGCAGGCATTTTTGGGTGCCGAGAACGCGCACGACGTTTCGGTCTTTTGCTGCTTTGATAACGAGGAGGTGGGCTCCGAGACCAAGCAGGGCGCCATGTCGACGTTCTTGGCCGACGCGCTGCGCCGCATCAACGGATCGCTGTGCTTTGACGACGAGTCGTACCATCGCGCACTTGCCGCCTCGATGCTTGTGAGCTGCGACAACGCGCATGCCGTGCACCCCAACCACGCCGAGAAGTGCGATGCGCGCAACCAGGTTGTGCTCAACGGCGGCATCGTTATCAAGGAAGCCGCCAACCAGCACTACTGCACCGATGCCTTTAGCCGCGCGGTGTTCCAGGCTATTTGCGATGACGCCGACGTGCCCACGCAGGCCTTCGCCAACAAGAGCGATATGGCCGGCGGCTCCACGCTTGGCAATCTGTCCAATATGCAGGCGAGTATGCATGCCGTAGACGTGGGCCTGCCGCAGCTTGCCATGCACTCGAGCTACGAGACCGGCGGCGTGCGCGACGTGATGTACGCCATCCGTGCCCTCACCGCCTTCTACGAGCGCAACCTAACCATCAACGGCGCCGAAAGCGTGGAGTTGTAGCCATGGGCACCGAGGTCGACGAATCGGTTCGCGCTCCGGAGGACAGCCGTCCGTCTATCAGGCATTTCAGTCTTATGAATTCACTGCTCGCGGTGGTCAATCGAAGCCCCCACGACTCTATGGACAGTACACTCGCCCGCTATTTTCTGGAGCGGTTCGACCGACTCGCCGACCTCAACGTCTATGACGTAGCCGAGGAGTGCTATACATCGCGTTCGGGGATTCGGCGTTTCTGCCAATCGATTGGTTTGGATAACTTCTCGGACCTTAAATCCTATTCGTGGGAATGGTCGCGTCACCGCCGACTATTCTCACGCTATACCGACCATGAGAACTACCGGGACTACCTCGTTGCGGCGCTCGCCGAGATGGACCGTACGATCAACGAGGCTGTTTCCGAGGAGACGCTCGATCGCCTAGCGCGGCTGTTGCATCGGTCCAAGCGCATCGTGATCCTCACATCGGACTTTTCGAGCGGCGCAGTGAGACAGTTTCAACAGTCGATGCTCTACCTGCACAAAGTAATCGATATCGTCACCGATTCGACGGGCGATATCACTCAACTCGAAGCGTTGGCCGGCGACGACGTCCTCGTCGTTATCTCGGAGCACGGAAATTACGCACGTGCTGTTCGCACTGCTCTCGCAGATTCACCGGTCGTGAGCGTGCTCGTCACTGTCGATGCCAATGGCGAGATCATGGCGAACTTTGCATATGCCGTTCGTCTCTCTCCGGCGCCGGCAACGGAGGGGCGCACCGTGTTCGCGCAGTACGGGATTACCTATCTCTTCGATCTTCTCTACAACCGATACTTTGTTCTCTATGGCGGTTCCGGGCTCGCTCAGTTCGCCTAGGGTCCAAATCCCGAACCCCGTGCCGAGAGGGGTCCGTTATATGATGCAGCCATCAGCAAGCGCGCGCTGAGATGTACTACATCAACGGTGAAGGGATAGGCCTCATGGCAGCCAAGAAAGACTATGCAGCGATGTGCTCGGCCATCGTGTCCGCATGCGGTGGCGAGCAAAATATTGCCAACGTCGCGCACTGCATGACCCGCTTGCGACTTCAGCTTAAAGATGCCAGCACGTTTGACGAGGGCGCGGCAAAGGCGGTTTCCGGCGTGATCGGGCTCGTCGTCCAGAACGGTGAATATCAGTTTGTGATCGGACAGGACGTGCCGAGTCTTTACGAGGAGTTTCTCAAGATCGAGAGCATTGCGGCGGGCGGCTCGGTTGACGATCCGCAGGCGGCAAAGGTCGACCACAAGGATCACGGAAGTGTCGTCAACGCTATCCTCTCATTCCTTGGCGGAACGTTTTCCCCGGTCATCCCGGTCATCGTCGCCGGTGGTCTGACGGGCGCTGTACTCACGCTTCTCGTTAACTTCTGCGGCGTTTCGAGCGATTCGGGCACGTATCAGTTCTTTTCCTGCATCAACCAGGCGACATTCTATTTCCTGCCGGTCTTTATCGGCTTTTCCGCCGCCCAGCGTCTCAAGTCCAACGGTTATCTCGGCGCCTTCCTGGGCGCGGTGTTGCTCTTCTACACCATTGGTCAGGGCAATGATACCGTCTATGACTTCTTTGGTCTCGCCGTTCCCGCGGTGAGTTACAACTCCACGGTCTTCCCCGTCATCTTGGGCGTGCTGCTCATGAGCGTGGCTTACCGCTGGTTCCAGAGGGTTCTGCCCGAGGTTTTGCGCACGGTCTTCGTCCCACTGCTCACCATGTTAGTGACCGTGCCCGTTACGTTGCTCGTCCTTGGTCCCATTGGCTACACTGCGGGCACTGTGCTTGCTGACGTGCTCATCAACGTCTATCGCGCTTGCCCTGCTGTAGCTGTCGCGTTCGTGGGTTGCTTCACCCCGTTCCTCGTCTTCTTTGGTATGAATAATGCGCTCTACCCGCTGCAGTTCATCCTTATGGCCGAGGTCGGTTCCGACCCGCTCATCTGTGCCGGCATGACCGCTGCCAGCCTTGCCGTCGCCGGTGCGTGCCTTGCCGCCGCAGCCGTCGAGACCAAGGTGGAGGAGCGTTCCGTCGCGGTGGGCGCCGGCGTCACGGCTATGTGCTCTATTACCGAGCCGGGTGTGTACGGCGTGCTGTTCACCAAGCGCTTCCCGCTCGTGGGCGCCATGATCGGTGGCTGCATTGGCGGCATTATCGCCGGCATCACCGGCATGACGCAATACGTCATCACGGCGTGCAGCTTCATTGCTTTCCCGGCGTATATCGGTGCGGACGGTTCTCTCACGAATCTTGCGCTTGCACTCACGGTCATGGCCGTGTCTCTTGCCTGCGCCTTTGTGTCGACGTTTGTGCTCGGTAAGCGCGCCGCCATCAAGGAGCAGACCGCGGAATAACGGGGCTAACTTCTGTCAAGTCACCTGAGCCGGGCGCCTTTTCTTGGCGTCCGCCGCTCGGGCTCCGTCGATTATTGGAGACAACCATGGCATACACTACCACGGCTTTCCCGGAGAAGTTTCTTTGGGGCGCCGCTACGAGCGCCTACCAGGTCGAGGGCGCTGCGTATGAGGATGGCAAGAAGCCGTCTCAGCAGGACATCATCAACCAGCACAGTTACGAGGAACGTGGGTTTGCTACGGCCGATATTGCGAGCGATCACTATCATCATTTCCGTGAGGATGTGGCGCTCATGGCCGAGATGGGGCTCAAGGCGTACCGCTTCTCGATTGCTTGGTCGCGCGTAATCCCCGACGGAACGGGTGCCGTCAACCCGGCTGGTATCAAGTTCTATCATGACCTGATCGACGAGCTTTTAGCGCACGGTATTGAGCCGATCGTGACACTCTATCACTATGATCTGCCTTGGGCGCTCGTGGAGCGTTACGGCGGTTGGATTTCACGTCAGGTGGTCGACGACTTTGAGACCTACGCCCGTTTTGTGATCAACGAATTCAAGGGCCAGGTCAAGTATTGGACGACCATTAACGAGCAATCGATCATCGTTCAATACTGGACGCAGAAGTGCTTTATCCCCGAGGAAATGCGGGGCGACAATCAGCTGCGCTACCAAATCAACCATCACATGAACCTAGCGCATGCCGTAGCGTGCAACTTGGTTCACGAGCTCGTGCCCGACGGCATGGTGGGATCTGTAATTGGCTATTCGCCCATTTACCCCCTGACCTCCCATGCCGAGGACGTGATGGCCGCGCAGAACGCGCACGACCTGCGCAACGGCTATTACCTGGATATCTACTTCAAGGGCCGCTATACAGATTCTGCCATGGCCTATCTTGAACGTCACGGTTTGGCGCCCAAGATCGATCCGGGCGATATGGAGCTCATTGCGAGTGGCACGTCTGACATGCTCGGCATCAACTACTATGCGAGCGAATGTGCGCGATGGTGTCCCGACGACGGTTCCAAGCAGATGCGCTGGAACGGCGTGAACCTCACCGGTAAGAAAGGTGACATCAACGGGTTCGAAACCCATCCCGGGTTCTACGAGATGTGCAAAAACCCCAACCTCGATACGAACGATTGGGATTGGGCGATCGATCCGATCGGTCTTGAGTACCTGCTGCGCGATATCTATATGCGCTACAACAAGCCGCTCATGGTGTGCGAGAACGGGTTGGGAGCGTTCGATGAACTCACGGCGGATGGCCATGTGCATGACCCGTACCGAATCGACTACCTGGAGAAGCATATCGCGGCCATGAAGCGTGCCATGGATTACGGCGTAGAGATGCTTGCTTATTGTCCGTGGTCGGCGCTCGACCTGCTGTCGACGAGCAACGGTGTCAAGAAGCGCTACGGCTTTATCTACGTCGATCGTACCGATGACGACCCGCGCGAATGCAAACGTTACCGCAAGGATTCTTTTGCCTGGTACAAGGATGTTATCGAGAGCAATGGTGCCGGCCTGAGCTTGTAATTAAAACGATCGTCGACGTTATGGGTTGCATATTCGTAAATGAGAAGGCCGACGCCCATTTGGGCGCCGGCCTTTTTAGTTCAAGACTTTAGTCTGCTGGGCGCGCAGCGGCCAGCTTCAACCCACCCGCTATGCGGGTGGAGACAAACGGCTTTACAAAGCCACCCCTCCGACCGATATTGACGATTGTTCAGGCCGTCAAGAATTCGAGTCGAAGG
>JAXIYC010000064.1:0-18980 GCA_036304725.1 Collinsella sp. | reverse complement strand
GCCGTCAACGCGTTCCTCAGGGCGCTCGTCCGGGAGGGCGGGATGCCGTTCGAGATGAGGGTCAAGATGCCGGCGCCCGACGGGGAGACGGCGAGTTAGCCGGCAGGTCGGCATGTCAATCCTGGTCTAACAGAGCCTTAAAAAATCATTTTGGGTGACGTGTGGCGGAAGACCAGTCTTTCTGGGACGGGAATGATTTTTTCATCCCCGTCCCAGAAAAAATTATTTGGCATGCGAGATTGGAGGAAGTGATGGCGCAGGGGACGTTTGTGCAGGCGCTCCGGAAAGAGGCGGCGCTGAGCGGCACCTTTATGAAGGGCCGCTCGCTCATGCTCAACGGCGCCGTGCTGTCGATCGAGGACAGCGGCTCGCGCTTCTCCAAAAACGTGACGGTTGAGGGCTCAGTGCGCGGCTCGCGCGGTGACCTGTACAAGACGCACGTGGCGCTCGACATGGACGAGCAGGAGGTGATCGACTACGACTGCGATTGCCCCGCTGCCTATCGCTACCCCGGCATGTGCAAGCACGCCATCGCCACGGCGCTAGCGTACCTGGACGCCAGCGGCATTGAGCCTGTTGAGGGGCTGCGCACGCCGGTCCGCACGTTTACGGCGGCGCCCAAGCAAGCCGCGCGTCCTGCGTCTGCCGCACCGGCGGTCAACCCTAACTTTCCCTTCCCGGCGCCAGTTCCCACGAGCCCGAGCCTCATGAAGGCGCTCTCCGATCTTTCGGACGCGCGCATGGATGAGTTGGCGGGCATGCGCCGCAAGCTCGCCGGCACTGTCGACCCCGATGCCCCCAAGGCGGTGTTGGAGCCCTCGCTGGTGCCGTACTACAATCCGCTGTTCGCCGACCGCTTTAGCTGGGCGCTCGAGCTTCGCATCCGATGCGGCTCGGTGTCCTACGTGGTCAAGGACATCGACGGCATGGCCGCCGCCTACGTGCGCGGCGGCACGTTCTCGTACGGCAAGAAGCTCACATTCCTCCATACGCCCGAGGCCTTTGACGAGGTTTCGGTGCGTCTGCTCGACCTTGTTGTGGCAACGGTTGTGTATCTGAGCGACATCACGAGTTCGCGTTCGGCGTCGTACGATTTTGCACGCAGCGGCTTTGTCGCCGAGCGTCAACTGCCGCTGTCCGAGCATGACATCGTATACATGCTGGACTTGCTGCGTGGCCGGACCATTTCCTTTGAGCCCGCCTGGTCGCGGGGAACGACGACGCATCGTTCCTACGAGGTAGCGGTTGAGTTGTCGCCGGTGGGGGAGGACGAGGCCTCGGCAAAACAGCCGCCGCTCCTTGCCGCCAAGATCGCGCCGGCGGCCGGTGGCAGCTACGACCTGCGTCTGCCCGCCGATATGTACTGCTTTGTCTCGGGCGACGTTGCCTATCTGGTCGACACGCACCGCGCGCGCCGCGCCGATGCGGCGTTTGCCCAGCATGCCGCACCGTTTCTGTCGCGTCTGCTGCCCTGTCGCACGCCGGTCCATATCGCCGCCGAACAGGTGGGCGAATTCTGCCGCATGGCGCTGCCCGTGCTGCGCGAATACACTGACCTCACCGCTCCCGCCGTGCTCGACACCGTGGCGCCCGAGCCGAGCTTTGCCATGGCAATCGGTGTCGACGATGGGCTTGTGACCTGCAAGATTACGGTTAGCTACGGCGATTGGTCGGCAGATCTCTTTAGCCTGGGTGCCCCGGGCAGCCCCTTCGAAGAACAGCGCCCGGGCGTGCCGCCGCGCGACGAGATAGCAGAGTTTCGCGTTATGGACACGGCGGCCCTGTATTTCGACTTTTACGAGGGCGGCCTGGCGTTTGAGGAGCGCGACGACGAGAGCCTGTTCTGCCTGCTCACCGAGGGCCTGTCTGCCCTGTCCGAGCTGGGCGAGGTCATGCTCAGCGACCGCCTACGCCAGATCTCGGTCCGCCCTGCGCCCAAGCTTTCGGTGCGCGCGACCGTCAAGAGCAACCTGCTCGATGTCGAACTGGGCGCGAGCGGTCTTTCAGCGGCAGATCTTGCCATCTATCTGGACTCATACAAGCGCCATCAGACGTTTGCGCGCCTGACGTCCGGCGACATCGTGCGCCTGGACGAGGGTGCCCGTGCCGCGTTTGGCCTTGCCGAGGACCTGGGGGTCGATGCTGTCGACCTGCTCGACGGCGTGTCGCTTCCCGCGTCGAGTACCCTGTTTGTCGACAGCATGCTTGCGCGCACGCCCGAGCTCGAAGCCGATCGCGACGCTGCGTTCCGTCGCACCGTCGAGCGCTTGGATACGCTCGGCAAGATGGACTTTACGGTGCCGGTCTCGCTCAAGGCCACACTGCGCGGCTATCAGGTCGACGGCTACCAGTGGCTCGGCTCGCTCGAGCACCTGGGCCTCGGCGGTATCTTGGCCGACGATATGGGCTTGGGCAAAACACTGCAGATGATCGCGCATATCCTGGCGCGCGTGGAGGCGGGGGATGCCAAGCCCACGCTCGTGGTGTGCCCTGCGTCGCTCGTGTATAACTGGACCGCCGAGCTGGAGCGCTTTGCGCCTTCGCTCGACGTGTGCGCTATCGTGGGCGCCAAGGCGCAGCGCCGCGTGCAGATAGCCGGCGCTGCCGAGCATAACGTGGTCGTGACGTCGTATGACCTTATGCGGCGCGATATCGACGAGTATGATGAGCAGGACTTTGCCCGCGTTGTGCTCGACGAGGCCCAGTACATTAAAAACCCGCTCACGCGGGTAGCGCGCGCCGCCAAGCGCCTGCCGGCCGGTGTGCGCTTTGCCCTGACGGGCACGCCCATCGAAAACCGCTTGTCCGAGCTCTGGAGCATCTTCGACTTTTTGATGCCGGGCCTGCTTGGCTCGCGCGAGTCGTTTGCCAAGCGCTTCGAAAGCTCGGTCGAGCACGCCGAGGGTGACAGCGCCGCTCGCTTGCAAGCGCTCGTGTCGCCGTTTGTGCTGCGCCGCGTTAAGGAAGACGTGGTGGCCGACCTGCCCGAGAAGATCGAAGACACCGTCATGGCACAGCTCACCGGCGAGCAGCGCAAGCTCTACCTGGCCAACCAAGACCGTATCGCCCAACAGGTGCAGCATCGCGAGGCATCCGAGTTTAAGAAAGACAAGCTCAAGGTGCTCGCCGAGCTCACCAAGCTGCGCCAGATCTGCTGCGACCCGCATCTACACTACGAGGACTACAAGGCAGGGAGCGCCAAGCTCGACGCTTGCATGGAGCTCGTGCACGGTGCGCTCGACGGCGGGCACCACATTCTGCTGTTCAGCCAGTTCACGGGCATGCTCGATATCATTGGCAAGCGCCTGGCCAAGGAGGACATCGTCTTCCTTAAGCTCACGGGCGCTTCGTCTAAGGAGAGCCGCGCCAAGATGGTCGCGCAGTTCCAAGCGGGCGAGGTTCCGGTCTTTTTGATTTCGCTTAAGGCGGGCGGCGTGGGCCTTAACCTGACGGCTGCCGACGTGGTCATCCACTACGACCCGTGGTGGAACGTGGCGGCGCAGGACCAAGCGACTGACCGTGCACACCGTATTGGCCAGCAACATACCGTGACCGTGTACAAGCTCATCGCCAAGGACACGATCGAGGAGCGCATTATGCAGATGCAGGAGTCCAAGCGCGATCTGGTCAACAGCGTGCTCGGCGGCGACGGCATCTCGTCGGCACTGTTCACGCGCGAGGATGTCCTGGCGCTGCTCGGCGGCGACGGGCGCTAGCCGCGCGCGGGGTGGGACTGCTGGAGTGGGCAGGACGGTCGACGCATTTTGGCCCGACCGCTTGCCTGATCCGTTATGTGTTCATTTGCAATGCCGTGGATGGTTTGTCTGCCTTTGGGCATAAGAACCATCAAGAACATTGGCACATCAGCAAAGGAGAACATCATGGCGAAATTCTTTAAGGACCCCGACGGTAAGCTCATCGCTGCCCTTGGCGACGGCGTTGCGACTCCTGCCGGTTGCACGGAGCTGACCGCAAACACTGAGGACGCGGCGCATGAGAAGCACGTGCCTGTTGTCGAGACCGAGCGCGACGGTCACGTGATTCGCGCCCGCGTTGGCTCGGTCGAGCACCCCAGCCTGCCCGAGCACTACATTGAGTGGATCGCCCTTGAGGCCGAGGGCCGCTTAGAGGTCCATTACCTTGAGCCCGGCATGAAACCCGCGACGTTTTTCGCGGGCGGCTCCAAGACCGGTACCGTCTATGCCTACTGCAACCTGCACGGGCTGTGGTCCGCGACATTCTAGGAGCGCGCCCCCGCTCGGGGTATCATAGCTAGCATATGCACATGCAAGCGCCGGCTGCATTATGCGGCCGGCGCTTTTACTACGATTTCGATGGTTTACGACGGAAAGGGCTGGGCCATGAAGCTCGCGCTTGCACAGATCGATATGCGCCTGGGTGATATTGAGGGCATTTGCGGCCGCATCGAGGACCAGGCTCGTCTGGCCCACGAGCGCGGGGCGCGCGTGCTGTGCGTTCCGGCTCCGCTCTTTATGGGCGCCATGCCCGGTGGCCTGGTGGGCGCTGCCGACTTTGAGCACGACGTGCTTGCCGGTTTGACTGGTGTCGCCGAGCGTATCCAGGAGCTTGACATGATCTGCATCGTGCCCGCGGCGGTTTCGTTTGAGGGCCAGCCGCTGCTCGACTACATGATGCTCAAGGACGGTCATGTGGTGCCGGCGCGTTCGAGCATTGCCCTGCAGCGTGGCGAGAGCAACGACACCCGTTGGGCGCCGCCGGTGTTCGACGTGGACGGCGTGCGCATCGCCGTAATCTTTGACCTGGATCGCGAGCTCGAGATGCTGCCGACCGGCGTTGACCTCATTGCGTATTTCCAATTCAACGCGTTTGACATGACCGACCGCGAGACTGCCGCCATTGCCGCCGTTCGCAGCGGCGCCTACCGTAAGATCGCATCCAAGCGCAGCGTGTGGTTTGCCTGCATGGCGCCGGTCGGTGCCTATGACGAGTCGGTGTATACCGGCGGGTCGTTTGTACTCGACGACTGCGGCCGCGTGGTGGCCCAAGCGCCGTGTTTTGAGGAGAGCCTGCTGGTTCAGGAGATTCAACGCGGCGTGATGCTCGATGCCTTGGAAGACCACGAGCTGCCCGAGTTTCGTTCCGAGGAGTGGCTGTGGCGGGCGCTGGTGCTCGCCGTGCGCGACAACGCCCGAGCCCACGGTGCGTCGCGTGCTGTGGTGGCACTCGAGGGTGACTTGCCGTCGTCCCTGCTGGCGGCGCTGGCCGTCGACGCTCTGGGCCCGCGCAACGTGATTGGCCTGGTGCTGGGGCGCAACCGTATCTTTACGCCGGCGCAGGAAGAGGCCGAGGCTGCCCGCTGCGCCGCCGTCCGCGCCATCGCCGAGCGTTTGCACATTCGCACCGTCGAGCGCGATGCACCGGATGCGGCGCGTGTGCTCGATCGCGACGTGTCGGCGGGCGATGCCGAGCGTCTGCGCTCGCGCACGCTGGGCCTCATGCTGGAGGACACGGCGCTCGAGCTGGGTGCGATGGCGCTGAGCCCGCTGTCCAAAACCGAGTACGCGCTGGCGGCGCCGGCGCTTTGCGGCGGCTACCAGGGCGACTTTGCGCCCTTTGGCGATGTGTACCTGTCGACGCTTGAGTTTGTGGCGCGTGTGCGCAACCGCACGTCTGCCGTGGTGCCCCAAGAGCTCGTGACGCTCAACGCGGTGGAAGATTGTATGGAGCGAGTGCTGGCGCAGGCGCTCTCGACGCTCGACGGTCCGGTCGATATGCTCGACCGCGCGGCACAGCTGCTCGGCGGGCTTGAGCCGGGTGAGGTCGATGGCGCGCTCGAGGCGCACGTGGACCGCAATCGAGCTTTCGACGACATCCCGATGGCCGCTGGCAAGCCTGAGGCTTGCTCGCTGCTGCTGATGCTCGTTCGACAGGGTGAGACTGCCCGCCGCATGTTGCCGATGGCGCCGATCGTCTCGGCCCGTTCGTTTGCCGAGCGTGCCTGGCCGTATATGCTCGCGTGGTCCGACCTGGGGCTTAACGGCAAGGAGCGTATGACGGTCGATTCGCTGGCGCGCGCCGAGGTGCGCCGTTTTGCTGACGAGGATACGAGCGAGCGCGTGCGAAACGAGATGATGGGCGTGCTGGGCGAGCTACTGGGTATTTCGCCCGAGCAGATGGAGGAGCTGCGCTCTGAGGACGGTCAGCGTCGTTTGCATGAGGGAATGAAAAAGTTCGAGGGCGAGGTTCAGGACGCCATCGATAAGATGATGGGCGGCCAGGGCGGACCGCAGGGTGGGCCTCAGGGTGGTCCGATGCCGCATCCGCCGGTTGATCCCCGACAGTTCCCATTCTTCTCGCAGAACTAAACTGGGGATGGGATTCGCTGCCAACCCCGATACTTCAACTAAGCATCTTGACCCCGTTGTGTTATTCTAGAACAGACGTTCGTGAATGATGCGCGGGGCCTTGCCTTGTGCTGTGCTGGTGACGAGGGGAGGTTGGCTTGGTTATCTTGGGCATTGACCCCGGTTTGGCCCATACGGGTTGGGGGATTATCGAGGAGCGGCGTGGCGAGGTTCGCTGCCGTGCCTACGGTTGCATCGAGACCAGCGCGGGCAGCCCGCTCGCGGTGCGCCTGTCGCATATCGCCCGTGACCTTAAGGATGTCGTCGAGCGTTATCGACCCGACACGGCTGCTGTCGAGAGCATCTACTTTGGCGCCAACGTTCGTTCGGCCATCCCCACGGCGCATGCCCGCGGTGCCGCGCTCGTGGCGCTTTCGGAGTGCGCGCTCGAGATTGGCGAGTACACGCCCATGCAGATCAAACAGGCTGTGGTGGGCACCGGCGCCGCGGACAAGCGGCAGGTCGCCTACATGGTACGCACGCTAACACAGCTCGACCACGATCCGCATCCCGACCATGCCGCCGATGCCCTGGCCTGCGCCATCTGCCACGTAAACCTCAGCCGCACCCGCGCACTCACCGGTGGCGAGTTCTATCAACAGAGAGGAACCGGATACTGATGATTTCCCAGCTCCACGGAACGCTTGTCGAGGCCACGATGAGCTCGGCCGTCGTCGATGTGTCGGGCGTTGGCTTTGAGCTCGGCATCTCGGGCAGCACTGCGGCCACGTTGCCGACGCCCGGCGGCGAGGTCCGCCTCTACACGCGTATGCAGGTGCGCGAGGACGCCATGACACTTTTCGGTTTTTCCTCAAAGGATGAGCGCACGATGTTCGACCGGCTCGTGTCCGTCTCGGGCGTTGGCCCGCGCTTGGCGCTCGCCGTGCTTTCCACCTATACCGTGGGGCAGCTGTATTCGCTGGTGATGGCCGAGGACGACAAGGGCATGGCCAAGGTACCCGGTGTGGGCAAAAAGACAGCTCAGCGCCTGATCCTGGAACTCAAGAGCACCTTTGCCAAGGATAAGGGCTTTGTGCCGGTCGACGTGATTCCCGGCCAGGTTGCGATGCCGGTTCCTGCCGCCGCTCCTTCGGCGATCGATGATGCCCGTGCGGCACTCCTTTCCATGGGTTTTAGTCCGCAGGAGACCGATGTTGCCCTGAGCGGGTATGATGGGCAGGATATGCGTGTCGAGGACTTGCTCGGCGCGGCGCTTAAGCGACTCGGAATGGATGCGTGATGTGGGAAGCCGATGACTCTCAGGACCTGTGGGCGACGCCCGGCAACTCGCCGGCGGCATCCATGGCGCACGGCGAGCGCATGGTGGGCTCGGAGCTAACGCCCGAGGACCTCGATGTCGACCGCACTTTGCGCCCCCAGCGCCTGGACGACTACTGTGGCCAGGAGCACATCAAGCAGAGTCTGCGCGTGTTGATCGAAGCGGCGCAGAGCCGTGGCGAGACGCTCGACCACGTGATCTTCTCGGGTCCTCCGGGCCTGGGCAAGACCACGCTGGCCACCGTTATCGCCAACGAGCTGGGCGCTCAGATCAAGACCACGAGTGGCCCTGCCATCGCGCGCACGGGCGACCTGGCGGCCATCCTTACTAACTTGCAGCCGGGCGATGTGCTGTTTATCGACGAGATCCACCGCCTCAACCGTTCGGTCGAGGAGGTCCTGTACCCCGCGATGGAGGACTTTGCCCTCGATATCGTGATTGGCAAGGGTCCGGCGGCGCGCTCGATTCGCTTGGATATCCCCAAGTTTACGCTGGTGGCGGCAACGACCCGTTCAGGCATGTTGACCGGCCCGTTGCGCGACCGCTTTGGCATTTCATATCGCCTGGATTACTACACGGTCGAGGAGCTCGCGCAGATTGTGACGCGCTCGGCGACTATCCTGGGCGTGACGATCGACCATCCCAGTGCACTCGAGATCGGCTCGCGTTCGCGCGGCACGCCACGTCTTGCCAACCGTCTGCTCAAGCGCGTGCGCGATTACGCACAGGTGCGCGGCAACGGCCCCATCGAGCTCGATATCTGTCGCCAGGCGCTCGAGTTCTTCGAGATCGACGAGCTCGGTCTGGACTGGATGGATATTCGCATTTTGGAGACGCTCGCCAAGACGTTCTCCGGTCGCGCCGTGGGACTTACGACCCTTGCCAGCGCGGTGGGCGAGGACCCGGGCACGCTCGAGGATGTCTATGAGCCCTATTTGCTGCAGTGCGGATTGATGATTCGTACGCCGCAGGGCCGTCAGGCAACCCTCCGCACCTTTGAGCACCTGGGGATTGAACCTACCGTTTAGGGCGTTTTGTTTTGGCGGGCTGTTGGACTATCGCTGGGCATCGGGTAAACATATCGCCGTTCATCGGTTATGGGCGTTTTACTATTGCGCGCCCGTGCTATGCTGAATTGGTCTTTTTCTCATTCGGTAACGAAAGGACCGCCCATGCCTACTGACATCGAAATCGCACGTTCTGTCACGCCGCTGCCTATTACCGAGGTGGCCAAGAACGCCGGCGTCGACGTTAAGCACCTTATTCCGTACGGCTTCGACAAGGCTAAGGTCGACTATTCACTGCTCAACGAGCCGACTGATCACCAGGCCAAGCTCGTCCTCGTGACCGCTATCAACCCAACGCCCGCGGGCGAGGGCAAGACCACCACGACCATCGGTCTGGCCGATGGCCTGCGTCGTCGCGGTATCAAGAGCGCCGTGGCCCTGCGTGAGCCTTCGCTCGGTCCCGTCTTTGGCGTCAAGGGCGGTGCCGCTGGCGGCGGTTGGGCCCAGGTCATTCCCATGGAGGACATCAACCTGCACTTTACCGGCGACTTCCATGCCATCGGTGCTGCCAACAACCTGCTGGCCGCCATGCTCGATAACCATATCCAGCAGGGCAATCAGCTCGGTATTGACGTTAAGCGCATCACCTGGAAGCGCGTTGTCGACATGAACGACCGTCAGCTGCGCCATGTTATCGATGGCATTGGCGGTAAGGCCCAAGGTGTGCCGCGCGAGGACGGCTTCGACATCACCGTTGCCTCCGAGGTCATGGCAATTCTGTGCCTGTCTACGAGCATCAGCGACCTCAAGGAACGCTTGGGCGAGATTGTCGTCGGCTATAGCTTTGCCGGCGAGCCCGTCCGTGCCCGCGACCTTAAGGCCCAGGGTGCCATGGCCGCGTTGCTTAAGGACGCGCTCAAGCCCAACCTGGTGCAAACGCTCGAGGGCACGCCCGCGTTTGTCCACGGCGGTCCCTTCGCCAACATTGCCCACGGCTGCAACTCTATCATGGCCACGCGTATGGCGATGCGCTTTGGCGATGTTGCCATTACCGAGGCCGGCTTTGGTGCCGATCTGGGTGCCGAGAAGTTCCTCGACATCAAGTGCCGCATGACGGGCGTTCGCCCCAGCGCCGTCGTGGTCGTCGCGACCGCTCGTGCGCTTAAGTACAACGGTGGCGTCGCCAAGGCCGACCTCAACGAGGAGAACCTCGAGGCACTCAAGGCCGGCATGCCCAACCTGCTGCGTCACGTCGACAACATCCAGAACGTTTATGGTCTGCCCTGCGTAGTCGCCATCAACCGCTTCCCGACGGACACCGAGGCCGAGCTTGCGCTCATCGAGTCCGAGTGCCAGAAGCTCGGCGTCAACGTTAAGCTTTCCGAGGTCTGGGCCAAGGGCGGCGAGGGCGCGCTCGAGCTTGCCGATGAGGTCATGCGTCTGATTGAGCAGCCGAGCGAGCTCAAGTTTGCCTATGAGGACGGCGCCGATGTGGCCGACGCTCTTGAGGCCATTGCCACCAAGGTCTACCGCGCCGACGGCGTTGACTTTACGCCGGCCGCCAAGCGCCAGCTCGCCGAGCTGCGCGAGAACGGCTTTGGCAACCTGCCGGTGTGCGTGGCCAAGACGCAGTACAGCTTTAGCGACAACGCCAAGGCCCTGGGCGCTCCCGAGAACTTCCGCATCACGGTGCGCGAGCTCAAGGTTTCTGCCGGTGCCCACTTTGTAGTCGCACTGACTGGCAGTGTTCTGACCATGCCGGGCCTGCCCAAGGTCCCCGCGGCCGAGAATATCGACGTCGACAACGACGGCAACATCACCGGCCTGTTCTAAGCTCGCTGCGCATGGCTGCTTGCTTGCCCCGCCGCGCCCACAAGGCCCGGCGGGGCTTTTTGATCCTTAGGCCCGCGCATGTCTTGTAGATACCGACGGGCTCTGCCCATCATAGGCTTTTGCGCGGGTAGAATGCATGGATAACTTGATGCTCACGCGCGACGGAAAGGAATCGTTGCATGGATCAGGACAAGACAACCGTGATGGGCGGTTACGGTTCCGCGCAGGCTGGCGATAGCGCCGATGCGACCCGCGTTGTTCCCAACCCCGGTTATACCGACCCCGCCGCGACGCAGCCTTCTGCCGAGCCCACCCGGGTTATGGGCTATGGAGACGCGGCGCAGGATTCTTACGCTGCATCTTCGCAAGGCTCCTATGGCAACGCAGCTCCGGACCCGTTTGATTACGCGCCGCAGGATTCTTATGCCGCCTCGACGCCGAATCCCTATGATGACCTGCCGCAAAATCCCATTCCGCAGCCTCAGCAGACGACGTATATGCCTCGCACGGCGCAGCCTCGCTACGAGTCGCGCGAGCCGTATCGCGAGTACCCCAAGTCGATTCCGCAATATGGCGAGGACGAGGAGAAGAAGCCGTCGCGTTCGTCGAGCGTGATCAAGAAGATCCTCATCGTGCTGGCGATCTTCTTTGCGCTGTCGGTTGTGTTTGCCATCGTGTCGGGCATGCTCAACAAACGAGGGAGTTCAACGGCCGATACCGCTGCCGAGCAAACCGAGTCCGCCTCGTCTAGCACCGTCGATCTGAGCGATATCCCGGGGCAGTACTGGTCCAACGCCAAGAAGCTCCTCAAGTCGCGCGGCGCCGATCTTTCGAATGCCGTGGTCCTGACTGATGATGGCTCAACGCCCGTCGTCGATGCCAACTGGGTCGTTACTTCTGTTTACTATAACGACAGCGGCAACCTCGAAATTCAACTCACGCACAAGAATAGCTCGGGCAACTCGCCCGACGGCCAAAGCGGTACCGACAGCTCGAGCTCCAATACGCTGGAGGACTTGAGCAACAAGGCACAGGAGCTTGGGGATAAGGCCCAAGAGCTGGGCGACACGGCTCAGAACCTGGGCGACACCGCTCAGAACCTGGGTGATATGGCGACGGATGCCTGGAACGCGCTGCAAAACGGCATCTCGGGCGCGCAGGGAAACTAGCTGGTAAGTGGGCTACAGCTGCTCTGCTGGACGGTCGGGCGAGCTAAAGCCCGAATCAAACGTGACGACGCATGAGACGTTGGGCCGGCGCTCGTGCACGATGCGCGTGACGAGCTCCAGCAACTCCTCGTCGGATATGTCAAAGCCGTCGGGGCGCACAAGGTCAAATGACACAAAGCCATCGTGTTCGTGAAGGTCGTGGATGGAAAGCGCGGGGTCGATCTGCATGACGCCGCGCTTGACCCAGCCGCGCAGGTCGTCGCCGGTGGTGGCGATGGGGTCACAGTGCAGCGTGATATCGATGCCCATTTGGCGCTTGATGTCGTGCTCGATGGTGTCCAAAATCTCGTGGTGCTCAAATGCGTCGCCCTCGCCGGGCATCTCAACGTGGGCGCTGGCAAACTGACGACCGGGGCCGTAGTCGTGCACCATGAGGTCGTGTGTGCCCAAGACCTGGGGGTACGACATAATCCTGTCGCGGATTTCCTGGACGAGCTTGGGGTCGGGCGCTTGTCCTAACAGCGGGCTGATGGCGTCGCGCACCAGGCCCAGGCCGCTGATGCAGATGAAGATGCCCACACCCAGGCCTGCCCAGCCATCGAGGTCAAAGCCAGTCGTCTGCGAAATAAGCGCCGCCACCAAGACCGAGCCCGAGGTGATGACGTCGTTTTTGGAGTCCTGCGCCGTGGCAATGAGTGTTTCGGAATCGATACGGTTGCCCAGCGCGCGGTTGAATGCGGCCATCCAGAATTTGACGAGCATGGACAAGACGAGAGCGGCTAGGGAGACCAGCGTGTAGGCGGTGGGGGAGGGCTTGATGATCTTGGTGACCGACTCGAGGATCAGGTTGATGCCGACGGCGCAAACCAGGACGGCGACGAACAGACCGGCCAGGTACTCGTAGCGGCCGTGGCCATAGGGGTGGCCTTCGTCTGCCGGGCGGCTGGCAAGGCGGAACCCGAGCAGGCTCACGATGTTGCTCGAGGCGTCGGAGAGGTTGTTGAAGGCGTCGGCGATGAGCGAGACAGAGCCGGCGAGCAGGCCCGCGATGCCCTTGGCCAGGCACAGAGTGGTGTTGAGGCCAATGCAGATGAGGCTTGCGGCGAAGCCCGCGTTGGTGCGGCAGGAGGTATCGACCGGCTCGCCCTCGCTGCCGGGAACAAGCGTATGTACCAGCCGATTTACAAATAGCATAGCGGTCGTCCTCACAATCATGTTTAAGGGGATAGTGTAGCTCGCGCGGAGGCGCTGTGCACCGATGCTCAGAAAATGCAGCAATGGTCTGCCGATGCTAACGGGCACGGGGCGGAGGGGGGCGGTTGCCCGCATGGCTTTGAGCCCGCTGCGCCTTCTCGTCCGTGCGAGTGCTCCATTTTGGGCCACATGGGTATGGGCACGCGCCTGTTTGCTCGACATACTTAATGTCGACAGCCCCTGTGCAAAGGAGGAAGTTTCCATGGACGAGATGTTTGCCATTAAATGCCAAAACTGCGGCGGCCCCATGTATTCGCACCAGGCAAAACGCAGCTTTGAGTGCGCCTATTGCGGAACGGTCATCCCGTGGCAAGCGGACGCTGGGGAGCCTAAGAGCGCTTTGGGCATTCGCCATACACCGCTGACGGTGGTTGACGGGTTGCTCAAGCTCACGCATGTCTCGCAGCTCGAGCGTCCGGAGGACCCGGAATGGTATTTCTTCAATTCGCACTGGCGCAATCAGTCGATTCTGGAGCATCTGCTGTGGGAAGATCGCGGGACGGCGCAGGAGTTCCAAGAGGCCACACACGTGAGCATTCCCTGCCCCTTCTGCGGCGCGTCCTTTGAGGGCGAGTCCACCCAGCGCGTGTTCGAATGTCCGTCCTGCGGCAACAAGATTGGTGTGGCCGACTTGCTCAAACCCGGCACGTTTAGCAAGCGCCTGACCATGGGCGTGGGTGCCGAATACGTTCCCGAGCAGGGTATTCCGTGTGAGATTTCCCCACAGCAAGCGCGTGCCAACGCGCTGCAACTGGTGCGTCAGTACCCGGATGCCTTTGCCGGGCACGACGTGGAAGACGCGATTCAAAACGACATGATGCTCTTCTATTTCCCCATGGCGCTGGCGGACCTGCGCATGATGGCGTCCTTCCCAGGCAAGGGCCTGAGCAAGGAGACCCTGGTGTACTACGAGGTGCTCGATTGGGCATATCCCAGGGCCAACTACCTGGACGTTCGCCTTATGGGTATTCTGGAGCCGTGGGACTTTGGCAAGGTGGGGCCGTTCGATCCCGCCATGCAGGAAGGTGACTTCCGCGTCGTCTCCGTCGATGCGTCCACTAAGGACCAGGTGGTCATTGACAAGCTGGCGCTCGATATTGCGGGCAACGATGCCGAGGCAGCCCTGGGGCTCAATAAAAAGAGCATCCGCACGTGGGCACGCAAGGCCCGCAAGCACAAAGACGGTCTGGTGATTGTGCCGGTCTACTTTGTCGATCGCCCAGCAACGGACAGTCGCGACGGCGAACAGGTGCGCATCGCCGTGAACGGCCAGACGGGTCGCGCGGCCGCGGTGGTGTTTAGCGACAAGCGCGAGACGCATATCGTGGCGCCGCTCAACCCGAGCCTGCATCTGTCGAACGAAAGCACCGTGCACGCCACGCCTATCGAGGTCAAATACGTTAAATCGCCGTTCCTATACCAGATCGTGCGCCGTGGAGGCGGCGAGCAACCACGTCAGGTGGCAGCGGCGGCCGAGGGTTCCTACCGAGAAGAAAAGCCCAAACGCAAGGGCTTGCTCGCTGCGATCTTTGGGAAGTAGGGAAGCGCAGCGCGGGACGGCTCACAGGCGTGCGGGCGTTTCGGTCGCAACGTGCTGCTACCCTTGCGTTTCGCCATTGGTCGCTTCGTTGATGGCGCGGTACTCGGCACTCAGCTCGCGCGCCAGCTCTTCCTTGCTTGGAAGATACGGCAGGTATTTGGCGGCAAACACTTGGTCGTTGTCTTCGGGCAGCGTGTACTCGACGATCGAATCGCTTTTGTCCGCGCAGAGCTCGATGCCTATGGGCGGATTGTCGCCTTCGTTCATGAGCTCACGCGTGTAGTAGTTCACATACATTTGCATCTGGCCCAGGTCCTGATGCGTAAGGTCATCGGTCTTAAGGTCGATGAGCACGAAGCAGCGCATCAGATAGTTGTAAAAAACAAGGTCAATATAGAAATGGCGCCCATCAAAGGTGATGCGCTTTTGGCGCGCCTCGAAAGCGAAGCCACGGCCAAGCTCCAGCAGGAACTTCTGAAGATGTGTGATGAGCGCCTGCTCTAGATCGCTCTCGCGAAACGCAGTATCGTCCGAGAAACCTAAAAACTCCAGTACATATGGATCGCGGATGATATCCTCGGGGCGACGAGCTGGGGCGCTCTTTTGGATTTCTTGGGTGACAGCCTCCTTGTCTTTGCTGGCAAGTAGGCGCTCGCGGAACATGGTGTTGATCTGGCGTTCGAGCTGGCGCGTGCTCCAGCGAGAGTCGGCGCATTCGTTCATGTACCAGGTGCGAGCTTCGGGGTCAGGAATGCGTATTAACCTGCGGTAATGTGTCCAGCTCAATTCGGGACGCAGTGAGTCCCGAATTGGAAATGCAAGATAGAACTGACGCATTTTGCGCAGCTCTCTTGCTCCAAAACCTTTACCAAAATCCTTGGTAAGTCTGATTGCGAGGGCCTTGAGCAGCGCCTCTCCATACTTGGCGCGCTCCTCTCCGCCCTGCTCATCAACTATGCTCTTGCCGATCTCCCAATACGCCTCAACCATCGCAAAGTTAACGGCGGTATAGGCCTTGTCGCGAGCGGCGTTGAGAATCGAGGAAACCTGCTTGTAAAAACCTTCGGGCACGATTGCCGATTCTCCACGGTTTACCAGTTCGCCCATCACTGTCGCCCCGCTTTCCTCTTGTGGAATGCATCTTTATCGCATCTAGTTTAAAGCCTCGCGCGGACACGAATTGCTGTGCTGTCTGGCACCTTCGCATGGGAGCCTTGCGGTGACTAAAATGTGGCAATAGAGACAGTTTTAGCGAACCCCACGGGAGTGACGCGTATGGACAACAACACGCTGCTATTCCAGGACAAAGGTTCGGGTAGGTTTAAAGACGTTAAGATCTACCCCAATCGTATCGAGGTGCTCAAGAAGGGCACTTTTGGCGACAGGCACACCGAGATTGTCTACCTTAAGGACATCACGGGGGTCAACAGGATCAAGGGTCGCGACGTTTTCCTACGTAACAGGCTGTTGACCGCTTGCGTCTTTAGCCTGAGCAGTCGTGCGAAGGCCCAGGAGTTTGTTAACGCGCTGAACATGGTGATGTAGCCTATGGCGGCGTTTGGGCCAAGGTAAAAATCGGGGGCGCAGAACGGTGCTCTGCGCCCCTCGTCGAGTCGATGTGTCCAAAAGGGTCGGCTTGCCTATTCGCTAGCGCCTTCGCTGTCTTCGCGGTCACTGGCAAGCATTGCTGCACCTGCGACCGTTGTCGCCACGGCGGCGGCAGCGAGCCCGGCGACAACGCCGGAGCTGTCGCCCGTGTCGGCGAGCTTTCCGCCCGAGCCCTTGCCCTTGTTGCTCTTGCCGTTCTTGTCGGCGCCGCCTGCGTTGGAACCCGTGCCGCTGCCGGTGCCGCCCGCACTGCCCGAGGCCGCTACGGTAAAGCTTGCGGCTCCGTCGCTGGCGAGCGTGTAGTTCTGCGCCGCGTCGCCCAAGAGACCGTTCACGCGCACCCAGTACGTTCCTGCGGCAAATGTTTCGCCCTCGGCCATTGCCGTGCCCGGAGCGCCGTCCGCGTCGTGCACAAACTCGAGCTGGGCCGTGCAGGCATCGGTTTCGAGCTTGCCCTCGAGTGATGCCGCAATCTTGGCGCGCACGTCTTCGCCGGCCTTAAGGCCTTCGAGTCCCTCAAAATGGGGCGTCAGCGCGCGTGGATCGATATCGATGGGCACGAAGCCCTGCAGTCCTGTAGCGGTCTCGTTGCCCAGGGCGTCGACATCCACGTATTCGATGGCAAACGCGCTGCCAGAAGCGGCCACGTTGAGTACGTTGCTGCTGTTAACGAGGCGGAAACGGCCCTCGCCAACGGTCTTGCCATCCTGGAATGAGGCATCGCTCAGCGAGTCGCCGTACGTCATGCGCATGCGGGTCGGGAGATAGTACGGGAGATAGTACGAAGCCGTCTGCTTGTGCTCCGTATCGTAATTGCGCTGGTAGATGCTCCGGGCCAGCGCCGCATCAACAAAGTCGGATGCGATGATGCCAATGTGCTTGAGGTAATCTGACTTTGTATCCTCGATGCCGCTGGGATTGATGTACGGGCTCTTATACAGATGCTCGTTGACTACTCGTGCCGAGGTAAAAGGATTGCCTCCGTGCGACAAGCCCGTGCAGCTGGTGTAGTTGATAGACCAGCAACGCTCCAGGACTTTCTCCTTGGCCCCGTTATCGTCCTCGACATCTACCTCGTTGCGCGTGCGCCCGGTCGTTTCCTTCAGCGCATTATCGACCCAGCTGAGCTTGTCGGTTCCCGTGAGTTTGTACTTGTCCTGGGCGTATACCTTGGTGCAATAGGGCTCTTTGTCGCCTGTTTCCCCCGCGGCTTCAAAGCCCTGCGCGTCTTGGACGAGGCACATGGAACTGCTGTCGGTGTGCACTGCGATTTTGTTATCCCATTCGGTGAGGTCGAGTCCCCACGTGTGGCCGCTTACGCTGTCGCCGTCGAGTCCAAATCGACGTAGCAGGACGATCTTTCCGCGCACCTCGCCCAGTGTGGGAACGCGGCTCGACGTATAGAACAGTTTGGGGTTGTCGTCCAAAACCTTGGCGAAAGCCGTCGTAACACTTTCGTCGGTAGCCTCGTCGTTGCCTCGTGATACAAGCATGATGAGCGCTTCTGTCGGGTTTTCGTTCAAAAACGTTTTGAAGTAGCCTATGACATCGGAAAGATGCAAAAAGTACGCGTCTTTTTTGAGCAGGTAGTACATCCCATGGTCGATGCCAGGGTTGTCGCCCTTTCCGAGACGGATATCAAAATAGCGAATGCCTTCGAGCAGCTGCGTGGGAATGTAATCCTGCTGGCATTTTACTTGCGAGGATTGGGGCTCAGTGTCGTTGTCCACGCTGCAGGTGCCCGAATCGTGCGTACCCGGGATGCTCAGCTCGTCGAGGAACTTGTTGTCGTCGACGTATTTCATCCAACATGGTCCGTCGACGTAGCTGCTATACGTGATCCAGTCGAGGCTGCTAACCGTGGCATCGTTCTTTTTCATGTCGTAACCGACAAGCTCGAGCTCCCACGGAATGCTCTTACTCTTATTCTTATGGCAAATCTTATTGTTGTCCTGGTCTTCGCCGTTCGATTCTATTGCCAGGTACTTAATGTCTTTTTTCTCGGTTTCTTTCTCGACCGTGCGGTCTCGGATGATATAGGTTCCGTTTGATTGCCGCTCGAACGCAAAAGCGCGGCTGGGCTTGTTGTCATACTCGCCGCTCCATACGTGGATGACCTTTCCGTCTTTGTCCGAGTCGCCATCGACCGACCAAATGCTGTAGCCCGTCTTTTTATGCTCTTCGAAATTGAGCAAGGTGCGGATAGCATACCAGTTTGTATCGTCATTCTTGGTCGTTACGTTCTCAAGGATGAGCTTGCTGGACGTGCCGTCATTAAACAGATGGCAGACGTTGCCGATGACGTTGCCGTCTTCGTTGACGCTCGCGGTGCGAAAATAGCCCGCGGGGCGAAGGCGAATGACGAAATTGTCGAGGCTGACCGACGGTGCGGGTGTGTTGTCTGCAAATGCCGCTCGCAGGGGAATGCCCGGCGCTGCGGTTTCGGGCAGGCTTGCAAGTGGCGACAACGCCGCGAGTCCAAGGCCCAACGTAAATGCTCGGCGGCTGATGGCGTGATGTTCGGTCATAACTTCTCCATTCGTAGAGTGCGGTTATGCGATAGTTTTGGTCACTATACTGCTCAGATGTTTAAAGATGCTGGTTTAATTGTCTGCGCGGCGTAATAAATCGGCGGGCGGACGTGTCGGGGTGTTTGTCGTTTTCGTACTGTTGCTACATTTGGAGCGGTTCCGGCGTCCGGCATCCTCGCGCTCGTCGGCTACCGGCATAAGAAAGGGAGGGTCGGTTTACCGGCCCTCCCTGAGTTCAAGACTTTAGTCTGCTGGGCGCGCAGCGGCCAGCTTCAACCCACCCGCTATGCGGGTGGAGACAAACGGCTTTACAAAGCCACCCCTCCGACCGATATTGACGATTGTTCAGGCCGTCAAGAATTCGAGTCGAAGG
>JAXIYC010000063.1:0-83715 GCA_036304725.1 Collinsella sp. | reverse complement strand
CCTTCGACTCGAATTCTTGACGGCCTGAACAATCGTCAATATCGGTCGGAGGGGTGGCTTTGTAAAGCCGTTTGTCTCCACCCGCATAGCGGGTGGGTTGAAGCTGGCCGCTGCGCGCCCAGCAGACTAAAGTCTTGAACTTAAAAAGGGGCGCCCGTTATCGGACACCCCTTACGTTGCGCTGTGTTGTGGCAATACAGTCAAGCGGGTTTTTTGGATGAGAAGCGATCCTCTGGACAAAAAGCGTCACAACATTCGACGCTTTTCCTCGTTTTCGAGATTTTCATCAAATGTTGTGACGGTTTGGATGTGGCAAAGGGACTGTCTTTTTTCACATAGCGAGGGCTGCGCGGATGGAGGGGACCTCCAGAGCCTCGCGGAGCCAGGGGGCCAGCTGCTCGGGGTGACCCTGCAGGTAGCCTTTAAGCTCGGACGGGGCCACGCGGCGCACTTCCGAGATCTCCTCTTGGTTGATATGCAGCTCGCCCGGCTCAACATGGGCTACGAACACCTCGCACCATTCGCACTCGCAGCGGCCGTCGCCGTGGTCCTCGCGGTACACCACGTGTCCGAGGTGCTTGAGCTGATCGGGCTCGCGCGTGATGCCAAGCTCTTCGTTGATGCGACGTGCCGTGGCGGCCGCGACGTCTTCCCCGGGGAGCGGATGGCCGGCACAGCCATCGGCCAGCACCCCGCCCCACAGGCGTTTGAGCGGACTGCGACGACAGAGCAGCAGGCGCGCGTCTTCGCCCTGGCCCTCGACCAGAAGCGTCAGAAATGCCTGATGCAGGATTCCCTCGCCGGTATGGGCCTCGATGCGGTCGACGGGGCCAAGCGCCTCGCCGGTCGCGGCATCGACCGCCACGACCTCGGCGCCTGCGCCGCCCTCATCCCAGCCGGCGCGCAGAATGCGGGCTGCGGCCTCCTCGAGCGCGGCGATGAGTTCCTTGGTGGTATCGAGCATGCGCCGCAAGTCGTCCGCGGTCGCGTTCTCCACATGAAAACCCGTGCTTGCAACTACCGGCACGCCAAAGCGCGTGGCCAGCGCCGCCGCAATATCGTGCGCCGGGATCTCGTCTCGATGGCACGGAACGGCCAGGATGCTCACCGTCGCCGTGCGACCGGGCTCAGGGCGCGGAATGGCCTGCGCCGTGGCGCCCAGGTGCGCGAACTCGGGCGAGCAAGCGTACACCGCCATGCCCCGCAGCGTCACCGTCAGCTGGGCCTCGAGCGCAAACTTGCCCTCGCCCACTGCAACCTTTGTCGTGTGCATACCCATGGGATCTCCTGTCGCCCGCGATGTACCTGAGACCATCTTCGCCTGTATTGCGACTATACAGGCAAGCGCAGACCGTGACAAAGGCGCTGCTTCTTGTCGTATTCTGCTAGAGTTGCAGAGACTGAATCTAGCTCATATAACGCAACATGGGAGCAACCGCCTTGACCACCGCAACCTCGTCCACAACAGCATCAACCGCTGCCGCGCTTTCCCCCGCGCGCACCAACCTCTGCCTAGCGCTGCTCGTGTTGTTAGGCTTTTCGCTCGGCTGCTCCGAGTTCGTGGTCATCGGCATCGAAAGTGACTTGGCGACGGAACTCGGCATATCGCTTGCCGCTGCGGGCCAGCTCATCAGCGTTTTTGCACTGGTCTACGCCATCGCGACGCCGGTGCTTGCGCTCAGCACGGGGCGCTTCCGTCGTTACCAGCTGCTCGTGTGCTACAGCATTATCTTTGTGCTCGGCAATCTGGTCATGGCGTTGGCGCCCAACTTCCAGGTACTGTTTATCTCGCGCATTGTCCTGGGATCCGTCTCGGGCGCACTGCTCGCCGTGGGCGTGACGTACATCCCCGAGCTGCTGTCCCCGCAGCAAACTTCGCTTGCCATCTCGGTCGTGTACGGCGCGTTTTCCGTGGCGATGGTCTTTGTGACCTCGATCGGCAAGTTTGTGGCCGACACGCTCGACTGGCACGTTGCCATGTACGGCACGCTGACCTTCGCCGTTCTGATCTGCGCCGCGCTCGTGGCGTTTATGCCGCGCGCCGGACAAACCGACGAGCCTGCCACCTTCCGCGAGCAGGCGGGGCTTCTGCGCGAGCCAAGCATCATCACCGGCATGCTCATCTTCTTGTTTGGCGTGGGCTCGGTCTATGTGTTCTACGGTTATGTGACGCCTTATCTAGAGCAGGTGTTGGGCATGGGCACGGTCGAAGCCAGTACCACGCTTATGGCCTACGGCGTATTCTGCCTGATCTCGAACATCCTGGGCGGATGGATCGATGCGCGCTTTGGCATGAAAGCGCTGCTTGTGACGTTTGTGCTGCAAGCTGCGGCGTTACTCGGGCTGTTTGCTGTGGGCGGCACCATGCCGCTCGCGCTGGTCTTTGTCTTTAGCTTGGCGCTGCTCATGTACCTGTTCTCGGTGTCGTGCATCACGCACTTTATGGACGTGGCACGCAGCCGCCATCCCAAGTCGATGGTACTCGCAAGTTCGGTGGAGCCCATGGCGTTTAACGTCGGCATCTCGTTTGGCACCGCAGTGGGCGGCGCCGTGGTAAGCAGCGTTGGCATTGCGCACGTGGGCGCCGTGGGCGCCGCGTTCTCGCTTGTGGCCTGGGCACTCACGCTGGTGACGATTAAGTTGGCACGTTGGGAGCGCAAGCGGGCGCAGGCGTAGGCGCAGATACGATACTCGAGCTTGATTATGGCGATCGAAAGGAAACCGCATATGCAACGCGTACTGTTTATCTGTCACGGCAATATCTGTCGCTCGACGATGGCCGAGTCGGTGTTTACCGAGCTGGTGCGGCGCGCCGGGCGCGCGGGCGAGTTTGTCATTGATTCCGCTGCGACCTCGACCGAGGAGATTGGCAACCCGCCACATCACGGTACCGTTGCCAAGCTACGCGAGGTCGGGATTCCCGTCGTCGCACATCGCGCACGTCAGGTGCGTCGCGCGGAGTATGGCGACTGGGACCATATTGTCTATATGGATGCTGAGAACGCGCGTTGCCTGCGTCGCATCTTTGGCGACGACCCCGACGGCAAGATTACGCGCTTGCTCGATTGGACTGATCGCCCCGGCGACGTGGCCGATCCCTGGTACACCGGCAATTTCGATGCCACCTACCGCGACGTGATCGCCGGCTGCACCGCCATGCTCGAGCAGCTGTAGGTTCGTAGGCGCACGAACCGCGCCCTAAACGGGAGAAAATCCACGCTCATGAATGTGACAAAGGGACTACCCCTTTGCCACATCCGGGACTGGCCCTAGACCGGCTTGACCTCCAGCTTTATCCCTTCGGCGCAGGAGTCGCCCAAAACATCCGAAAGGGCCCAGGTCGCATATAGCGGCAAATAGAGAACCGCTCCGTTGCGCTCAACGTTGCCTCTCGAGAAAACAATCCCGAGCCTTACGCCATATTCAGCCGTATCAAGCACATGACCGAGCGCAGCGTGCGCGTGGTAATAGGAGCCCGATTTAACCTCGATCGGAACAGCCGTCCCATCCGGTCCATCGACCACAAAGTCCACTTCGCCGCGCTTTTTTGTCTGATAGTAGTAAAGCTGGCGATTTTGGGCAGCTAGCTGCTGGGCCACCACGTTTTCGTAAATGCCGCCCAGATTGGGCTCTTTGCTATCAAGATACGCCGCTTGGGCGACTCCAACGGGGTAGCGCGCCATCAACATGCCCGTATCCGATTGATATAGCTTGAACTGCGATGGCCGTGCCGTCTTGAGCAGGGGCGATTTTGGCTCGGTTACGATATCGGCTTTGAGAGCAACGCCGGCATCGACAAGCCATACAAAATCTCGCTGATACTTCTCGTAGTGAGCCTTGGGGTCAATGGAATTGAGCACGAAGCGCTTGTTTTCGCCCTCGAGCATAATAGGGAGCTGATCGTAGATGCTCTGCACCTGCAGGGCTCGCCCGCTTGCATACTTGGAGATATCCCGCCGGTACTGTTCGTTGAGCTCTGACTGCAGCTGACGAACAGAGGCAAGGTCGCCCTGCGTGTCAAGGAAACGCTGCACGACCTCCGGCATTCCGCCGACAACGGTATAGGTCCTGAAGTTTGCCATCATCGCGTCATGAATGTAATCAGGAATGGGCCTCTCGCTGATACACGCGTCACGTATCGTTTGGCGAGCCCCCTCGCTCACCCCGGTTGCCCAGCAAAACTCCTCAAAATCGAGCGGGAACATCCTAAGCTCGTGGACATACCCCACGGGATAGGACCTGACGCCCTTGAACTGGGTCCCGAGCATTGACCCCGAAAACGCCCAGCGGCACCTCCCGTCCTCTACAAGGAACTTTGCCATCGTCATGATGTCGGGGGCCTCTTGGACCTCATCGATAAACACGAGCGTTTTGCCTGGTGCAATCGACTTTCCCGAAAGAAGCGTCACCCTGCTGATGAAATCATCGGCATTCCGCGCCTCGAGAAGAGCATCTTTTGCCTGGCGATTTTCCATGAGATTGAGCTCGATGTAGGTTGCATGGCTGGCTTTGCCAAATGCGCGAATCGAATAGCTTTTGCCGATCTGGCGAGAACCCGTGATGAATAAGGCCTTTTGCTCGGCAGACTTCAGCCAACGCTCCAGCTCTGCCGCTATTTTCCTGCGCAGCATAGGCTCTCCCCTCAGTGTCATCAAATGAAATGCAAAGTTTTATGCGCTTAATTATCGATGAAATGTAGGATTTTTAGAACCTAAAATCGGATGAAATGCAGAGATTTAGGATTATAAGCAAAAAGAAGGGGCAGCCCCGGCGAATGTGACAAAGGGACTGTCCCTTTGTCACATTGCGCTCGACTACTCGTCGACGATCTCGGCAAGCCAGACGTTCAGCGTATCGACCTCGGGGCAGCAGAACTTTGCCGTACCAGGCTCGTTGCCAGGCACGGTTCCGCCATAGCGCAGGATATCGATATAGGGAAAGCCCACATGGCAGGCCATGGCGCACATCTTGCCGCGGTCGCGGTCGAAGTCGAAGACGTCACCCGGCTTGTGCCCGTGATGGCAGCGGCATGTGCCCAGCTGGTCCACGCAGCTAATACGAATACGTGGGCGCCTGCCGCGCGGGGCACCGAGCGGCTTGTTCTCGCCCGCCGCCTCGGTGCTGCTCTCGTCGGCGTTACTCATGGTCAATCACATCCAGGCAGGCCTCGATGGGAAGGCCAGCGGACTTATCCTCCTGGTCGGCATTGCGCTCGATGAGCTCCGCTACCACACGCATGGCATCGCTCGTCGCGCGCTGCAGGCTCCAACCGGCCATAACGCGGCCGACAAGCACCGCCGAGAACGTGTCGCCCGTGCCCGGGAAGTAGACCGGAATCAGCTCGAAGGGAATCGTGAAGTACTCCCCCGCCACATGGTCGTAACCGATGACGACATTCGCACCGTCGACCACAGCGCTCGTAATGACCACCGACTTGGCGCCCAGGGCACGCACGGCATCCACAAGAACGCGGCCCTCATCGGGCGTGATTTGCTCGGCAATGGGCGTATCGGTGAGCAGGCACGCCTCGGTGTAGTTTGGTACCGCATAGTCGGCGCACTCGAGTAGGCTGCGCATGAGACCGATCGTGGACTCGGGCACGCCGGCGTAAAGCTTGCCGTTGTCGCCCATGATGGGGTCGACGAACACCTTGGTGCCCTTTTGCGCACGGCGGTGGCAAAAGTCCGAGATGATGCGCGTCTCTTCCTCGGTCACGATAAAGCCGGTCGAGATAGCGTCGAACTCAAACCCGAGCTCCTCCCAGATAGCGAGGCTCTGGCGCACGTACTCGGTGGTGTCATGGATGTAGAACTTGGGATAGTTGAGCGTATCGGACACCAGCGCCGTCGGCAGGTTGTGGATGCGATAGCCCATGTGCGACAGCACCGGCAGCATGGCGGAGAGCGCGACCTTGCCGTAGCCGCACATATCGTTGATCAGCAGCAGCTGAGTGTTCTTCATGAGAGTCCCCCTTGGGTCGGGCGCGGCACGATGGCGCCATAGTGCAACTAAGTGTAGCGCAGGGGACGTTGTGAACGGGCGCTGGCGCCGCGGAGGCCACATTGTTGCGGAAAGGTTACGGGAAGGAGGAAGTTAGTCATTGGGGACGTTCTTGTTTGACTAGTCATTTAAGAACGTCCCCAACGACTATCGCAGGTTGAGGACGGACAGCGAAAGCGTTCCTAAGCGAGCAAGGTGACGTGAAAGAGGAGGGCATAGGCCTTGTGGCCATGCCCGACGATTGAACGTCAGATTGCCGCTTAGGAACGCTTGCAGCGTCGAGCGGTTACGGCGTTTGGCAAAACGCCGTAACTTAATAAGTTTGGTACCTTGACATTGATTTCTCACGCTCCTAAATTGGTTAGGCACAAAACAATTTCACTACCTAACTAAAGAAAGGAGCGAAGATTAGATATGCGTGTTGAACCACTCGCCTATCCGCATGAACCCGGCGGCGACCCCTCACGGCCAGCAGACGAGCCCGAGACCCAGTCCGACAAAGACCGTCTCGCCAAGCGAATCCTCAATGGGCTGGGGTTTTGCGGCCATTACATGCATTTTCACGGCGGCGGCATATCTGGCAAGGCGCCTATTGTCTGCCTACTCGCCAAGCAGCCGACCGGCGAGCTGTCCCAACAGGAGCTCGGCATGCACTTCGACCTCAAGCCGGGGTCCCTTTCCGAGATTCTGTCCAAGCTCGAACTGGGCGGTCTTATCGAGCGCAGTCGCAATCCCAAAGACCGTCGGCAGCTCACCATCCGCCTGACCGATGCGGGATGGGAAAAGGCCCGCGTTGAGCAGGCAGCCCGCATTCGCTTTAGAGAGCAGGCCTTTAGTGCCCTCACCCACGACGAGCGTGAACAGCTCGCCGAGATGCTCGAGAAAATCCGCGTAACCTGGGAGGAACTGGATGATTAAAACCCTTATGGGCAGCATCCGCGATTACATGAAGGTCACGATCGCCACGCCGCTGCTGGTGCTTGGCGAGGTAATCTGCCAGATGATGATCCCGTTTATCACCGCCGACATGATCGACGCCATCAAGGACGGCACCGCCGTTACCGAGATGCTGCCCACCGCCGGCCTTCTCGTACTCATCGCGCTGACGTCACTCGCCTTTGGCGCCGCTGCGGGCATCACCTGCAGCCATGCCAGCTGCGGCTTTGCCAAGAACCTGCGTCGCGACCTGTTCTACAAGATCCAGACGTTCAGCTTCGCCAACATCGACGAGTTCTCGAGTTCCTCGCTCGTCACGCGCCTCACCACCGACATCAACAACGTGCAGCAGGCCTTTATGATGCTCATCCGCATCGCCGTGCGCTCGCCGCTGGTGCTGGTCTTTGCCTTTACCATGGCATACGCCATGGGCGGCAGCGTCGCCATGGTCTACCTGGTCATCATTCCGCTGCTGGGCTTTGGCCTGTTCTTTATCATCTATAAGGTGCGCCCGATCTTTACCCGCGTGTTCCGCAAGTACGACGCGCTCAACGAATCGGTCGAGGAAAACGTCACCGGCATGCGCGTGGTCAAGAGCTACGTGCGCCAGGACTACGAGAAGGAGAAGTTCGCCACCGCCGCGCGCGACGTCCAGATGGACTTCACCCGCGCCGAGAAGTTGCTCGCCTTCAACAACCCCATGATGAACATCTGCGTCAACGGCGCGTTCGTCGTCATCATCTACCTGGGCTCCAAGCTCATCATCACGAGCCAGGGCACCCTGTTCGATGTGGGCCAGCTCTCCTCCATCTTTACCTACGGCTTCCAGATTCTGATGAGCCTAATGCAGCTGTCGATGATCTTTGTCATGGTGACCATGGCAGATGAGTCGGCGCACCGCATTACCGAGGTGTTGGCCGCCGAGCCCACGATCGCTAACCCGACCGAGCCCGTGCACGAGGTTGCCGACGGCTCCATCGACTTCGATCACGTGAGCTTTAAGTATTCCGAGCATGCCCGCCGCCAGGCGCTCGACGATATCGACCTGCATATTAAGAGCGGCGAGACCATCGGCATTATCGGTGGCACCGGCTCGGCCAAGTCGACGCTCGTGAACCTGATCGCCCGTCTGTACGATGTCACGGAGGGCACCGTGCGCGTCGGCGGCGTGGACGTGCGCGACTACGACCTGGACGCGCTGCGCCACCAGGTAGCCATGGTCCTGCAGAAAAACGTGCTGTTTAGCGGCACCATCGCCGAGAACCTGCGCTGGGGCGACCCGAACGCCACCGACGAGGAAGTCCGCGAGGCCGCACATCTGGCCTGCGCCGACGAGTTTGTCGACGGCTTCCCCAAGGGCTACGACACCTGGATCGAGCAGGGCGGCTCCAACGTTTCCGGCGGCCAGAAGCAGCGCCTGTGCATCGCGCGTGCCCTGCTGCGTCGCCCCAAGATCTTGATCCTGGACGACTCCACGAGCGCCGTCGACACCAAGACCGACGCCAAGATCCGCGAGGGCCTGGCGAGCTACCTGCCCAACACGACCAAGCTCATCATCGCCCAGCGCATCAGCTCCGTGCAGGACGCCGACCGCATCATCGTCATGGAGGGCGGCCGCATCAAGGACATCGGCAACCACGATGAGCTGCTCAAGACGAGCGAGATCTACCGCGAGACCTTTACCTCGCAAAATAAGATGAGTGCCGAAGGCGAGAACGCGGGCGAGACCGCCGCAGCCGACACCGAGGCATCCGCACCGCAAGCTCAGACCCAGGAAGGAGGCGAGGCACATGAGTAAGGCCGCTACCGCCGAGCGCGCGCGCAACCGCAAGGGCGGCACCATGACGCGCCTGATCAAGATGCTCTTTGGCTTCTACCCGGTGCTTTTGCCCCTCGTCGTCGCCGGCGTTGTGCTCTGCGCCATCATCAACTCCATCGGCGCGACGTTTCTTCAGAGCGCGCTGCAGGTCATTAGCGAATCGTGGCAGTCGGGCGACTGGACGGCCGCGCAGCCCAAGATTCTGAAGCTCGTGACCACCCTCGGCTGCATCTACGCCGTGGGCGTCGCCTCCTCGCTCTTCTGGAACCGCGCCATGGCCGTCATCACGCAGGGCTCGCTCGAGAAGCTGCGCGAAAAGATGTTCAACCGCATGCAGGACCTGCCGATTCGCTACTTCGACACGCACCAGCGCGGCGACATCATGAGCCACTACACCAACGACATCGACACGCTGCGTCAGATGATCAGCCAGTCGCTGCCCAACCTGCTCATGACGATCATCGTCATCGTCACCGTGTTCTTCATCATGCTGTATTACAGCGTGTGGATGTGCCTGGTCATCATTGCCGGCGTCGCCTTTATGACCTTTATGACCAAGCTGCTCGGCTCCAACTCCGCGCGCTTCTTTATCGCGCAGCAGACCGAGCTCGGCGTGGTCGAGGGCCATATCGAGGAAGTCATGAACGGCCAGAAAGTCGTCAAGGCGTTCTGTCACGAGTCCGCTGCCGAGGCCGATTTTGACGAGCGCAACGAGAAGCTCTTCGAGGTCTCGCAGAAGGCCAACATGTACGCCAACATCCTCATGCCGATCCTCGGGAACCTGGGCGACTTGCTCTACGTGCTGGTCGCGCTGACCGGCGGCATCTTCCTGGCGCTGGGCGTGCCCAACCTGAGCCTCTCGGGCATGGCGCTCTCCATCGCCGTCGTGGTGCCGTTCCTCAACATGACCAAGCAGTTCTGCGGCCAGATCGGCCAGATCTCGCAGCAGATCAACGCCGTGGTCATGGGCCTTGCCGGCGCCGAGCGCATCTTTGAGCTGCTCGACGAGGAGCCCGAAGCCGACGAGGGCTACGTGACGCTCGTCAACGCACAGGTGAACCCCGAGACCTGGCAGCTCGAGGAAGCCGACCACCGCACCGGCATGTGGGCATGGAAGCACCCGCACCGCGCGACCGGCGAGATCGAGTACGTGCCGCTGCGTGGTGACCTGGTCATGGATAACGTGGACTTTGGCTATACGCCCGACCACGAGGTGCTGCACGGCGTGTCCGTATATGCCAAGCCGGGCCAGAAGGTCGCGTTTGTCGGTGCCACCGGTGCCGGTAAGACGACCATCACCAACCTCATCAACCGCTTCTACGACATTGCCGACGGCAAGATCCGCTACGACGGCATCAACGTCAACAAGATTCGCAAGTCCGACCTGCGTCGCTCGCTGGGCGTGGTGCTGCAGGACGTGAACCTGTTCACCGGCACCGTGATGGACAACATCCGCTACGGCAACCTGGACGCCACCGACGAGGAGTGCATCAAGGCGGCCAAGCTCGCGGGAGCGGACGACTTTATCACCCGTCTGCCCGACGGCTACGACACCATGCTCACCGGCAACGGCGCGCAGCTGTCGCAGGGCCAGCGCCAGTTGATCTCGATTGCGCGCGCCGCCGTCGCCGATCCGCCGGCGATGATTCTGGACGAGGCCACGAGCTCCATCGACTCCCGCACCGAGGCAATCGTGCAGGCGGGCATGGACAAGCTCATGGAGGGCCGCACGACGTTTGTCATCGCACACCGCCTGAGCACCGTGCGCAACTCCGACGCGATCATCTGCCTGGACCACGGCCGCATCATCGAGCGCGGCAACCACGACGAGCTGATCGCCAAGCGCGGGTATTACTACCAGCTCTACACCGGAGCGTTTGAGCTGGAGTAGATCTGGCAACCCGGAACTACGCCGCAACGCATAAGCCCCCGCAGTTCATATGAGCTGTGGGGGCTTTTTTCATGCCAGCCGGAAACCGTATCCCACTTTTCGGGCCCAGAATGGGATGCCGTTTCCCGCTGGACCCCCTCCGGGAAACGGCATCCCATTTCAAGGGAGTAAACCGGGATGTAGTTTCCCCTAACGGCACCTTTGGGAAGCCGCATCCCACTCTAGACGCACAAAACGGGATGAGCTTTCCCATGGTGATCCAAGACCAGAAGCATGTCCGATAGCGCAGCCAGGTCAAGAACAACAAGGCAAGCGTCACGCCAATTTGGACGAGCGTCTGCTGCAGTTTGAGGCTGCTGGCCCATATGGTAGAGTTAACCACCCATGAATTTCAGCACACTGCGTGCTACCTGCTCTTTTGTCATTTAGGGGAGTGAACTTGTGAATACTTCTGTCGCCAAGAAGGCCAGCCAGGCGGTGCGCCTGCTCATGATGGTGCTCACGGCAGTTCTCATCTTCTTCTTCATCAATGTTATGCTGCTCGTCTCCGATATCCAGGGCACGGCGCGCGTGGTCAATTACGCCGGTCTGGTGCGCGGTACCACGCAGCGAATCGTTAAGCTCGAGGACGCGGGCCAGCCTCAAGATGACCTGCTCAAAGCCGTGGATTCATACATCAACGGCTTGCGTTACGGAAGTGACGACCTCAACCTCGTCCGTCTCGACGACGATGAGTATCAGGCAAAGATGACCGAGCTTGCAAATTATTATGATGAGCTTTGCGCCGAGATTAGCCGCGTGCGCGAAGTCGGCTACGAGAGCACCGACATCATCTCCATGAGCGAGGAGTTCTTTGGCATTTGCGACGATGCTACGCGACTCGCAGAGGACTACTCTCAGGAGAAGGCGTCGGCGCTCAACTATCTCGAGGGCTTGGTGATCATCGACATCGTGGGCTTGGTGGCGACCTTTGCGGTCGAACTTGTTCGCGCGGTGCGCACTGCCGCGCTCAACCGCGAGCTGCAGAGCAAAGTCTATCTCGACGAAGCCACAGGACTGCCCAATAAGAATAAGTGCGAGGAGATCTTGGGGCAGGAGCATCCCGTTTCCGCTGAACCGCCCGTTGCGCTGTGCGTCTTCGATCTTAACAATCTGCATATGGTCAATAACAACTTCGGCCATGAGAAGGGCGATGAATACATTCGCTCTTTTGCCCAACAACTGGGAAGTGTGGCGTCGGAGACGTGCTTTGTGGGTCGCGACGGCGGCGATGAGTTTATCGCGGTGCTGTGGGATGCCGACCGAGCCGCTGTGGAATCCTGTCTCGCTCGGGTTCGTGCGAACGTGAACGAGTATTCCGGGGCTCACCCCGACATGCCTATCAGCTATGCGGTGGGCTACGCGCTTTCCAGTGATTTTGATGAACCGCCTATGATGCGTGAGCTCTTTTCTCAGGCCGACAAAAACATGTACATCGACAAGAACCGCGTAAAGACAGCCGAGGCAGCCGGGCCGCAACGCGAGGACCGCTAAACCCGTAGCAAAGGGTAGCTAATTTGGGACGGGACTCTTTTGGCTATTTGAGAAGTTGTGCCATGGCGTTGACGAATTTTTGGACTTGGAGGGTGGGCTCGAGCGGATAGTGCAAAAAGACCGGCACCTCGCGACCGCATAGGAACGGCACGCCCACAAAGGCCGGGTGTACCCCCGACCATGCGCCGCAGGTGAGCACCGCGTCGCCCTTTTCCTCTGCCTCGTTAAAGAGCGCAAAGTCAAAGCTGTCCACGTCGATCACGTCAACGCCGCCGTCGGCCAGAAGGTCGATGCGCAGGCTGTCCATTGCGTCGTTGCCGTGGCGGAGCACGCGCAGGCGCATGCCCTCCAGGTCGGCAACCGTAATGCGTGTCTTGCGCGCCAGCGGGCTCGTGCGTGGCACGTCGATATAAAACGGCACGTTAACGATGCGGAGCTTTTGGCAGGCGTCACCCCAGCGCGGGGTCGAAAAACTCGACTGCACCACATCCACCTCGCGACCGAGGCTGCGCATGACGGTCTCGCGTTCGTCGTAGAGGTCGCTTACCGGCACGATCTCAAATCGCAGCGACGGTTCCAGATCGTGGATGCCCGACCACATCGACAGCGTTTGGCGCCCTGGGCACATCATCGACACGCCCAGGCGCACGGCACCGCCATCGCCCGCCGCGCGTCGGGCACGGCGCAGCGCGTCCTCGGACTGCCGCATGATCGAGCGCGCGTCGTCCACCAGCAGTGCGCCCGCCGGCGTCACCTTGACGCCCGAGTGCGAGCGTTCGAACAGCGTGATGCCGAACTCGGCCTCGAATCCCGACACCTGCTTGACGAGCGCCGGGGTCGACACGCGCAATTTTGCCGCCGCACGCGAGAAGCTTCCCAGCTCCGCGGCGGCCGATATGGCCTCAAGTCGTCGATCGTACACGTCATTCTCCCGTTTTCGCACCCGTGGCCACATGGCGCCACAGGGGGTTATTTTCGCAGGTCACGCGCTCGGTTAAGCATAAACTACATTGCACAGCGTAAACCTACGGTTAACTCCATTCTAACAAATATGCAATTCACCTGCGCAAATGCAAAGCATACGATAACCAACGAAAACCACGTGGGTCGGTTAATGGGAGCGACCCACCGAGAGGCACAAGAAGGGAAGTTCCTATGAGCAATTGGCTTAAGCTCGAGGGCGATGTCTGCGCCGTAACCGGCGCACTCGGCGGTATGGGCGTCGAGATTTGCCGCGAGTTCGCCCGCAATGGCGCCAACGTCGTTCTGCTCGACCTGGACGAAGAGAAGGTCAAGGCCGCAGCCGCCGACCTCGCCGCCGAGTTTGGCATCCACGCCGAGGGCTACAAGATGAACGCCACCGACGAGGCCGAGGTTCAGGCCGCCGTCGATGCCACCATCGCCGACTTCGGCCGCGTCGACGTCCTTGTCAACACCGCCGGCATCCTGCGCTTTGCCGCTATGGAAGACCTGCCGCTGAGCGACTGGGAGCAGGTGCTCAACGTCAACCTCACCGGCTACTTCATCACCTCGCAGCGCTTTGGTCGCGAAATGATCAAGGCCGGCCAGGGTCGCCTGGTGCACATCTCGACCGTTGCCAGCCACTCCCCCGAGACGTTCTCGGGCGTGTACAGCTCCACCAAGGCGGGCGTCAACATGATGTCCAAGATGCTCGCCGCCGAATGGGGTCCCTACGGCGTGCGCTCCAACTGCGTCGAGCCCTGCTTCGTTAAGACCCCGATGTCGGCCAACTTCTACGCCGACCCCGAGGTCGAAAAGAGCCGCAGCCGTCTGATCGCCACGCGCCGCATCGGCGAGGTCAGCGATATCGCCAACGCCGTCATGTTCCTGGCGTCCAAGCGCTCGGACTTTACCACCGGCGACGCCATCAAGGTCGACGGCGGCTTCTCCAACATGATGGGCGACCTCACCGCCAAGCCCGGCGGCCGTCGCGCCTATGCCGACAACTACCTTAAGAACAAGGGTGTCGAGCTTTGGTCCGATGAGTCCGGCGTCGCCAAGCCGACTGACCAGTAAACCAACCTAACAGGGAGGCCCGCGGACACGCCCGCTCCTCCCCCGCATCGATTAGAAAGAGTCCAATGGCTTCCACCAACTCCAACAAGGGTCGCGCCGTCGTGCTTTCCGCCGCGTGCGTCACCATGTTCTTCATCAGCTCCATCGCGCTGTATTCCGTCGTGAGCAAGAACCTACTCGCCGTCTACCCCGAGTGGTCGAGCGCTCTTACCTGGGCCTTCCCGGTCTTTCAGACCATCATGGCCGTGACGGGCATCTTCGCCGGCCGCATCTCCGATAAGATCGGCCCGCGCAACGTCGTGATCGCCGCCGCCGTGTGCTACGGCGTGGGCTGGTTCATGTCCGGCACCGTCACCGAGCCGTGGCAGTTCTACCTGTGGTTCTCGCTCGTCGCCGCTATCGGCAACGGCCTGGGCTACAACCCCGCGCTCACCACCGGCCAAAAGTGGTTCATCGACAAGAAGGGTCTCGCCTCCGGCATCACCCTGGCCGCTTCGACCGCCGGTCCCGCCGTGCTGTCCCCGGTGCTCGCCTCGCTGCTCATCCCGAGCCTGGGCATCTTTGGCGCCCTTAAGGCGCTCGGCGTCATCTTCTTTGTGACGATCGCCGCCTCCGCCCTGTTCCTGAAGGCCCCCGAGGCCGGCTGGCTGCCCGAGGGCTTCGAGGCCCCCAAGGGCGGCGCGCATGCCGGCACCTTCGGCGACCTCACCCCGGGCGAGATGGTCAAGACCCCGCGCTTCTGGGTCCTCATCGTCACCTTCGCCTTTGCCGCCACCGCGGGCACCCTGCTCGTGGGCAAGGTTGCCTCCATCGCCGCCGTCCAGCTCTTCACCGACCCCACGAGCGCCGCAGCCGTCGCCCTCGGCGGCGTGGTGGTCTCCGTCAACACCTGCGCCAACCTGGTCGGCCGCCTGTCCTTTGGCCAGATCATCGATAAGCTCGGCGCCTACAAGTCGCTGCTCATCAGCCTTGTCGTCACCATCGTCGCGCTCGTCATCATGTCGATGAGCTTTACGCAGAGCATGTTCTTTGTCGCACTCGCCCTGCTTGGCTTTAGCTTTGGCGCCCTGCTCGTCATCTACCCGCCGCTCACCGGTGGCGCCTTTGGCACCAGCAACATCGGCGTCAACTACGGCATCATGTTTTTGGGCTACGCCGCCTCCACCTGGATCAGCCAGCCCATCACCGCCGTGCTGTATCACGCCGAGGCTGGCAGCGCCGCCTACCAGCAGTCCTTCTACGGCGCCATCGTGATCGCCGCCATCGCCGTCGTGCTCACCGTCTACATGATGGTCTCCGACAGCAAGAAGAAGTCCGCTTAGCAATTGCCAATGTGACAAAGGGACTGTCCCTTTGTCACACTCCATCGCCACCACCATTAAGGAGTCGAAATGTCTGAGCTCAACCCCGTCCGCATTGCCGTTATCGGCGCCGGCGCCATGGGCCGCAACCACATCCGCTTTGTCACCGAGGAGCCCGAGGCCGAGCTCGTCGCCATCGCCGACGCCTTCGAGGGCGCCCGCGCCACGGCCGAGGCCGCCGGCGTGCCGTTCTTCACCGATCCCGCCCAGATGATGGACGAGATCAAGCCCGAGGCCGTCATCATCGCCACCCCCAACGACCTGCACCTGGGCGTTGCCCGCGAGGCCGTGAAGCGTAACATCGTGCCGCTGGTCGAAAAGCCGATCTCCAACGACCTGGAGGATGCCCAGGCCTTCGCCGCCGAGGCCGAGACCGCTGGCGTGCCCGTGCTCGTGGGTCAGCACCGTCGCCACAATCCCTTCGTCAACAAGGCCAAGGAGATCATCGAGTCCGGCGAGCTGGGCAAGCTCACCGTGTCGAGCTTCCACTACATGATCTATAAGAATGACGAGTACTTCGATGTCGAGTGGCGCCGTAAGAAGGGTGCCGGCCCGATCCTGGTCAACCTGGTGCACGACGTCGACCTGCTCCGCTACCTGCTGGGCGAGCCCGTTGCCGTCCAGGGCATGCAGTCCAGCGCCGCCCGCGGTTTTGAGACCGAGGACTCCGCCGTGGTCAACGTCCGTTTTGCCGATGGCGCGCTCGCAAGCATGACCATCTCTGACGCCACCGCCAGTCCCTGGAACTGGGAGGCAACCGCTCGCGAGGATCCGCAGTACCGCCCCTTCGACGCCGACGCCTACTTTATCGGCGGCACTAAGGGCGCCCTTTCGCTGCCCCGCCTGCACCAGTTCTCCTACGACGGCGCCTCCAACTGGCACAAGCCGCTGCAGATGGAGATTCCGGCTGTCGACCCGGCACTGCCGCACAAGATGCAGCTCAAGCACTTTGTAAAGGTTGTCCGCCGCGAGGTCGAGCCCGTCGTGACCCCCGCCGACAACGTTAAGACGCTCACGCTTCTCAACGCCATCAAGGAGGCCGCCGAGACCGGCCAGCTCGTCGAGCTGTAATGCCTTAAGAGCGGCCGCGGCAGAAACCCCATGCCGAACCCCTCGGTCCGCCACAAATATGCCCCTCTTCTTTGCCCCGCGAGCAGCCTCCTGCCCGCGGGGCTTTTTGCTATCTTAACGACGATTTTTCTGGGGCGGGGGCTATTTTGCACCTCGGCTTGATTCGTTCGCCACCAAATGGGCCTATCTACTACGTTTAACCGATTACCCTCAACCATGCCGAATTTCGTAAAATCAAAACCGCAGATAGACGGGTTGCGTATTTTCGGAAAAACCAGGTATGGTCGACCCATGCGGTTCAAACGTAGTAGATAGGCCGTTTTCATGGCGCGGCCTCAAAACAGTCTTTTGGGGCGGGTGGTATCCTTGGTAGCCCTGTGCTGCAAACGCACCTTAAACGCAAGGAGTCCCATGGATCTTATCGCCCAGCTCGCCCGCGAGCTCAATCTTAAGGCCGTCAACGTCGAGGCGGCCGTCAAGCTCATCGACGAGGGCAACACCATCCCCTTCATCTCGCGCTACCGCAAGGAAGCCACGGGCGGCATGGACGACGTCGCCCTGCGCGCGCTCGACGAACGCCTGTCCTACCTGCGCAACCTTGAGCAGCGCAAAGAGGACGTCATCCTGCTCATCGACTCCCAGGGCAAGCTCACGCCCGAGCTCGAGCAGCAAATTCGCGAGGCCACGCAGCTCCAGCGCGTCGAGGACCTCTACAAGCCCTACCGCAAAAAGCGCATGACCCGCGCGCAGAAGGCTCGCGAGGCCGGCCTGGAGCCGCTCGCCAATATGATCATCATGCAGGCCTCGGCCAAGGGCAGCGCACTCGACGCGGCCGCGGCCTACGTCAACGAGGACGCCGGCTTCGACACCGCCGAGAAGGCACTCGCCGGCGCTGCCGACATCGTGGCCGAGACGGTAGCCGAAGACCCCGAGAACGTCGCCGACCTGCGCGCCTTTACACAAAACACCGCCGACATCGTCGTCGAGGCCACCGATCCCGCCGAGAAGACTCCCTACGAGCCTTACTACAGCTATGACGAGCCGCTGCGCCGCATCCCCAACCACCGCGTGCTGGCTATCGACCGCGGCGAGCGCGAGGGCAAGCTCCGCGTGCGCGTGAACGTCGACGGCGCCGCCGCCACGGCGCGCCTCGGCAACCGCTGGCCCCGCCGCCAAGGCGTCTTCGCCCCCGTCTTTGACGCCGCCATCGCCGACGGCTACAAGCGCCTCATGGCTCCCTCGCTGGAGCGCGAGGCCCGCGCCAAGCTCACCGTCCGCGCCCAGACCGAGGCCATCAACGTCTTTGCCAAGAATCTAGAGGGCCTGCTCTCGGCACGCCCCGTCCGTGGCGCCCGCGTGCTGGCGCTCGACCCGGGCTACCGCACCGGCTGCAAGGTCGCCGTCATGGACGAGACCGGCAAGCTGCTTGACCACGGCGTGGTCTACCCCACCAAGCCGCGCCACGACGTCGCCGGCACCAAGCGCGAGCTCGCCCGCCTCGTCAAAAAGGACGGCGTCAACACCATCGTTATCGGCAACGGTACCGCCAGCCGCGAGACCGAGGAAGTCGTCTCGGAGTTCATTGCCGAGCAGGCGCCCGGCTTGCGCTACACCATCGTGAACGAGGCCGGCGCGTCGGTGTACTCCGCCTCCGAGCTCGCGAGCCAAGAGTATCCCGACCTGGACGTCACCGTGCGCGGCGCCATGAGCCTGGGCCGCCGCTTGCAGGACCCGCTGGCCGAGCTCGTCAAGATTCCGCCCCAGTCCATCGGCGTGGGCCAGTACCAGCACGACCTTGACCAGGCCGAGCTTTCGCGCACGCTGGGCCACGTGGTGGAGGACGTCGTCAACCGCGTGGGCGTCGACGTCAACACCGCGAGCGCGAGCCTACTGGGCTACGTGTCGGGCATCACGCCGAGCGTGGCCAAGAACATCGTTGCCTACCGCGAGGAAAACGGCGCCTTTACCGATCGCCGCCAGCTCAAGAAGGTCCCCAAACTGGGCCCCAAGGCATATCTCAACGCCGCTGGCTTCCTACGCATCAGCGGCGGTAAAAACCCGCTCGACGCGACGAGCGTCCACCCCGAAAGCTACGAGGTGGCGACGTCCGTCCTGGAGCGCGCTGGCGTGGCGGCCAGCGAGCTCAGCCGCGGCGGCGTGCCCGATATCGAGCGCCGCCTGGGCAGCATCTCGGCGCTGGCAAGCGACCTGGACTGTGGCACCCTGACGCTCATCGACATCGTCAACGAGCTCAAGAAGCCCGGCCGCGACCCGCGCGATGACGCACCCGAGGTGGTCTATAGCCGCTCGGCGCTTTCCATCGACGACCTGGAGCCCGGCATGGAACTCAAGGGCACGGTGCGCAATGTTGTGGACTTTGGCGCCTTCGTCGACGTGGGCGTGCACCAGGACGGCCTCGTGCACATCTCCAAGCTGGCCAACCGCTTCGTCAAGCACCCCAGCGACGTGGTACGCGTCGGTGACACGGTCAAGGTGTGGGTCGAAAAGGTCGATCGCGACCGCAAGAAGATCTCGCTCACCATGGTGCAGGGGAAGTAAACCGCCAAAGCAAGGGTACCCCCTGCAGCGACGTGCAAAATCGCGAGTATTCTGCAAATTCCGCCGTTCCAGATGCCCCTCAGAGGCGAAAAAGCAAGAAACAGCCCCCGTTTTAGCGTCATCAGAGCCAAAACGGGGGCTGTTCCGCGCTTCAACCAGCTGGTAAAAGCCTTTACCTTGCTGAATATTCTCAATTTTGCACGGCGCAGGCGAGGGTACCTTTGTCCACGGCAGAATATGGAAGCCAATCACCAACCTACTGGCAAGTTCGTGTCGGCAGCCCCGGCCTTTCCTTTGCCTAGCGCGACCCTCGCGAAGCGCGTGAACGATAGGGAAAGGAAAGGCCGGGGCGAGCAGCCCGCGGCGTAGTCAGTGTTCGCGTTACGGCAGAATATGGAAGCCCAAAGCGGCGATATCCTTGGCAAAGCCGCGGACGGTGTCGAGCGAGACCTCGTACGGGTCGCGGCCGATGTTCTTGCGCTTGGCCAGGATGCTGTTGGGCACCGTGATGATCTGGCAGCCGCAGGCCTCCGCCTGGTAGATATTGATGAGCTCGCGCGTGGACGCCCACAGAACCTCGCAGTTGGGCTTGGCGGCGGCCTTCTCGACCGACTCCGTCATAAACGGAATGGGGTCGACGCCGGTATCGGCGATACGGCCGGCAAAGAGCGAAATGATGGACGGGGTCTCGGCGTCAACGGTCTCGACCATCTCGTCGACCTGCTCGGGCGTAAAGATGGTGGTGACATTGACCTTGATGCCGTCGGCCGAAAGCTTGCGCACCAACTCGGCGGTGGACTCGCCCTTGGTGGTCACGCACGGAATCTTGACGTAGACGTTCTCGGCCCAGGTAGCAATCTCGCGGGCCTCGACCTCCATGGTCTCGACGTCATCGGCAAAGACCTCAAACGACACGGACACATCGGTGATGTGGGCTAGGACCTCCTTGGCAAACGCGCGGTAATCCGTCACGCCGCCCTTCTTCATAAGGGACGGGTTGGTCGTGAAACCCTGAACGTTGCCGTTCTCGTACATGTCGAGCATGCCCTCGAGGTTTGCACCGTCAGCGAACACCTTGATTGCCATCTGCCTGATTCCTTTCGTTTGCATAAGGCCGGTAAACTGCTAAACACTTTACCTATGTTTATCAAGGCGTGAACTGCGGGTTTTTATCTTCTCGGCGAACGGTTTTACGGTTTTACCATTTTTATATCGACACCCCAGCAGCAAAACGTTTTTGCCATTCATTGCGTTTGATTCCGCTCACGGCGCAGAGACGATGCTTCGTCAATACGTTTTCACAACCACTTCAAAACAAAAAGCGGTGACGCCTCATTTGAGACGTCACCGCTTCCGTGTAGGAGCCGGTTATCGGAGCTCCGCCCGATTAGGGCTTAAAGTGTGCCTGGATTACTCTTCCTCAACGTGGTTGATCACAGCGCCCTTGGTGTGGATGAAGTTGGGGACAAAGGCGACGATCAGAAGGACAGCGAGAATCGCGTAGACACCGGTGGTACCGAAGGCCTCGGCAGCGCGGCCGAGCGTAATACCAATAACGGAGAAGTCGAAGTCGCCGAACGTAGTGTTCTTGAAGCCGAAGACGTCAAGAACAGGCAGGAGCAGAGCAGGGGCAAAGGTGATGAGCAGGCCGTTGACGAAAGCGCCAAGAGCTGCACCCTTGCGGCCACCGGTAGCATTGCCGTAGATGCCGGCGGTAGCACCGCAGAAGAAGTGAGGAACCATGCCCGGGATGATGAAGATACCGAGGGTAGCGCCCACGATGAACATACCGACCACGCCACCGATAAAGGAAGCGACAAAGCCGAGAATGACGGCGGTGGGAGCGTAGGGGAAGAAGACGGCGCAGTCGACGGCGGGGATGGCACCGGGGATCAGCTTGTTGGAGATGCCCTGGAAGGCCGGGACCAGGTCGGCGAGAATCATGCGGACGCCGTTGTAGACGATGGTGACGCCGACGGCGAAGGACAGAGCACAGGTCAGGGCGTAAACAATCACGTTGTCGCCGCCAGCAGTCTCAGTAACAACCGCAGGATCTGCGATGTAAGCGGCAAAAGCAGTCACCAGGTAGAAGAAGGCCATGGTAAGAGCCGTGGAGATGGTGGTGTCGCGCAGGAAGGCATACTTCTCGGGAACCTCGATCTTCTCTGTGCTGTTCTCCTCGGCGTCCTTAGCAAACAGCGTACCGACTGCAGCGGAGATATAGTAGGCAAGCGAGCCGAAGTGACCCATGGCGATCTCGTCGCCATCGGTAACCTTCTCGGTGAAACGCTGGCCGACGGCGGGAAGCATGGCGCTCACGAGGCCCAGGAACATACCGCCCACAATGATAAGCTGGACATCCTCGAAGCCAGATGCCTGCAGAACAGCAGACAGCAGGCAAGCCATGAACATGCTGTGATGGCCCGTCAGGAAGATGTACTTAAACTTGGTAAAGCAAGCAATGATAATGTTCACGACGTAGCCGAGAATCAGGATCATCATGGTCTGAACGCCGAGGACGCTCTGGGCCATCGAAACGACGACCTCGTTGTTGGGCACGACGCCGGTGATGTGGAAACCGGTCTCGATGAAGGTACCCAGCGGAGCAAGGTTCTCCTGAACAACAGCGGCGCCGGCAGACAGCATGATGTAGCCAAGGATCGGCTTCAGGGTGCCCGTCATCACCTTGTGGGCGGGACGCTTAAGCGCGACAAGGCCGACAAAAGCGAACAGGCCCATAATCCATGCTGGCTTGGTCAGAATCGATTGGATAAACTCAAGTATGGGAAGGATGACTTGCATCTGGGCTTCCTTTCTTTTTTACGTGGGCGCGTTTCCCTCTTCCACAGGGAACCGCCCTTTTTTGTGCCGCTTTAGGCGTTAGCGGCGGCCGCCTTGATTGCCTCGAGGGCGTCTTCGCGGATCTTCTTCTTGTTCACATAGCTGCGAACGATCACGACGTTACCGTGAAGCTCGGGAGCGAGCTCCTTAACGGTGATGAACAGATCCGGATTTGCGGAAGAAGCACCGTTCAGGTCCATAGACTCAACGTCGGCCTTGATGCCCTCCTCCTCGCAAAGCTCCTCGACTTTGCCAGCGAGCATCAGGCTGGACCCGATGCCGTTTCCGCATACGGTGATGATATGCATGGCAACCTTCCTCTCCTACACGTGACGGTTTTCCCGTCTATCCAAAAGCGGCGACGCATCGCCGTGCCATTAAGGCCTAAAAGAATGAACGCATGGTCTCCAGAACTTGCTCGGGCGTATCGCACGCGCTGAGCTTGGCAACGCAGTCCTCGTCCTCGAACATCTGCGAAAGCTCCGCCAAGCAACCAAGATGAGCCTTGGGGTCGGGCGCGCAAATGCCCACGAGTACGTGAACCGGATCGAAATCCTCGTGTCCAAATGCAACCGCAGGATCAAGCGTGACGATGCAGATTCCCGCTTCGCTCACATTGCCATCGGCCTGGGCGTGGGGCATGGCGATACCCTCTTCCAGAACCATATAGGGGCCAAATTTGTGAACCGATGAAATCATGGCGTCGACATAGCTCTGGTCGCATTTGCCCGCGTCAACGAGCAGCTTGCCACATGCCCTAATCGCTTCCTCCCAATCGGAGGCCTGGACATGGCAGGCAACAAGCTCGGGTTTAAGAAGATCGGTCAGCATGACAGCTCCCTACTCCTCGGGCAGGATATGAAAACCAAGCGCCTGAATGTCGCGGGCAAAGCCCTTGACCGTATCAAGCGAGTACTCGAGCAAATCTTTCCCGAAATTCTTGCGCTTGGCGAGAAGGGCATTGGGGACCGTGATGATCTGGCAGCCAACAGACTCTGCTTGGAAGATGTTGAGTACCTCACGCGTGGATGCCCAGAGAACCTCGGCGGCGGGCTTGACGGCAGCCTTCTTTACGGACTCTGCCATGAGGGGCAGCGGATCGACGCCGGTATCGGCGATACGGCCGGCGAAGATGGACAGAATAGAGGGGGTCTCGGCAGAGACGGCATCGACGAACTCGTCGACCTGCTCGGGCGTGAAGATGGTGGTGACATTCACCTTGATGCCATCGGCGGAAAGGCGCTTGACCAGCGCGGCGGTGGACTCGCCCTTGGTGTTGAGCGCCGGAATCTTAACGTAGACGTTGTCCGCCCAGGTTGCGATCTCGCGAGCCTCGGCCTCCATACCAGCCTCGTCGTCGGCGAACACCTCAAAAGAGACCGACACATCGGTGATGTGCTCAAGAACCGTCTTGGCAAAAGCACGGTAGTCAGTCACGCCACCGGCCTTCATAAGGGAAGGATTGGTAGTGAAGCCCTGAACGTTGCCATTGTCGTGCATGTCAAGCATGCCCTCGAGGTTAGCGCCGTCGGCAAACACCTTGATCGCCATGTTGGTCCTTTCTCATCTAGCATTATTGCTATCGAAAGCCTTTTTCTTTGTTTCAAAAGCTTTTCGGCTTTCTTTTATAAACTACTTCAAAAGATATCGAAAGCTCAATTGCCAACTTGCCGTGAACGGTCGATTATCGGGCGTGAACGTATCTCATTTTTTTTCGAACACCTTTCAGGCAAGACTCTTTACTGGCTGTTGCAGGCATTCTGCACGTCAGGCCAACTACTAATTACAAATAAAAGCAAGGCGTGTCATTCATCTCGTTCGCTCGATTTCGCCTTGTTCTTTTCATATCGATACGTTATATTTCGATTACGAAAGGCATTTCTTTTGCCTTTCGTTCAAAAGGAGCGACTTATGGCATCAACTTCAGACCTTTCCCCGGCCGAACGTCAGCGATTTATCATGAACTGGCTGGCCGAAAAGCCAAATATCTCGGTATCCGACATCGTTCGCCGCTTTTCGGTTTCGGAAGTTACCGCGCGACACGACCTCGTCTCGCTGGAATCGGAAGGCAAATTGCGTCGCGTACGTGGCGGAGCGGTATCGCTTTCTCGTTCCAATGCCATTTCGCATCCCGAAGAGCGCATCAATGTCCAAGTCGAGGCCAAGGAGGCAATCGCCGCGACCGCAGCAACTCTTGTTGACGATGGCGACGTTCTGGTGATCGACATCGGCACCACGGCCTTTTACTTCACTAAGGCCCTCATGGACAAACGCGATATCACCATCATCACCGGCGATCTTGCTATCGCAAACTATGCCAGCTTTAATCTGCCCAATGCTTCGGTAGTGCTGTTAGGCGGCTCCGTGCGAAAGGGTCACCTTTATCTCGCGGGCGCGCTAACGCTCGACTGCATGAGCAAGCTTCATGCCGACAAGGCATTTGTCAGCGCGGACGGATTCCATCCCGACCACGGCTTTACCGTCGAGCATGACTTCTCGGCCATGATCAAGAGCATGTATCTGACCAACTCAAACCAGGGCTATATGATGGTTGACCAGGGAAAGTTCAACAAGACCAGTTTTTATCAGTCCGCGCAGATCGATGACCTCGATGGCATCATCGTTGATGGAGACAATGAGGGCATCATGACGGCGGCCATCGAAAGCAGCCGCAGTCATCCCAAGCTCTATTTTGCAAAATAACTCAAATGGCCGGTTCGCCCACATCGAGGGCGAACCGGCCATTTATTAAATCAAGCCGAAGTGGCGCATCGCCGTAACCGTGCCGTCGTGTGCGACGTCGTCGGTTACGTAGTCGGCGACTGCCTTGACCTCGGGCATGGCGTTACCCATGGCAACGGCCGTCTCGACGGCGGCGAGCATGCCCAGGTCGTTGCCCGAATCGCCAAAGCCAAAGGTGCGCGCGTTGCCGGTGCGACCCAGGTGCTCCAACGCGCGCGCCACGCCCACGCCCTTGTCGATGCCCTTGGGGCTCAGTTCACGGTTTTCCCCGCCGGTGTTGCACAGCTCGAAATTGCGCTCGATAAAGCCGTCGTCGTTGGCCACGCGTGCCAAGTTGGGTGCATTCAGGCACACCTTACCCACGTGCAAACGACCGTCGACGCGCATCTCCCCGGCACCGTGCACCACGGAAGCGCCGATCAAAGACGACTGTTCAATACCCGCAGGCTCCAGAGCAAAGGTCGCTCCATTGGTTTCGAAAAAGGCCTCGAATCCTGCCGAGATAATGCGATGTGCGAGTTCTTCGGCTACATCCTCGGCAAAACAGTCCTCGTGCACCACGCGTCCCTCGACCTCGAGCGTGGCGCCCGCCATGGCAACGATGCCTTCGGGATCCAGCTCGCGCAGGCTGTCGGCGATGAGCCATAGGGGGCGGCCGGTGCAGATAAACGCCTTATGACCTGCGTCGCGCAGACGATGGAACGCCTCGACGACCGCCTGCGAAGGACGGACCGCCGAAAAGTCCTTATCGGTCATATCGTCGGGATCGAACGACGTCAGCGTGCCGTCCACGTCAAAAAAGAGCACGGCGGAATCGGGGCACGCATCAATCATATGGGTTCCTTTCGGGGGCGAGGGCAAACGGAGCATCCATCATATAATGGAGCGACGCAACCAGAGAGGTCACCCATGGAATTTTACGCAAGCTGCCCCGAGGGCTTTGAGTCCGCACTCGCCGACGAGCTTAAACGGCTCGGGCTTTCGCATGTCCGCCGCCTAAAGGGCCGCGCCACGTTTGAGGGCGAGCTCGAGGAGGGCTATCGCGCATGCCTGTGGTCGCGCCTGGCAAGCCGTGTGTTTGTGGTGCTTGCGCGCTTTGAGGCGCAGGATGCCGACGAGCTGTACGACAGTGTGTACGACATTGCCTGGGAAAGCATCGTCCGCCCCGGCGCTACCATCGCCATCACCGCTCGTGGCGTGACCGAGCAGCTGCGCAACACGCGCTTCTCGGCCCTGCGCGCCAAGGATGCTCTGTGCGATCGCTTGGCCGAGACCACGGGACATCGCGCCGATGTCGACGCCGCCGACCCCGATGTGCACCTGCTGCTCTCGCTGCGCCAGCAGCGCGCGAGCATGAGCCTGGACCTTTCGGGCGATCCGCTGTTCAAGCGCCTGCCGCCCGCCGCAGCCCGTGCCGGCGAGGGCACGCACGTGCTGCGCCCCGACTACGCCGCCCTGGTGCTGGCGCAGGTCGGCTGGACCGCACTGTGTGAGCGCAAGCTGACGGCCGACGACTACGAAAACGAGGCCCTGCCCACGCTGATCGACGCCTCGTGCGCCGGCGGCGGCCTGCTGCTGGAGGCAGCGAGCATCCTGACCGACCGCGCCCCGGGTGCCGCTCGCGAGCGCTGGGGCTTTGAGGGCTGGCAGCTGCACGATGCTGCTCTGTGGGAGCAGCTGGTTGCCGAGGCGCGCGAACGCGAGGCCGCAGCCCGCGAGCGCCAGGCGCGCATCGTTGCCGCAGACGTTGACCCCGCCGCCCGAAAGACCGCCGAGCGCATGGTCAAGTGCGCCGGCCACAAGCGCTTTGTCGATTTTTGCGCCGCCAAGCCTGCCACTGTGCTGGACCATGCGGGCGCCGTCGCCGGCGCCGCCATCGTCGCGGATACCACCGAGACCCCGCTTTCGCTCATGCACGACGCCATGACGCTCGTGGGCGAGCTGCGCCGCTCACCCGAGCTTGCCGCGGCACCGGTCGCCGCGCTCACCCGCGATGGGCTGCTGTCTCGCGCGCTCCATGCCGAGCCCGCGCGCTCGATCGCCGTCATGCCTAATAACGAGGAAGCCGCCGTTGAGGTTTGGCCATCGCTTGATCAGGCCGCCGCGGCGTTTGAAGCTGCAACCGGCATGGATGCCGAGGAGCAGACCGCGGATACCGAAGACGAGGCCGCCAGCGCCGCCATGCCCAAACCTGCCGCCACGCTCGACCTGGGTGACGGCAAGCCGCTGCCCGTGCTGATCCCTGAGTCCGAACAGTTCGCCAACCGCCTGCGCAAGAACGCCCGCCTGCGCCGCAAGTGGGCAAAGCGCGAGGGCGTGACCTGCTACCGCGTCTACGACGCCGACCTGCCCGATTACTCCGCCGCCATCGACCTATACGAGGGTTGCCCGCAGACGCCGGGTCGCTGGCTCGTCATCGCCGAATACGCCGCGCCCAAAACGATCGACCCCGCACTGGCTCAGGCCCGCATGCTCGACATTTTGGCCATCGCGCCGCGCATCCTGGATGTCCCCGCCGAGCACGTGCACGCTAAGGCCCGCATGCGTTCGCGCGGCGGCTCGCAGTACGGCAAGCAGGGCGCCGGCAAGGGCGGCTCAGGCGAGCGTGCCAACATCGCGCGCCGCCGCCTGCCGCTCATCGAGGAGGGTGGTCTCACCTTTGCCGTCAACTTTGACGACTACCTGGACGTGGGAATCTTCCTGGATCACCGCGTCACCCGCAACCTGGTCCGCGAGCACGCCAAGCAGGCGCGCCGTTTTCTCAACCTGTTTGCCTACACCGGCACCGCCACCTGCTATGCGGCCGACGGCGGCGTTGAGGAGACGGTGACGGTCGACCTTTCCAACACCTATCTGGACTGGGCCGAACGCAACATGCGCCAGAACGGCTTTGTGGGCCCGCAGCATCATTTTGTGCGTGACGATGTGCTCGCCTGGATTCGCGACCAGCGCCAGACGCGCAACCGCTGGGACCTGATCTTTGTCGACCCGCCCACGTTTTCCAACTCGTCCAAGATGGGCCGTCGCACCTGGGATGTCCAGCGCGACCATGTTGAGCTGCTGGCCGGCGTGTCGCGCCTGCTCGCACAGGGCGGCCATGCCATCTTTAGTTGCAACCTGCGCGGTTTCCGCCCCGAGACGCGCAAGCTCGCGCGCGCGGGCGTCGTGCTGGAGGACATCACCGCACAGACCATCCCCGAGGACTTCGCGCGCAACCAAAAGGTGCATCACTGCTATATCGTGCGTCGCCTGCCCATCGAGGACGCCATGGCCGAGGTAGGCTTTAGCGCCGAGGAGATTGCCGAGCGCGTCGAAGAGCTGCGCAACCCCGAGGCTCGCAAGCCCCAAAGCGCATTGAGGCCCACGCCCACGGGGAGCGGCAAGCCGAGTGACGCCGCTAAGCCAAAAAAGAAAAAGTTCTACGCCAGCAAACCTAAGAACAGGTAGGCTTCCATGACTCCTTGGGGAGGAAAGGCGGGCATGCTCTTCCCTCCCCAAGGGCTACCGAAAGCGCGACAAGGGAATCGTCCCCTTGCCGCGCTTTTCTTTTACTGTGTTTCTAGTCGTGCGTGACCAGACGATAGCCGATTCCCACGTGCGTCTGGATATAGCGCGGATGCGCGGGGTCGGACTCGATCTTTTTGCGCAGCGTCCCCATAAAGACACGCAGGCTCGCCAGGTCGCTCTTGGTCGCCGTTCCCCAAATCTCGTGCAGGATAAACTGGTGCGTGAGCACCTTGTCGGCATTATGGGCCAGCAGGCACAGCAGCTTGTACTCAATGGGTGTCAGGTGCAGCTCCTCGCCCGCCATCGTGGCGATGCCGGCATCAAAATCGATATGCAGCTCGCCGGTATCAAACGAGCCCTCGGAGGCCACACCACCGGTCTGCGCATACGAAAGGCGCCGAAGCGTGGTGCGGATGCGCGCGAGCAGCTCCTCAACCGAAAACGGCTTGGTCAGGTAATCGTCGGCGCCGGCATCGAGCGCGCGAATCTTATCCGCATCCTCGCTGCGTGCCGAGACCACGATGATCGGCATGCCCGACCACGCGCGCACCGACTCCACCACCTTGACGCCGTCCATATCGGGCAGGCCCAGGTCGAGCAGCACAATACTCGGTGACTGCGACGAGGCGGCGGCGATGGCGGCATGAGCGGTCTCCACAGCCATATGGCGCAGGCCGTGCGCCTCGAGCGCGGCAACGATAAGGTTGCGAACGGCGGGGTCGTCCTCAACGACCAAGATGAGCGGTTTTACGGCAGAGTTCGGCACGGCGCTACTCCTTATCAAACGAAACATCGGCGGCGGGAAGCTCAATCGTAAAGACCGAGCCGTGCGGATCCGCCGCGGTAACCTCTATGCTACCGCCATGTGCCAGCGCAATGGAGCGGCAGAGCGAAAGCCCCAGGCCCACGCTTCGGTGGCTGTCGGCCAAACCGTGGTTGGCGGTGTAGAACGACTCAAAGATGCGCTCGCGATCCTCGGGTGCGATGCCCGGACCGTCATCGGCAACCGAGCACGCCACGCATCCATCGTCTACGCCAATCGAAATCACGATATGCGAGCCTGCGGGCGTATAAGTGATGGCGTTGTTCACCAGATTGACCACCAGCTGCACCATCAGGCGCGCATCGACGTTGACGAGCGCCGGCTCATCGCACGCCACCACCTTAAGGTCGTGCTCGCGCACGGCAGGGTTCACGTGGCGCAGCGCCTCCTCGACGATATCGTCCATGAGCTCGAGTGTGGTCGACAGGCGCATACCGCCACCCTCGAGCTTGGTGATGGCGAGCAGGTTCTCGACGGTGGCGTTGAGCCACAGCGCATCCGAGCGAATGGATAGCAGCAGGCCGCGGCGCGTCTGGGCATCGAGCACGGCGGTGCCGGTCGAGCCTTGGTCGAGCAGGACATCGGCATTGCCCGAAATACTGGTGAGCGGCGTACGCAGATCGTGCGAGATGGAGCGCAGCAGGTTGGCGCGCAGCTGCTCATTTTTGGCAAGCACCGCCGCCTCCTCGCGGGCCTCCATGGCGCGGGCGCGATCGAGTGCCAGCTCGCCTTCGCTCACGATGGCATCGGCAAGTGTTCGCTCCTCGTGCGTCAGCACGTCGGGTTCGGCAACGATAGCCAGCACGCCCACCACCGAGGCGGGGTCGCCCGAGCGCGCGAAGCCGTCGCCTGTGCGAACCGTCAGGTAGATGCCATAAAACGCCGAGCCGCCAAACGTGGCGTCGAGCGGCGTTCCCACATAGGCGGACGCCGAGAGCCGCGGCGGCATCTGCGGCGCCAGTTCGTGCACCGGTGCGGCATCGCCCACGGCCGTGTATGTCGCACGCGGCAGCAGGTCATCGCCCTCGGCATCGGCGCTGTACCACACGACCGGACAGCCCGAAAGGCGCGCCAGCTGCGTTGCCATGGCGTGAACGATCTGCTGCTCGTCGGCGCACCGCTGCAGCATGCGGTTGGTCTCGAGCACCATATGCGTGCGGCGGTCGCTGGCGGCAGCCTGTGCCAAGGCGCGGCGCAGGGCCAACGCAATCGAGCTCGACACAAGCGAGACCACGAACATGATGAAGAACATGCCGGGATAGCCGCGGTCGATAAGCGACAGCGAGTAGCGCGGGTCGACAAACAAGAAGTTGTAGAGCGCCACGGCGGCAGCCGAGCTCAGCAAGCAATACAGGCGACTCCAGGTAAAGAATGCGCACAGCTGAACGGCGAACACATAGACGATCATGATGCTCGGCGCGAGACCCGGATGGTCGAGCAGCGCGCCCACAATCGTCGCCGCGACCAGCAGCCCCACCGATACGCAGGCGTCATACAGAGGAGTGCGGCGCGTCAGCGTTGTGCGCCGCCACCAAAAGCTATCGGCAATATCGCCGTCCGTACGGACGTCCATCAGTGCCCCGCCCCTCTCTCAAAAACAAAAACCACCACAAAGGGACAGGCACCTTTGTGGTGGTTTCCCTTGTGGTGGTTCCAAGTGTAAAGCCTTTGCAGCCTGCGGTCGCTAGACAAACAGCACGTGCGCGAGCAGGGCACACACGCACACCGCTCCAAATACCAGCGCCACGATCGAAATTACGCGATCGGCCATATCCATGTTGGCACGATTCGTAAAGAACCGATCTTCGGCGGCGTCGACGCGCGCCTCACGCACCATTTCGACCACCGCCTCATGGCCATCGAGCGCCTTTGTATCCATGTTTACCTCCCCGGCCCCAATCTTGTCCATCGAAAACCAACTCCGTGCAACCTGTCGGCGCCTACGGGCGCTCGTTGGGAGCCAGGCGTTGCATCTTGTTCACGGCCTTGAACTTGGTGAACAGCGGCACGTACTCAAAGCTCACGTTGGAGTTCTCCAGGCCGTACCAGCGTGCAGGCGTGCCGGCGGCGCGACGAATGATGTACTTGAGCGTGATGGCCGTACGCTCGCTCGGCTCCACATCGCTTTCGGGCGCCAGAAGCTTACGGATCAGGACGAACTTGAACGTACCGATGTTGCCCGGATCCTTGTAGACCGAGTAGTCATGCGTCTGCGCCGGCAGCTCGCCGGTGGCAGCCAGGTCCTGAACGACCTGACGCAGGTAGGCATTGACGCGCTGGTTAATCTTGTAGCCCAGGTACAGATGCACGCGGAAAACATAGTCGGTGCCGAACGTCTCGACCGAATAGGCAAAGGTATGCGGCTCGTCCATGGTCTCGACGTTCACGAACCACCAGGCGCGAGCACGCTTGGGATGCTTGTCCAAGATCGAGTAGACGATATCACGGTCGATGTAATCGGTATGGGTGTCCTTGGTCAGGTACACGATGTTGTCGCTCATGCGCTCGTAACGGTCGTCGTCGCGCAGGCGCTTGAGCTGCGGCAGATAGCTGCGCAGCGGCAGCAGCGTAAACTGGCGCTGCTCGACCGCCGTGCCATTGTACCAGCACACCATAATGCCCATGATGAGTGCAGCCATGAGGATGGTGAAGTAGCCGCCGTGGAAGAACTTGGTGAGCGAGCTCACGAAGAAGAAGCCTTCGAGCAAAAGGAAGAAGGCCGCGAAGATCCACGGAGCAACCTTGAGCTTGCGCTCCTCGTGCAGGTAGAAGAAGAGCAGCAGCGTGGTGCACATCATAGTCAGCGTAATGGCAAGGCCGTAAGCGGCCTCCATGTGTGCCGAGTTCTGGAACAGCAGCACCACGATGACGCAGCCCACGAGCATGACGTTGTTGACCATGGGGATGTAGAGCTGGCCTTTGGTCTCGGCAGGGTAGAAGACCTGCATGTGCGGCATGAGGTCCAGACGGCTGGCCTCGGACACCAGCGAGAATGCGCCGGTGATGAGCGCCTGCGAGGCAATGATGGCCGCGACGGTGGAAAGGCCGACGGCAAACGGGCGCAGGCCCGGGGCGAGCATCTGGTAGAACGGGTTGAGATCGGCAATGCCCATGAGCTCGGGGTTGGCAGCGTTGTTCATAAGCCAAGCGCCCTGGCCCATATAGGAAAGCAGCAGGCAGCACTTAACGAACGGCCAGGTAGCGTAGATGTTGCCGCGGCCGACGTGGCCCATGTCGGAGTAGAGCGCCTCGGCACCGGTGGTGGCGAGGAAGCAGCTGCCCAGGATCATGATGCCCGCGTGGTTGTTGGGGCTCAGCAAAAAGGCGATGCCGCGCACCGGGTTGAGGCACAGCAGCACGGCGGGGTGCTGGAAGACAAAGAACAGACCCGTACCGCCCAGGAACAAAAACCACAGCGTCATGATGGGGCCAAAGGCGTGGCCAATCTTGGCCGTGCCGATGCGCTGCACCAAGAAGAGCGCGATGATGATGGCGAGCGTGATGGCGACAACGCGGCCCTGGTCGTCACCGAGCACGGCATGGACCGCCGGAATGGTGCGCAGGCCCTCGATGGCCGTGGTCACGGTAACGGCAGGCGTCAGGATGCCGTCGGCGAGCAGCGCCGCGCCGCCCAGCATGGCGGGGATGATAAGCCACTTGCCGCAGCGCTTGACCAGGCTGTACAGGGCAAAGATACCGCCCTCGCCGTGGTTGTCGGCGCGCAGCGAGATCAGCACGTACTTGACGGTCGTCAGCAGCGTGACCGTCCACACGACAAGGGAGAGCGCGCCGAGCACGAACTCCTCCGTAACGCTTCCGATGCCGCCGTTGCCGGCAACGAGCGCCTTGGTTACATACATAGGGCTGGTGCCGATATCGCCATACACCACGCCCAGCGTGACGAGCATCGCCGAGATGCTCACAGGAATCGCAGCGTGCGAGGCTGCCTCCTTGGCCTTTTGTTCCATAAGCCGGTTTCCTCCCAACTTTAATGTTCGAAGGGATTATAGGCAATCGGCCCATGTTTTAATGCACTGTTTTCCCAGCTAGATAAACATTTATACGGCCTTTAGGCCACCGCAGCGATATGGAATGTGACAAAGGGGCTGTCCCTTTGTCACATTCGTCATTTTCCGAGCCAATTTTTGAACCACCACTCCATGGAGCGGCTCATCTCGGCCATAAAGGGACTCGTGTGCTTGCGGGTATAGATGTCCACGACGCGCTCCCCCACCTCGCGGGCATGCGGACGGAACATCGCGTCCATCTCGGCCACCTGCGCGTCCATGGTCGCAGCATCGGCGCGGCAGTAGCGCTCCTCGTGCACCAGGTTCACCACGGGATGCGCAATAGCCGGGCGCTCCTTGCGGGGCGTGCCGATGATGAGCATCGACAGCGGCATGGTATAGGGCGGCAGATCGAGCAGCTCGGCAACTTCCTCGGCATTCTCGACGATATCACCGATGTAGCAGCTCCCCAGGCCCAGAGCTTCGGCGGCAACCACGGCGTTTTGCGCGGCGATCACGGCGTCCTGGGCCGCGATGGCAAAGTCGCCCAAACCCGGCGCGCGGCGGGGCGCCTTACCCGTGCGCTCGACAAACTCGGGCTCAAAGCAGCCCACGTGCTCAAACAGATCGATCCACTTGGCATAATCGACCACAAATATCAGTGCCCAGGGCGCCTTGGCGATCATGGGCTGGTGGTCGCACAGGTCGGCCAGGCGGTCGAGCGTTGCCTGCTCGCGGATGCTCACGATGGAATACATCATCATGGCGCCCGCCGACGGCGCACGACTCGCCGCATGCAGAATCGCCGCCCGCTGCTCGTCGGTCACCGCCACGGGACGGTCATCGTCATCACGCGCGAAGGCACGCGTGGAGGAACGGTGCTCCAACGTGTCCAGCACCGCATTGCCCGTCGTCTCGACCGGATAGCCGCACGTATCCACAGCCTTGGTGCAAACCTGCTCGTTCATCGCCTCATCCTCGCTAATTCTTTAAGAAGCCTTTACGTTTCCGTGTAATTCCCGTCCATTATCGCGCAGGTCGCCACTCCATTGCGCCACACCGCCACACGTGCGCGTTAATATGGCTGGTTGTTGTGCGCAGCCACCAATTGCAGCGCATATCTTGGTAACAATCGGGTAAACCCCCGCTTTCGTAGGTTTTAGTTTGTGAGGAGTCTCAGCATGTTCGCTGCCGCCATCTCGCTCGTCGGTCTTGCGGCGACCGTCTACCTTGTCTTGCGCGAGGCCAAGGCCATTCGCGCTCAGTCGGGCACCGTTGCCAAAAGCGCTCTTGGGTGGAGCGTCGCCTTCGGCCTGTTCCAGCTCTTTTTGACCATTTGGGGCGCCATTGGCCTCGTCGCCCAAAACGAGCCGCTCGCCTTTGTGATGCTCATCCTAACCAACGCCATCCTCACCGGCTGCGCTTGGGCCAGCATCGCACGCGAGCGCATCGCCCCGCGCGTCTTTGAGTTCGCCGCGCCCGACGCCCCCGCCCCCACCGGCAAGCTCGCCCGCCTGCGCGGCGCCTTTGTGGGCAAACCGCTCGTCGCCGCTGTCTTGTGCCTGCTGCTCGCCGGCGTCTTTGCGCTGCTGGGAATGGAAGTCTCGTCCAACCACGACTTTACCTGGGTCTACCCCCTGTGCATCCTGCTCGAGTGGGCCATCATCACCGTGCTCATGACCGGCTTGTTCTTCCTATTCCAGCGCCACGGCGCAGCTCCCGCGGTCCTGGCCTTTGCCCTCTTTGTCCTGGGCATTGCCGAGTTCTTCGTCATCACGTTTAAATCCATGCCCATCCAGCCGGGCGACCTTTCGGCCATCTCCACCGCCGCCGCGGTCGCCGGCAACGGCTACACCTTCTCGATCTCGCTGTTCTGCGTGCTGTCCATGGGCTTTACCGCCATCGCCATGCTGCTGTGCGAGTACGCCGGCCTGGTGGCACCGCACCGTCAGAAGGGTACCGCCAACGCCAAGCGTATGCTGCTCACCAACCTGCTCGTGGCAGTGCTGTGCCTGGGCGGCGTAACCGCGCATGTCACGCTCATCGACTACTACAACACCCTCGGCATCACCGTCTACACCTGGCGCCCGCTCGAGAGCTACTGGCGCGAGGGCTACCTGCCCGCCTTTATTAGTGCGGCGCAGTCCATCAAGCCGCCCAAACCCGCCGACTACTCCGTCGACGATGCCAAGGCCACGCTCAAAAAGTACGCCAAGGCCTACGACAAGTCCGACGCGGCCAAGAGCGACGAGCGCGCCGCCGCAAAGGAGCAGTTCGACAGCGAGAAGCCTACGGTCATCGCCATCATGAACGAGACCTTCTCGGATCTATCCATCTACCAGAATATGCGCGCCGGCTACGAGGGCCCGCAGTACTTTAAGAGCCTGTCCAACTGCCTCAGCCGCGGCAAGCTCTACGTGAGCGCCTACGGCGGCGGTACCGCCAATACCGAGTTTGAGTTTATGACCGGCAACTCCATGGCCAACCTGGGCTCGGGTGTGTACCCCTACACCATCTACAACATGGAAACGACCGGGAACCTGGCAGAGCAGTTCAAGTCGCTCGGATATTCCACCACAGCCATGCACCCCAACCACGCGACCAACTGGAACCGCGAGAACGTCTACAAGGACTTTGGCTTTGACCAGTTCCTGTCCATCAACGACTTCCAGGGAGCCGACACCCTGCGCGGCATGGTGACCGACCAGGCTACCTACGACAAGATTCTCGAGTTGCTCGACCAGAACGCCGATCCGCAGTTTATCTTCGACGTGACCATGCAGAACCACTCGGGCTACGACACGGGCCTGCTGCCGGTCGACAAGCAGATGCATCTCAACATCGACACAACCGACCTGGACGCCAAGACCGTTGAGGACGGCACGCTGTCCGATGTCGACGAGTACGTCTCGTGCATCGAGCAGTCCGACCAGGCGCTTCGCTACTTCCTCAACGCCCTGAGCAAACTCGATCGCAAGGTGGTCGTGGTGTTCTGGGGCGACCACCAGCCGTTCTTCCCGTCCAAGTTCAACGATAAGTGGTTTACCGGCGAGGACGATGCCACGCACCAGGAACGTCTGTGGCAGACCGACTACATCATCTGGGCCAACTACGACGTTGCCGGCTGCGACCAGACAAGCGAGGTCGACGACCTGTCCGCCAACTACCTGTCCACCCAGCTGATGCAACTGATCGGCGCACCGCTGACCGACTACCAGAAAGCGCACATGACGCTGCGTAAGTCGCTGCCCGCCATCAACTCGGTGGGCTACGAGGACGCCAGCCTGCGTTGGGCGCTCTCCTCCAACGTCACCGGTGACGACGCCGCTGCCGCAGCCGCCACCAAGGCGCGCGAGGATTACGCCAAGATGCAGTACTACGAGATGTTCCGCGACGGCAAGAACGTCTACACCGAGCATTTCCAGACCGAGGCCAACGAGACCGACCCCAACTTGGCGCCGGGTACAACCAAGATCAAGTAGCGGGTCGCTGCTAATTCACAACTGAAACGTCTGTCCGGGCGGAGGCATATAAGGTTCCCTGCTCGGACAGTCCTGCGCAAGACGGAGGCCACATTAAGTGGCCTCCTTTGCGTGCGGAACTCGCGATGAACCTTATATGCCTCCGCCCGGACAGACGCCCTGTTGTTGGAGCGCGGCTTGTCATGGGGGGTATCCGCAACATATATAAGTTGAAGGCCACGTCTTGTGGCCTTTTTTGCATCCGGAAACCGTGTCCCAGAATTCACGTCCGGAATGGGATGCAGTTTCCGCTTGTGGCTCCGTTGGGAAACTGCATCCCATTCCAAAGGCAAATTCTGGGACGCACTTTCCGAAACCCCATCCATCCGGAAAGCCCGTCCCACTCTGAATACATCCAGCGAACGCATGAGAGCGTGTCATCCAAGACGGTCTCGTCATCGGGGTGATGGAAAATGTCACCCCAAACGGTTGCCACGGTTGCGCCTATGAGTGTCAAGAAAAAAGCCTCGAGAATTTCGAGGCTTTCACACTTGTATTGTTTTGCACGAAGGACCGCGAACGGCGAAGCTACTCTCCCAGCACGGCCTTCTTGGCGGCTGCGGCCATGTTATCCAGATCTTCCTTGGTGGGATGGTCCTTTGCGGCAACCCAGTTGTCGAGCAGCATCTTATAGCGCGCGTTGTCGGGATCTTGCTCGAGCATGGCCTCGTAGCGCTGCTTGACCGCGGGGCCCATCTTGCCCTGACACATCGCCCAGCCCGCAAGCTCGGCATCGTTGGCCAAATTGGAGGTCACGCGGTCAATAATCTGCTGGTAATAGCTCTGGTCGGCGCCAAAACCGCAGGTGCCAAACAGGAAGACGCGCTTGCCGTGCAAGGCGGAGAGCAACGCCGCGACCGAAGGCGTGCACGCGCCCTTGTCGCACCAAAAACCGACGAGCACCGTATCGGCCGCGCAGGCGCCCTGCGCCTCGAGCGCAACCTGATCTGCATCCGCATCGTCGCTCAACGCCGCGGCATGGACAAATTCAACGCCCGCAGCCTGCAGAGCGCGCTTGATCGCACCCGAAACCATCCTGGTATTACCGCTCTTGCTGTTAACCACCAAAGAGCACGTCATAGTCACGTTGCCTCGTTTCCCCCAAAACTAAAGCCGCTATTGCAATTTATTAGATGAATATCTTAGTACTAACGTGACAGATGTAAACCACCGTCTGTCGATTGATTAATTTGCCCCACGGGCTTGCTCACTGGGCAAACTGGCTGCGGTAGAGTTCGGCGTAGAAGCCGCCTGCCGCTAGCAGCTCGTCGTGCGTGCCGCGCTCGATAATCTGGCCGTCGCGCATCACCAGAATGCAGTCGGCGTTGCGGATGGTGCTCAGGCGGTGCGCCACGACAAAGCTTGTGCGACCGGCCATGAGCTCGTCGAATGCCGCCTGCACCTGCAGCTCGGTACGCGTATCGATGCTCGACGTTGCCTCGTCCAGCAGCAGAATCGCCGGATCGGTGAGCATAACGCGCGCAATGCACAGCAGCTGTTTTTGACCCTGGCTAAACGTGCCGCCGTCCTCGCCGATGACCGTATCGTAGCCGCCTGGCAGCTGCACGATAAACTTGTGCGCATGCGCGCGCTTGGCAGCTTCGATAACCTGCTCGCGCGTGGCGTCAGGACAGCCGTAGGCGATGTTTTCCGCCACCGTGCCCTCGAACAGCCATGTGTCCTGCAGCACCATGCCAAAGGCACGGCGCAGGCTCGAGCGCGTGTAGTCACGCGAGGGGCGACCGTCGACCACGATGCGCCCAGCATCGATATCGTAAAAGCGCAGCAGCAGGTTGATGAGCGTCGTCTTGCCACAGCCCGTGGGACCGACGAGGGCAAAGCGCATGCCGGGCTTGGCATCGATGCAGATATCCTGCAGCAGTTTGCGGTCGGGCACATAGCTAAAGTACACATGCTCAAACGAAACCTCGCCCTTCGGGGCAGTGAGCTCAATGGCATCCACAGCGTCGGGCTCCTGCTCGCGCGCATCGAGCAACGCGAACATGCGGCGTGCCGAGGCATACGCCGTCTGGATTTGCGTGATGACGTTCGTGACCTCGTTGAACGGCTTGGTGTACTGGTTGGCGTAGGACAGGAAGATCTGCACGCCGCCCACCGTAAGCGCCGCCGGCACGCCCGTGATCACGCCCACGCAGCCGATCACGGCGACCACGGCGTAGATGATGTTGTTGATAAAGCGCGTGCCGGGGTTGGAGAGCGAACCCATAAACTGCGCGCGCTCGCCTGCCGTATAGAGCTCGGCGTTGAGTGCGTCGAAGCGCGCTTGGGCGTTCGAGCCGTAGGCAAACGCATCAACCAGCTTTTGCTCGCCCACATACTCCTCGATATGACCGCCCAGCTGACCCTGAATACGCTGCTGGGCCGTAAAGCTTTTATTGGAGAGCTTGGCGATGGCACCGGCCGCAAAGACGGAAAGCGGCGTGACGAGCACCACCACAAGCGTCATGGTCAGGTTGATGGAGAGCATAAACGCGAGCGTGCCCACGATGGTGATGACGCCGGTAAAGAGCTGCGTAAAGCCCTGCAGCAGGCCGTCACCCACCTGATCGACGTCATTGACCACGCGGCTCATGAGGTCGCCGTGGGCATGGCCGTCGATAAAGCTGAGCGGCATGCGGCTGAGCTTGTCGCTCGCCTCAACGCGCATGTCGCGCACCGTCTCGTAGGACAGACGGTTAACGCAGTAGCCCTGCAGCCACTGGAAGGCCGCAGCACCTACGACGACAATCGCGAGCTTGGTGACAAGCGGCAGCAGCGCATCGAAGTCCACCTGTCCGGCGGCGACGATAAGGTCGATGCCCTCGCCAATGAGGATGGGCGTATAGAGTTGCAAGATCACCGAGATTGCGGCGCTCACAAACGATGCCGTAAACGAGACGCGGTGCGGGCGAACATAGCCCAGCAGGCGGCGGGTCACCGCACCCACGGGATAGCGCTCGGGGTCGCCAGGCTGGCGCGGGCCGTCGCCCAGGTCGTTGAGGCTATCGTTACCGGACACGTTGGCCGTCATCGTGGCGACCGAACCGGAGGAAGTGTACGGATTCATTTAGCAGCCCTCCTTTGCGCAGACGGATGCGGAGGCGATCGGGGCGGACACGGGCGTCGCGTTCCCCTGCTGGCCCTCGAGCTCCTCGCGACGCAGCTGCGACTGGCAAATCTCGCGATAGAGCTGGCAGGTCGCATACAGCTCATCGTGCGTGCCCAGGCCCGCGACCGATCCGTGGTCGAGCACGCAGATCATGTCGGCATCGCGCACGGTCGAGACGCGCTGGCTCACGATCACCGTGGTCATGGGGACACCCCTCGAAAACACCGGGGCTCTTCCTGCGAGTTCGCGCACCGCACGGCGCAGAGCCGCATCCGTCTTTACATCGAGCGCCGATGCCGAATCGTCCATAACGAGAATCTGCGGGTATTCCACCAGAGCACGCGCGATAGTCAGACGCTGACGTTGTCCGCCGCTAAAATTTTTGCCGCCTGCCTCGACGGGAGCATCGAGGCCGTCCGGCAGGTTACGTACAAAATCGTCCGCCTGGGCCGTCTCGAGCGCATCCCAAAGCACGTCATCCATAAAGCACGTCCTTTGACGCCATGCCAGATTGGAACGAATCGTGCCGCTCATGAGGGTCGCCCGCTGGGGGACCATGCCAATAACCTCCCTCAGTTGGTCAAGATTCCACGAGCGCACGTCACGGCCGAAAACGCGAACCGTTCCCGCCGACGCATCGTACAGGCGCGGGATAAGCGAGACGAGCGTGGACTTGCCGCTGCCCGTACCGCCGATAATGCCGAGGGTTTTGCCCACCGGCAGCTCCAGGGTCACGTCATTGACGGCGTTGGCGGCGCCCGCGCCAAAGGAGAAGCTCGCATGGCTCAAGCTCAGCGCGGGGACCGGAACAGCGTTGCCCACTGCGCTCGGCTCGGGCAGCGCAACCGTCTGGTTGCCCTCGTCGGTAATGCTCGGCACGCAATTGAGTACCTCGTTGAGACGCGACGCACTGGCGCTCGCCTTGGTAAAGACCACGACCAGGTTGGCGACATACACGATGGAGGTCAGGGTCTGCGTCATGTAGTTCACAAACGCCATGACCTGGCCCTGCGTGAGCTCGCCCACGTTGACCTGGATGCCGCCCACCCACAGGATGGCGCACACGCCCAGGTTCATCACCAAAAACGTGACGGGGTTGAGAATCGACGAGAGCTTGCCCACCGCGATTGCGACACGCGCCTGGTCATCGGCCGCCTGGGCAAAACGCTCACGCTCGTGACCCTCGCGCACAAACGCCCGGACCACACGAGCGCCCGAAAGTCCCTCGCGACAAATAAGCGCGATGCGGTCGAGCTTTGCCTGCAGCTGCTTGTAGTACGGGATGCAGCGCGCCATAACAAACCAAAACACCAGGCCGATGGCGGGCGTGCAAATCAAGAAGATCATGCCGAGCTTAAGGTCGATGGCAAGGGCCGCGACCATGGAGCCCACCGCCAGGAAAGGCCAGCGGATGAGCATGCGCACGCCCAGCGCCACGGCGAGCTGCACCTGGTTGACGTCGTTGGTAATGCGCGTGATGAGCGACGGCGTGCCAAAGCGATCGAGTTCAGCATAGCTCAGCTTGTTGATGTGCTGGTAGAGTGCGCCGCGAATGTCAGTACCCATGCCCTGCGAGGTGAGCGCCGCCATCTTTTGGCAGACGAGCGTAAACGAGATGCCAATCACGGCCATGGCGGCGAGCACCATGCCATAGTGGACGACGGCACTCACGTCGTGTGCACCGATACCTTTATCGATCATCTGGGCAATCACCAGCGGCGTAAGCAAGTCAAAGATCACTTCGATCAACTTGCACGCAGGGCCAATCACCATATACCGGCGAAATTTACCACCAAAACGCCCGAGCAGCTCAATCATAAAAAGGCGCTCCCTATCATCATCTCAATTCAATCTGATTCATGATAGTACGGAGAACCCTGGAGATGCGTAAGCAACTCGTTACAGATGTAAGGGCAACGGTCACTAGCGCCCAAGGCACGTAGCAGCCGATGTTTTGGCAACGCCAGCGAGCGGCATAACGCCGGGGATTCAATTATCAGATAAATGTGACCCTTCAGGCGGTTTTGGTCGGCTACCCGCGAGTGCCGGCAGGGCGCTTGGTAGTCGAGCGATCCCGCAGGCGAAGCCGAGGACCAGCGAGACACCAAGCGCCCTGCCGGCACTCGCGGGTAGCCGCGGCACCAAAAAGCGCCTGCGCACTCGATGGATCCGGATGCCCGACAGAGGCTCCTTATGGCTGCTTCCTTCCGGACCTGACCAGATTCGGAACATGTCGTCATCCGAACCCATCGAACGCGCTAGGCGCTCGATATATCTTACCCGCTCCCGCCCGATGGGGCAAGGTAGCTAATTTGGAACGGGGCCTTTTTACTACTTTTAGATACGGCCAAGGTCGTAGGCTTGGGCGGCCGCTTCGCCGGCGCAGATGAGGTTGGTTGTGGCTTCCTGGGGATCGAGCGCCAGCTCAAGGCCCATGGGCTTGCGGCAGACCGGCAAAACCAGGTCGACGCCCTGCCCATACACCGCATCCAGGTTGTCGGCACGACCGCCCACGACGGCAACAACCGGCTTGCCATAGCGTTTCGCACGACGGGCCACGCCCACCGGCGCCTTACCGGCTGCGGATTGCTCGTCCATATTGCCCTCGCCCGTTATGACCAGGTCGACATCGCGCACGTGCTCGTCAAACCCAATCAGATCAAGCACCGTCTCCACGCCCGAGCGTAGCTCCGCACCGAGCGCTAGCAGCGCGGCGCCCAGGCCGCCGGCGGCACCGGCGCCGGGCACGCCGAGCACCGAGCCAAATGTCCGCGCACCCTCGGGCACGCGCAACAACCCCTGAGCCCGCGCCCCGGTTATTGCCGCATCGAGCAGGCGACCATAGCCGACCATCCAGCTGTCGTACCCGCGCAGCACCTCGGCATCACCCGTCGGCAAACCCTTCTGCCCACCAAACACCGCCAGTGCGCCTCGACGCCCCACGAGCGGATTCTCGACATCGGACAGCACGACGATGCGTGCGCCATTCAGCGCCCGAAGCGCCGGTGCCAAATCGATACTCGCCACGTGTTCAAGGCCCGCGAGCCCCGGCGCGATATCGCAGCCACGGTCATCGACAAGACGCGCGCCCAGCGCTTGCAGCATGCCGGCGCCGCCGTCGTTGGTGGCACTGCCGCCCAGTCCTATATATAGAGTCCTCGCCCCCGCGCGAACCGCACGAAGCATGAGCTCGCCCACGCCATAGGTCGAAGCCGCAAGCGCCGCCGATTCCGTGCAGGGCGAATACCCAATTCCCGCCGCCTCGGCCATCTCAATTACAGCCGACTCGTGCTCGCCGTCCACCAGCATCCGGGCAGACACGCGGTCGCCCAAGGGGCCTGCGACTTCACATGCCGCGACCTCACCGCCGCACGCGGCAACGGCATCGAGCGTTCCCTCGCCGCCATCCGCCAGCGGCAGCGCGCTTACCTGGGCATCGGGCCACACGCGGCGCACACCTTCGGCAACGGCCTCCTCCGCCTGCGCGCTCGAAACGCTGCCCTTAAAGGAATCAATCGCCAGCAGCACACGGCGGGGTCGGCGGCACGCGGCACCAAAATCGACCGCCTCAACGGCAGTATCTTCGACACACGCGAGCGCCTCGGCATGAGCGGCATGTGCCTCAAGATCGGCCCCACAACCGCAGCCAGCACCATCGGCGCCACGCAGCCCACTAAAATAACCACTTAGCACCGCGCGGCACTCTTCTGCCAGCACGCCGGCGGTCACATTAAACCGATGGTTCAGGCGCGAATCGGCATTGAGGTCGTATAGCGACCCCAGAGCGCCCGCTTTAGCATCGGCCGCGCCGTACACGCAGCGCCCCACGCGCGCGTTCACCATAAGCCCCGCGCACATGCAGCAGGGCTCAAGCGTCACGTAGACCGTACAATCGGAAAGGCGCCAACGACCGAGCGACTGCGCGGCGGCGCATAGGGCCGCAAACTCTGCATGTGCCGAAGGGTCCTGGTCGAGTTCGCGGCGATTATGCGCCCTCGCGACGATCTCACCCGCGCGCACCACTACGGCACCGATCGGTACCTCGCCCACCGCAGCGGCTGCGCGCGCCTCCGTCAGCGCCTCGCACATGAACTTCTCATCGATTCCGGTGCTCGTCATCGTTCGCCTCCCCTGTTGCAAATCCAAAACGATGCTATCATTACGACTCACGGAGAGATGGCAGAGCGGTTGAATGCGGCGGTCTTGAAAACCGTTGAGCGCGAGAGCGTTCCGGGGGTTCGAATCCCCCTCTCTCCGCCACTTTTAGTGATGCACCGGCGTCATGGTCCGCTCAAACAGCGCATCGACCACGTCGGCCATCTCGGGTCGACGCTCAAGATCGTGGCCCGATTCCCACCATATCGTGAAAAGTCGAATAATACCGCCGGCGACAAACTCAGACGTCGTCTCGAGTGACACGGGGGCCAGGGCATCCTCGGCAAGCACGTTCATCACACGCTCGCCGATGGAGCGGGCAATACGGTCGCAAATAACGTTGGTCAACATGCCCGACATGCTGCTTGCCAAAATGTTATCCATGAGCTGCTCGTGCGCCAGAATCAAATCCATGGCATCGTCCAAAATCGCGTGCCGAAGCGCGCGCACGTCCTCGGCAGACACTGCGCCGGCCTCATCGGGCTGTTTTTGCGGCAAGCCCGACATGAGCCCATCGATATAAAAGGCAAAGTAATCGTTCTTGTCGCGAAAGTGCTTGTAGAACGTCGTGCGGCGAATCATGGCGCGCTCGCACAGCATGGCAACCGTAAGGTCCTCAAAACGATGCTCCTCGAGAAGCTCGGTGAAGGCGTCGAACAGGGCGCGGTAGGTTTTCTTAATGCGAAGGTCCACTGGTATCGCCATCCTCAGGGCAAAGACAACACTCGTCAATCTGTCGCATATCTTACACCTGTACCTCGCGCGCTTTGCCCCGGTACCGACCCCGCCGAAAACATAACGCTTGCCGGAAAGTTCGGCACGGCAAAACGTTGCGGGTATACTAGTAGCGTTATACCAACGGCAGCTGGCGCATGCCGCCGCGGCCATTCGAAACGGAGACATCATGATTACCGTCATCATCGGCATCGTTGTTGTCATTGTGATTGTCTGCGCCATCGCCGGCATCTACAACAACATGGTCACCAAGCGTAACCGCATCGATAACGCCTGGCAGAACATCGATACGCAGCTGCAGCGTCGCAACGACCTGATCCCCAACCTGGTCGAGACCGTCAAGGGCTACGCCAAGCACGAGCAGGAGACGCTCTCCGCCGTGATCAGCGCGCGTAACACCGCCGTCAAGGCCACCACGCCCGAGGCCAAGATGGAAGCCGACAACGTGCTGACCGGTGCGCTGCGCCAGCTCTTCGCCGTAGCCGAGGCCTATCCCGATCTTAAGGCAAACACCAACTTTACGCAGCTGCAGGCATCGCTCGAGGATACCGAGAACAAGATTAGCTATGCACGCCAGAGCTACAACGATTGCGTGCTCAGCTACAACAACGCCATTCAGACGTTCCCGGCTGTCATCTTTGCCGGCATCTTCCAGTTTAAGGAGCGCCAGGGCTTCGAGGCCGCCGAAGCAGCCCGTCAGGCCCCGACCGTCAAGTTCTAGTAGTTTGACAGCGCATCCTTAATCGGCTAAATGCATAAACCGCCCCGTCGAATGCATACTTCGACGGGGCGGTTTCCTTTTTCGCGAAGGTCCCCCTCTAAGCGTCGTGCATTTTTAGGAGTATTCAACATAACCAAGGGCTTCGGGCGCCACGATAAATGCCAAAGACCGCGAATATCCCTGCAAATCAAGCGCTGCCAGCCCATAACCCCGCCCATCATCCGTAGAAAACATCGAGAACTCCCGATTTTTTGCCCGAGGTCGGTATGCAGGGGCCTTCGATTGCAGAATACTCGCAAAAATGCACGTCGCCACCACCCCCACATGGCGCGAACCAAAACAAAAGCGCGGCCTAAAAGGCCGCGCACCATCTTTAATTCAGATTAATTATTGTTCGTTGTGACATCGCCGAGCCCGCAGGGCGGAGAGCAAGCTCCCTCCCGGCGCACTCCGCAGGACGAAAGAACCTCCGCCGCACGAAGTGCGCAGCGGGGGTTCTTTCATGTCCGAGGACGCGCCGGGAGGGAAGGCCGCCCTCGGGCCGGACAGCTAAGACTGCTTACGCGACGGTGTAAACCCAGTTGTGCTTATCCTCGACAGCACCGGACTGAATACCAGTCAGGGTCTCGCGAAGCTTCTTCATCACGGGGCCGATCTCGGTGTAGCCAGCCGGGAAGGTCACGGTCTCGTCGGCGCCGTAAACCTTGTTGTCGATCTCGCCAACCGGGGAGATGACGGCAGCGGTGCCGCACAGGCCGCACTCGACAAAGGTACCGGCCTTGACCTCGGCCCACTCGACGGGACGCTGGTCAACGGTCATGCCCAGGTCCTGAGCGACCTGAACGAGCGAGCGACGGGTGATAGAGGGCAGGATGGAGTCGGTGTGCGACTGCGGAACGACGAGCGTGCCGTCCTCCTTCACGAACAGAACGTTGGCGCCGCCGGTCTCCTCGACATAGGTGCGGGACTCGGAGTCGAGATACAGGTTCTCGGCATAGCCCTCGCGATGGGCCTCCATCGTGGGCTTGAGGGACATGGCGTAGTTCAGGCCGGCCTTGATGTTGCCGGTGCCGTGAGGTGCCGCACGGTCATACTCGGAAACGCGCAGCTTGACGGGCTTGAGGCCACCCTTAAAGTACGGACCGACCGGGGTCACGAGAATGCGGAACGTGTACTCAGGAGCGGGAGCCACGCCGATCACGTCACCGGAGCCGATCATAAACGGACGCACGTACAGGGTCGCACCGGAACCGAAGGGCGGAACCCAGGCGGCGTTGGCAGAAACGACCTGCTTGACGGCTTCAACGAACTTGTCCTTGGGGAACGGGGGCATCTCGAGGCGCTGCGCAGAGTTGTACATACGCTCGGCGTTCATGTCGGGACGGAAGCAGACGATGCTGCCGTCCTCGGCGGTGTAGGCCTTCAGGCCCTCAAAGACCTCCTGGCAGTAATGGAAGATACCGCCGCACTCGGAGACATGCAGGGTGTGGTCGGTGGTCAGGCCGCCCTCGTCCCACTCGCCATCCTTCCAATGAGCCTCGTAGCTGTAATCGGTCTTCATGTAGCCAAAGCCGAGGCTACCCCAATCGATATCCTTCTTCTCGACAGTCATATGTCGCTCCTTACATACACAGTTGCATACTCGCGAACCCGCACGCAAGGACCGAGGCCGACCGCGTCGCAACGTCGCACGCCCGGAGCGTAGAGCCGGACGGGACACGCGAGCAGCATCAAAGCCGATGGCACGTCGATTCGCATGCACGAGATTGTACTCCCCGCACGCGTCTGATAAAACGCTTTTCTTTAACTAAGTAAAGTATTTTCATTTGACCGAAGCAAAAAGGCCCGCCACCGTAAGCGGTGACGGGCCTCAACTGTACGGTCTGCGCGCTGGCTCGAGCTAGGCGTTCTATTTACCCAGCTTGGCCTTAACCAAACCGACCACGGTCGGGATGATCGACACGGCAACGATGCCGATAATCAGCAGCTCAAAGTGCTCCTGCACAAAGGGAATGCCGCCAAAGAAGTAGCCCAGCAGCGTAAAGACCGTCGACCAGGTAATGCCGCCCAGCACGTTAAAGACGACAAAGTTGCGCCAGTGCATGCCGCCCATGCCAGCGATAAAGGGCACAAAGGTGCGGATAAACGGGAAGAAGCGACCCAGGAAGATGGCCAGGTGACCCCACTTGTCCAAGAAGTCCTCGGACTTTTTGATGCGCTCGGGCGTCATGGCCTTGACCTTGCCCGAAGCGATGATCTTGCGGCCAAAGAAGTGACCGATCATAAAGTTGCACTGATCGCCCAAAATGGCAGCGGCCCATGCGGTGGCCAGAAGCGCCACGATGTTAAAGCCGCCGTTGTGGGCAAAGAAACCCGAGGCGAACAGCAGCGAATCACCGGGAAGGAACGGGAAGAACACCACGCCCGTCTCGATAAAGATGATCAGGAACACGCAGCCGTAGGCCATAAGCGGGCCGGCGGCGATCCAGCTGGCGATCGCGGTGCGCGGGTCCTTAAGCAGCTCGGCGATAAAATTGATGAAACCCATGAAGTAAAACCTCTCAGTTGTGGGCGCGGACACGTCCAAGTTGACCAGTATACGGTTGCGGCGCGAGCACGGGCCAAACCCCTCAAAAGTCTTACTTCATTACCAGCAAGTTTGCATAACTGACACTTGTCGCCCAAAGCGAAGCAAGATCGCCCTTCCTAATCCCTAGCGAATCGCTATACTTTATTGAATCGCATTGTCACGGCGCTAAGGGAGGGCGGCCGGTGAGCTTTATCAATACCATTCGCGAGGACATCAAGACCGTCCAGGCGCAGGACCCTGCAGCGCAAAACGGCCTGGTCATCTTCCTTTCCTATCCTGGCCTGCACGCCAAGTGGAACCACGTGCCCGAGCACTGGCTGTGGGAGCACGGTCATCGCTCACTCGCCCGTGTGCTCTCGCAGTTAACCCGCCATATCACTGGTGTTGAGATTCATCCCGCCGCGCAGATCGGCAAGCACTTCTTTATCGACCACGCCATGGGCGTCGTTATTGGCGAGACTGCCATCGTGGGCGACAACTGTGTGCTCTACCAGGGCGTCACGCTCGGCGGCACCGGCAACGAGACCGGCAAGCGTCACCCCACCCTGGGCAACAATGTCACGGTGGGCACGGGCGCCAAGGTGCTTGGCAACATCCACATTGGCAACAACGTCAAAATCGGCGGCAACTCGGTCGTCGTCAAGGACGTGCCCGACAACTGCACCGTCGTGGGCGTGCCCGGGCGCATCATCAAGCGCAACGGCTGCCGCGTGTTCGAGGAGAGCTTCGACGCCAAGCAGCATCGCGAGTACATGCCCGACGATGCCGCCGAGCAGAGCGCCCTCAACCGTCAGGGCATCACCGAAAACGCCCGCCGCGTCAAGGAACTCGAGCAAGAGTTGGCCGAGCTCAAAGCCCTCGTCGCCAAGCTCGTGGACGAACGCTAGGGCCGCGGACAACCGCCACAGCATGAACGCCAACACAAAAGGCGTGCCGGGGAATCCGCCCCCGGCACGCCTTCTTTTCGATGTGACATGCGGGACTGCCCCCCATGTCACCTTATGCGAACTGGCTTAGGTAGAGGTCGGCATAGGCGCCCTCGGCAGCCAGCAGCTCCTTGTGCGTACCCTGCTCGATAATGTTGCCGTGGTCCATAACCAGGATCAGGTCGGCATCCACGATCGTCGACAGACGGTGCGCGATCACAAAGCTCGTGCGCCCGCGCATGAGCGCGTCCATGGCGCGGCCGATGGCGAGCTCGGTGCGCGTGTCCACACTCGACGTCGCCTCGTCCAGGATGAGGATCGCCGGGTTGTTGAGCAGCACGCGCGCGATGGTCAGCAGCTGACGTTGGCCCTGACTGATGCTCTCGGCATCGTTAGCTACACGCGTGTCGTAGCCCTGCGGCATAGTGCGCACAAAGAAGTCGACCTGAGCGGCACGCGCGGCCGCGACAATCTCCTCGCGCGTCGCCTCGGGACAGCCATAGGCGATGTTCTCGGCAATGGTGCCATCGAACAACCAGGCGTCCTGCAACACCATGCCAAACTGCTGGCGCAGCTCGCCGCGGTCCATGCGGCTCGTGTCCACACCGTCGAGGGTAATGCGGCCACCGTCGATCTCGTAGAAGCGCATGAGCAGATTGATGAGCGTGGTCTTGCCCGCGCCCGTGGTTCCCACCACCGCGATCTTTTGGCCCGGCTCGGCGGCAAACGACACGTCGCGCATAAGCGGCTTGTCGGGCGAATATCCAAAGCGCACGTGCTCAAAAGCGACACGGCCCTCCACCTTGCCCGGCAGCTTGGCTGCGGCCGCCGGCAACGGATCGGCTTCCATCTCGGACTCGTCGAGCAGGTCGAACACGCGCTCGGCGCTCGCCAGCGCGCTCTGCAGCGAGTTAAAGGTAAACGACAGCTGCGTCATGGGCTCGGACGCCTCGTAGATAAACTGGAAGAACGCCTGGAACACGCCGACGGTCATATGCCCGGCAACCAACATGCTGCAGCCCACAAGCGCAATCACGATCTGCGCCAAGCGGCCGATAAAGCGCACCGCGGGACCGACGGCGTTAATCATAAAGTCGGCCTTGGTGCTCACGCGCGCCAGCTCCTTCGAAGCCTCGTGTACCTCGGCAGAGCTCTGGCGCTCGCGGTTAAACGCACGGATCACCAGACGGCCCGAGTAGCCTTCCTCGACCGCGCTCGTAATCTTGGACACCCACTCCTGGCGCTCACCGGTTACGTCATGCGTGCGGCGCGAGACCACCTTGGTCACCAGCAGCGACAACGCCGTAAAGAACAAAAAGACGAGCGTGAGCGGCACGCTAAACACGAACATCACGCTCACGGCGCCCACCACAGTACCGATCGACACCAAAAGCTGCAGCAAGCCGCGCTGCATGCTCTCGGACATCTTGTCCAAGTCGTTGGTCGCACGGCTGACGACCTCACCGGGACGATGCGCGTCAAAGAAGGCAAGCGGCAGACGGTTGAGCTTTTGAGCGATGCGGTTACGCAGGCGCAGGTTGAGGCGCTCGGCAACGCTCGACATCAAAAAGCTCTGAAGCGCGTAGAACGAGGCAGCGGCCGTCCAGATCATAAAGTAGATGAAGATGGTCCTGCCGCAGTTCTCCCAGGTGATGTTGAAGGCGGTGTCGTTGGCAAACGCCACCTGAATGTGGCCCCACAGCTCATCGATCACGCGGGCGCTGTAAGCCGGCGCCGCGGTGTTAAAGATGACATAGAACACGATGCTCGCGAACACGATATAGAAGCGCCAATGGTCGCCGGCGGCCTCGCTCCACAGGCGGCGCACCGTCGCCCAGGTGTCGCGGGGTTTCTCGTCCTCGTCCTCGTCGTCCACATCGCGCATGCGCTCTGCCTCAGCGCGGGCGCGCTCGTCCTCGGCGCGTTCGTTTTCCTCGTAGAGCGCTTGGCGGCGAGCCTCGCGCTCGGCTGCAGCCTTGGCGGCCTCGTCCAGCTCGGGTGCTACGGCAGCCGTTTCCTCAACCAGTCCCGCGGCAACGGCGTCATCAACGCTGGCCTGCTTCCTGAGCTCCTCGGTCATGCTACTCACCTCCCTTCATCTGCGATTCCGCGATAGCGCGGTACACCTCGCAGGTTTCCATAAGCTCGCCATGCGTGCCCAGACCCACAACCTCGCCATCCTTGAGCACGACGATCTGGTCGGCGTGCAAGATCGTCGATATGCGCTGCGCGATGATGAGCACCGCAGCGTCACGCGTCTCGTCTTGCAACGCATGACGCAGGGCGGCATCGGTCTTAAAGTCCAGGGCCGAAAAACTGTCATCGAAGATATATAGATCGGCATGCTTCATGAGCGCACGGGCGATTGCCAAACGCTGGCGCTGACCGCCCGAAAAGTTCGTACCGCCCTGGGCAACCGGGGTATCGAGCCCCTGCGGTTGGTCGAGTACAAAGGTGCTCTGGGCAACCTCAAGCGCGTGAAGCATGTCGCCCTCGGTCGCGCCTTCGTTACCAAAGCGAAGGTTGCTCGCCACCGTGCCCGAGAACAGCCACGCCTTCTGCGGCACATAGGCAATGCGCCCGCGGATTTCGTCTTGCGTAAGCTCGCGCAGATCGACGCCGTCCAGGCGAATGGCGCCCTTAGTGGCATCGTGGAAGCGCAGCAGAAGCTTTGCCACCGTCGATTTGCCCGAGCCTGTCGAGCCAACGATCGCAGTCGTCTGACCGCGACGGCAGGCAAAGCTCAGGTCGCACAGGGTGTCCTCGTCGGCATCGTCAAAGCGAAACGACATGTGGTCGAACACGGCCACCGCATCGGCTTCGTCTTGGGGCTCGCGCGCCCCGTCATCCAGCGTGCGCTCGCCATCGACGATGCTCGGCTCAATCTCCAACACCTGCTGCGCACGGTTCAGGCACGCGGCAGCACGCGGAAGCGTCAGCACCACCATCTGGGCCATCATCACAAAGAACAGAATCAGAATTGCATACTCCAGCACCGCCGAGATGCTCGCGATCTGCATGGCGTGGGCGCCCACGCGGTTGCCGCCAACCCACAGCACCGCCACCTCGGCGATGTTCATCAAAAAGAAGCTGGAGCTGTCGAGGCCCACAAACAGGTGGTTGACTTTGATGGCGTTGGCGGCGTATTCGCTAAACACCTCGTCCAGACGCCGTTCCTCGTAGCGCTCCTTGTTAAACGCACGGATGACGCGCACGCCCACAATATTCTCGCGCAGCACCACGTTCATGCGGTCGATAAAGCCCTGTAGGCGCATAAAAATCGGCGCCGCGTTGGCAACCGTAAAGACCGCCGCCACCAGCACAATCGCAACGACTACGCCCAGAAGCGTGCCCATGGCGGGATCGATAAACCAGGCGAAGATGATGCCCGCCACAGCCAAAAACGGCACGGGCAGCACCAGCTGAATCGTCTGCAGAATCGCCTGCTGAATCACGTTGATGTCGTTGAGCGAGCGCGTGATCATCGATCCGGTGCCAAAGCGCTCAAAATCGCTGGCCGCGAGCTCGAGCGATTTGTCGTACACGGCATTGCGGATATCGCAAGCCACGTTGGCGGCCAGGCGCGCCGAAAGATAGCAGCCCAGCACCGTGCCGCCGCTAGCCATGCTGGTCGCGATAAACATGTATAGGCCGTTGCGTAAAATGTAGTCGACATCGCCCGTGGTAATACCGGTGTTGACCATGTTCGCCAGCATCGTGGGAACCAACAGCGTACCGATGTTATCCACCAGCAGCACCAGCAGCGTCACTGCGACAAGCCCTCGATATGGCTTTAGAAACCTCATTAACAGTCGCACGACTCCCCCTCACCTTGATTCTCGGCTTGGCTCTCGGCAGCGATATGTTGCTTAAAGGCATCGCACTCCTCGCCGAGCACCTGAGAGAATTTGCCGACCAAGCGCATAATCTCGCGCTGCTCACATGGCTCAAGCGCGCCAAAGGCTCGCTGTTCGGCCTTGAGTGCCGGCAGCGCATAACGCTCGGCAAATCGCCTGCCCTCTTCGGTCAGGCTCACAACCTTGTTCTTACGACTGCCTTCAGCAAACTCCAACGTTGCGAAGCCCCGCGCCGTCAAGGTTTTAATTGCCGAGTTGATGGTCTGCTTGCTGTAGAACCATTCGCTTGTCAGACGACTTACGGCAATACTGCCGCCCGCCGTGCTGGTATCGACGAGCATCCAGTAAGCGCAGTCCGAAAGGCCGCAGGCACGCGAGAACTCCGAATAGATATGGTCGAGTCCATTGAGCAACCGGTCGAAGTCGACCAGTTTAACCGCACCATTCATCTATCCCACCATTCGATTGTCCGATTTTTGACCAATTTTATGTCTCTAGATTAGTCCGAGTTTTGACTATCGTCAACAGCCTCTCCGCAAATGCGTGCACTTTTATGGCCTATCGGCAGAAAAAGACCGCCGGCGCGGGGGCGGCGCCAGCGGTCACGTGAAAATCGGGTTTTATTGCCTGTTAAGCGGCGACGGCCTCATAGACCGTAGCGCCCGAGAAGCTGTCATGCAGGCTCTTGCCGGCAATCCACGGCAGCTCGACGACCTCGCAGACCGTGTTGACCAACTCAGAACAGTCAGTAAAGTGGCCCTTGTCGTTGAGGGCCTCGCAATCCTGAACACGCCAATAGCCATCGGTGTGCGTGATGTAGTACTCGTGATCGTTGATCGACACGAAAGCGCGCGTCTTGGAACGCAGCAGCTTCAGAAATCCTTCGAAATCGGTCTCGACGACATCTCCAGCCTGGAACATGATGTTACCTCCTGGCCCGGCGCCACCACGGCGCATTGATAAACGTTGGTACTCCTTTAGTAAAACCTTTATCAGAGGTTATGCGTTCGTCATTTAGGCAAGTGGTAAAAAACCGCAGGGTAGACGGGATAAAACGTTTAACCATCCCATTTGTTTGTCACATTCTGAAGGTACTTTTATGCAAACCTACTTTCCCAATTGGAATCTATCCTTTTGGCCGGGCAATTGACCGTCTATCGTTTGAGCCCGACGGGTATGAACGGGGCATCTGCAACGCCACCGCAAGGAGACACCATGGAGACTATCGAAGCACTCATTCACCGCCGCAGCTGCCGCAACTACAGCGATCGTCCCGTCGAGGCCGAAAAGCTTGCACGTATTATCGAAGCCGGCCAATATGCACCGAGCGGCATGGGCCGCCAGCCGGTGACGTTTGTCGCCGTCACCGACCCCGCGACCGTCGAGCGTCTCTCGCAGCTCAACGCGCAAGTCATGGGCAGCAACAGCGACCCCTTCTATGGCGCCAAGACCGTTGTGGTGGTGCTGGTTGACCGCAGCGTGCCCACACATCTGGAAGACGGCTCGCTCGCCATGGGCAACCTGCTCAACGCCGCCTATGCACTGGGTGTCGATTCGTGCTGGATTCACCGCGCGCATGAGGTCTTTGACTCGCCCGAGGGCCTGGAGCTGCTGGCCAGCTGGGGCCTGCCCGCCGACGGCAGCCTGCGCGGTGTCGGTAACTGCATTCTTGGCTACGCCGAGGACACGCTACCCGAGGCAAAGCCGCGCCGCGACAACGTGGTGTACGTAAAGTAATTAGTTCCGCCGTTCTACCGAACGGCGGACCCGCTGAAAGGCCCCGTCCCAAATTTGCTGCCCCACTCGCAACTTATCCCGCCGATGGAGTTGTTGCCGTTTCATTTGCCTGGGCCGTTTCGGCGTCGTCGCCTTGCTTGTCTTCGTCCTTTTGCGCATCGGCGATGGTGGAGGCCGCCGCAACGATACCGCGCTGGGGCGCAACGCCCGTCTGGGTCTGTGCGCCCTCGACAACTTCTGTGCCTGCATGCGCGAGCTCGGGCGATTTAAACACTGCGTCCAAGTTGGCGCCACCGCCGGCATAGCCAAGCGCAGCGAGTGCGATGACGATCACTGCAACGGCGGCCACGATCGGCACGTAGCGATGCCAGCCGGCGGGATTGAGCCCGCTGCGGCGAGCCGCCCCGCGGCTGATGTAGCCGAGCGTTCCGTCGTGCTTGAGCTTTGAGCCCACCACGCGTTTGCGGCCCCACAGCGAGGACTCTGCCTGCATTGCCAAGCGGGTGCTTGCCGAAGGATAGCCGTATTTAGTGCGCTTGAACGAGCCATCAAACCCCGAGGCGTGTTTGCCCCACGTCACCGATGTCGTGCGTCGGTTGACCGGCGCGGCACTCCGCCTTCTGCGGCTCGGTTTTGAAGTCTCAGCCATATGCCCTCGCACGCCGTAACCAAATCGAAACAATAACGCTTTGGACTGTAGCACACGCGTCGCGCGCGGTCACTGGTGCCTCGCTCAACGGTCATCGTCCTTCAGCAAGCGCCACAGCGTTGTACGGCTTATGCCCAGCACCTCCGCCGCACGGGTTCGGTTGCCGTGGAGATGATCTACAACCAGATGCGCGATATCTCGCTCGGTATCGGCCAGCGGTCGCAGGATATACAGGTCACTTTCGAGCGTCGGGGCGCCAAAGGTTGCGGTCTTGATCACGTCCTCTTGGGCGAGCACATCCTCCGCCACAGCGCGGTCCACCGTGCCCGTCCCCGCCAATATATACAGTCGTTCCGAGACCTCGCGGAGCTGCAGATAATTGCGCGGCCAGCGGTAAGCATCGAGCGTCTTCGTCGCCGCGGCAGACAGCGTGGGCGCTGCCGTCCCAAATGCATCAGCGAGATATTCCAAATAGCGCGCAACCTTCGTCGACGCGGCTCCCTGCTCGGCGATTGCCGGCGCCACGCTCACCGCACAGGCGAAGCGCTCGGTCACAAAGGCGGCTTGATCACTTTCGCCGCCGCCCGGCATGTCATTCGCTGTCAGCACCACATGGCAGCGCGTCGCCAACGCGGTGTCGGTCATCGTGGAGACCAGCTCGCGGAGGCGCTGGGGGCCAACCGCGTTCCAGCCCTCAATGCAAAGGGTCAGCCCCGTTTGGAACAACGGCGATTCGGCGCTTTTGAGCACATGGCGCCAACCGCGCTCGGTGAGCTCATCGAGCGCAACGGAAACAAAGGGCTGACCGGCAAAAGGACCGTCCAGATAGAGGCGCTTGGCGATCTCGACCTGACCCGCTCCCAGCTCGCCCTCGAGCATAAGGGGCACACCGTGCGCGTAGCTCTCGGCAACCGGTGCAGCCACCGCAGCGGCACCCTCAACGATGCCGTACGCGCTCGATTCGTAGCGGGCCTCAACCTCATCGGCGTTGAGCCACTCAATGCCCGCATGCGCCGCGGCGCCGCGCACCTCGCGGACCACGGCGACCCAAAGGCCCCCGCCCTCTTTGTCGGTGGGGCGAACGGTCAGGCTCAGGCGCGTACCCGCACGCCCCATAACCAGACGCGCGCCGTCTCCTATGCGGTCGAGACGCTCAGCGACAAAAGCCGCCACACCCCGCTCAAGCGCCGCGTCATTCATGGTCGAGATCGCGACGTCTCCACGCGCATCGATTGCCAATGCCGATGCCCCGGCAGCAGCCAGGGCATCGGTCAAGATGTTCAGCTTGGCATCGCTATCCATGATTTGCCCCTGTCTGCAGCGAAGTGCAACCGCCGGCGGTCGCACGACCGAGTGTTTCAAAATTGAACGATATTGCCCACCAAACACTATAGGGCAGAAAGCGCCGTCCTGCGAGTATAGGTGTTGCCCCGCATCGCCATCCTGGCGGGGCGATAAGAGCTCTTCGGGACTTATAAACCTGCGGACAAGCCATACCCGCAAGAGCTCCTATCGCTCCACCGTGAGAATGCGCTCACCAGCACGCAGCACGCAAATAAGCTACTTCTCTACCAGATTCCCAGTACGTGCTGCATTCCCAAACTCATGCACGCAATGCCAATCCAGCAGCAAAAGCCCAGCGCGATGGGCTTGCCGCCCTTTTTGACCAGCTCGACGATATCGGTATTAAAGCCAATTGCCGCCATGGCCATCACGATAAAGAACTTAGACAGCTCCTTGATGGGCGCCGTAAAGGACGCGGGAAGCTGAAGCACCGTAGTGATCACACTCGCCAGCACAAAGAACAGCACAAACATGGGAAACGCGCGTTTAAGCGAGAACGTGCTTTTGGCGTCGCCGCCGGCCTTGCGCGCCAGATGCATCTGCCAGCATGCGAGAACCAACGTGATGGGAATAATGGCCAGCGTCCTGGTGAGCTTGACCACCGTGGCGCTCTCGAGCGCATTGGCGCCGGGATGCATGCTGTCCCAAGCGCTCGCCGCAGCCGTTACGGACGAGGTGTCGTTGATGGCGGTACCGGCAAACAGGCCAAAGCCCTCGTTGGTCAGCCCGAGCATGCCGCCGAGCGTCGGAAACACGAGCGCCGCGATAACGTTAAACAGGAAGATGACCGAAATGGCCTGGGCAATCTCGCGATCGTCGGCATCGATGACGGGTGCGGTCGCGGCGATGGCAGAACCGCCGCAAATCGACGAACCCACACCCACAAGCGTCGCGATCTTACCCGGTACGTTCATGACGCGGCAGAGCACAAAGGCGATGACAAGCGAGGTCGAGATCGTCGCCACGATAATCGGCAGCGACTGGGCGCCCTTGGACAGAATCTGGGAGAGGTTCATGCCAAAGCCAAGCAGGATAACCGCGTACTGCAAGACTTTTTTGGACGTATAGGTGACGCCGGCGGCGAGCTGTTCGCGACGATTCTTGGGAAAGACGAGCGCCAGGACCATGCCAAAGAGGATGGCGAATACCGGACCGCCGACCACCTCAACCTGTTTGCCGAGCAACGTCGCAGGAATGGCGATGATCAGGCAGAACAAGACGCCTTTCCAGCGCTCGCGTACGATATTTGCCAGTTGCATATGGGATTCCTTCTTTCTATTTCACGTTTGCGACGGCTTATGATACGGCAACATTGAGCGCAGCCTTGCGCAAACACAGACTAAGATGCCGCAATAGTTCTCGGGCGACAGCCGAATTACCCACCGCGGAGAGCTGATTCGCGGCATAATTAACAACTGACATATGAGTTTGATAGAACAGTTGCGAGGCGCTATGGAAGAATCGATGCACGTCGGCGAGCAGGAAACGAGTCTACAGGACCAGTCCTACCACACCATTCGACGCAAAATCGTCTACCTGGACTACAAGCCGGGCGAAAAGCTGGGCGTCAAGCAACTTTGCGATGACCTGGATATGGGGCGCACCCCCGTGCGCGAGGCACTGGTGCGTCTGGCGCAAGAGGGCCTGGTGCGCACCGTGCCCCAAAGCGGCACCTATGTCTCGCCCATCAACCTCACCCTTGCCGAGAGTGCCTGTTACATCCGCGAGCATCTGGAAAAGCAGGTGATTGTGGAGTGCTGTGCGCGCGCCACGTCGGCCGGCATCGAGCAGCTCGACCGCGCCATCGCGCTGCAGGAAAAGGCCATGGCCGATGAGGATCGCATCGGCTTCTTTTTGAGCGATAACCTCATGCATCACATGATTTTTAGCATCGCATGTCGCAGCACCGTGTGGTCGTGGCTCGAAGAGACCAATGCCGACCTGGAGCGCTTCCGCTGGCTGCGCGCTGCCACGCAGGTTCTCGACAATCAGGACATCGTGAACGAGCACAAGCAGATTCGCCGCGCTATCGCCGGTCGCGACCCCATCGAAGCGAGCTTTTTGGTCAGCAAGCACCTGCACATGATGTTCCGCAACCAAACCGAGGTTCTGGACCAGTTCCCCGAGTACTTCGAGACCAGCAAGCTCCGCTAACCTGCCAAAAAGGGACAGGTTCATTTTGGCAGGTTTTATCTGGGCAAATGCAACAAGGCCCGGCTCCGTCTTGATGCGGAGCCGGGCCTTAGTCGCTAGAACGGCGGAACCAACTACTCGACCGTGACGCTTTTCGCCAGGTTGCGGGGCTGGTCGACGTCGCAGCCGCGCAGGATGGCGACCTCGCGGGCGAGCAGCTGCAGCGGGACGCTCGCCGTGATGGGGCTGAACACGTCGCGGACTGCTGGCACGCGGATAATGCAGTCGGCGATCTTGTTGATCTCCTCGTCGCCCTCGGTGGCAACGACGATGACCTTGGCACCGCGCGCCTTGCACTCCATAAGGTTCGACACGGTCTTGTCGTAGGTGGCACTCTTGGTGGCCACAGCGATGACAGGGAAGCCCAGGTCGATCAGGGCAATGGGGCCGTGCTTCATCTCACCGGCGGCATATGCCTCGGCGTGCAGGTAGCTGACCTCTTTGAGCTTGAGCGCGCCCTCGTAGGAAATAGCGGCACCCATGCCGCGACCCACAAACAGTGCGGACTGCGCGTCCTTGCACAGCAGGGCGGCCTCATGAACGGCCTCGGTTTGGGTATCCAAAATCCACTGGATCTGCTCGGCCGTATCGGAAAGCTCGCGGAACAGCATGCGCGCCTGCTTGGTGGTCAAGCGGTACTTGACCTGCGCCAGCAGCAGGGCCAGCAGCGTCAGGCTCACAACCTGGCCGATGAAGCTCTTGGTCGAGGCGACCGCGATCTCCTTGTTGGCCTTGGTGTAGATGACGCCGTCGCTCTCACGCGCCACGGGGCTGCCCACCACGTTGGTGATGCCGAAGACCTTGGCACCCTTGATGCGCGCATCGCGGATGGCGGCGAGAGTGTCGGCCGTCTCGCCCGACTGGGACACGGCCACGACGAGCGTCGTCGGCGTGATGATGGGGTTGCGATAGCGGAACTCGCTGGCCGCCTCCACCTCGGTGGGGATGCGAGCCCAGCCCTCAATGAGATTCTTGGCAATGAGGCCAGCGTGATAGCTGGTGCCGCAAGCGATCACGTAGACGCGGTCGATGTCGTTGAGCTCCTCGAGCGAAAGGCCCAGCTCGTCGATGTCGAGCTCGCCGGCCGGCGTCATACGACCAACCAGCGTGTCGCGCACGACGCGCGGCTGCTCGTGAATCTCCTTGAGCATAAAGTCGGGATAACCGCCTTTTTCTGCCATGTCCAGGTCCCAATCGATGTGGGTGACCTTGGGCTCGATAACGTTGCCGGCCTCGTCGGTGTACTCGACGCCTGCGGGCGTGAGCTTGGCAAACTGACCGTCCTCGAGCACCACGACATCGCGGGTGGCGTCGATGAGCGCGATGACATCGGAAGCAACATAGGAGCCGGTCTCGCCCGCGCCGACCACGATCGGGGAATCCTTGCGGGCCACGGCGATCACGCCGGGCTCGTCAGCGCACACGGCGGCCAGACCATAGGCACCGACCACGTGGGTGCACGCCTCGCGCACGGAGGCCATCAGGTCGTGCGTCTCGGCATAAGCCTCTTCGATCAGATGCGCGAAGACCTCGGTATCGGTCTCGCTCTTAAAGTGGTGGCCGCGACCCTCCAGCTCTTCGCGCAGCTCGGCGAAGTTCTCGATGATGCCGTTGTGGACGATGGCGATACGACCGTCGCAGCTGGTGTGGGGGTGAGCGTTAACGACAGAGGGCTTGCCGTGGGTGGCCCAACGGGTGTGGCCGATACCGCAGGTAGCGTCGCTGTCGATGTTGGAAAGCTCGCTCTCCAAGCCCGCGACCTTGCCCACGCGGCGGATGACATCGAGGTGCGCCGCGGCGCCCTCGCCCACCTCGAGCGCGACGCCCGAGGAGTCATAGCCGCGATACTCCATACGCTTGAGGCCCGTGACCAGGATGTTCTTTGCAATATCAGAGCCGGTGTAGCCGACGATTCCGCACATAGGATAAATCCCTTCGTTCGCGTGACTGCAAGACGTCCACGCACAGGGGCGCTGAGACGTATAACGTTCGAGTATTGTACTCACGCAAACGCAAGCTGATATACCAGAAGTGGTATCTCAACTTAGATACCACCCGATGCACACACGTCCAGCCGATCCAAACCACCACAATGGGGACAGGCACCTTCGTGGTGGTCGCGCTGGCAACGGCGTTTCCCCAGATAAAACCTGCCAAAATAAACCTGTCCCTAATTGGCAGGTTTTGACACCCCAGGGGCGGGCGATGCTACAATCTGGCTTGTACTTGAAACGCATCAAAGGGGCCGCTATGGCAAAGGTTAAAATCAGCGACGTCGCGCGCGAAGCCGGGGTTTCGTTGGGCACGGTTTCCAACGCGCTCAACCATCCCGAAAAGCTGCGCCCCGAGACCCTCAAGCTCATTAACGAGACCATCAATCGCCTTGGCTACCTGCCCAACCAAAGCGCTCGTCAGCTCGCGGGCGGCGCCACCAAGTCCTTTGGCTTGGTGCTCCCCCGTCTCGACCACGGTTTTTCGCTTCAAATTGCCAGCGGCGCCCATAACGAGGCCCGCAAGCACGGTTACGACCTACTCATCGCCAACGCCGATAACGACGATATTCTCCAGGACCATTACCTGCGTTACTTTATGGGCACGCAAATGTCCGGCGTCATGGTTCAGCCCATGGCATCCCCCGACTGGCACCCCGCTATGACCAAGATGCCCGTGCCGATTGTCCACCTGGACATCCATTGCTCCGCGCCCGGCTACTACGTAGCGGCCGACAACGAGGCGCAGGGGCGCATTATCGCCGAGCTCGCCATCGCCCGCGGCGCACGCCATATCACCGTTGTGGGCAGAGCGGCATTCATGCAGCTCACCCTGCGCGTACTTGGCATTCACAAGGCTCTCGCCCTGCATCCCGATATCAAAATTGAAGTCATTGACGCCGGAGAGTGGAATACCGCAGCCGACGGCTACAGTATTGGTGCTCAGATTGCCGGGCGCCCTGCCGACGAACGCCCCGATTTTGTCGTCGGCCTGACCGACGTGCTGGCCTCGGGCGTTATCTCGGCATTGGTCGACAAAGGCATCTCCGTCCCCGAGCAGGTTCGCGTGGCCGGATGCGACGGCAACCCGCTCGCTTGGAGCGGATCGGTCCCGCTCACTACGGTAGCGCCCCCGGGCTACGAGATTGGCCGCAAGGGTGTCCAACTGCTCATGGAGCAAATCGAGAACAAGGTCCCGACAAAGACCAAGCATATCCACGTCGGCTCTGCAGCGCGCACCGTCACCGCAGCCACCACCGCGGAGGACATCAACCGCCAAGAACTCGTGCGGCCGTTCCTGCTGGAACGCGCCAGCACCCAGGCAAGCAGCCAGACCGACGCCACGGCCATCAACCTCGGCGCGTATCTATAGCACGCCCGCAAGTATGCTAAGTCGCCGCTCAAGCAAAAGAGGCCCGACCATTGCCGGATCCCTTTTGTTTAAGCGCAAACGTAAGCAATTGCTCGTTTTAACGCCGCAATTGTCTAGCGCACGGCCTTGACCGCCGCCGCCAGATCGAACAACGTATCGAGCACGGCCTCGCAGCCATCCACCACGTCCTGCGGCAGCGGCACGATATCGGGGACGGCAAAGACATGGCAGCCGGCCGTAATGCCCGAGACGCAGCCGTTGCGCGAATCCTCGACCACGGCACATTCCTCGGGAGCAAAGCCCGCGCGCTCGCAGGCGAGCAGATACATCTCGGGGTCGGGCTTGCCGTGCACGACGTCCTCGCCACACGTTACCGTTTCAAACTTGTCAAAAAGACCGACCATCTTAAGGTTGCGCTCGGCCGTAACGAGGCGCGACGACGTCGCTAGACCCACGTGATAGCCCGCAGCCAGCAGCTCGTCTAGGCACTCGGCGGCACCGGCCTTAAGTTCCAGTTCGGTCTTGACCATCTCGTCGCGAATCTCCTTGTGGCGACGATAGATCGCCTCGGTGGTTTCGTGGCTGCCGTAATGCTTATCGAGGATGTCCATAACATCGGGCAGCGTGCGGCCGATAAACTGATGGATCAGCGCTTCATCAATCGCGAGCCCCAGCTCAGCGGCGCCTGCCTTCCAGGCCTTAATCCCCAAACGCTCGGTATCGACCAGCGTTCCATCCATGTCAAAAATAACAGCCTTGATCATATCGGTCCCCCATCGACTCTCGCTGTCGCGTTGCTGCAACTCTACCGCATTTGGCAACTTGTATATAACGTATATGCCATATTGCACTTTCGTTACACAGATAGAAGTCTTATGGCAAGTAACGCATTAGGATTATAGTTTTCGATCGAGTACTCAACGATAAGGATCGTTTCATGATTTTAGACACCACGGCACCCGCAGAGGAGCTTCAAGACAAGCTATCGGCGCTCGAACAGCTGCTTTTGGCATACGGACGCGTGGCTATCGGGTTTTCCGGCGGCGTTGACAGCAGCTTTTTGGCCGCCGTATGCGCCCGCATCATGCCTACCAATACCCTCCTCGTCCATCTCACCACGCCGCTCATCGGCACGCCCGAACAGGCTTCGTTTGAGCGGTCCGTTGATGGACAAGCCAATGAGGGGCCGCATTTTAAGCTCCCCGTGCTCAATCTTTCGGTGGATCAGTTGCAGCTCCCCCAAGTAGCCTGCAACGATGCTAATCGCTGCTACCACTGCAAGCACGCCGGCTTTACCGCCATCGTCAACCACGCCAAGTCGCTCGGCTTTCCCACCGTCATCGATGGCAGCAATGCAAGCGATCGCGGTGACTACCGCCCCGGCATGCGTGCGGCAGAAGAGCTCGGCGTACGCTCACCCCTTATGGAGGTCGGCTTTACCAAGGACGAAGAGCGCGAGCTGCTGCGCGCATGGGGCTATCCCGTTTGGAACCTGCCGGCGGGAGCATGTCTTGCCACCCGCGTCCCCACGGGCGAGGAGCTTACGCGCGAGAAGGTCGATTTAATCCGCGCCTGCGAGGATTACCTGCACGATCTTGACTTGGCTCAGGTCCGCGCACGCCTGGTCGGCGGCTGCATGCATATCGAGGCCGCACCCGCAGATGTCGCCAAGATTGCTGCCCTCGGTGGCAACGCCGTCGATGCCGAGGGCAAAACCCCGCTGCCCGCCGTTATCGAGTCCGCGCTGCGCGAGCTGGGCTGCGACCATATCTCCCCCGAGGTCACCCCCTACATCCACGGCAACATGAACCTTTAGATTACGCCGTTTTACAAACGGCGTAACTGCTCGGCGCCGCGCGGGCTCCGGGCACATATGCTCAACCTGGACTGCGTTAACTGACCTGTCAATAAGGGACAGGTTTGTTTTGGCGGGTTTTATCTTGGGAAAATATCGCGAGGCAGTCGCCCCTCTAGCACCCATCAAACTTCGAGAGACGATAGAGGGGCAATTCGGCTGCATCTACTTCTTCCGATAGCGGCGGTTGCGGCTCGTCGATGAACCCATTACTTCGATGAGCCCTTTATCCGTCATTTTTGGCAGATGGTAGCTGACGGACGAATTTTGGCATTCCGTCTCTCTAAAACAAGGCGCTTATCTCTCTAACTTTAGAGAGATAAGCGCCTTGTTTTAGAGAGACATTAAGAGAGATGTATCGAATTCGCTGCTAGATTGCCTAATGCTATCTCTCTAACCAACCTTCTCTTTAGAGAGACATTTAGAGAGATGAGCGCGACCTCTCTAATCAAGGGCTCCACTCTTTAAGGTGCACACTTCCTAACCGTGCCCTAAGTTGCGGTGAAATAACTCACGATTAGCCTGCCAAAAAGGGATAGGTTTATTTTGGCAGGTTTTATCTGGGGAAACGCAAACAGGGCCGCGACACCTATATGGCGTCGCGGCCCTTTTCCTTGGAGAAGGATCGATTGATTGAACGGGATGACCGTTCTAGTCTTCGAGTCCGCTATTGATGAGCTCCGCAATCTCAACGGGATCGGTGCTCGCGCGCACCTTGTCGCGGAAGCCGGCGTCCATCAGCATTACGGCAGCCTTGGAGAGCAGGCGCAGATGCGTGGTTCCAGCCTCGCCGGCAGGCACGTACAGCGCGAGCGCAACATCGACGGGCACCCCATCGAAGCTCGGCCATTCAACGGGCTCGGTCAGTTTAAGCACGGCAACGCCCGGCGTGTGGATCGCGTCGCTTTTGGCATGCGGAACGGCAAAACCGGCGACAAGGCCGGTCTCGGCCTCGTTCTCGCGAGCAATGAAGGCGGCCTCTACGGCAGATGCGTCATCGGCAAAGCCGAGCTCGATGGCCTGCTCGGACAAATAATGTAGGGCGTCCTCGCGCGAGGCGGCGGTATACCCGATTGTCACTTGGTTGGCAGATACAAATCCCATGGAAACCTTCCTTACAACACGGACCTGACCGCAGCTTCGATGCCGTCGGCGTCCAAACCGTACTTGTGCAGCAAATCGACCGCAGGGCCGGACTCGCCATACACATCGCGCACGCCGACGCGACGCATCGGCACCGGATGCTGCTCCGCGAGCACCGAGGCCACGGCCTCGCCAAGACCACCGATAATCGAATGCTCCTCGGCAGTGACCACACGACCGGTCTTCTTGGCGCTGGCAACCACCAGGCGCTCATCAAGCGGCTTGATCGTGTGCATATTGATGACCTCGGCATCGATACCATCGGCAGCGAGCGCCTCGGCAGCCTCAAGCGCCTCGGCGACCATAAGGCCACAAGCGATGATGGTCACATCGGACCCCTCGCGCACGACCACGCCGCGACCAATCTTGAACTCATAGTCCTCGTGATCGTTAATGACCGGCGTTGCCAGGCGTCCGAAGCGCATGTAGACCGGTCCCTCGAACTCATAGGCGGCGCGCACGCAAGCGCGAGCCTCGATGTCATCGGCGGGAACGATTACCGTCATACCCGGGATCGTGCGCATGAGCGCGATGTCCTCGCAGCACTGATGCGTGGCGCCGTCTTCACCGACCGAGATACCCGCATGCGTGGCACCGATTTTGACGTTGAGGTGCGGATAGCCAATGGAATTACGCACTTGTTCGTACGCGCGGCCGGCGGCGAACATGGCAAAGGTGCTCGCAAAGGCGACGTGGCCCGTGGTCGCAATGCCGGCGGCGAGCCCCATCAAGTTGCTCTCGGCAATGCCGGCATCGTAGAAGCGCTCAGGGTGCGCAGCCTTAAACTTACCCGTCTGCGTAGCGGCAGCCAGGTCGGCATCGAGCACTACAAAGTCATCGTGCTCATTGCCCAGCTCGACGAGCGCCTCGCCGTAGCTTACGCGCGTGGCGACTTTTTTGACCTCTGCCATTAGAGCTCCTCTCCTGCTGCCGCAAGCTCGGCCATGGCCTGCTCAAACTGTTCATCGTTGGGCGCCTTGCCATGCCAGCCAACCTGGTTCTCCATAAAGGAGACGCCTTTGCCCTTCACCGTCTCGGCGATGATAGCGACGGGCACGCCGGTCACCTCACGAGCCTCGGCGAAAGCCGCCTCAATCTGTGTCATGTCGTTGCCATCGGCTAGCTCGATCACATGCCACTTAAAGGCGCGGAACTTGTCAGCGAGCGGCATGGCCGAGTTGACCTCATCGATCGTGCCGTCAATCTGCAAGCCGTTGTGGTCGACGACGGCAACAAGATTGTCGAGCGCATGGTTGCCGGCAAACATGGCCGCCTCCCACACCTGGCCCTCCTCGCACTCGCCGTCGCCCAGCAACGTGTAGACGCGGTAGCTGTCACCCCAGTGCTTTGCGGCGAGTGCCATTCCAACCGCGGCGGAGATACCCTGACCGAGCGATCCGGTGGACATATCGATGCCCGGGGTGTCGTTCATGTTGGGATGGCCCTGCAGTCGGCTGCCAATATGGCGGAGCGTCTCGAGCTCTTCGACGGGAAAATAGCCGCGATTTGCCAACACCGAATACAGGCCCGGCGCCGCGTGACCCTTGGAGAGCACAAAGCGATCGCGATCGGCCTTGTGAGGGTCAGCAGGATCGATATTCATTTCCTCAAAGTACAGATACGTCATGATGTCGGCAGCACCGAGCGATCCACCCGGATGTCCCGACTTGGCCGCGTGAACCGCAGTCACGACACCCTTCCTGACCTCATTGGCGACCTTCGCCAGCTCCTGGTTGGTCATACGAATTCCTCTCTTGAGAACAACCCCGGCACCGGATGACGCGATGCCGGGGCAATCCACTCGTTAAGCCTGAGCGACGACCTTCTGCCAATCAGCCTCAAAAGAGGCAAGGCCCTGGTCGGTCAGCGGGTGATGCAAGCATTTCTTAAGAGCAGCCATGGGGACGGTCGCAATGTCGGCACCAAGCAGCGCCGCCTGGGTCACATGGTTGGGCGTGCGGACCGAAGCGGTGATGATCTCAACGGTGTCGTCGACGTTCTTGCCGGTCCAGTCATAGTTCTTGATGCAAGTCACAACATTGTCGAGCTGCGAGATACCGTCCTCGGCGATGTCATCGAAGCGCCCCACAAACGGGCTGATGTAGCGAGCACCGGCATTGGCGGCCATAAGGGCCTGCGTCGGCGAGAAGACGAGCGTCATGTTGACGCGCACGCCAGCATCGGCCAGCGCACGGCAGGCGGCAAGGCCGGCCTCGCACACGGGAAGCTTGACCACGATGTTGGGGGCGAGGGCGGCAAGGCGCTTGCCCTCCTCGATCATACCCTCGGCAGTGGTAGCGGTAGACTCGGCGGAAACGGGCAGGCCCTCGCAGAGCTCGGCAATCTTGAGCATATGCGGCTCAAAGTCGGCAAGCTTGCCGCCGGTCTTGGCGTACAGGGACGGGTTGGTGGTAACACCGGCCAGGCAGCCCCAGCTCTTGGCCTCGGCAATCTCGTCCAGATTGGCGGTATCGATAAAGAACTTCATGGTGAACCCCTTCAAAGGAAGCTAAAACTCAAAAGAATGGGACAAAGGGACTGCCCCTTTGTCCCATGTGCCGGGCCTGCAGCTGGGACATGCCCCAGGCCCGGCGTCGCGTAGGAAAAGCTACTTACTCGGCAAGAGCGGCCTCGATGCGGCTCGTGACGCCCTTGAGGTTAAGACCGACGACGTACTGCTTGATCGGGCGCTTGATGTGCTCGATCACAAAGCGCTTGCCGTCGATGTCTTGGGCAGCGAGGTTGCGATAGAGCTTCTCGACCTGCTCCTTGACCTCGGGATCGTTGAACGCATAGTGGCCGGAGACATCCAGGATCTTCAGGCTGAGCTCATCGTCGGCAAGGATGTCATCGACCTGCAGGTTGACGTCGTCGCCAGTCATCCACTTGCGCCAGCGCTCGGTCTTGATAGCCTTGACCAGCAGCGTGTGATACAGGTCGGAGGGGTCATCGCACAGACCGTTGTCGACCAGGATCTGCTCGGTGGCGCAGAGCTTGAGGTAGGCGCGGGTCTCCTCGGTGCCATACTGCGGAGCGACGTTGGAGGCGGTCACGTGTGCCGGGATGTGCTCGAGCAGCGTCGCGTCGTCCAGATAGTCGGCGTTGTGCTCCTTCAGGCCCACGCCATAGCGCTTGGCCATATCGGCAAGCTCGCGGGCGTTCTTGAAGTTGTAGTGACCGACCTGCTCCGTCCAGCGGGTAAGGGTGCCGGTCTGGCCGACGATAAAGGTGGGCATGGGGCAGCCGCGCTTCTCGAGCTCGGGCTGCAGCTGAGAAATGAACTCCTCGTACTTATCGGTAGAGGTCAAGCCGCCATTGGTCTCCTCGGTACCGACCTCATAGGCGACCTCGGGCAGGTTATGCTCGCGACGGTACTGCTCAAGGTAGTCGATAAGATCGATCGTGCGGCGAAGCACCACGTCGAGCGGAATAACCTTGCCGATCTGATAGGGATCCTTGGTGGGGTCGACCATCAGCAGGTCAAAGCCTGCCTCCATGTCGGCGACGAAGGACTTGCGGGCGAGCTCCATGGCCTCGTCCTCGGGCAGGTGAGCGTTACGCTCCTCGTCGCGCTGCCACGGACCGCCGTGATCTCGGCACAGGTAGTACGGACCGGTGTAACCCACCTCGTCGGCGACCTTCTTGATGTCGGCGGCAAAGCGCGTCTGGTCCCAACCGTTGACGTAGCCGGCGCCCATCTCGTCCATATCGACCTGGTTGCGGCTGGCGATAAACATGGGCGGGAAATCCTCGTCCTTGGCAAGCTCGAACACGGCCTGAATCAGGTTGGGGCTCATGGGGCCAATGCCGACCATGGTTGCGTGATCGCCGCTATCCTGCAGTTTGAGCATGCCCTGAACGGCCTGGCGGATGGTGAGGTTGGACATTTTGTTCTCCTTCTCCAGAGGATTTTTGACAAAAGTTCCCTGGGACCCAGATGTGGGCCCTATCAGTACGGATGGATTTTGTTGTGTAGGGGCGGTTGTGCGGAGTCAAATCCATCCCTCCGCACAACCGGAGTCCTTAAAGGTTTACTTGGCCTGCTTGTCGAGCGTGGGCTTCATGGCAATCAGGATTGCAGCGGCGACCACGGCGCCAATCACGATGTCCAGGCAGAACAGCGCGACGTTGTTGGTGGCAAGGGCGACGATAAAGCCACCGTGCGGGACGTAGCAGTCGATACCCTGGAAGGCGGCGAGCGCCGCGCCCACGGCAGAGCCGATGCAGATGCCGGGCAGGGTGTGGCCAAGGTCCTTGACCGCGAAGGGGATAGCGCCCTCGGTAATGCCGATGCAGCCCATGAACAGTGCGGAGATACCCATCTGGCGATCGGCGTCATCGAACTTGTTCTTGGCGATGAGCGCAGCAAGGCCGCAGGCAATCGGGGGAATGGCGACGGCGACGCGGAACATGCCGTTGGGGCCATAGATGCCGGAGGCCATGATGGCCATGGTAAAGGTCGAAGCGGTCTTGTTGATGGGGCCGCCCATATCGAAGGCGGTCATAACGCCAATGACCAGACCCAGGACAACTGCGGAACCGCCCTGCAGGCTGCCGAGCACGCCGGTGAGCCAGTCCATCACAAAGCCAAGCGGCGTGGCCAGGATGTAGATATAGGCCATGCCCAGGACAAGCGAGGTCAGAATCGGGATGATCAGGATGGGCATGATGGTCTGGATGGTGTTGTTGACCTTCCAGGTCTTCATCCAGCGGACAAAGTAGCCGCAGATGACCGCCATGATCATGGCGCCCAAGAAGCCGGTCGAAACGCTGTTGCCGTTAGGGGTAACGACTGCGTTGTTGACCAGGTAGCCCAGGACAAAACCGGGGGCGAGCGCGGGCTTGCCAGCCATCGAGTAGGCGATGTATGCCGCAAGCACCGGGATCATCATGGAGATGCCGGCCATGCCGATGGTGTTAAGACTCACCATCAGCGGGTTCGTAACCTCCATGCCGTTGGCGCCGGCGGTACCGGATGCCAGCGAGAAGGCGAGGAACACGCCGCCGATAACGACGATGGGGATAAAATAGGAAACGCCGGTATTGAATGCATTGAGCAGCGTCTTACCCGGATCGGCAAAGATAGACTGCTTGGACGCCGGTGTCGGGGCCTGCGGGGCAGCGGAGACGGCCTTCTTCTCTGCCTTGGCCTCGGCCTTGGGCGCGTCAACGGTACCGCCCGTCGCCTTGATAATCTCAACAGCCTGGTCGATGATCTTGACCGGATCGGCGATCACATCGGAAGTACCGACCTTGAGGAACTTGCCCTCGGCCATCTTCTGCTCAAAACGGTCCTCGTTCTCGACACCCACGTCGACGGACTCCAGGACCAGGTCGGCGGAGTCCACGTCTTCCTGCGTGAGCTCATTCTCGATACCCAGGCCACCCTGAGCCTCGACCTTGCACTCGATGCCACGGGCGGCGCATTCATCCTGAATCGCCTTCTGGGCCATATACGTGTGGGCGATACCCACAGTACAGGCGGCAACGCCTACGATCTTCATTGCTTCCCTCTTTTCATAGAGTTGCGTGCGCAAGACACCGTTTGCGGAGGCCTCCGGAGCATCCCCTGCCGTTTGGACTTGCTGTCTTTTCGACAAGAACAATATAGGTGCTCGTTTTTCTTAATGCCAGCTTATTTCGGTAAACGCGCAGGTCAGAGCGTTGGTTATGCGATTTAGTTATGCGTTTAACCAAAAATGAATCCTGCGATTTTGCCCTCGATTTCAAAAGTCAAGAAGTATTTGATTTTCTCGGTAGACGGCAGATGCGCATGCCGGTCACAAATTTCGACCCCACCCGTATGCCGCATTTGTTGCATACTCATATGAAAGGAAAAAGCCGCTCACCGAAGCGTATCCTTCACCAAGACTCAAAGTCATCATGTTGGAAAATGCTCATCTGTCGGAAGGAGTCGCTGTGGCAAAACAGCGCGTTACGATCGCAGACGTCGCTCGAGAGGCGGGAACCTCGACGGCAAGCGTCTCGTATTACCTCAACGACAAACGAGAAAAGCTTAGCGAGAAGACGCAGAACAAAATCGCGCGCGTCATTAAGGAACTCGGATACGTTCCCAACGCCCAAGCGCAGACGCTCACCGGCAAGCAAACCCACGTCATTGCCATCATCATTTTGGATAACACCAACAAATGGGCGGGGCTCGTTCTCAATGGCATGGAGCAGGTCATGCTCCCCGCGGGCTACCAGACGGTCGTTTGCACGAGCAACTTTAACCCCGAGACCGAGCTCATGTACGTCGACAAGATGCTCTCGCTGGGCGTCGATGGCTTTATCATCCAGCCCACGGCAAACTTCAAAGCCGTGCATGACCGCATTAGACGCGCCGGCAAGCCGGTCGTCTTTTTCGATGCGGCCATCTATAGCCCAGGTACCAGCTGGATCAAAACCAACCTTTACGACGGCGTGTACAACGCCACACAGGCACTCCTCGACGCCGGCTACGAAGATTTCTTTTCCATTGCCGCCAACATGACCGAAATGCGCACCCGCATGGAGCGTTTTCAGGGGTATGCCGAGGCGCTGGCAGCGAACGGGCAGCTCTACAAAGCGATTCCCATCGATCACAACAAGCCGTCAATCAACGAGCTCACCGAATACTTTAAATTCAAGTTCAATCCCGCCAAGCGAACCCTTATCTTCGTGCAAAATCAGTGGGCACTTCCCCGTGTCTACAAGGCCCTCCAGCCAATGGCCCATCTGCTTCCGCAGCAAATCGGCCTTTTGGGACTCAACTGCGAAGACTGGACTAATCTCACCACACCGACCGTCTCCACCATCATCGAGCCCGTCGACCAAGAAGGTCGCGAAGCAGCCGAGATGCTGCTCGCCCTACTTGACGGAAGCAGCGAACCCGGCGAGCAGCGCATTCTCGAGTGCAAGCTCAACTGGCTCGACTCCACCTCGATCTAGAACGCGGGACAAATGAATCAGTAGCGTCTATCCCAAATCTTGAGTATTTGTTCGACAGAACGGCCCCTGCCGGCTCCTGCTAGACTGGTAGATTCCCAACCGTCCATCCAGGAGCCTCAATGTCGCGCAAGCCCGCCTACAAGCAAGTACTTTCCATCGGCACCGCCGTGGTGCTCGGGTTTGCGCTGTTTACGGGATCGCTCGACGGAGCGCCCAAGTTGCTGTCGCCGCAAAGCGATGAGCAGGCGGTAGCTCTGGCCGAGAAACAAAACGAAAGTCCCAGCCGCACCGACGACGAGGCGGACCTGGTCGCTCGGCTCGAATCGGGAACGGCGAGCTCCTCGGACCCTCAAAACGGCCAGGACCCTGGCGATGGCTCCGATTCCGCCGCAACCGACACCGGCGACGGCGCTTCCGCGGACAGCGCCGCCACCCCCATCGACGAGGTCGAAAACCCCGACCTTAACCGAGCCCGCGGCGTATATCTCAGCAGCATTCCCGACTACGCCGGCAACCCCTACGTTGCCCTTCGCGCCGACAGCACGCACCCGCTCGGCACGCCATCATTCACACTCGATGAATACGATCGCGCCACCGAAGAGGGCTGCTTTAAGAAATTCTCCAAGCTCGACAGCCTGGGTCGCACTCGCAAGGCGCTCGCCTGCGTAGGCCCCGAGTCGCTCGGACAGGGAAAGCGCGGCGATATCTCGCGCATCCATCCTGCCGGTTGGCACCAGCAGCGCTACGACTTTATTCCGGGCCAGAGCCTCTACAACCGCTGCCACCTCATCGCCTGGTCGCTCTGCGGCGAAAACGCCAACCGCAAGAATCTCCTCACCGGCACGCGTTATCTCAACGAGACGGGCATGCTGCCGTTTGAAGAGCAGATTCTCGGCTACATCCGCGATACGGGTAACCATGTGCTCTACCGCGTCACGCCCATGTATAACGAAGAGGAACTTGTCTGCCGTGGCGTGCGCCTTGAGGCGCAATCGATCGAGGACCACGGCAAGACCCTCTGCTTCCACGTATATTGCTACAACCTGCAGCCGCACGTGCAGATCGACTACGCTACCGGCCGCAACCAGGCCTCGGGAGACTAGGACCGACCAAGCTGCCCCGAACCTAACATGATCCGTTTTCCTCTGTCCCCCAGGGATCAAAAAGGGCCGCCCTGGGTTACCCAGAGCGGTCCTTGCATCGGCATATATGTTGCAGGCAACGCCACACGCTACTTGGCGCGACCCTCCTCATAGCGCTCGACCAGCTTGGCCTGAACGTCATAGGGAACCTGCTCATAGCCAGCGGGCTTCATGGTAAAGTCACCCGTGCCGCGCGTGATAGAGCGCAGGCGCGTCGAGTAATCCGTCAGCTCGGCGAGAGGTGCCTGGGCGATGACCACGGTGTCGCCGCGTTCATCGGTCTCCATGCCCGTCACGCGACCGCGCGATGCCGAGATGTCACCCATCACGGCGCCGGCGTAGCTCTCGGGGATAGTCACCGTAATTTCCTCGATGGGCTCCAGCACCACCGGGTCGGCATCGGCGCATGCCTTGCGCAGGCCGATGCGAGCCGCCGCGCGGAACGCCATCTCGTTGGAGTCGACGCTGTGATACGAACCGTCATACACCGCGACACGAATGCCCGTGAGCGGATAGCCGGCAATAATACCGTCCTTCATGGTCTCCTGGACGCCCTTGTCCACGGCGGGGATGAGCGAGCGCGGAATACGGCCGCCCACGACTTCATCCACAAACTCGTAGCCGTCGCTCGTGCCGTCGGGCCCAATGAGCGGCTCAACGCGCAGCCAGCAGTCGCCATACTGGCCGGCACCGCCGGTCTGCTTCTTGTGGCGACCCTGGGCGCTCGCCGTGCGGCGGATGGTCTCGCGATACGGAATGCGGATCGGCACGCTCTTGGCCACGACCTTGGTGCGATCCTCCAAACGGTTAAGCAACACCGAAACCTGCGCCTCACCCACGGCGGAGATGATAGTCTGGCCCGTCTCCTCGTCACGATCGATGCTCATGGTCGGATCAGCCTTGCACGCCTTCTCGATAAACGTGTAGAGCTTCTCTTCGTCCCCGCGATTCTCGGCCTCGATGGCAATGCGGTACTGCGAGTTGGGGAACTTAAACGCCGCAGCCTCGACCTTGCCGGTAATCGAGAGCGTATCACCCGTCTCTGCCGCCAACTTGGGCGCCACGATAATGTCGCCGGCATAGGCATGGCCAACCTCGGTCATATCGCGGCCGCACATCACATACAGGTGAGCCAGACGGTCGCCCTTGCGCGTGCGCGCGTTGACCAGCTCAAGGCCCGGCTCAAGCGTACCCGTCAGCACCTTGATAAAGCTGATGCGACCCTGCTGCGGATCGGCCAGCGTCTTAAACACAAACGCCACCGGACGGTCATCGTCGCTCGAAATCTTGAGCGAATCACCGTCGATGAGCGGCATCTCGCCGTAGTCCGTCGGCGCCGGGAAGTACGTGGCGATGTCGTCCATCAGCGAGTTGACGCCCTGCTCCTTAATGCAATCGCCCGCAAAGACCGGCACAAAGATGCGCTCGGCAATCGCCTTCGACAGCAAGCCCTCAAGCTCCTCCTGCGTCAGCGTCTCCTCGCCTTCCAAGTACTTCATCATCAGCTCATCGTCGGCCTCGGCCACCAACTCGCACAGATGGTCATGGGCCTCCTCGGCCTGGGCACGATACTCCTCGGGAATCTCCGACTCAACGGCTTCGGTGCCGTTGCAATGGCGCGCCTTCATGCGCACCAGGTCGATAATGCCGTCAAAGTCCTCGCCCTCGCCCCAGGGAAGGGTCACGGCGCCCAATCGCGTGCCAAAGCGCTCCTGCAGCAGGTCCATCGTGGTCGCAAAGCTGGCCTCGGAGCGCGACAGGCGGTTTACGAACACCGCACGCGCCAAGCGCAGGTCCTCGGCGGCATACCAGAGCTTAACCGTCGTAGGCTGCGGGCCGGCCTCGGCGTCGACCACAAACAGAGCCGTCTCGCAGACGCTCATCGCGGCAAAGGCGTCGCCGATAAAATCGGGGTAACACGGGGCATCGAGCACATTGATGCGCGCGCCCTTCCAGTCGATCGGTGCAATGGTCGTCGAGATGGAAAATGCACGCTTGACCTCTTCGGGGTCATAGTCGAGCGTGGGCTTGGTGCCGTCGTGGCCGCCCAGGCGGGCGGTCTTGCCAGAAAGGTGGAGCATGGCCTCGGCGAGTGAAGTCTTGCCCACCCCGCCTTGGCCTACGAGCACCACGTTCCTTACATTGCCGGTCTTGGGAGCACCCATGATGACCTCCTTGCAGGGCCGCGCGCATTGCGCGACGCCAACGGGGAGAGTTCGCGGTCGGTGCCATCCCGGGAGCAGCATGGTCGGCAGCCGAGCCGACTCACCCTCCAAATGTCCTATGCCACCACCCTACCCTCACGGGCGACCGTCCATGCACACCTTTCGGCACACGTATGAATACAGGCGGCGAGAGGAAGAGACAAGCTTGTGAGGCGATTATTGAACCCCGCCGATGCAAACAAAAAGCCGCCACAGACCGTAAGACCTGCGGCGGCTTCGCCTCAATTAATAGTTGAGCAAATACCTGAGCCTATCCCTCGATACGGCTCAAAAACTCACGCGTGCGCTGCTCGCGCGGATGGTCGATAACCTGCTCGGCCGGACCCTCCTCGACAATGCGGCCTCCGTCCATAAAGACCACGCGATCGGCAACATCGCGCGCAAACTGCATCGCGTGGGTCACGATCACCATCGTCATATTCTGCGCGGCAAGGTCTTTAATGACACGCAGCACCTCGGCCGTTAGCTCGGGATCGAGCGCCGAGGTCGGCTCGTCAAAGAACAAGATTTCCGGGTCGAGCGCCAAGGCGCGGGCGATACTCACGCGCTGTTGCTGACCGCCCGAAAGCTCACACGGAACCTTGTTCTCGTTGCCCACAAGCCCCATCTGAGCAATCAATTCATGCGCACGAGCTTCCGCCTGCTCGCGCGGGCGCTTAAGAACGCGGATCGGCGCATCGGTGATGTTTTTCATCACGGTATAGTGCGGGAACAGATTGTAGTTCTGAAACACCAGGCCAAATCGCGAGCGCGCCTGCCTGGGCACATCGCCCTTCGCATAGACCGCGCCCGAACCCGCATCCGTCGCAACGGCAAGGTCGCCAAACGAGAGCGAGCCTCCGTCGAGCGTCTCGAGCAGCGTGGCACACCGCAGCAGCGTGGACTTGCCGCCACCCGAAGGCCCGATAATCGCCACGACCTCTCCACGCTTTACCTCGAGCGAGATATCCTTGAGCACCTCATTGCCGCCAAACGCCTTGCGAGCGTTCGATATATTCATTACCGAATTAATCATGGTAGTAATCCATTTTTTTCTCGGCGGCGCCCAGCAGCATCTCGACAACGAAATTAAAGACCCAGTAAATCAGCGCCGCAATCGCAAACGGCACCATGCTCACCTGCGAGGCGACCAGCGCCTTGGCCGTCGAGAACATCTCACCCACGCCAATGGCAAACGCCAGCGACGTGTCCTTGACCAGCGTGATGATCTCGTTGCCCATCGCCGGCAGAATACGCTTGGCGACCTGCGGCATCACGATATACAGAAACGTCTGCACGCGCGAATAGCCCAGCACCTCGGCAGCCTCGTATTGACCGCGCGGAATGGACTGCAAGCCCGAGCGATAGATCTCGGCAAAGTAACCGGCGTAGTTGATGATGAACGCCACGACGCACGCCGTCCACTTGGAATCGGGCGTGAGCGAAATGCCAAACACGTAATACGGGGCAAAGTAGATGGCAAACATCTGCAGCATGAGCGGCGTGCCGCGCATGACCGAGATATAGATGCGCGCAATCCAGCGAAGCGGCGCGATTTTGCTCATGCGCATAAACGCCACGGGAATTCCCAGCGGAATCGACCCGAGCAGCGTCAACACAAACAGCTGCAAACTGACCAAGAACCCCTGGCCAAGCATCTGCATCATGACCTGAATAGACATTACTTGAGCACCCAATTATCGAAAGACAAACCATAGCTTGAATATTTATCGCACAGGTCCTGAACCGTGCCGTCCTCATAGAGTGCCTTGAGCGACTCGGTCACGGCGTCGGCCGACTTGGTGTCGCCCTTCTTAAAGCCGACGGCGTAGTGCTCGCTGGACAGCGGCTCATCAAGCTGCGTATAAGCATCGGGCTTGGCGGCAAGCTGATACTGGGCAATCGAAAGGTCGCACGCCACGGCATCGACCGCGCCGCTCTCGAGCTGCATAAAGGCCGTGTTGTACTCGCCGATCGTGTCGAGCGTGGCAAACGTCGCTGCCAGATCCTTCTGGTCACCCTCAAGCACGTCCTGCGCAGCGGAATCAGTCTGGGTAATCACAGTCTTGCCGGCAAGATCGTCCCAGCCCTTGATGCCCGCATCCTTCTTGACCACGAGCACCTGCTCGTTGAGCATGTACGGCTCGGAGAACGTGTAGTCGTCCTCACGGCCCTCCATGGTAAAGCCGTTCCAGATGCAGTTGATGGCGCCCGAGTTAAGCAGCGTATCCTTGGCGTCCCAGTCGATGGCCTCGTATTTGACCTCCCAGCCCTGCTTATCGGCAACAGCCTTGGCCAGATCGAGATCAAAGCCGGTGTACTCGCCATCGTCGCCCACAAAGCCGTACGGAGGATAGGACTTATCGAAGCCCACCACGAGCTTCTTGGACTCCGCAGCACCCTTCACATCCTTGGCCGCGGCAGAGCCAGCAGCGGAGCCCTTGCCGGCACCACCGCCGCAACCGACAAGACCAAGGCCAAGCACCGTGGCGAGCGAGCCGGCTAGACCAACAAACTGACGACGAGACATATCGGTGTTCATGGTATTCCCCCTTGATGGCACTTTAGTTAGATAAAGTGAGTCATGTAACGTTCAGAATCATACACTTTAGCGTGATAGAGCACAAGGCGAGTTTGCCCGCCGCGTGAGGGGTGTGGGGTTAAGTTTCCTGCTCTACAGTCCTGCTCACGACGGAGGCCACATTAAGTGGCCTCCTGTTCGTGCGGAACTCGCGATAAACTTAACCCCCACACCCCTCACGCGGCGGGCAACCGTCGTTGGGCTTATCGCTGACACGATTAAACCGCTTGCATATCGTCTGCTGGCTTGGCACGGTACAATACTTGCAGCTTTAATTCATGAATTAGTGGAGTTATTGATGGCAGAATCTCGTGCGGAGCGTAGGGCTCGTCGTGCTTTGGTGGAGGCGGTTGAGGGGTCGAAGGAGGAGAAATCTTCTACGAAATCCAAGTCTTCTAAAGCTGCAAAAAGCAAATCGGCTAAGGGCAAGGCCAAGCGTCCCGGCTCTCGTCGGAACGAGGATAAGGCATCTCAGACTCGCTCCAAGCGCTCGCATAAAGATCAGGTTTCGTCTGCGCGTAAGGCTGTGGACCCCAAGTCTCCCTGTTCGATCATGAAAGCTTGCGGTGGGTGTACGGCGCTCAATCGTCCTTATAAGAAGCAGTTGGCAGCCAAGCAGGCCGCCATGGAGGAGCTTTTTGCTACCCTTTGCGAGCGCGAGGGCATTAGCGTCGACCCCATTCGCGGTATGGGCGTCACCCTGGGCGACCCGGGCAAATATCCTGCGCCGCGCGGTTTTCGCCATAAGGCCGCCACTCCCTTTGCTCCCGGTAAGGAGGGTGCTGTCCGTTGCGGTTTCTTTGAGCGCGGCACGCACAAGATCGTTGCCGTACCCGAGTGTCCTGTCGAGGCACCGGGTGCCCGTCAGATTCTCAACGGCATCGCACGCGAAGCTGAGCGGCTGCATATTCCCGCCTTTAATGAGGACAAGCATCTTGGTTTGCTTCGCTATGCCGTCGTCCGCTGCGGTTGGCGTACCGACCAGGTCATGGTCACGCTCGTGACCGCTCAGCGCGACTTGCCGCATGCGCAGGAGTTCTTTGAGGCTGTCGCCGCGCTCAATCCGCACATCGTCACCGTCGCCCAAAACATCAACGGACGTCCCGGCAACGCCATCCTCGGCGAGGAAACCCGCATTGTATATGGCGCCGAGTGCATGCGCGACCAGCTGCTCGGCTGCGAGTTCGATATCTCCCCCACCGCGTTCTACCAGACCAACCCGCAGCAGACCGAGCTGCTCTATCAGCTCGCGATTGACGGCATGGACCTGCAGCAGGGCGACGTACTCATGGATGCCTATTGCGGTAGCGGAACTATCGGCCTGTGCGCAGCCAAAGCCGCCCAGGACAAGGGCGTCGGCATTATGCTGCTTGGCGTGGAGCGCAACCACGCCGGCATTGCCGACGCACGTCGTAATGCCGAGCTCAACGGCCTCACCCGCAGCGCTTGGTTTATGGCTGACGATGCCACCGACTACATCCTAGATGCCGCCGACAACAACGAGCGGGTCGATGTCCTTTCCATCGATCCGCCGCGCGCCGGCTCTACCCCCGAGTTCCTCGAAGCTGCCTGCGCGCTTAAGCCGCGCCGCATCACCTATATCAGCTGCAACCCCGTGACTCAAGAGCGCGACCTGCATCAGCTTCTCGACGGAGGCTATCGCCTGCTCAAGATCACGCCCGTCGACATGTTTCCTCACACCGACCACACCGAAACCGTAGCGGTCCTCGAACGCCGCTAACCAACCTCAGTAGATTTTTGGGACAAGAAAGGGGGCGACCCGCCTGGGCCGCCCCCTTCGCTTGGTTTATAAACTCCGCTACATCCCATTGCGCAGATCGCACACGCCGGCTGCCGCCATCTCGCGCAGCAGCGTCTCGCGATCGCGCGTCACGATCAGATCCAACGGGAAGTGAATCTCGTCGAGCATCTTGCGAGCGTAATCGAGCTTACCAATTGCCATGCCAATGTGCGCATCGGTCGAAACGCCAATGCCCACGCCCAGCTCGGCGCAGCGCTCGGCGATCTTGCGGCATACGGCCCAATGCTCAGTGTCGACACCGTGTTCAAGACTATGGTTGTTGATCTCAATAATCTTGTGCTTGGCCTTAGCTGCCAACAGCACCTCGTCGATATCGAACGGCACGCCCGAACGCCCCGTGTGGCCCAGCATGAACACCTTGGGGTGCTCCAGGGCATTGATATACATCTCGGTCGTCTGGGCCAGCGTCGCGCCCTCAGCAATCTGCGGATTATGCACGCTTGCAACCAAATAATCCAAATTACGCGTAACCAAATCGAACAGTGAATGCTGACGGCTGTACGAATCGCCGGCGATATCGAGCGTGACAGGAGTGTCCTCGCCAAACAGGCTTCCGTCCAGCGAAACGATATCGGCCTCGGCACCACGCAGCACCAGCACGCCGCTCCAAATGCGCGGCCAGATATCCTGGTTGATAAAGAACTGGTAACTGCGCAGGTCATTGGGGCAAGCCGTAACCATAGAGCTCAAATGGTCGGCAGATCCGAGCACCTGCAGACCACGCTCTGCCGCCCAGTACACATTCTCCTCAATGGTCGAATATGCATGCGCAGAGAACATCGTATGGGTATGAATGTCACAAGAAAGCAGGTAGGGCATCAGGTCTCCTTATCTGGCACGGCCGTCGCTTATATTCATTGTACGCATAGCCTTCGATAGTCGTAAAACCACTCCATCCCAAAGACACAACGTCCATGACAACGGGGTCCGGCTTAACACCAAACCCCGTTTCACGTAAAACATTGTAGGCAGAGCGCTTTACTTTCAACGATACTCGTCCGCCAACTGTTTCCAAGCGGGTAGCGAATTGACAATCGTTTCGTAGCTCACGCAATAGCCCAGGCGGAACCAACCCGGCATACCAAAGCTGTCCGAGGGAACCGCAAGCAACTCATACTTCTTTGCGCGCTCGCAAAACGCATTCGCATCGGACTCCAACGCTTTCACCCATAGGTAGAACGCGCCATCCGGCTCAACATAGGTGTAGCCATACTCCGCTAGTGCGTCGGTAAGCGCGGTGCGGTTGCGCGCATAGGCCTCGACATCACTCGGCTCATCAATGCAGTCGATGATTACACGCTGGAAGAGGGCCGGTGCGCACACGAAGCCCAGCGTGCGGGCGGCACCGGCAACGGCCGGCATCAGGCGAGCAGCCTGCGGATTGGTATTGGGAACCAAAATCCAGCCCACGCGCTCGCCCGGTAGCGAAAGCGACTTGGAATACGAGTAGCACACGATGGTGTGCTCGTAGATCGAAGGCACCCAAGGCACCTCGGCGCCATAGACAATCTCACGATACGGCTCATCAGAGATGAGCATAATCGGATTCTCGGGATCGCGCTGAGCGTTGGCCTCGCGCAGAACATTGGCCAGTCGCGTCAGCGTGTCGCGTGTATATACGGCACCGGTCGGATTGTTGGGCGAGTCGATGATGACGGCAGCCGTCTTATCGGTAATCGCCTTGAGCACGTTACTCACGCTCAGCTGGAACGTATCTTCATCGGCGAGCGCCTCGACGCACGTGCAACCAGCTTTCTCGATCCACACGCGATACTCCGGGAAGTACGGAGCGATAACGATGACCTCGTCGCCCGGATTGGTAATCGCGTTGAGCGTGCAGGTGAGCGAAGCCGCGGCACCCACCGTCATAAAGACGTCCTTGCCCTCATAGCTCGTGCCAAAACGGCGGTTGAGCGACTCGGCCACGGCGGTACGGCACTGCGGCAGACCCGGTGCAGGCGTGTATCCATGCAGCTGGTCGCTCGGCAGCTCCAAGGCCTTCTTAATGGACTCAGCCACGGCGGCAGGTGCCGGAACGCTCGGGTTACCCAGTGAGAAATCGAACACGTTTTCCGCGCCGATCTGCGCTTTGCGCTCAAGGCCGTAGCTAAAGATCTCACGGATGATGGAGCTTTCCGCACCGCGAGCATACATAGTTTCGTTGATCATCTGTTCCCCTTTCGCATAGGCGCTATTGTACGCTTTAGCTGAGCACAGTGCCGCAGCAATGTTGATTGGGGACAGACTTAAATGCGTGAAAACGCTCATTTAAGTCTGTCCCCAATCAACAGACGGCCCCATATCGCTCAAAAGAAAAAGCCTCCGCAGGTTTGGCTTAACAGTGATAAGGAACTAATTTACTTATCAACTGTTAGCTGACGGTTTCCGGGGTGCATACGGACAAATCCCGTCTGATTTCTAACAGGAAGTCAGACGGGATTTTCGCTTTATATTACGAATTATGGAGGACATACCATGAAAACCTTAATATCTTGTGCCTACAATATGGATAATTGCTGTGTGGAAGTGAAATTCAGCGACGGCAGTATGATTGCGATTGACACTATCGTCGTTGAGAACGAGATTGCTGACAATATGTATCAGCGGTCAGAGCTGGATTATTTGATCTACAACGCTCCTTTGGAGTATGCAGACCTTATCTTGAACGGCGATCCCGAAACCTATTTGAAAACTGTAACAGAATACAAGCCTTGGGATAGCTGACAACACGCTGCCCGCAGGAGAAAATCCTGCGGGCGTTTTTCTGTTTATATTATTTCCCTCCGTTGGATCTCAATTTAGGAAAGAAGATGACAATCTTGAAGCTCTTTCCCCACTGGGAAGCTGCTTCCAGATGAAGATTTAGATCGTCGGCCATCTTCTTAACCAGGTAAAGTCCCATACCGGTAGCCTTCTTTCTGCTGTCAGTAGAATCCCCGGTAAAGCCCTTTTGAAAAATGTACGGCAGATTATATTTTTTTACGCCAATGCCGTTATCTTCAACAGAAAGGATATCTGCAGTCTCCGAATGTATCACGGAAATTGTAAGCATGGGACTATCGCTGCTATATTTGATGGCATTGCTAACGATTTGTCCCAACATAAACTGAAGTCCTCTACGGTCTGTATAGACTGTTTCAGATTGCAGTTTGTTGAGAATGACAAAATGCTTCTCTTCAAGAAGTGGGGCATAGTCCTCCAGAACTTCACCCAAGCAGTCATTCAAATTGACATCCTCAAATCGGTAATCCTTTGTACTGCTCTTCAACCGGGCATAGTACAGCATCTGCGTGACATCCTCCTGAAGCTGACTGCGGACATAATCCAGCTTTGCTTGCAGGGAAGGAGAGATTTCATCGTTCCGGTTATCCAAGAGCATGGTCAGCAACGATAGGGGCGTTTTCGCTTCATGTGCCCAGCCCTCCACGTATTCTTCATAGTCCCGTAGGGCATCCGCCATATTGTTACTCTCGTTTTTGTATTCCCGTAAAACCGAAGCCAAAAATCGGACAGATTCTCCTTCTTTCTGACTAATGGCACTGAGCAGCCGTTCTTCATTGCAGATGGTAGGATCACTGAGGAAATCTCGGAACAGTTCCATGTGGGTGTTCTCCCTCTTGTTTAGTACAAACAGAATCGCTGAAAACAAAAGGATGCTCGTCAGAACTACTAACCCGATCAAGGTTTGAAATACCTGAATGTCAGAAATCCAAAGAATGACAGCGCAAAAGCAATCCACGCCCAGCAGCAACAGAAGCCAGGGGTAGTACCGTTCTATCATGTGCCAAAGCTGCTTCATAGAGACACCTCCGCTTCCAAACGGTAGCCCATTCCTCGAACTGCAACGATTCGCTGCTTCATTTCAAGGGCGGACATCGTTTTTTTCAGCCGGGTTAGGTTAACCTGCAAGGCATTTTCATCTATGTATTCCGTAGTTCCCCACAGTGCCATGCAAAGCTGCTCCGTTGTAACCAGTGCATCACCACTTGCCAAAAGAGCAACCAACAGTTT
>JAXIYC010000062.1:0-30133 GCA_036304725.1 Collinsella sp. | reverse complement strand
GGTTTGGTTTGCTGCTCGAACAGTCCTGCGCAAGACGAAGGCCACATTAAGTGGCCTTCTTTGCGTGCGGAACTCGCGACAAACCAAACCCAACTCGCCAGCCCGGCGGCCATGGGGTCCCAAGATTGTCAAAAAAGCGGTCGGCGCGCAGTGCGCCGACCGCCGATATATGGGGTCTGATGTTTTTGACCAGAGAGGGCTACTTACTCGTCTAGGAGATCTTCTGGCATGTCGCTGCCGTCGCCCAGATCAACTGGGGTTTCCTGGGTGTTGGCTGCGTCCGTATCCTCGGCGCCCTCGCCTTCGGGTTTTTCCTGGGGGGCTGTCATGCGGGCTACGGCGCATATGCGGTCGTTTACGTCGACGGTCATCATCTTGACGCCTTGGGTGGCTCGGCCGGTTTGGCTGATCTCGTCGGTCTTGACGCGAATGACCGTCGCGCCCTCCGTCACGATGAACAGCTCATGCTGCGGCCCCACCGTCTTCATGGCCGCAAGGTTGCCCTTGCGCTCGGTCATCTGGATGGTGTAGACGCCCTGGCCGCCGCGGTTCTGCTCCGGGTAGTCCGCGACCGGTGTGCGTTTGCCGTAGCCGCGCTCGGTAATGACGAACAGGTCGCCGTTGCCGTTGGTAATCTCCATACCCAGGACGCTCACGCCGTCCTTCATGCCAATGCCGCGGACGCCGCTGGTATCGCGGCCGGTGGCGCGCACCTGGTCCTCGGGGAACATAATCGCCTTGCCCGCGGTGGTTGCCATGATGATCTTGTCACCCTCGCGCACGCGGCGTACAGCGAGCAGTGCGTCGTCGTCCCTCAGGTTGATGGCAATCAGGCCGTCGCGGCGGCTACGGTCGTAGGCGCTCATCACAGTCTTCTTGACCATACCGCTCTTGGTGGCAAACATCAGGTACTCGTCGGCGGGGAACTCGCGGCAGCTGATGACGCTCGCGATCTTCTCGCCCTCCTCGAAAGGCAGCAGGTTGACGATCGCGGTGCCGCGCGCTTGGCGCGTGCCAACCGGCAGCTCGTGCACCTTCAGGCGATAGACTTTGCCCTTGCTCGAGAAGAACAGCACGTACTCGTGCGTGGATGCGATAAACATCTCGTCGATAACGTCGTCCTCTTTGAGATTGACACCCGACACGCCCTTGCCGCCGCGCTTTTGGGCGCGATAGGCGGCCACCGGGATGCGCTTGACGTAGCCGGTGTGGGTGATGGTCACGACCATGTCCTCGTCGGCAATCAGATCTTCGACGTCCAGGTCCTTCTCGACATGGCTGATCTCGGTGCGGCGCTTGTCGCCGAACTTCTTGGAAATCTCGCGCATCTCTTCCTTGATGACGCCCAGGATTTTCTCCTCGTGCGCCAACAGGTCCTCGTAGTAGGCGATGGCGCGGCGCAAGCCGTCCAGCTCTTCCTGGATCTTGTCGCGCTCCAGGCCGGTCAGGCGGCGCAGCTTCATCTCGAGGATGGCCGTAGTCTGCTCGGGCGTAAAGCCAAAGCGCTCGATCAGGCGACTGCTAGCCTCAGAGTCGGTCTGCGAGGAGCGGATGATGCTAATGACCTCGTCGATGTGGTCGAGAGCCATCAGGTAGCCCTCGAGGATATGGGCACGTGCCTGGGCCTTCTTGAGGTCAAAGCGGGTGCGGCGGGTGACGACGTCGACCTGGTGGTCAATGTAGTGCTGCAGCATCTCGCGCAGGCTCAGGCATTTGGGAACGCCGTTGACAAGCGCCAGGTTGTTGGCGCCAAAGGTCGTCTGCAACGAGGTGTACTTGTACAGGTTGTTGAGTACGACCTGCGGGATGACGCCCTTCTTGAGTTCGATGACCAGACGGATACCCTTCTGGTTGGATTCATCGCGCATATCCGAGATACCCTCGATGCGCTTGTCGTTGACGAGCTGGGCGATCTTCTCCTGCAGGGTGCCTTTGTTGACCATATAGGGAATCTCGGTAAAGACCAGGCGGCTGCGACCGGTCTTGGTGGACTCCACGTGCGCCTTGGCACGCACGGTAATGGAGCCGCGGCCGGTCTCGTAGCTCTGCTTAATGCCGGCGCTGCCCATGATGATGGCGCCGGTGGGGAAGTCCGGACCGGGCATGATCTGCATGAGCTCGTCGACGGTGGCGTCGGGGTTGTCGATCAGGTAGCAGGTGGCCTCGATCGCCTCGGCGAGGTTATGCGGGGCGATGTTGGTGGCCATGCCGACGGCGATGCCCTGGCTGCCGTTGACCAGCAGGTTGGGGAAACGTGCAGGCAGTGCCACGGGCTCGGCGAGCGATTCGTCGTAGTTGGGCTGCCAGTCGACGGTATCCTTCTGCAAGTCACGCAGCAGTTCCATGGCGGGCTTTGCCAGGCGGCTCTCGGTGTAACGCATGGCGGCGGCGCCGTCGCCGTCGATGTTACCGAAGTTGCCGTGACCGTCGATGAGCGGCGTGCGCATGGAGAACCACTGTGCCAGGCGGACCATGGCCTCGTAGACCGCGGAGTCACCGTGCGGGTGGTACTTACCGATAACTTCGCCGACCGTCCAAGCTGACTTCTTGTGCGGGCGGTTGGGGTAGATGCCGCTCTCGTTCATCGCGTACAGAATGCGGCGGTGCACCGGCTTTAAGCCATCGCGCACGTCCGGTAGGGCACGCGCCGTGATAACCGACATTGAATACTCGATGAACGATTGCTTCATCTCGCGACCGAATTCCGAAATCTGGAGCTGGCCGCCGTTGATATCCTCGCCGGCCGAGGCGCCACGGTCGACTTCGCCAAAGCTCTCCTCGAGCTCGCCGTCGTCGTCCTCTTCCTCGTCATCATCGGCATCGGGGTTATAGGCGTCCGGGTCGCCGTCCTCGCCCTGCTCAGCACGGGCAAGCAGGCGCTTCAGATCGTCGGGCATACCGGCATCGCCGGCCTCGTCCATACCCTCATTGTTGTTGATATCGTCTGCCACGTTACCTCCTCTTAAGCATCAAGGAATCGTGCATCATGTGCGTGTTTTTCAATGTATTCGCGGCGATAGCCGACCTCGGAACCCATCAGCTCGCGCACGGCGCGGTCCGCCACCACGGCGTCTTCGATCGACACACGCTGCAGGATGCGGGTCTTGGGGTCCATCGTCGTCGAGGCAAGCTGCTTGGGGTCCATCTCGCCCAGACCCTTGTAGCGCTGGACGGTATAGCCCTTGCGCTTCTTGGTAATCTTGCCGTCCTTGGCCTTGCCGTCCTCGTCGTTATCGTCGGGGTTCAGGCCCAGACTCTGGATGGTGTCGCGCAGGATCTCGTCTTCGGGCTGGCGGCCGTTGGGATACACGTAGTGGATCTTGTTGCGCACCTTAATGCCAAAGATGGGCGGGCAGGCAACATAGACGTAGCCGGCATCGATCAGCGGACGCATGTACTTGTAGAAGAACGTCAGCAGCAGGATGCGGATATGCGCGCCGTCGACGTCTGCATCGGTCATGATGATGATCTTGTGGTAGCGCGCCTTGGTGATATCGAAGTCGCCGCCGTCGCCGGCACTCGTCGTGACGCCGCAGCCGATCGCGGTAATCAGCGACTGAATGGTGTCACTCGAGAACGCGCGATGGTCACCAACGCGTTCGACGTTCAAAATCTTGCCGCGCAGGGGCAGAATCGCCTGGATGTCTCGGCGACGGCCGTCCTTGGCCGAACCGCCTGCCGAGTCGCCCTCTACGATGAAGAGCTCGGTCAGCTCGGCATCGCGCACCGAGCAGTCAGCGAGCTTACCGGGCAGGGACGCCGTCTCGAGCAGGCTCTTGCGGCGGGTCGCCTCGCGCGCCTTGCGGGCGGCATTGCGCGCCTTGCAGGCCTGTTGCGCCTTCTTGACGATCTCGCGAGCGGGCTTGGGATGCTCCTCGAGGTAATCGACAAGGCCGTCGGTCACGATCTTGAGCGTGAGCGCGCGCATATAGGAGCTGCCGAGCTTTGCCTTGGTCTGGCCCTCAAACTGCGGATCGGGCAGTTTGACCGAGATAACGGCCGAAAGGCCCTCGCGCACATCGTCGCCGGTCAGATTGGCGTCTTTTTCCTTGAGCAGGTTCTGCTTGCGCGCGTAATCGTTGATCACGCGGGTGAGCGCGGTGCGGAAGCCCTCAAGGTGCATGCCGCCTTCGGGGGTGTAGATGTCGTTGGCAAACGACATGACGTTCTCGCCGTAGCCGCTATTCCACTGCAGGGAAACCTCGACCTCTCCCATCTTGGCCACAGGCGCGTCCGGGTCCGATTTGCCCTCGATGTAGATGGGCTCCTTAAAGGCCTCGGGGACGTCCTTGCCCTCGTTGAGGAACTTGACGAAGTCGATGATGCCGCCCTCGTAGCAAAACTCCTCCACGTGGGGAGTCGCTTCGCGCTCGTCGGTCAGCACGATTTTGAGGTTCTTATTGAGGAACGCCGTCTCCTGCAGACGGTTGTGCAGCGTATCGAAATCGTAGATGCAGGTCTCGAAGATCTCATCGTCGGGCCAGAAGGTGACGGTGGTGCCCGTCGAATCCGAGGTGCCCACGACCTCCATCTTCTTGACGGTCTTGCCGCGCGAGAACTCCATCTCGTAGGTGTTGCCATCGCGACGAACCTGAACGACCACGCGCTTGGACAGTGCGTTGACGACGGAGATGCCCACGCCGTGCAGGCCGCCCGAGACCTTATAGGCCGAGTTATCGAACTTACCGCCGGCGTGCAAGATCGTCATGACGACCTCGAGCGTCGGGATCTTTTTAACAGGGTGCTCGTCGACGGGGATGCCGCGCCCGTTGTCGACGACCGTGATGGAGTTGTCGGCGTGGACCGTCACCTGGATCTCGGTGCAGAAACCGGCCATGGCCTCGTCGACGGAGTTGTCAACGATCTCCCACACCAGGTGATGCAGACCGCTGGCGCTCGTCGAGCCGATATACATGCCCGGGCGCTTACGAACGGCCTCGAGACCTTCGAGAATCTTAATCTCGCCGCCATCGTAATCGTTTTCGTTTGCCACACGTCCTCCTTCAGTCAAGAAAATGTGTACAGCCTTACTAGTTTATCGTAAAAAAATACCCTCGGGAACGAGGGTATTTGGCTCTACAAGGCCACCAGATGCGATTTAAGGCTCTTTTTTGCCTTGCACGCCCTTGGCCCACTCGGCACTGGCTCTCATGGCGTTCTCGAGGGCCTCGCGCAGTTTTTGGTCTTCGATGGGCGCCACTTGGCGCTCAATCTCGGTGCGCTCGGCCTCACTTAGGTCAGCATGCGGAGCCGGCGGGCGCTCGGCCACGGCAGGACGCAGACGCTCTTTGGCAGCGGGCGGCGTGTGACCGGGCGCGGTGGTTTTGAACACCAGGCCATCCACATGCGCACCGACGCGCTCCATGCGCGCGCGGATGATCTCGCGCAACAGCGTCATTTCCTGCGTCCACGAGGGCGAATCGAGATATACCAGCAGCTCATTGGACTCGGGCAGGTAGCGCAGGCCCGTCACATGCCGCCCCTCGCGCGTGCCCGAGCACACCGCGTTCCACGCGCGATAGACCGCGCGCGACTCCTCGGCAGCCTCCATCTGCGCGCGGCGCTCAGGTGTTGCAGCCGCCAGGATGCGCTGGCGCTCTGCGTTTAAAAACCCACTGAAGGCGACCGTTTCGCTCTCGCGCTCGTAATTAGCACGTCTCACCCATGCTCACCACCTTGGCTCGATCAAGCAGGTCATCGGTAAAGTATCCCAGGTTGGTCGTGGTTATGACCGTTTGGATATCATCGCCGATCAGCCGCAGAAAAGCACCGCGGCGCTCGCCGTCGAGCTCGCTCATCACGTCGTCCAGAAGCAACAGCGGAGCAGTACCCAGAACATCGCGAGCCACGGCCACCTCGGCCACCTTCCAGGACAGTACCAACGTTCGCTGCTGTCCTTGGCTGGCAAATGAACGGGCGGAGCGACCCGCCACGGTAAATTCAATCTCGTCGCGATGCGGTCCCACCAACGTCACGCCGCGGCGAATTTCCTCGTCGGCGTGCTCATCAAGGGCGGCCAGCATGCGCTCGTACGCCCAGCCCTTCAGCTCTTCGCGATCCTCGACCTGGGGCAAATCCCCCAGTGTGGACGTATAGGTCACGTTGGCAGCCTCGCCGGACGCCACTTGCCCGTAGGCAGTGTGTACATGGCCCGCCAGCCGGTCGAGCAGGGCCAACCGGTGCACGAGCAGAGCCGCGCCCGCGCGGGCAATCGAATCGTTCCACGCGCCGAGCATCTCACGGCAGCACCAGGTCTCCTTGAGCAAGGCGTTACGCTGGGTCACGCAGCGCCCATAGGTGCTCGCAAGATCGGCATAGCGTGCGCTCAGTTGCATGCCAAAGTCATCGAGGGCGGCGCGGCGCACACTGGCGCCTCGCTTAACCATGTCCAGATGGTCAGGGCAAAACAGCACGCTCGGCAGAACCCCGCGTACACCGGCGGTAGAGCATCTCTTGCCGTTGCGGCTAAACGAGCGCTTACCGTCCTCCGCGCTCAATCCCATATCAAGCACGCGGCCGTCGCCCTCGAGCCTCAGCTCGACCTTGCACGAGCCCACGCCGTCATGGACGAGCTCGGCTGCGGTCGGATGCCTAAACGAGGCGCCGCTCGTCAGCAGCTGCAGCGCCTCTATGAGATTGGTCTTTCCCGCCGCGTTGGGTCCCGCAAGTATCGTCACGCCCTCGTCCAAGGCAAGGCGATAGCTATCGAAGCTGCGGTAGTGCGCGACGGAAAGATCGCGGGCGAACATGGTCATAGCGCAGCGCTAGATGCGGACCGGCATGACCAGGTACAGGTAGTTGATCTTGTCGTAGGACTTGAAGATGCCCGCTTGCGAGTAGCTCTTGAGCTCCAGCGTGATCTCCTTCTCCTTGGACAGGGCATTGAGGCAGCCGAAGATGTAGTGGTAGTTGAAGGCGATGGTACCCGACTCGCCCTCGGCCTCGACATCGATCGTCTCCTGCGCAAGGTCCTGGTCATTGGAAATGGAGGACAGGCCCATCTGCCCGTTCTCGACATCAATCTCGAACTTGACGGCGGGGTTGGCGCTCGCGATAACGGCCACGCGCTTGAGGGCGGCGTTAAAGGCGGCGACGTCGATCTTGACGCTCGTCACGCACGAATCGGGGATGAGCTGCTTGTAATTGGGGTACACGCCCTCGATGCGGCGCGACACGTAGGTGGTGTTGCCGGCCTCAAAGACGACCTGGGTGTCGGTAGCCCCGATCATGATGGTCGCCTGGCTGGCCATGATGTTCAGCGCGTCGTTAAAAGCGTCAGCCGGAACGTTGAGCTCAAAGGAACCCTCGAGGGTCGAGGTCTCGACCTGCGTATCGCACACGGCCAAGCGGAAGGAATCGGTCGCCACCAGGCGCACGGTGTTGTTCTCGACCTTCATGTGCACGCCGCCCAGGATGGGGCGGGCCTTGTCGGTCGAGGTGACGCGCCATACGCGGCCGACCATCTCGGACAAGATATCGGTCGGCAGTTCCACGGCACTCTCGATGGCATAGGCCGGAAACTCGGGGAAGTCATTGGCATCGAGCGTGTTCAGCCTAAAAGAGCTTTTCTCGCAACCAATCAGCACCTGGCGCTCGGACAGCTCAAAGGTGACCGGGGCATCGGGGAGGGTCTTGGTGATATTGGAGAGCATCTTACAGGGGATAACCATCTCGCCCTCTTCTTCGACATGCGCCGCGATGCGATGACGGATCGAGATGGTGTAGTTAGAGGTCTGGAATTCCAAGATGCCGTCTTGCGCCTTGACGAGCACGCCCGACAGGATGGGAAGGGTGGATGCCGAAGCGACACCCTTCATAACGACGCCGATGGCTTGTGTGAGCGAGCTCTGGCTGACGGTGAACTTCATCTTTTAATACCTTTCTATAGATATAAATATCTTAATAATAGTAATAGCACTGACGAAACTGTTGATTATTCCCAAAGACGCAGGTCAGACCCAGAAAGAGAATCGACAGCAACCTGTGTGCAACAGGGGTGGTTTTCCACGTTCAAAACCTGCGCAAAACTTTTCATCACCGCGGGTTGGGTTTTAGACACCTTATGCCCGTGGTTTCGACAAGTTTTCAACAGGTGTCTCTATTTCCCTACGAGCGCAGTGTAATTTTATCGCGCAGCGACTTGAGGTCTTCGGTGACGGTGCGGTCTTCCTGGATCATCTTCTGGACCTTTTTGTAGCTCGTGCTGACGGTCGAGTGGTTGCGGTTGCCAAATTCGGCGCCCACCGCCGTGGTCGTCATCTCGCACATCTCGATGGCCAGATAGATGGCGATATGGCGTGCTTTGGCGATATTGGCGTTGCGACGCGGGCCGATGAGCTCCTCGTGTGTCACGCCGTACTGCTCTTCGATGACGGACTGAACCGTCTGGACGTTGATCTTTTTGGCCGATGTGTCGAAGTACTGGCTGGCGATGGCGTCGATATCGTCAAAGGTGAGCTCTCCGCCCTCGCGCTCGCGGTCGCCCGCCTCGCCGGCGCAGCGCTCGCAAAAGCTCTCGAGTTCGCGGATGTTGGTGCCCGACACCTCTGCCATGTGCTTAAAGTGCTCATCGGTCAGGTGCCCGCCGTCGCCCCCATAGGCCGCCAGCAGCGAGTCGTCGCCTGCCTCGGGAGCGGCGACGATGGTGTTCTCGTAATAGCGCTGCAAGATCTTGTATTTCATCTCGTAGCTGGGCTCTGCGACTAGGCAGAGCATGCCGGCGTTGAAGCGGCTGGTCAGACGCTCGTCCATGCTCAGGTCCTTGGGGGCGCGGTCTGCCGCGATGACGACTTTCTTGTTGTTGCGGATGAACTCGTCCATGAGCTGGAAAAAGTAGTCCACGCTCGCGCGCTTGCCGATGATGTTTTGGATGTCATCGATGATGAGCACGTCCACACCGTGGTACGCCTGCATGATGGGGGCGTTGCTCTTCTTTTGGCGGTCGAACTCGGTCATCAGGTCGTCCAGATATGCCTGGGAGTTGGCATACTTGACCTTGATCTCGGGCGACTTCTCGGCGAGCTCGTTTTTGATGGCAAGCAGCAGGTGCGTCTTGCCCAGGCCCGATTTGCCGTAGATGAACAGTGATGTGCATGTGCCGCGCTCGTCCGCGAGGGCGGCAAACTTGAGCGCCGAGCGATAGGCATGGCTGTTCTCGGGGCCGTAGACAAAGTTCTCAAAGGTAAATTTTGAGTTCGCGGCGAGCGGGGCTCCATCCGTATTCTGCTCGGCCGGCACGGTTGGTGCTGGCATGGGTGAAGCGGGGGTCGCAGCTTGCGTGGATTTGGTCGGCGCTCCGCCCTTCATCTGGTTCATCATGCGACGAAAATCGTCGGCCGAGAGCGTGTTCTTGATTGCAATGCCCGAATCCGCGCCCGCCGCTGCGTCGTGAGCGATGGGCATGTGCGTGACGGGTGCGCTCGTTGACGTCGCCGCCGCGGTCGGCAACGGTGCCATGGTTTCACGGGAAACATCGCTGTGCTGGTGCTCGATTGTCGGCACGTCGTCTGCGGAGGCCGGCACCGACGGGGAAGCGGCGGGAGCCGTGGCGGGCGCCGTCGCGGCAGTGGATTCCGTCGCGGCGCCTTGCGGTGCCACGATGTCGAGCGCAATCGGTGCAAAGGCGATTTCTTCCAGATAAGCCTCAATAGTCGGCTGATGCTTTTTGAGCTGCGCGATGGCAAAGCGCGAGGGGGCCTCGATCGTGAGCGTATCTTCGGTCAGGCTTATGGCGCGCGATTGCCCCAGCATGTTGATGAGGCGTGCATCTTGGCCGTCGCGCTGGCAAAAGGCGATGGCATCCCCCAGGATGATGCTTGCTTCCTCGTCCACTGTCTCTCCCGTTCTTTAGCTCTGAGCTCGCACGCGAGCGGCGCCGAGTTCGGTCAGATGGTATTTCTGGCCATGCTTGATGACCAAGCCGGCCTGCGCCAAGTCATTGAGCGTGCGTGACCAAGTGGGGGCCGAGTTTCCAAATGCCCTCGCCAGATCGGTTGCACCGCACGCTTGATTTTGCGCCAGATAGCCCAGCGCGGCGTTGCCGCGATCGCTTACGAACACGTCCGGTTGTGGCTGTGCATACTGATTTGCTGCATTAGGATACATCATTTGAGCTGCTGGTTGTTGAGAACTCTGCATTGGCGGCATTTGCTGTTGAAAACTTTGAGGCCACTGTTGGTAAGGCTGCGGAGGCGTCTGCTGGGCCCAGGGGTTGTACTGCTGCTGCGGCATCTGCTGGTACGGCTGCTGATATCCCTGCTGGTACTGCTGCGGGAACTGCTGGCCATACCCCAGTGGCGGCATCTGCTGATATGGATATCCCTGTTGGTACGGCTGATAGCCCATTTGCTGGCCACCCGGCGCCCCCGTCGCCTGCTGCATTGCTGCTGCATCCTGATCAGCCAGCGGCATGGCCTCTGGCATGTTTGGCGGCATCGACATAGATGCCGCCTGGGGCTCTTGTGTGGGAAGCATTCCGGGATGCTGCATCTGCCCCACGGGGGGCTGCATCTGCTGCGTTGCCATGGGCTGCTGCGCAAAAGCTCCCGGCAGGGGATATGTGGGCTGCTCCGTCTCGGGCCGCACGGCAGCACCGCGTCCGCCGGCGCGCTCGATTTCCTGCACGCGTTTAGGGTCCAGGCTTACCGTAACCACGGTGCCGTTGCCCATGTTGTCCTCGATGGATACGGCACCGCCGGCGTTTTCCAAATACTCTTGCACCATGGGAAACCCTGCTCCGGTTCCACGGATATAGCGCTTCATCTTGCTGTTTGCGCTGGTAACGCCAAAGTCGAAAGCGCGTTCCTTGTCGTCGATGCCGGGTCCTTGATCGGCAAAGCGGATGGTGTCTCCGCCGTCCAGAATCGAGATGATGGGCTCGGCAAAGTGCGCGTGGATAAAGTTTTCGACAATCTCGCGGATGACCATGAGCGAGATATGGCCACCTTGTTCTTTCATGCACTGGTAGACGGTGTTGGTAGTCTCTTCCAAATACGTGCGGACATCTTGCGGATCAATGACGATCACACGCGGTGTCGACAGCATGTCGTCATAGACGGCGATACGCGCGGCGTACATGGCTTTTGGCGCCTGCGTGGTCGTCTGCTCGCCTTCCGCACGCTCTTCGCGCACGCCGGTGATGTGCTCGTTGTCGGGTGCCGGGTCTCCAGAATCGACCATGGTGTAAAAGTCATCAGACATGCCGCTCGCAATCTTCCAAAAGGTTTCGAACAAATAGTAGCTCACCGCGCAATGTTTCTCATCTTTCGACAACTTTCCAAAACCTGTTGAAAACTTTGGAAAACGGGCGAAAAGTTCTCAACATTGCCAACATGACCTGTTGAAAACTCGATGAAATATCGTGAAAAGTTGTCATGCACCGCTAAATCGAGCTTGGCTTATGGGGGAACCGTGTGAACTGCGCAACCTTTTACCTTTGATTTCTTGACATTTGAACATTGATTTCCCTACAATCTTCAAGCTCACGTGTCTATATCTGCGTCCGCGTCCCCGCGGACACTCGAAATGCAGCAGGAGGAACTTAAGATGAAGCGTACGTATCAGCCTAATAAGCGTAAGCGTGCCAAGACCCATGGCTTCCGTGCCCGTATGGCCACTAAGGGTGGTCGTGCCGTGCTCGCCCGTCGTCGCGCCAAGGGCCGCAAGCGTCTCACTGTCTAGCAGCGATACACGCATCTCGCATGAAGACTATTAAGTCTCGGCAAGATTTCGAGCATGTGTTCAGTCAGGGGCGTCGTTTCAATCACCCTCTGATTCGAATGACCATATGTGAATCGGTTGGCGAAGGCGACTCCGGAAGGGTCGCCTTCGTTGGTGCTAAGCGACTCGGTTGTGCCGTCGTGCGCAACCGATCTAAGCGTGTGATGCGCGAGGCCGCCCGCAGCTGCGGATTTCCCGTTGCGGGTTATGACATCATCTTGTTTGCAACTCCCAAGACTAGGGTTTCCTCGCCGCAGGAGATGGACAAGGCGTTGCGTTCGCTTATGAAGCGCGCCGGCGTTGCCGGGGAGGAGCGATGAGCAATCACGTTTTGCGACGTGTTGCCATCGCTCCTATTCGCATATATCAACAGGTTATTTCGCCCTTATTGCCTGACGCCTGCATTTATTACCCAACGTGCTCGCAATACGCCATCCAGGCGATTGAGAAGCACGGTGTTTTGAGAGGCTGCTGGCTTGCCGTGAGGCGCATCGCTCGCTGCAATCCCCTGCACGTCGGCGGTTATGACCCTGTGCCCTAGCGGGCACTCGCTATCGGAGGAAAACTTACATGTGGGATTGGATCGTTAACATCCTTTTCGAGCTGCTCAAGCTCATCCAGACCTTTGCGGTCGACTGGGGCCTGTCCATCATCATTCTGGTGGTCATCATCCGTCTGCTGCTGACGCCGCTTATGCTCAAGTCGACCAAGTCGACGGCTCGCATGCAGGTGCTGCAGCCCAAGATGCTCGAGATCCAGGAGCGCTATGCCGACGATCCCCAGCGTCAGGCCGAGGAGATGCAGAAGTTCTACAGCGAGAACAAGTTCAACCCCATGGCTGGCTGTCTGCCGCTGCTGATTCAGATGCCTATCCTGTTCGCCCTGTTTACATTGCTGCGCAACCTGCCGCAGTACTTTAACGACGGCACGTTCTCGTTCTTCAACATCCTGCCCGACCTGACCACCACGCCGAGCGCTTCCTTTGCCGATGGCTTTATGGTTGCACTGCCTGCGCTGGTTTGCCTGATCCTGTTCGCCGTCCTGACCCTGATTCCGCAGCTCTATATGTCGCGCAACCAGACCGGCCAGCAGGCTCAGAGCATGCGTATGATGGCCGTTGTCATGACGGTCATGATGCTTTGGATGGGCTGGAGCCTTCCCGTTGGTGTTCTGCTGTACTATGACGTCTCGTCTGCTTGGCAGGTTATCCAGCAGATTTTTGTGACGCAGAAGGTCATCGACAAGGCGAAGGCCGATGAGGAGGAGCGTCTTAAGAACGCTCCGCTGCAGGTTGAGGTCACTCGTCGAGAGAAGAAGCCGCGCCCGCACAAGAAGAAGTAACGGGATATCAATCTTATTTAGGTACCTAACCTTTGGAGTACGTTATGTCTGAAGAGATCATCGAGGATATGCTTGAGGAGGTTGCCCCGCAGGTCGCGGGCGATTATCCCGAGATTGCACAGCGCTACAAGGCTGGTGAAGAGCTGACCGATGAGGAGCTCGACACCATTGCCGATGTTGCGATTTCCATCCTGCGTTCCATCCTTTCGCACTTCGATGCCGCCAACTCTCCTATCGATGAGTATGAGGGCGACGAGGGTGAGCTGATTTTGGATGTAACGGCTCCCGACCTTGCTGTTCTCATTGGCCGTCATGGTCGCACCCTTGATGCCCTTCAGGTTATGTTCTCTTTGCTGGTGAGCCGCAAACTTGGCTTTAGGTATCCGGTTGTAGTGGACGTAGAGGGATACAAGAGTCGCCGTCAGGACAAGGTTGCTTCCATGGCTCAGTCTGCTGCCGAGCGTGCCATCCGCACTCATAAGAGTGTTTCGCTTCCGCCCATGAATGCCTACGAGCGTCGACTGGTTCACATTGCACTTCGTGGCAATGATGCCGTCGATACTCATTCTGAGGGTTCTGACCCTGATCGCCATGTGGTGATTGTTGCTCGATAATCTTCTCGAGCTTATGCTAAGGGGACGTGGTTTCCACGTTCCCTTTTTTTGTCAAAAGTTCTCGATACACTGATTTTTGTCAGAAAGGAGCTTTCGTTGTTAGTACTTACTGATCAGCAGGCTGACGAGATGTTGAGTCGTCTAACTTCCTATTGCAAAGAGTATTCCTTGAGCGTAACTGATGTTGAGCTGAGGAAATGTATTCAGCATTTGGATTTGGTTCTAGAAACAAATAAGACAACCAATCTCACCCGTATTCTTAACGTAGAAGATGCTGCAGTACTTCATATCCTCGACTCACTTGTTTTGCTCCCCTATATCAACAAGGCTCCTGAGGGAGCTTTGCTCGATATGGGAACAGGTGCGGGCTTCCCTGGTATTCCATTAACCATAACCACGCATCGTAAAGCTACTTATATTGACTCTGTTGGCAAGAAGGTTGATGCGGTTAATTCCTTTGTCCATGCTCTTGGATTGAAACATGCTCATGCGGTTCATGATCGTCTTGAAGAATATGCTCGAAGCCATAAGAAGCAGTTCTCTGTTGTAACCGCCCGCGCACTGGCCCCTCTACCGATTCTTGTTGAGTATGCGGCTCCGTATCTGAAGGATGGAGGGCTATTTGTTATAACCAAGGGCAATCCTTCGGATGAGGAGCTTGCTTCCGGCATGTCAGCAGCTAAGATTTGCGGCTTCACTTTGCTTCTGAATGACGCAATTGATTTGCCTGAAGGCTTGGGTCACAGGGAGTTCATTGTTCTTAAGAAGAGTCATCCAGCATCTGTCTCATTGCCTCGTGCAAATGGCGTGGCAAAGAAGAATCCGCTTGCCTAGATGTTTCACGTGAAACATAATGGATACTAACAACTTGCAGTGTTTCACGTGAAACATGGCGGTTGATATCGATTCGGAATGTTTCACGTGAAACATCCTCCGTTTGACAGCTTTAATACACACCAGGAGGGACCGTGGGATTTCGCGACGTTAAGCGTTCTAAGAGCGAAAAAGACACGCGTATCATTGCAATCATCAATCAAAAAGGCGGCGTCGGTAAGTCAACGACGGCTGTAAACCTTGCAGCAGCACTGGGTGAGCAGGGTCGTAAGACACTGATTGTCGATTTTGATCCGCAGGGAAACAGCACCAGTGGATTCGGAATTGAAAAAGAAGACCTTGATCACTGCATCTATGATGCATTGTTGAATGATGTGCCGGCAGAATCGCTTGTTCTTGATACAAATTGTAAAAAGGTATTCGTTATTCCGGCTACAATTCAACTTGCAGGCGCGGAAATTGAGCTCGTAAGCGCAATAGCTCGTGAAACCCGCCTCAAAGATTTGCTTGAGCCGATTCAGGACGAGTTTGACTTTATTTTCATTGACTGTCCTCCTTCGCTCGGCCTGCTTACTATCAACGCTTTGACCGCAGCAGACAGCGTTTTGATTCCGATCCAGTGCGAATATTACGCACTCGAGGGCGTTACGAAGCTGCTTGAGTCAATGAAGATGGTCAAATCACGGCTGAACAAGGGCTTAGACACCTATGGTGTGCTTATGACCATGTATGACTCGCGTACTTCACTATCGAATCAGGTTGTTGAGGAGGTTCAATCGTACTTTGGTGATAAGGCGTTTAAGACGCTAATCCCCCGTACGGTTAAAATCTCCGAAGCTCCGTCTTTTGGAGAACCGGTAATTACCTATGCACCTCAAAATAAGGGTGCAAAAGCATATATGAACCTTGCAAAAGAGGTGATCAAGCGTGCCTAGTGTAAAGAAACGTGGCGGATTGGGACGTGGACTCAATGCTTTGGTCTCAGAGGCCGAGTATGAGACCGGCGGTTCGGCTGCATCGGCTTCAAATGCCGCATCTGAAACAAAACTACCTATTGAGGATATCGTTCCCAACCCTAATCAGCCGCGAATTCACTTTAACGAAACTGAACTTCGCGAGTTGAGCGAGTCAATCCAAGAACATGGCGTTTTGCAGCCGCTTTTGGTTCGCAAGCATGGAAACGGCTATGAGATCATCGCTGGTGAGCGTCGTTACCAGGCGTCAAAGCTTGCTGGCCTTGAAGAATTGCCAGTCATCATTAAAGAGGTAAATGATGAAGAGATGCTGGCTCTTGCTCTTATCGAAAACCTTCAGCGTTCTGATCTGAATCCCGTCGAAGAGGCTAAGGGCTATCGCCAACTCATTGATGCCAGCGGGATGACCCAGGAGGCATTGTCGAAGGCAGTAAGCAAGTCACGCTCTGCAATTACAAACTCGCTGCGTCTTCTCGATCTCCCCGAAGTAGTTCAGCAGATGATTTTTGAGGGCAAACTTACTGCTGGTCATGCACGTGCGATTCTTGCAGTTCCCTATGAGCACGCGCGTATTCGACTTGCAGAGAAAGTTGTTACAGAGGGCCTTTCCGTAAGAGCGACAGAAAATCTTGCTCCGTTGTTTTCTGCCGGAGAGACACCTAAGACGCCGAGGCCTGCAACGCCTCAGTCTTTTAAAAAGGCTGCCCGCGTGCTTCGTCAGGTTTTTAATACCAACGTGCGTGTGAAGAGCTCGCGTGGAAAGAATAAGATTGAGATTGAGTTTAAAGACGAGGAAGAGCTCTCTCGTATTCTTGGCGAAATGATTAAGTTTGATCAAGGAGGCCAAGATGAGGAATAAGATTTTAACAGCGATTGCATTGGTGACGACTGTCGCGGCTGGTGCCTTTGCTGGCTATAGGATCGCGACAGACGATGAACTTCGAGGTCGTTTGCTTCGTAGCGCGCAAGATATCGTCGATAGTTCCAAAAAGAAAATGGATGTTATGACAGAAGATGTTGCCATGCGTACTGCTCAGGTAACGAAGAATCCCAAGATTAATCAAGGTTGGGTCAGCAACCAATGGGAAACTGTAGGCTATTAGGTACCTAACAATTACTCAGCATATTTTGAGGGGTCCTTGTCTGATTCATGAGACAAGGACCCCTTATTTTGGCCGTAAAAATGGGACAGGTAGCAGCTGATTCAAAATTAAGGTCAATAAATGAAACGACCCCGGTTGCATATTCTGTAACCGGGGTCGTTCGATGTTTCACATGAAACGTTTTGGGATGCGACTCCCCTATGCGTTCTTCTGAACTTTGAAGCGCTGCTTCAGCTGTCCGCAAGCGGCGTCAATATCGTTACCACGGGAGTTACGAATCGTGGTCTCGATGCCACGGGACTCAAGACGACGCTGAAGACCCTCAACCTTATGAATCGGCGACGGCTTGAGCGGGCTACCCTCGATGTCGTTAAGCTGAATGAGGTTAACGTGGCACAGCGTTCCCTCGCAGAAGTCGCAGAGCGCCTGCATTTCGGGATTCGTATCGTTGACGCCTTCGATCATGGCATACTCATAGGTCGGGCGGCGGCCGGTCTTCTCGGTGTAGAGCTGAAGCGCTTCGTGAAGGCGAAGCAGCGTGTACTTCTTAACACCGGGCATGAGCTTATTGCGCGTCGACTGGATGGCGGAATGCAGGGAAACGGCAAGCGTGAACTGCTCGGGGATGTCGGCAAATTTGCGAATACCGGGAATAACGCCGCTGGTAGAGACGGTGAGGTGACGAGCGCCGATACCGATGCCATCGGGGTCGTTGAGGATTCGCAGCGCCTTGAGAACCTCGTCGTAGTTGGCAAACGGCTCGCCCTGGCCCATGAAGACAACGCTCGTGGCGCGCTCGCCAAAGTCGTTGGATACATGAAGTACCTGGTCGACGATCTCTTGAGCGGTCAGAGAGCGCTTGAGGCCGTTGAGACCGGTAGCGCAAAAGGCACAGCCCATGCCACAGCCTGCCTGGGTGGAAACGCAGGCGGAAAGCTTGTTACGACGGGGCATGCCGACGGTCTCGACGGAAACGCCGTCGTGGTACTCGAGCAGATACTTGCGAGAGCCATCTTTGGAAACCTGCTTGGTGAGTTCAGTCGGCGTGTCAAAGGCAAAAGCCTCTTTAAGCTGCTCGCGGAAAGCCTTGGGAAGGTTGGTCATATCGTCAAACGAACAAACGTTCTTCTCGAAGACCCATTCAATAAGCTGCTTCGCGCGGAAGGCGGCCTGGCCAAGTTCGGCCACGAGCTCGCGAATATCGTTTTGGCTCAAGTCGCGAATGTCCTGAGATTTAGTCCTGGGATTCATGGAAGCCTTTCGATTTTGGGGAAACGTAGAGGGTATCGCTACAATATGGTATCAGCTGCAGAAATTATAGAGGAGGAGTCTGCCCATGCCGGGTAAAAGCCTAGAGAACATGCACGTAGCGGTCTTGGCGGGCGGTCATTCCGCTGAGCGCGAGATCTCACTCAATTCGGGAAAGAACGTTGTGGTGGCACTGAAGGAAGCCGGCTACACCTCGGTGGAGCTGCTCGATACGGCCGCTGATGACTTTATGGTAACCATGGCAACCGGGGGCTTTGACGTGGCGTTTATCGCCATGCACGGTGCCGGCGGCGAGGATGGTGCCATGCAGGGCGCCATGGAGACCCTGGGTATCCCCTACACGGCCTCGGGCGTGCTTGCTAGCGCCTGCGGTGCCGACAAAGAGGTCTCTAAGCTCCTGTACGCCAAGGCGGGCATTCCCATTGCCCCCGGCCTTGCGCTCGAGGTGGGCGATGAAGTCGATATCGATCATATCGTCGAGGTTTGTGGCGAGCGCAGCTTTGTGAAGCCGGCCGTCAACGGTTCCAGCTATGGCATTTCCCTGGTCCATGAGCCCTCCGAGCTGCCCGCGGCAATTGCCAAGGCGTTTGAGTACGGCGACAAAGTGCTGGTCGAGAAGTGCGTCGAGGGTACCGAGATCACCGTCGGCGTGTACGGCGAGGACGACGTGCGCGCCCTGCCGATTGTCGAGATTCGCAAACCCGAGGACTGTGAGTTCTACGATTTGGACGTGAAGTATGTCGACCCTACGGACATCCATCGTATTCCGGCGCAGATTTCACCCGAGAATTACGCTCGCGCTCAGGAGCTAGCCTGTGCTGCTCACAAGGCCCTCGGTTGCCTGGGCATCTCGCGCAGCGATTTTATCGTGAGCGAGGACGGCCCCGTCATCCTCGAGACCAATACCATTCCCGGCATGACCGATACGTCGCTGTATCCGGATGAGATTCGCCACACCGACGACATGACGTTCCCGCAGGTCTGTGACAGCCTGATTCGTATGGGCCTTCGTCGAGCGGGCATTGCATGCTAATCGAGGACGCGGTTTCGTCAGGAACGCCGCAGTTTGTCATCGACTCCTATGCCACGTTTGCCGAACGCGCCAAAACGCAGTCCTTCGGCCTTATCGAGGAAGATGTGATTGTCCTCGATACCGAGACCACAGGTCTTTCGGTGCAGGACAATGAGCTGATCGAGATCTCGGCGGCCCGTCTTTCGGGCCGCGAGGTCGTCGACCGCTTCGATACCTTCGTGCATCCCAAGCAGCTGATTCCCGCCGAGATCACCGAGCTCACGAGCATTACAAATGCCGATGTGGCAGATGCCCCGTCGGCCGTTGAGGCCGTAGCCGCTCTCGCCGATTTTGTCGGTGGTTGCCCGGTAATCGCACATAACGCCACGTTCGACCGCTCGTTTATCGAGTCGGTCAAAGGCGGCGTCAACGTGAGCGATATCTGGATCGATTCGCTGGCGCTGTCGCGCATCGCGCTTCCGCGCCTGGCATCGCACAAGTTGTCTTTTATGGCCGATCTGTTTGGCTGTGACTCGGTATCACACCGTGCCAATGCCGACGTCGACGCCCTGTGTGGCGTATGGCGCGTGTTGCTCGTGGCGCTCACCGACTTGCCTCAGGGCCTCATGGCGCGCCTAGCCGACATGCATCCGGATGTGCCTTGGTCCTATCGTCCTATCTTCTCATTCTTGGCAGGGCAGAACCCTGGTTCTATCTTCTCTCTCAGCGCCGCTCGTGCTGACGTTCTCAAGGCCGATCGCGCCGACGATCGGGTGGACGCCGACGAACTGCCGGTCCTCAAGATGCCGAGTCGTGAGGAGATTGAGGCAGACTATGCGCCAGGTGGCCTGGTCAATCGCATGTATCCCACCTACGAGCCGCGTGATGAGCAGATCGCGATGGCGCTCGAGGTCCGCGATGCGCTGGTCACGGGCACTCATCGTGTAATTGAGGCGGGCACGGGCGTCGGCAAATCGATGGCCTATCTGGTGCCTTTTGCCGAGGCAGCGCGCCGTAACAACATCACGGTTGGTATTGCGACCAAATCGAACAATCTTGCCGACCAGCTCATGTACCATGAGCTGCCAAAACTTGCCGAGCAACTGGACGGTGGTCTGTCATTTTGCGCTCTCAAGGGCTATGACCACTATCCGTGCCTGCGCAAGCTTGAGCGCATGAGCCGAGGCCAGGTCGAGATTACCACCAAGCGCGACCCGGCGGACACGCTCACGGCGGTCGCGGTCATTATGGCGTACGTCTGCCAATCAGCCGATGGCGACCTCGACTCGCTCGGCATTCGGTGGCGCAGCGTCAACCGCCCCGACTTTACGACGGCCTCGCGCGAGTGTGCTCGTCGCCTCTGCCCGTTTTTCCCTGATAAATGTTTGGTCCACGGCGCTCGCCGTCGTGCGGCGCATGCCGATGTGGTGGTCACCAACCATTCCCTGCTGTTCCGCAATGTCGCGGCCGAGGGCAGGATTTTACCTCCGATTCGTCATTGGGTAATCGACGAGGCCCATTCCATCGAGCGCGAGGCGCGCCGTCAGTGGGCGCGCGTGGTGTCGGCGGACGAATCACGCGTTCTGTTTGAGCGCCTGGGTGGCTCGAGCATCGGCGCGCTAAGCCAGGTTTCCCGTGATTTGGCAACCTCCGAGGGCTCTACGCTCTACCTGGGCCTTACTGCCAAGGCGACGTCGACGGTTGCGCGCGCGAGCATGGCAATCGCCGACGTGTTCGATGGCGTTCGCGAGCTCGGTCGCCGTGCCCGTGGGGGTTATGACAATGCCAATCTATGGATTGGCCCCGAGTTGCGCGAATCTGACGACTGGCATGATTTCTTACAGTCGGCCTACACTGCCATCGACGCATTGGAACAGGCTGACAAGAGAGTCGACGCGCTGGTGCAAGCCGTCGCCGCCGACAAGCCCGAGGTTGTTGTCGACCTGGGCGATATCTCACGCCGCCTGCACGAGCTGGCCGAGAACCTCAAACTCATCATTGATGGCACCGATGAACACTACGTGTATTCGCTGCAGGTCAATCGCAGGTTGCGTGCCGGCGGAGAGTCGATGACCGCAGAGCGCATCGACATTGGCGAGGCCTTGGCAACCGAGTGGCTGCCCGAGGTTCACACGGCTATCTTTGCCTCGGCGACCATGACGGTGTCCAAAAGCTTTGAACACTTTAACCATGCGGTCGGCCTCGATCGCATCGGTGCTTCAACATCCTCATCGCTGCACTTGGACTCGAGCTACGACTTCGATTCGAACATGGCTGTAGTCGTTGCGGGCGATATACCCGATCCGCGCGATCGTGAGAGCTATCTTACGGCGCTCGAGCGCGTGCTGGTCGACGCCCATCTTGCCATGGGCGGATCGGTGCTCACGTTGTTCACCAATCGGCGCGACATGGAAGACCTGTACGCCCGCGTTGAGCCCAAGATGGCCCGTGCGGGTCTGGAGCTCAACTGCCAGCAGCGCAACTCATCTCCTCGTCGCCTGCGCGACCGGTTTATCAACGAGCCGACCTCGTCGCTTTTTGCGCTTAAGGCCTTCTGGGAGGGGTTTGACGCCAGCGGCGAGACGCTGCGTTGCGTCATCATTCCCAAGCTGCCGTTCTCGAGCCCCACGGACCCGCTCTCGTGCGAGCGCAACCTGCGCGAAGACCGCGCTTGGGCGCGCTATTCGCTGCCCGAGGCGGTGCTCGAGGTTAAGCAGGCGGCCGGCCGCCTTATCCGCTCGTCGACCGATTGCGGCGTGCTGATTCTGGCCGACCCGCGCCTGGTGACGAAGGGCTACGGAAAGAAGTTCTTAACGTCGCTGCCCACGAGCTCCTACCAGCGCATCGAATCGGCGCAGATCGGTCACTATCTGCAACTGTGGCGCGCACACCACGAGCGGCGGCGCTAAAGCGGACAGACGAGGGTTTTTGCCATATCGCACAGACGCTTTGACAGGGCGGGGTCATCCAAGATGCGGATGGCTCCGCCCGCTGCGATTATCTGGCTCAGTAGCCAACGCTCGGAGCCGTAATGCACGGTTACCGTTGCCATGTCTGCCCCGCTGCGCTCGATTAGGGTGATGCCGGCCCAGTCCAGATGCTCCGCCATATCGAATGGCATCAAGAGCTTTGCGCTACGCTGCGTCCGGGCAAGGGAATCGTGGAGGGATGCGACGCCCGGTGTGTGAGGCACGACGGAGTCTTCCGTCAAGGTGAGTCCCTCGATTTTATCCATGCGATAGGTGCGCTGCTCATCGACCGCGATGTCCCAGGCAATCAGGTATGTTTGGTCGCCGTTTACCGTAATGCGCAAGGGATCGACCAGACGCTCGCGTGGCCGTGCATCGTCCATCGAGCGATACGAGATGCGGCAGCGAACGCCGTCCTGAATGGCGCAGCTCAGCTGCTGCCAGTGCGACCCGTGGTTGACGGTGTCAAAGACGCGCTGGTTATAGCCGAGCTCTTCGGGTAGAAGAGCATGCCGAATCCGGGCTGCCGTCTGTGGCTCGATCCCCAACGATTCAAGTTCGTGGTTGAGCACAGCGCCCTCGGCGGCACTCAGGCGCAACGGTAGAACACGCCCGGCGTCGCCGGTGAGGACCACACGCTCGCCGTGGCATTCGCAGATGATGCGCGCACCCGATTCTCGGTCCGCGAGCGTCGAGACGATCTCGAGAATCTCGTCGAGCGACGCCCCCGTGATGTCAAAGCGGCTGCAAATCTCGGTTCGTGTCATGCCGCCATCGCCGGCGGCGTAGAGGGCCTCCATGATGTCGATGGCGCGCGAGAGTCTCTGCTCGCTGGTGAGTTTACGCACGGGCATGCTCGTGCACCGTCCTTTCAATGAGGTGGTTCCACGCCTGCTTGAGCGATTTGGGGGCCATGGGCCTCATGCCGTCCATGGCGTGGGCCATGCAAAATGAGGCGGCGGCTTCAAGATCGCGCACGTCAACGGTCCAGGTCCATCCCGCATCGGTGTGTGCGAGCTCACCTCGCCCGCGCGTGAGGCCGTTGATCATATCGATCTGCGTCTGAGGACCGAACGAGAACGTGGCTGCAACGGGCGGTCGGTCGGCAAAATCGAATTCAAAGAACAGATAGTCGTTGAGATTGAAGTCTGCAGGGATGGCGTAGGCCTTCAAAGGACGCCAAGCGCGAACGATACGGTCGCAGCGGAATGTCCTGATGTCGTCGGTGGCATTGTCGAGGCCGCAGAAGTACGCCACGCCCTCGCGCTCGAACATGCCGTAGACGCAGACGGTACGTTCTTTCTGCTCGCCGCGTCCGTTCTGATATAAAAATCGCAGCGCGCATCGCTCGGCAAAGGCGCTCCATACCGCATCGACGGTGGGAGAGCGGCGGATCGGTGCTTCGTCCACCGCCGACATGCCGGTGAGGTAGGCAATTTTGGAGCGAATATCGGCAAGCGGCGCGGCAAAGGTGGAAGAGCCGGCTGCTAGCGTCTGGTCGATGGCGTTGAGTAGGATGTCGGCGTCGTCTGCGGTGATGAGGCCACCTGCTGCAAACGTGTGCTCGCGGTCGATTGTCCACGAGCTTTCCTCGGTCTCCTGCGCACCGGCGGGGCGAACTTCCTTGATTAAGATGCCACGCTCGAGCAGTTTGTCACGATCGCGCCGAAACTTGCGCTTATCCGAGTCGATGTTGCCCGAGCCATATCCCAGGTCGGAATCCAAGACGATCTGCTCGGTCGTCAGCGGTTCGGGGGAGCTGTTGAGCACAAAGAAAAGATTGAGGATGCGCTGAGCCGTTTTATCGAAACCGGGCTCCGAACTTCCCTTTTTAATTGTCGCGGTCGCGTCGCTTGCCGTCATAGAGTCCTCGCATGAGAAGGTGGTTTGCTGCCATGATTTTAGTCCGATATGGAGATTAGGCTATATCCTTGTCCGCTCGGGGCGTTAAGATGGCCCGAATTCGGTCGTTTGCGCTCGCTCGGGGTATACTTTCGACTATATACGGTTCTAATGTGCATGCATTGGGCCTATTTGTCGGATTATGGATGTGGAGCGCACATGGCGAACACCCAGAACTATATTAACCACCTGCTGCAGAACACCGGCATTACGCCGGCATGCAGCGAAGAAGAGCGCTTGGCTGCCGAGGATATCGCTCAGATCTTCCGCAACCACGGCTTTGATCCCGAGGTTCAGGAGTTCAATGCCCCGGCGCCCGGTAGGTTGGCATTTGCCGTTACCGGTATTCTTGCGTTTGCCGGCGCCCTGCTGATGGGCATCGGCGGCGGTATCGGCTTGGTCGGCACCTTGCTGGCCGTTGTCGGCGCCGTTCTTTACGTGCTCGAGCGCACGGGCCACCCCGTGGTTTCGCGCCTGGGCAAGACGGGCGTGAGCCAAAATGTCATCGCCTACCACAAGGCCTCGGGCCCGCTCGCGTCTCCGCGCAACCGCCCGGTGGTCGTTGTCGCACACTACGACTCTCTCCGTGCTGAGCTGCTCGCCCGCGAGCCCTATGCTTCGTATCGTGCGCTCATCGCCAAGCTGTTGCCCGTTGCCACGGTTGCCCCTGCTGCCGTTGCCATCCTGCGTATCCTGCCGCTCCCCGGCGCGCTCAAGGTTCTGCTGTGGATTGTCGCGATCCTCGCTTCCCTCGTTGCACTTGCCAACGCGGCAAACATCATCTCTAACCGCCACATTCTTCCCTATACGTCCGGCGCGGTGTGCAACAAGTCTTCTGTCGCCGCTATGCTCGGTGTTATGGACAACGTTGCTCCCTTCCAAGGCGAGAACGAGTTTCCCGACGATGTTCCGTTCGATACCTATTTTGGGGAGCAGAAACGTCGTGCCGAGGAAATGGCGCGCGCGGCGGCGGAGTATGCCGCGGCCCAGCAGCAAAACGACTACGGCAACACCATCGAGTACGAAGAGCCTACCTACGCCGAGGACGAGTTCGGTCAGCCGATTGCTCCCGACGCTCAAACCGAGCCCGAACAGGGCGAGGCTTTTGACGAGCAGATCGAGGGCTTTGAGGGTGCGTCTGCCGACGAGACGCTGATTGGCGCCATCGTGCCCGAGGATCAGAATCAGGCTGTCCAGGCCGAAGAGTTCAATGACGAGGTTCCCGCTGCTGAGCCGGCGGAGGAGCCTGCCGCGGCCGAGCCCGAGCCCAAGCTCTATCGCAACGCCGCCGGCAACATCCGCTTTGGTTCGGATGCCATCCGTGCGCTCGGAATGCTTCCCGAGTCCTGCACGCTCGATTACGAGGAGGGCGAGGAGCCGACGTTTGAGCCCGAGCCTGCGCCCGTTGTCACTGCGGATGATGAGTCTGCCGCGGTTACCGCTGCCGTTGCCGAGCCCGAGGCGGTGTCTGCGATCGATCCCGCGGCAGGACTGGACATTTTGGCTCCCGCCGCGCCGGCGCAAGACGTTGCGGACGAGTCTGACGACGATTACGTTGAACAGCCGAGGCGCGTGTCTTACGAGAGCGATACTGATTTCTCTGCCGAGATTCCCGCGGCAACGCCCCATGCCGATATTGCATCCGCGTTCTCTTCGATTGGCGCCAGCGCTTCCAGCTTCTTTAAGGGTGCGCTTGCAAAGGGCAGGAAATTTGTTGACGATTTCGAGGAGAAGCGCGCTGCCGCACGCGAGGTTGCCGAGCAGGAGGCTATCGCTCAGCAGCAGGCAGCCGAGGCGGCACGTGAGCGCGCGGCGCAAGAGTTTGAGCAGAACGAGGCTATGCAGTCCGGGCCCGTCGACGCTGCCGAAGCTACGACGTCCTTTGAGTCCCAGCAACCGACGTCAGCGGATGTTGTTGAGGCAACAACGTCTTTCGAGGCTCAGCAGCACGTCGATAGCACCATGTCGTTTGATGCCGCGCAGTTCGATTCCACGATAACGTTTGAAAAGCAAGGCACCGCAATTGCCGAGCCCCTTCCTGTTTCCGATGAGCAGGGCGACGCGGCAGACGATGACGAGCCCATTGATGCTGCCGAAATCCAAGATGCCGCCGAGGACGAGTCCGTCGAGGCCAACTCTGACGAAGAGCAATACGCGGCAGCCGATCAAGGTGATTCGACCGAGGTCGAGCAGGAGGAAGTGCCTGCGGTTTCCGAGACTCCCGAGACGGATGAGTCGAGGCCTTACTCCACGCAGATTTTCACCATGCCGACCCCGAGTGGTTCCGGTGCCACGGTTGCCAATGTTGCTCCCACCCAGGACGAAACGGTCGATTCCCTTATGGCCCAGATTTCCTCCCAGGCATCGCCGCGTCCGCAGATAAATGTTCCCGATCCGGCGTCGGCACCGTCGCCTGCACCTTCCTCGTCTCCGCTGGCTTCGGTCCCCGATCCGTCGCTGCCGTCTATGAAGCAGGCAAACGTTGCGTCTCGCACGTCGCTGTTCGACCTTCCCGATCCCTCTGCCCAGGTCAACGACCCCTTTGCTACTGCCCAGGGTCCCGAACCCACATCGGCACCCGTTGCGCCTTCTATGCCCGTTGCGTCGGGCGCGCAGCCGATCGAGACCATTTCGGCTCCCGCCCCAGCGGCACCCAAGTCTCGCAAACGCGGCCTGGGTGGCCTGTTCGGTCGTAAAAGGAAAAACGAGCAGGACAGCATGAGTGATTGGCTGGGCGTCGAAGACGATTACGATGCCAAGAAGTCCGGTCGCGGTATCGGTTCGTGGGATAACTTCGAGGACGATAACGATGGCTGGAAGGGCGGCGCTACGTCTTCCGATGGCGCTTCTTCCGAAGATATGCTCTCGGCTGTCGCCTCTATGGGCGATGATGAGCTGCTCGGTCACGATATCTGGTTTGTGGCAACGGGCGCCTCGGATTGTGATGGCGCCGGCATGAAGGCCTTCTTGGCTTCGCATCGCGATAAGCTCCGCGGCGTATTCTTCATCAATCTTGAATCCGTCGGCGCCGGTAGGCTTTCGGTGGTGACGGTCGAGGGCGAACAGCAGCTGCTCAAGGGCGATCGCCGCATCATGAACCTGGTCAGCAAGGTGTGCAAGTCGTTCCATGTCGATTGTGGCGCGCTCGAGATGCCCTATGCCAAGACCGATGCCTATGCCGCGCTCGAGGCGAGCCGCCGAGCCCTCACCATCGCCGGCGTGGACGGCACGCGTCTGGCTTGCGCTCGTACCGAGGACGACCTGCCCCACAATGTCAACCCGACGAACATTGCTACGGTATCCGAGGTCGTGACCGAGGTTATCCGCCGTTCGTAGACGGAGCTCTAAGGAGTCAACGTGTTTTCGTATATTAAGCGCCATTGGCCTGTCTACGTGATTTTGACCTTGATTGCCATTGCGTTAGGATTTGGGGCTGCCTACATCGTGGGTGCGAAGGGCTCGACCCCCGCCTCCGCAATCAGCGAAGAGGTGGAGCAAGAACAGAGCACGGGCGCCGATGGGATTCCTGAGTCCGAGCAGGCAATCGTTGATGGTGGATCTTCGTCTGCAGAGTAGATACGGCGATTCAAATGATTGAAAGCGGGCGAGCCGGGGGACTGGCTCGCCCGCTTTTTGATCGCGCTAGCGGTTCTTTGGGATCGACCTAAGGCGAGCGAACCATAGGGCTGCGGCACCCGAGGTCAGGAGCGCGGTGATGCAAGCGGCGATGGGAACTGATCCTGTTGCCGGTAGGTCCTGCGGTAGGGTACAGCGTTGAATGACACGGTCCTCGTCATGTGACTCAAGTTTATCGCCGCCGCCGTTGCGGCAAAGATCGACGCGTGCGCTGTTGGTGAGTGCGGTTTGGGGCGTATAAGCCGACGTCGCCTGCATGTGCACGATTGCGCCCCGAGCGTCTGTGCCAAGGATTGCTTTGGCATCGTCAAGGTCGTCGTGCTCATCTTTGAGATCATCGCGGGTCCAAGAATCCGCATCGCTTCGAGTCGTAAAGTCGGCGGCTACCGCACCGTATTCAATGCGAATGCCCGTTACGACGGTATTGGACGCAAGGTCGAGTTCTTTCGCCTCGAGTGTGGTGGATTCCGTGGTCGAGACATCCGCCTTCCAGAGGTGCCAGCCGTCGTAATCGACGAGGCGGCAATCCTCACCCAGACTTTCCCTTACTTCGTCGGACTCAAGCCAAGGATTTTCGTGCCCATCGTCAAGTGTCGCGTTTGCCGGCTCATCGACGTCTGTCGAGTCCAACGGAGTCGTGCGATACCACACGTTGCACAGACCATTGAGGTCGCCGATGGCGACGGGGGTTTCGATTGAGACGAATCTCGCCGTATCGTCCTCGGCACACTCAAGATCATCGGTAATTGTAAACTCATCAACCCAGGTAGTTGAATCGTTTCGAGCGTCGATGGTATAGGAGAAAAGCCCATCCGTATTGGTTTGCATCGTGGCACGGTTTTTACCATCGCCGTTAGCCAACAGGCCCTTTTCGATAGGTTGGACAAGTTCCTGACGCTTGTCGACCTGCCCCTTGATCTCGATGGGCGCATCCTTCATCGCGACGGATTGGACTTCTCCCGTATCCTTTATTTCAAACGTTATCTCCTCGGCAAGGTCATAGGTCCGCGGAGACATCGTTTCGCGCAGGGTGTAGGTGCCGGGTGAAAGGTGCTCAATGCGGTGCGGTTTGCCGGATGAAGTCCAAGAATCAATTTCGTTGCCATTGGAGTCGCAGAGGACAAGCTCAGCGCCTGTCACTTCCTGACCTCCGCACGCGTCGACTTTGGAGACATCGAGCTTGGTGTAGTCGTTGGAAACGTCAAGGTGCACTTCGATTACGGGCGTTTGCTGGTCAGCGTACGACAACTTCACAGTGTGTGGGGTCGGGTTGAGCAGATAACCTTCGGGCGCTTGTGTTTCGACGACCTCGTAGGTGGCGGTACCGCATCCCAACGAAAGATGGTCGACTCGCGCATGCCCCCGTTCGTCGGTTGTAACGGTGGCGACGGTTTCGCCATCCAGGGCGACGATGCTGCCGTCGGTTCGCACGATGTCGCCGTCAGCGCGGATGTCAAACGTGGCTCCAGCGAGGGCGCGCCCATCTACAACATCCGTCTTAATGATTTCGATGCTTCCGGTTGCGGCGTCGTCATAGAACGAGGCGACGGCGACCGGCGTCAGATTTCTGTCGGCGGGAATCGTTATCTCCAGGTCTTCTCCGCGCAGATACGGTTCCTTGGCCGATGCCTCGCGCACGTAGTATGTTCCGGGATTAAGTGATTCGGGCAGCGTGACGGCGCCGGCTGTATCGGTTGTGAAGGTATTCATTACATTGTGGGCCGGATACCAACATGTTTGCGAGACGGGCTCGTGGTGGCTATCGAGCAGCTGGAACGTAAAGCCGGCAAGTGGTACGGTGCCGCCGGTCTGAGCATCGCGCTTTACAATTTGAAGGTATGTCGATAGGGCATGGTTGTCAACGATGTACTGAAGCTCGGCGCCGTCTGCGATCTGCTCTGCTGTGATGGTCCATTCCCCTGCTTGCTTAAATCCTTCAGGGACCGTTTCTGCAACCTCGCGAACGGTGTAGCCCGCGCGGTCGTAGGGAATGGCACCGTGAGCGCCAGCGGGTCGCTTGCCTGCGCCAAACCATGCTTCGGGCTGGTCTTTGGTGGAGGCAAAGCCGTAAACGTTTGTGGTCAACGTGCCGACGACTTGTTGGGAGCTATTGCTGACAACTTCAAAGACGACGCCTCCCGCCGGCTGCTCAAGGCCGGACTCATCGTTATCGCCATGGTCCTTAAACTTCGAGATTTCAAGGTCAAAGGCGATGGGGATGTTGGGAATACGGTTTTCGAGCTCAACGATGCCCGTATCTCCGAGTTGCTCGGCACCGACGGTGTAGCTCCAACAGTCGTTTGAAATCAGGTAGCCCTCGGGCGCTTTCGATTCGTAGATGGTAAAGGTGCCCAGAGGAACGTCATTGAGGATCGCCCGTCCGTTTTCGTCGGTCGTAAGGGTGCGAGTCCAGCCGGGAGTTGATTGCGAGACGCAGGTGAATTCAGCGCCCGTAAGCGACGCCCCAACTTGGGCACCGGCATCCGTGGCGGCATCGATTTTTGCAATACGCAAGGTGATGGTGCCGGGCTGCTCGTTGATAGTGACATGTTCGCCGCTGTTTTGTGTGGTGAAGGTTATTCGGTCGCTTCGAGGGATATAGCCTGCCGGGGCTTTGGTTTCGACCAGGTAATATGCCGTATGGGGGTGCGGACAGAAAGTTGGACCGTGAAGCGGTCCGGACTGGAGGTTCGCATGTACAGCAGGGAGAAGGTCGAGCTCTTCCTCCTGGCGACGGAGGACGGCATGGGGCCGACCGCCG
>JAXIYC010000061.1:0-2173 GCA_036304725.1 Collinsella sp. | reverse complement strand
GAGTTAGCCGGCAGGTCGGCATGTCAATCCTGGTCTAACAGAGCCTTTTATTTTGGCTTGCGCGCTTCTGGGCTACGCCTTCTTTAACATGGGCTCCGGCTTTGCCAATTCCAGCAATACCGTTAAGCTCGCGACGAGCGAGATGGTGAGCGCCATCAAGCAGGATCGCGTCGAAGATCTGACCTATACGGTTCAAGACGGAAGCGTGACGGGTCATTACTGGAAGACGAAGAAGGACAAGGGCGATACGAGCGAGCTCAAGAGCTTCTCCTCGACCTATGTCGGCTCCGATTCGCTTGCCGAGCTCATGGCGGAGCACCCCGATACCAAGTACATCGTCAACACCAACGATCCCGATTTTTGGGGCGACTTGGCGATGAGTGTGCTTCCGACGATCGCCCTTATCGCCATCATGTTCTACTTTATGCGCCAGATGATGGGCGCCAACAACAGGAACATGCAGTTTGGCAAGACCAACGCCAAGACCAACGAGGCCACGCGCCCCAAGGTCAAGTTTGAAGACGTTGCCGGCGTGGACGAGGCAGTCGAGGAACTCGAGGAGATCCGTGACTTTTTGAGCGATCCGGACCGCTATCGCAAGCTGGGCGCCAAGATTCCGCGCGGCGTGTTGCTGGTGGGCCCTCCGGGCACCGGTAAAACGCTGCTGGCCAAGGCTGTAGCCGGCGAGGCGGGCGTGCCGTTCTTTAGCATCTCGGGTTCCGACTTTGTCGAGATGTTCGTGGGTGTCGGCGCCAGCCGCGTGCGTGACCTCTTTAAGGAGGCCAAGTCCCAGGCTCCGTCGATCATCTTCATCGATGAGATCGATGCTGTGGGACGTCAGCGCGGAGCTGGCTTGGGCGGCGGTCACGACGAGCGCGAGCAGACGCTCAACCAGCTGCTGGTCGAGATGGACGGTTTTGAGGAGAGCGAGTCGGTCATCCTGATCGCCGCAACCAACCGTCCTGACATCCTGGATCCGGCGTTGCTGCGCCCCGGTCGTTTTGACCGTCAGGTTACGGTTGACCGTCCGGATGTGAAGGGCCGCGAGCAGATCTTGCGCGTGCATGCCGAGAACAAGCCGATGGACGAGGACGTGAAGTTTGAGAAGCTCGCCCAGATGACCGTTGGCTTCACCGGCGCCGATCTGGCAAATCTGCTCAACGAGTCTGCGCTGCTGGCTGCCCGCCGCCATCGTTCCGTGATCTCGATGGACGAGGTCGAGGAATCGATGGAGCGCGTGATTGCCGGTCCGCAGCGCAAGGGTCGCGTGATGACCGAGGCCGAGCGCACCACGATCGCCTACCACGAGAGCGGCCATGCCCTGGTGGGTCACATCCTGGAGCACTCCGATCCGGTTCACAAGATCTCGATCGTCAGCCGCGGCCAGGCGCTGGGCTACACGCTGCAGCTTCCGCAGGAGGACCACTTCCTCAAGACCAAGAACGAGATGCTCGACGAGCTTGCCGTGTTCTTGGGCGGTCGCGTTGCCGAGGAACTCATGTGCGACGACATCACGTCGGGCGCGAGCAACGATCTGGAGCGCGCGACCAAGATGGCGCGCGAGATGGTCACGCGCCTGGGCATGAGCGAGGAGCTTGGAACGCAGGTGTTTGGTGAGGCGCAGCATCAGGTATTCCTGGGCCGCGACTACGCCGATCACCAGGATTACTCCGAGGAGACGGCGCGCCGCATCGACATCGAGGTCCAGCGCATTATGCGTGAGGCCCATCGTCGTGCGGTCGAGATTTTGGATGCCCGTCGCGACCAGCTCGATTTGATGGCCAAGGTGCTGCTTGAGCGCGAGACCGTCGAAGGCGACGCCGTGAATGCCCTGCTCGACAACGAGTGGGACGCCTACCTTGAGCGCGAGGGCGATATCCTGGCGGCCAAGGAGGAGCGCAATGCCAAGGCGGCCGGCATGCCGACCAAGAAGCGCGTGCCTCGAATGAGCGAGGAGGAGCTGGCGGCTGATGCCGCGGCCTTTGCGCAGGCGGCCATGCAGGAGGATGCCGAAGCCGCATCCGATGATGCTGACGATGACCATGCCGTCGTCGATGCCGACACCGACGCCGACAAATAGTCTTTGTGGCGAAAGCCTCCGCGGGGAAACCTGCGGAGGCTTTTTCTTTTGAGCGATATGGGGCCGTCTGTTGATTGGGGACAGACTTAAATG
>JAXIYC010000060.1:0-2535 GCA_036304725.1 Collinsella sp. | reverse complement strand
GAACGAGCGCGCCCCGCCGTGCGCCGACGGCCTGGGCGGCTCGGCGCGCGAGCGCGGCTTGTAGCCGCACTTGCGCCGCAGGTCGAGGTCGCACATCCCGGCGTAGCCGCGCGATATCCACCTGTATATGGTCGAGGGCGAGGCCCCGATCTGGCCGGCCCTGCCCAGCGCTATCTGCTGGGGCGACAGCCCCCGCGCGACGTCGTACCTGATCAGGCCCATTATGCGCTCGAACTCCGCCTCGCCCCGGTCGACGCCGATCCTGGACTCGCGCAGCTCGGCGTCGGCGAGCGCCTGCGCCCTGGCCGCCGAGTACTCGCAGCGCCACCTCCTCGAGCAGCTGCGGTAGCGCAGGTTCCTGCACCCGTTGCAGCAGCGCGGCCACGACAGCAGCTTGGGGCACGCGTCCTCCGGCGCGTCCCGGACCCTCTCGCCCTTGCCGGGCCCCTTGGACACGGTGCGGTTGCGGGCCATCTCGTCGGCCACCGTCGAGGGCGAGCGGCCCAGGTCGCGGGCCATCTGCCTGCACGACCTGCCCTTGTCCAGGCCGCTCTGTATGGCGGCGCGCTCGGCCCTGTCCAGCCTGCGGTAGCGCTCCCGCTGCTTCTTTCCCTGCATCTTTCTTCCTCGTATATTCTTTCTGCCACTTGCTTTGGGTGTGGCACCCACCACTTCCTACGCTGTGGCCGCGTTCTTTATCTTTGCAAGCGAATATGGGATAAAGGACGTGCAATGGGCGGAGGGCGCATCGTTTTTCCTAGGGTTTGAGCCTTGCAAGAAAGGATTGCGCCTCCGGCTCGCGACGGGACGCGAATAAGGCTGGATGATCGATTCCGGATCGCATATCCAACGAGGCTGCGTGTCGCGGCGTCCGAAGGAGAACCTTCGCCTTGGCCATGCGGAGCGAAGGAGGCTTGCCTTGCAGTACATCGGGGTGGATATCGCCAAGCACACGCACGTCGCAGCATCGGAGCTCGATGACGGCGCGCCGCACGGGAGGCCCTTCTCCTTCCCGAACACGGAGAAGGGATTCGCGGGCCTGCTGCAGCGATTCGACGAGCTTGGGGCAACGCCCGATGATTGCCTTATCATCATGGAGTCGACAGGGCACTACTGGATGGCGCTTTGGGAGTTCCTGGATGCCCATGGCTTCAAGGTCGCCGTGGTCAACCCCGTGCTCACAGATGCCTTCCGCAAGGCGGACACCCTGAGGAAGACGAAGACCGACGGCATCGACGCGCTGCTCATCGCGGAGTTCGCCAGGTTCAAGCGGCTCGGTCCCTCGCGGATATCGCCGGAGGCCGCAGAGGGGCTCAAGCAGCTCACACGCTACCGCCATCACCTCGTGACGGAGAGGACCTCGCTCAAGAACCGCCTCACCGCGGCCTGCGACAGGATATTCCCCGAGCTCGCCTCGCTGTTCTCCGACAAGCACGGCGCGACGGCCATGGCGCTCGTCCGCGAGATCGGCTCCGCCAGGGCGATCGCGGCCACCGATATCCGCACGATAGAGAGGGTCGTGAGGACCGCGAGCCGCGGCCATCACGGCCGCGCGAAGGCCGAGGAGGTCAAGCATGCGGCCAAGCATTCCGTGGGATGCTCGTTCGCGGAAGGGGCGCTTTCCTTCGAGGCCAAGCACATAGCCGCCCTCATAGGGCACCTCGACGCCGAGATCGACGCGCTCGACGAGGAGATATCCCGTGCAGTCGACCCGGAGATCGACGAGCTCCTGCGCTCCATCCCCGGCATCGGGCCCGTCTGCGCCGCCACGATCGCCGCCGAGGTGGGAGACCCCGACCGATTCGGGGACCCCAGGAAGCTCATGGCATACGCCGGCCTCGACTCCTCGACCTGCCAGTCGGGCAAATTCAAAGGCGACGAGCAGCACATGTCCAAGAGGGGGTCCGCGCCCTTGCGCAACGCCCTCATGACCGCAGCGGACAAGGCGCGCATGCGCGATCCCTACTTCGGCGACTACTACGGCCAGATGAGGTCGCGCGGCAAGCACCACTACGTCGCCGTATCCGGGTGCGCAAGGAAGCTCTGCGGCGTCATCCTCGCCGTCCTCCGCGAACGAAGGCCCTACGAGCGACGGCCATCCATCCAGTCTCAGGATAGAGGCTGACCGCCGAAATTCTTCGCGATGGAGCAAACTCCTGCGAACCCATCAGATGATGCGGTTTGATTCGGCATGCCCTCAAGCAACAAGATGCATGCCCTTTATCCCATATTCAGCTGTCGAAGTTCTATCTAAGAAAGCCTCGGAGACCCCTTGACTTTATTTAGCTGGTCTTTCTCTTCGATTCGGTACATCCCCATGATGCGACGAGCGCGAAAACGGAGCCATCGAAGGGTCTTACCGCAATCTTACGGTTTTGTAAGGTTGGCAGCCAAGTCCATGCGCGTGCGGTCGAGCGGGAAGGTGAGCGCGATGGTCGTACCCGCCCCCTCTTCCGAGGAAACGCGCAGGCCAAGGCCCATTCTCTCACAGGCGACAGCGGCAAGGTAGAGCCCCATGCCCGTCGCGTTGTGGTG
>JAXIYC010000059.1:0-23966 GCA_036304725.1 Collinsella sp. | reverse complement strand
GGTCTGATAAGATTTCCATAGCGGTCTTCGTCCTTTCCTAGAACCTGTTGTTGTGGTGATTTCAGATTCTAGGACGAAGGCCGTTCTTCGTTAAACGGGCGCTAGGGCGTCACCCTTACACCAACATTTTCGACGCGATCAAAGGCGGATGGCTGAACAACGATATGGCAGAGTGGTTCTGCAAATACGCCAAGATTTGCTTTGAGCGCTTTGGAGACCGCGTCAAAATCTGGGCTACCGTTAACGAGCCGCATTTCTACAGCTACTGCGTAAACATGTTGGGCAACTATCCCCCCAATCGATCGCTCGACGTTCAGTCGTACATGCAGTTTCAGTACAACCTGATGCGCGCAAGCGCACTCGCAGTCCGAGCATATCGTCAAATGGGCTACGACGGCATCATCGGCGCCGTCCACGATGGCGGCGTTGTCGAACTCGACCCGGCAACCGAGCACCCCGATGACGTATTTCGATACGCAGACTTTTTCGCCAATCGCATGATTCTGGCACCAGCACTTCAGGGTCAACTGCCGCCAGAAATGGACGAAATCCTTGAAAAACTTGGCGTCTCGCTCTATCGATCCCCAAATGACGTAGAAGAATTCAGAGACGGTAAAGTCGATTTTATTGGACTCAACGTGTATTGCCGAGAGTATGTAACCGACTGGCACGGTGGAGAGCTTGCCGTTTCGGCGAACAATAAGGGCGGTTCGAGCAAAAAGGTCGAAGGAAAATGCATTGCGCCCTTGTTTGAAAGCGCCCGCGACAGCAATGTTCCCCGCAATAAATGGGGCCGCGAAATACTCCCAAGTTGCATGTATTCAACCATCATGGATGTCCACGAGCGCTATGACGCGCCCCGCATCTTTATTACGGAAAACGGACATGGCGCCTATGAGCAACCAGACGCAGACGGAATGATCCACGATGATGACCGCATCGAGCTTCTGGGCCAGTTCATCGAGCACATGATGAGGGCTAAGCGCGACGGCGCGCGCGTTGAGGGCTACTACCTCTGGTCGACGATGGATCTGTATAGCTGGATCAACGGCTACGAAAAACGATACGGACTTGTCCATATCGACTTCGAGAACAATCTGGAGCGCACCCCCAAAAAGAGCTGGTATTGGTACCGAGACCTTATCTCGAAGTATCAGGAGCAGGAAGGTTAGGAGAAAGAGATGAAATATCAGGCAATGTCCGAAACAGTCTTAAAGGCTGTTGGCGGCAAAGAGAACATTACATCGGTAACTCATTGTGCGACGCGCCTTCGCATCGACGCACGAGACACCTCGATCATCGATCTCCAGCTCGCCAAATCGGCCGACCAGGCGCTCGGGGCAGTAGTCAGCGGTGGCCAGCTTCAGGTGATCATCGGCCCCAACGTCACCGAGGCTTACAACGACTTCCTCGACTTCGCGGGAATCGAAGTCGGCGGTGGCACGGTTGCCGACGATGCCCAAACCGCCAAAGACCTTGCAGAAGGCATTAAAAGCGGTAACACCGCCATGGGCTTGATTGAGAAATTCGGGAACGTCTCTGCACAGGTATTCATGCCCATCGTCCCGGCGCTCATCGTTGGCGGACTCATTCTTTCGATCAAGAATCTCCTGGTCAATTATTGTGGATTGAGCACCGATAGCGGAACCGCCCAGGTTCTGCTGGCGATCTTCAGCGCCTCATTTAGCTTCCTGCCCGTTTACCTCGGCTATCAGCTCGCCGCCGTCATGAAGATGCAGCCTATCATGGGCGCACTGCTGGGCGCAATCATGATTAGCTCGTCTATTAGCGGTGCTGAGGGTCTCGACTTTCTTGGCATCCCCATCCCGACGAATGACTACTCGAGCACGGTGGTGCCAATCGTACTGGGCGTTGTGTTCATGTACTTTGTTGATCGCGGTCTTCAGAAAATCATCCCCGACATTACCAAACTGTTCTTGAAGCCGCTGCTCACCATGTTCATCGTCGTGCCTGTTGAGCTGATTATCCTCGGCCCCGCCGGCAGCATGATGGGCTACGCGCTGAGTGATGCCGCCACGTGGCTCATGGATAACGTGGCATTTATCGCTACTCCAATCCTTGCAGCCCTTAACCCCTATTTTGTCATGCTCGGTCTTGATAAGGCCTACATCGCGATCGAAGTTACGAGCTTGGCGCAGCTCGGCTGGGCGCCCATCATCTTTGGCTTCATCTCAAACCTCTGCATTGGCGGCACGAGTCTCGCCTTGGCAACTGCAATGAAAGGCAACAAGGAGAAGAGAGGTATGGTCACCACGGTTGCCGTCACCGCACTCTGTGGCGTAACTGAGCCCGCATTTTACGGCTGCCTCATCGAGCGTCCCCGCCTGCTTGTCGGCACGGCAATCGGCGCCCTCTGCGCGGGACTCCCTGCAGGTATCTTCGTCCTGAAGGAGTATGTTGCGGGAGCATGCCCCGGTCTTCTTTCTGCGCTGATCTTTATCGCTCCCGATGGATCCATGGGCAACTTCGTTCTGGCGTGCGTTGTCGCCGTCATCGCCATCGTCGTCTCGTTCATCGCTGCACGCGTGATCATCAAGAAGAATCCCAACTATATTGAGTAGATGCCCGCTGCTTGCATTGGGGACATCCTCGGCAGACCATTAGCAAGAACCCAAGAAGTCCCTTAGGAGCTCGATTAATCCATTCGGATTCCTCAGGCACAAACGACCCCGATTCCACAATGAAATCGGGGTCGTCGTTTCTAAAGCCTTCGATAGACAATCGGTGTTTACCTTAGCTCCCTATCCAAGTTAATTATCCACGCTCGTTCTCCGGTCGGAAGATTTTCTTCGCTCGCGTGTCCAGAAATCCACGCTCGAGCAGAACATCCAGGTCCGCACCCGCCCTTGTCTCGATCTGTAACAGCAAGAGGCCTATTCCGCTTCTACATGTTACAGATCAAGATATTCCTAAAACACCCTAAGTTTCATCTCAATCTGTAACAGTTAGATGCCAAATATCGGTCTTGGTGTTACAGATTTAGACAAACTGGAGGACGAGACAAACCAAAAACGGGATGGGCGCTAACCTGATGGCGCGCCACCTAAATAGAAACGGGCTCTGTCCCATATAGAGACAGAGCCCGAAACTCTCATGGAGCCAGTGACAGGAATCGAACCTGCAACCCACTGATTACAAATCAGTTGCGCTACCGTTGCGCCACACTGGCACACTTGGCGCTTTCGCGCGAAGCCTGTTAAGAATAATGGAATTGCGGACGGGGCGCAACAGGCCGCACGGCGTTATATAAATATGCAAAATCCAGCAACAGCGCGTACCAGGCCCGTTCATTTCTGTCAGTGCGCCCTCAATCTTAAAACCATTCGCCAGAACGAATAGTTTTAATTACAATTGGCTATATAAAACTATTCGTTCTGGCGAAGGGTTTCGCGATGTTGACTACCAAGGAAGCAGCCGAGCTGCTCGGCATCAGCCCGCGCAGGGTGCAGGAGCTCATTAAGAACGGCGCGCTGACCGCCCGCAAGGCTTCTGGCGTGTGGCTCATCGACAAAGACAGCGTAGACGCGCGACTCCGCTCCGCAACCAAAAGAGGGGGACGACCTCGTCGTGGGCATGGGAAAAGCGAAGTCGCATTTACCCTCATGAACCGCACGCACGAAGTAGCCCAACTGGTCTACAGCACATCGCGAAAAGACTTCACCCACATCGGCGCCGACGTCGATTACGCCCACGCCCCTATTGGAGTATTTGGCCCCAATAGCCCCATATCGCTCGACTCCTTCCGCATCTGGTGGCGCGGCCGCGGTATCCCGCTCGCACGCATTGGACTAGCCTCCCTGCTTGCAGAAGCCGCAGTCGATGTTCCCGATGAACTCGTCCAGCGAAATCTTGGCCTCTCCTTATCCGACCAGTATTGGATTAGGCCCCAAGACTCCGGTCTCGCGTGGGAAGATATCAATTTCTTCAATAATGCTTTTGACGACGTCTCTCTCAGCATCGCGCCCTTCGCCCCAGAGGGCAAGGCAGCTGCCGCAAAGCCCGATAACACCTCGGACGGCAATCTTCAAAAGTACTGGACATGCGAGGATGACCGTCGAATCCTCCACAAGGCAGGTGCACATCTAAACCAGGAACCTTATAACGAGCTGGTGGCGACTGCACTTCACCGTCGCATCCTAAACGCTTGCGATTATGTGCCTTACTCGCTCGAGGGCACGGGCACTTCCGCCCTGAGCATATGCGATGTCTTCTTAACTGATGAAGAAGAGTATGTCCCTGCGTTCTATGTAAACCGGCATGCAAATGCAGACAAGCGACTAACCGATTACGAACGGTATGTAGCAAACTGCGAGGAGCTTGGAGCGACGGATATAAAAGACGCCCTTGACCGCATGATCGTGTGCGACGACATCATCGCCAACTACGATCGTCATTGGCGTAACTTTGGCCTTGTGCGAAACGTAAACACGCTAGCCTGCAGACCTGCCCCTATCTTCGATTCGGGCTCATCACTCTGGTGCAACATATCACTAGAGGAGCTTAGGGCGGGAGAGCACAGTTTTACCAGCGCACAATTTCATTCAAGCCCCGCCAAACAAATGTTGCTCGTCGAGGACATGGGCTGGTTTGACGGCGACAAACTCGAGGGTTTCGTTGACGAGGCAATCGAAATCCTATCCAAAAACGACGCTCTTACAGCGAGACTGCCTTATCTAAAAGAGGCGCTAACATGGCGCCTCGAAAGAATGATCGACATCGCTGAATGGAGTTAGCGAGACAGCATCGCCCCGCCAACTCCCCTACCTCCCGCGCAGAGCTTTGAGCTTGGCCAGGGCCTCGGGGCTTAGACGGCTGCCCAGGGTCATCTTGATCTGCGGGGCCTCCTCGGCCTCGTGCACGTCGTTGTCGATCTGTTTGATCTCGTCCACCAGCATACGGCTCGAGATGCGCGTGACGCCCTTGCCCATGACGACGGCCTGGATCGTGCCGTCGCTCGATACCACGGAGCACGCGCGGCCTTCCTCGCGCGCCTCGATGCAGAGCTTTTGCACCACGGTATCGGCAGAAACGCCCGTCGGCGAAAACTCGATGCGCACGCCGCGGGCCGGCAGGTTGGGGCGCTCGCTGGAGATGTTGCCCGCGCCGTCAAACACGATCACGGCCTCGTAGCGGCCCTGGGCAAACGCGGCAACGTCGTTGATGAGAGCGGTGCGCGCCATATCGTGAACGTCGCTGGAATACGGATCGTCGGAATGGTCGTAGACGAGCTTTTCGTAGCGCGGCGTACAGTGGATCACGTTGTAGCCGTCGACCACCAGCAGCTCGGGCTTGTTGGAGTGCACCGTCGAGACCGGATCGGCGATGGCCTGCGCAAACGCATTGCCGCCCACGCCATAGGTCGCGGCCGAAACAATCGGCTTGGCCGAGCCCTCGCCAAAGCGCTTGGCCTTGGACTTGGCGCGGTTCTTTTTGGACATGCGCTACTCCTCCCCCATGAGCTCGCCGGCGTTGCGGCGCAGCCACTCAAAGCACAGCGCCGTGGTCGCCTGGGCAACATTGAGGCTCTCGGTCATGCCGCGCTGGGGAAGCTTGGTCAAAAAGTCGCATTTCTCGAGCACCAGGCGCGAGATGCCGTCGCCCTCGGAGCCCATGACGAGCGCCACGCGGCCCTCGAAGGGAGCATCCCAGCAACTGCCTTCGGCGTGCTCGGAGGCACCGCCCACCCAAAAGCCAGCGGCCTTAAGATCGTCGAGCGCACGGGCGATGTTGGGCACCTGCGCGATAGGCAGATGCATGACGGCGCCGGCTGAAGTCTTGTAGCTGCCCACGGTCACGCCGGCGGCGCGCTTGTTGGTAATGATGACGCCCGCGGCGCCCACGACCTCGGCGGAACGCACAATGGCGCCAAAGTTACCGTCGTCGGTCACATGGTCGAGCACGATGACGAGCGCCGGACCGTCGCCCGCGCGGTCGAGAATATCGGCGACATCGGCATAGGGGAAGTTGCCAACCTCGAGCGCAATGCCCTGGTGAGCGCCATGGCTCGACAGCGCATCGAGCTGCGCGCGTGGAACGAACTTAATGCGGACGCCCGCGGCGTTGAGGTCATCGACCAGACGAGACAGGGCGGCATCGCGCTCGCCGCCCTCGGCGATGAGCGCGCACTTGACGGGAAAGCCGGTACGCAGCGCCTCGGCGGCAGCACGGCGGCCTTCGATAAACTCGCCCTTGGAGACCTGAACGTTGTCACGGTTGCGATCTCGCTGCGGACGCGCAGCCTGGGCTTGGGAGCGCTCGCGCTGGCCCTTGGGAGCGGCAGCGCGGTCGTTGCGGCGAATCGGACGCGAGCCAGAAGCGGCCTGCTTGCCGCCACGAGGTGCACGCTTGCGATTGTCGGCCATAAAGCGGCCTCCTTTAAATACTTTTCAAACAGGACAAAAGAAGCGACCGCTTAAGACGAATAGCTCAAGCGGTCGGTACGGGTTTTCCAAGTGCCCGAGATTGCCGTGAAAGAGGAGCGACGCGTACTTGAGTACGCGAGCGACGGTTTGAACGGCAAGGTCGGGTGCTTGGGAAACCCGCGGGGATTAGAGAGATTTGATACGGGTGCCGGCGGCGGTATCCTCAATGGTGAGGCCCAGGTCCTTGAGCTGGTCGCGGATGGCGTCGGCCAGATCCCAGTTCTTGGCGGCACGGGCCTCGGCGCGGGCCTCGAGAATCTTGGCAGCAGCCTCGTCCACGTCGTCGCCCGTATAGGCAACCAGACCGGCGGCAACGCCCAGCAGACCCAGCGGCAGCTCGACCTTGGGCTCGGGAAGCTCAACGCCAAACGTATCGAGCAGCTCGGCCAGCGTATCGGCGGCAGCCAGGACTGCGGCCTTGTCGGCAGCATCGCCCGCCTGCTCCAGGTACTGGTTGCACTCGGTCACAAAGCCAAAGACAGCACCCATGGCACCGGCGGTGTTAAAGTCGTCGTCCATGCACTCCTTAAAGGTGGCACGGGTCTCGGCGGCCTTGGCGGCAAACGCCTCGGATGCTGCCTCATCGGCATCGGCCGTCGCATGGTTCGCGGCCCAGCGCAGGTTCTCGACCGTACCGGCGATACGCGTGAGCGAGTTCTCGGCACCCTCCAGGCGCTCCCAAGAAAAGTCGAGCGGCGAGCGATAGCTCGTCTGCAGCATCAGCAGGCGCAGGGCGGCGGCGGAGTGCTGCTCGAGGACCTCGGCCAGCGTAAAGAAGTTGCCGAGCGACTTGGACATCTTCTCGCCGTCTACCAGCAGCATGCCCGTGTGCATCCAGGTGTTGGAGAAGCCCTGGTGCCAGGCGCAGGTGGCCTGAGCGCACTCGTTCTCGTGATGCGGGAAGGCAAGGTCGGAGCCGCCGCCGTGGATGTCGATCGGAGTGCCCAGGTAGCGATGCACCATGGCGGCGCACTCGGTGTGCCAACCGGGACGGCCCTCGCCCCAGGGGCTCGGCCAGCTGGGCTCGCCGGGCTTGGCGGCCTTCCACAGGGCAAAGTCGAGCGGGTCGTTCTTGTCCTCGTTCTCCTCGATGCGCGCGCCAACCATAAGGTCGTCGATGTTGCGGCCCGAGACCTGACCATAGTTGGGATCGCTGCGCACGGCAAAGTACACGTCGCCGTTATCGGCGGCGTAGGCGTGGCCCTGCTCGATGAGCGTCTTGATCATGGCGATCATGGGGCCGATCTCCTTGGTGGCGCGAGGACGCACATCGGGATCGAGCACGTTGGCGGCGCGCATAACGCCGATAAACTTGTCAGAGAACTCCGTCGCAACCTCGGCGGCGGTACGGCCCTGCTCGTTGGCGCGCTTGATGATCTTGTCATCGACATCGGTGAGGTTCTGGGCAAACGTGACCTCGTAGCCGCTCGCGATGAGCCAGCGACGAATCACGTCAAAGCTGATGAACGTGCGGGCATTGCCGATGTGGATGTTGTCGTAGACCGTGGGGCCGCACACGTACATGCGGACCTTGCCGGACTCGATGGGCTGGAACTCTTCCTTTTTATGGGTAGCGCTGTTATAGATACGCATTCGTTACTCCTTAACGGTTTTCTGTAGCAGGCAGACGGCCCAGGCGCCGATTCCCTCGCCCTGGCCTTCCCAACCGAGCTTTTCGGTCGTAGTGGCGGCGACGCCCACGTTTTCGACGTCAACGCCCAGGGCATGGGCAAGGTTGGCGCGCATGGCATCGCGGTGCGGGGTGATCTTGGGTTGTTGACAGGCAATGGTGCAATCGGCATCGACAAACTCGAAGCCCAGCTCGCGCGCATAGCCCATCACGCGAGCGAGCAGCACCATCGAATCAGCACCCTCATAGGCGGGGTCGGTATCGGGGAATAGCTTGCCGATGTCTCCCCCGCGGCAGGCGCCCAGAATGGCGTCGGCCAAGGCGTGCGCGAGCACATCGGCATCCGAGTGGCCCAGCAGGCCGCGCTCGTAGGGAATGTCGACACCGCCGATGATACATCGACGCCCCTCCACCAGACGGTGGACGTCGTAGCCATGGCCAATGCGCAGGTTACTGAACATGGGGAAGGTCCTCTCCCTCGGCCATGCGGCCAAGCAGAATCGCGGTTACGGGACGCAGGTCCTCGGGCACCGTCACCTTAAGGTTATCGCGCGGGCTCTGGACGCAGCGGACGCGCCCACCCATGCGCTCGACCAGCGACGAATCATCGGTGCCGATAAAGCCCTCGGCAATGGCTGCAGCATGGGCGCGCTTCATAGCATCGACGCTAAAGATCTGCGGCGTCTGCGCTGCCCAGTAGAGCTCACGCGGCGGCGTCTCGACGATATTGTCGCCATCGACGATCTTGAGCGTGTCGATCGCGGGCTGGCCGCACACGACACCGTCGAGCGAGCGGTCGCTCACGAGCACGTCGATAGCGTGGTCGATGGCCTCGGTCGTAATGAGCGGACGGGCGCCGTCGTGGATAGCGACATATTCGAAACCCGCCGGCACCGCGTGCACGCCGGCGCGGGTGGAATCCTGACGAGTATCGCCGGCATCGGCAAAGCTGATGGGCGTGTCATAGTCAAACGGGTCGATAGCCAAGCGGCGCATCTCGGCACGGCGCTCGGCAGGGCAAACCACGACGATATGGCCGACCTTGTCGCTACGATCGAACGCGCGGATGGACCAGCTCATGAGCGGACGGCCCGCCACGTTAACGAGCTGCTTGCCGCCGGGATTTCCAAAGCGCTGGCCGCTGCCGCCGGCAACGACCACGACGCATACGGGCGCCATTATGCGTTCCCCTGTTTGGTGCCCTTCATGCGGTACAGCGAGTCCGCAAGAATGGCAGGGTTGTTGACGCCAAAGTCGCCCAAGCGCTCCGGATCCTCGCTGATGTCATCCATGAGCTCCTGCAGCGAGCCGTACTCGTCGACGATCTTCTCGGCCACGCCGTCGCGCACGACGGACACGCGCGAAAGCGTGCGCAGGCCCAGCGGCGTCATGACGGAGTCCTCGTCCAAGTCGTCATAGCCCAGAACTGCCGCCACGTGCTGCGGGTCGGACAGGTCCTTAGGCGTCATACGGGCAAGCTCAGCGCGAATCTTCTCGGCGTTGGCCTCAGAGGAATCGCTTGCGTAGTCGCGGATCATCAAGTCGTATTCAGTATCCATGCTGGAGCCCGCGAGCTGCTCGAGCTGCATCTGCACGAGCTTGCCCTGGTTACCCAGCTTGACGATGCAATCCTTAAGCTCGGTCTTTGCCTGTTGCATGATCTCGAAACTCGAGAAGATGCCGGTGATGTCGGCGAGCGTGACGTAGTCGTCGAGCTCAAGGGCCGTCAGGCGCAGCAGGGAGCGATCGAGCGACTGACGGGTAGTCTGGAGCGTGGCGACGAGCTGGTTGACCGAGCTCATGATGGTGGTGACGGGCTGGATCTCGTAGCTCTTGCCGTGGACGTACACGTTGACGACGGCACGACGAGCCGAAACCGAGATCACGATGGCGTCGGTGAGCACCGACATGCGAGCGGCAGTACGGTGACGCATGCCCGTCTCACTCGTGGCGAGCGAGGGATCGGGATTGAGGTGGAAGTTGGCACGCAGGATCTGGGTGAGGTCGCCATCGATAACGATGGCACCGTCCATCTTGGAGAGCTCGAACAGGCGGTTCGAGGTAAACGAAATGTTGAGCGGGAAGCCGTCGTTACCGGCGGCGAGCACGTTTTCGGTGTCGCCGACGCAGATAAGGGCGCCCAGGTGACCGGCAATGATCATGTCGAGGGCGGTGCGGATCGGCTGACCGGGGGCAGTCAGGCGGATGGCCTGTTCCATACGCTTTTGCAGCTCGTTCTTATCCAAGGCATCGCTCCCATCGTATACGCTCCATAAACGTCAATAAGTTTCTCACGGTTTGCCCCTGTGACGCCCGCAAAATCCGATGCTTACAGAATGAGCGAACACAGCTGAGAGCCCCAATCCAAATGAGCTGCTTATGTGGTAGCATCGGGATTCGCATAAATGAGGGAGTAGTCGCGTGATCGGGTTCGCCTCCGGTGGCGCGGCAAGTCAACACACTGGCCGATGCGGCCTGGCTTGCCTTAATGAACGAGACTCGTGGCTGTGCGCGCAACGCGTACGCCACGAGTCTTTTTTGTTACTCCCCCAAGAGGTACACGCGGGCCCGCCCGCAGAGAGGGAGCCAGACTATGGGACTCGCAGAGCTCGTGTTGCTCGCCGTTGGCCTTTCGATGGACGCCTTTGCCGTATCCATCTGCAAGGGCCTTGGCATGAAGAAGATCAACCTTAAGGTCGCCGTAGTGCTCGGCCTGTTCTTTGGCGGCTTCCAGGCAGGCATGCCCGTGATCGGATGGGCGCTTGGCAGTCAATTCATGAGCATCATCGGCCCCATCGACCACTGGATCGCCTTTATCCTTTTGGCCTTCATCGGCAGCAAAATGCTGTGGGAAGCCTTTACCGAAGACGAGGATGAAGACGACGGCAAGGATGCCGAGAAGATTGAACTGGGCGAGTACCTGATCCTCGCCATCGCCACCTCAATCGACGCCCTGGCCGTGGGCATCTCGTTTGCCGCGCTCTCGGTTGACATCGTGCCCGCTGTATCGCTTATCGGCGTCACAACGTTTATCTTCTCCGTCGCCGGCGTAGCGATCGGCCACACCTTTGGCGCGCGCTACGAAAAACCCGCCACCATCGTGGGTGGCGTCGTGCTCATCCTTATCGGCCTCAAGATCCTGCTGGAACACTTGGGTTTTTTGGTGCTGTAAAACACCCTTCAAAACTAAACGTCCGTATGAGGTCTCATGCAGAGTTTTGCATGGGCCTTTTCGTGCAGACTTTTGCATGTCATACTAATATGCAAAAGTCTGCACGTTAGGAGATCGCCGTGGATACCCTTCCCATCACCACACCGCGCCAAGCTGGCATCTACGTGCGCCAGGCACGCGAGGCACAGGGAATCACCCGTGCGGCGCTCGCTAAAAAAGCCGGTGTTTCGGAGCGCCTGCTCGCATCGCTCGAGCTAGGAGATGCCACCGGCATTCGACTCGACAAGCTATTGGCAATCTTCAATGCTCTCGGACTGGTGCTCGCCGCTCAAGGGGATATAGGCGAAACGAAAAATGAGCAATCAGCCAACGTTCCGCGTGCCGATTTGCAACCTCACAGTACCCCCAGACGCCATCGCGCTCAACGTCCCTCTCATAGCTACCGTTGCTGCGCCGCCATTCCGGTTCTTGCAGACGCCCCCTTTACGTCTGAACTCTACGACAAAGCCTTCGCAGATTTCGCCATGTCCAATCTCGGAGTCTCGATTGCCGCAAACGCATCTGTCCAACCAAAGCCTGACGGGAAATAGCCAATGGCCAGAACATCACTTCGGACCATTATTTGCGGCGTACCTGCGGGAACGCTCACGCAAGATGAGAACGGTCTTATCAGCTTTACCTACGATCATGACTATGACGGGCCAGCCCTATCGACCAACATACCCGTATCGAATCGCACATACGGACAACAGGTCATGAATCCGTACCTGTTTGGCCTTCTACCCGACAGCGAGGATCAGCGAAAAGCGATTGCTGCCGAATTCGACGTTAGACCCAACAATGCCGTTGCGCTACTCAGCCATATCGGACTTGACTGTCCGGGTGGAGTGCAGTTTTGTGCCGAAGAAGACGTCAACGCCGTCCTGCATCGCACCAGCGAATACCGCCCTATAGGCGATCACGAGATTGCGCTGCGTCTCAAGTCGATCAGAGATGACCGCGATGCATCGTGGATGGGTCTAGATGAAAGTTGGTCACTTGGAGGCAACCAGGGCAAGTTCGCACTCGCACTCATAGACGGTCGCTGGTGCGAATGTGTGGGCTCCTCGCCCACGACGCATATTTTCAAAAATGGCGTTATCGGATTTAAACTCGAGGCTCTCAATGAGTTTGTCTGCATGAAAAGCGCCCAGCGCGCCGGTATCGCAACGGCAAACGTCGAATATCGTATGTTTGAGGACGAACCTGCCCTCATTGTTGAGCGCTATGACCGCATGAAAGTCGAAGACGGAACGATCAGGCGTCTACATCAAGAAGACCTCTGCCAGGCACTTGGGGTGATGCCCGCCCAAAAGTACACGGCAGACGGCGGCCCGACCACCCGCGACATTCAAGAGCTCCTCATAAATACGAGCCACCATCAACTTAACCTGTATCTGTTTACGCAAATACTGTTCTTCAACGCCATTATCGGCGCACCGGATGCGCATGCGAAAAACTATTCCCTGCTCCTTGGAAACGACGGCGCAGCCATGATGGCTCGAATGTACGATGTCGCATCGGGTTTGGCATATGAGCGCATGCGCCGCCGAGCGCGCCTTGCCATGAGCGTTGGCGGCGAAAACCGTGTGGGACGCATCGGTCCAGGCGCTATCCGCCGATACCACGGTATGGGCGACCCCGCGCTGGAGGCGGCGCTTACCGATGCCGGGCTATCCGAGAAGTTTTGCTTTGCGGCCATGATGGACCTCGCCTACGAGGTACCCATTTGCATGGAAGAGGTCATGGACGAATATGCCGACCTGCCCGGCATGGCGGACCTGCGCGAGCATATGCTCGGCCCCGTCCGCGAAAACTGCCAGCGCACCATCGACCTCATCAAGGCGGATATGGGCTAGACGCCAATCAATTTCCCATTTCTTAAAAGAAGAGAGGGGGCACCCGTCGCAAAAGCTCAGATGCCCCCTCTCATAATGTCATTTGCAATCCGCTAGCACGTGGCTCGGACTGCTGCTAGCGCAACCTTTACGCAGCGAGGCGCTTGAGGACGTCGATGAGCAGCTCGTAGAAGCGCTCGGCAGAAGCGAGCTCCATGCTCTCGTCCGGGGTGTGGACATCGGAGAGCGTCGGGCCCACGGCGATGGCGTCCAGGCCGTGCAGGGCCTCGGCAAACAGGCCGCACTCAAGGCCGGCGTGAATGGACTCGATGCGCAGCTCGGAGCCAAAGAGCTCGCGATAGCTCTCGACAAAGATGTCGCGGACCGGCGAATGCTCGGCATAGCTCCAGCCGGGATACTCGAACTCGAACTTGGCGTCGAAGCCCAGGACATCGGCCAGCGTCTGCAGGCGGTCCTTGAACTCGTTCTGCAGCGAGGTAATCGAGGAGCGCGGGGACAGCATGATCTTGACCTCGTCGTCAGAAGTGGCAACCACACCGATGTTGGAGGAAACCTCGACGGAGCCGTCGGTGGCGACGTTGCGGCGAATCACGCCGTTAGGGGCAAGACGCAGGGCGCGGATGAGGGCAAGCGCGGACTTCTGATCCATGGCCTCGACCTCGGCGTCGTCGGCAATCTCGACGGTGCAGGTAAAGCCGGGGTCAAAGACCTCGAGCTCGGCAGTGACGTCGGCAATGATGCCCTTTGCGATCTGGGCCGCGGCCTCGGCGGCAGCGTGATCAGTGTAGACCAGCTCGGCCTTGCACTCACGGTTGATGGCGTTGTCCTTAGTGCCGCCGTTAAAGCTGACGATGGCGGGCTCGCCGGCAACCATCAGGCGGTCGATGATGCGGGCCATGATGAGGTTGCCGTTGCCGCGCTCCAGGTGGATGTCGGCGCCGGAGTGACCACCCAGCAGGCCGGAGATCTCGAGCGTAAGGGTGCTGCCGGTCTTGTGCTCGCGCACGATCGGGCAGGTGTAGGTAACGACGACACCGCCGGCGCAGCTGACGGTGGCCACGCCCTCCTCCTCGGAATCGAGGTTGATCATGGTGCGGGCGCTAATCTGGGACTTGTCGAGCGTCTCGGCGCCAACCAGGCCAGTCTCCTCGTCGGTGGTGAACACGCACTCGAGGGCCGGATGAGCAATCGAATCGTCGTTGAGCACGGCGAGCATCAGAGCGACAGCAATGCCGTTGTCGGCGCCCAGGGTGGTGCCGTTAGCGGTGAGGACGCCGTCCTTGACGACCAGGTCGATACCATCGGTCGTAAAGTCGTGCTCAACGGAGCCAAGCTTGTCGCACACCATGTCGATGTGGCCCTGCAGCATCACGGTCGGGGCATTCTCGGCGCCGGCAGATGCGGGCTTACGAATGATGACGTTGTAGACCTCGTCCTGATACACGTCGAGGCCGCGCTCCTTGGCAAACGCAACCAAGAAATCGCTGATGCCCTTCTCGTTGCCAGACCCACGGGGGATCGCGCTGATCTCCTCAAAGAAATGGAACAGCTGGGCGGGCTCGTAGCCAGTAATCTTGTAGTCCATGGTGCCTCCTTGGCGCAACTGGTTAGACAATAAGACATGCGCCTTGTATATTCCCAGACTTCGTTTGCATAAACCAGTCGAAAACGCCGAGCGCTCTCGCATCATCGGCTAACGGCGAGGAAACGCCACTTTATCAAGATAAAGCAGGTTAGACGGGCCGCGCCGAAGGGACGTTGGACCCTTCAACCAACCTCAACGCTTGATCAACGTTTATGCATACGCCATTGATATGTTTAATGAGATCTACTTTGAACGAAGGGGCCTTTTCAACAGAAAAAGGGCGCTCCTTTGGAACGCCCTCGTGGACACAAGGTTTTGTTACGCCCTACAGCGCGCCAGAGCCGGTTTGTATCATGCCGCCGGGGCCCGAGGTCACGCCGCCGCTCACGGGCGCGGCGTTGCCGGTGTGCGGTGCCGCCGGGGTGGTATCGCCACCGAGCGTACCTGCCGGACGCGGTGCCGGGATCTCGCCCGTGCCGTGGCTAAAGACAAACTTGCCATCGGCCACGTCGCACAGGACGGTATCGCCCTCGCCCCACTCGCCGGCCAGAAGTTCCTCGGACAGCGGGTCCTCGATGAGCTTTTGAATAGCACGGCGCAGCGGACGCGCACCGTTGGTGAGGTCGGTGCCCTCGGCCACGATCTTGTCATAGGCCGCATCGGTGAGCTTGATGTTCATGCCGTTGGCAATCAGACGCTGGCGCAGGTCGTCCACCAGCAGGTGCGCGATCTTGGTGAGATTCTCGCCCGAGAGCTTCTGGAACACCACGATGTCGTCGATGCGGTTGAGCAGCTCGGGGCGGAACAGGCGCTTGAGCTCGCCCATCGCGCGGCCGCGGATCTCACTCGAGGTGAGGCCCTGCTCGCCGGTGGTGCCAAAGCCAACGCTTGCATCCTGCGCAATCTCGCGGGCGCCCACGTTGGATGTCATGATGATCACGGTGTTGCGGAAGTCGACCGTCTTGCCCTGGCTATCGGTCAGACGACCCTCTTCCAGCACCTGCAGCAGGATGTTGAAGATATCGGGGTGCGCCTTCTCGATCTCGTCGAACAGCACGACCGAATACGGGTGACGACGAACGGCCTTGGTAAGCTGACCGCCCTCGTCGTGACCCACGTAACCCGGAGGGCTACCGATGAGCTTGGAGACCTCGAACTCGCTGCCGAACTCCGACATGTCGAAGCTGATGAGCGCGTCCTTGCTGCCAAAGAGGTACTCGGCGAGCGTCTTGGCGAGCTCGGTCTTGCCCGTGCCGGTGGGACCCAGGAAGATAAAGCTGCCGCCGGGGCGACGCGGATCCTTGAGCGGCGAGCGGCTGCGGCGCACGGCCTTGGCAACTGCCTCGACAGCCTCATCCTGACCGATGATACGTGTCTTGAGCACGCTTTCGGCCTGCAGCAGGCGCCGGCTCTCGCTCTCGGTAAGCGAGGACACCGGCACGCCCGAGGTCACGGACACGATATCGGCGATCTGGGAGACATCGATGGTGAGCGGGCTGGCGTCGAGCTCGGCCGTCCAGGCAGCCTTGGCCTCGGCGAGTTCAATCTCGGCAGCCTTCTGCTGCTCAGTGATCTCGGCGGCCTTGTTCATGTCGTCGCTCTCGGTGGCCTCCTGCGCGGCGGCCTTGAGCTCCTCGATACGATGCTCGGCCTCGCGCACCGGCTCGGGCGCGCGATTCGCGGCGATGCGAGCGCGGGCACCGGCCTCGTCGATGAGGTCGATTGCCTTATCGGGCAGGAAGCGATCCTGGATGTAGCGGTTGGAGAGGTTCGCGGCGGCCTCGATGGCACCCTGCGTGTAACGCACGTGGTGGTGCTCCTCGTAGCGTGGCTTGAGCGCAGTCAGAATCTTGACGGTGTCCTCGACACTCGGCTCCTCGACATCGATGGTCTGGAAGCGACGCTCGAAGGCCGGGTCCTTGGTGAGGTACTTGCGGAATTCCTCGGCCGTGGTGGCGCCGATAATCTGGAAGGCACCGCGCGCGAGCACAGGCTTGAGCATGGAGCTCGCGTCGATGGAGCCCTCGGCAGAACCGGCACCGATGATGGTGTGCATCTCGTCGATAAACAGGATGACGTCGTCGGCTTCGGTTGCCTCCTGGATTACGTTCTTGAGGCGCTCCTCAAACTCACCGCGATACTTGGCGCCCGCCACGAGGCCCGGCAAGTCGAGCGTCCAGATGTTCTGGTTCATAAGGTTCTCGGGCACGTTGCCGGCTGCAATCTGCTGAGCCAGACCCTCGACGATGGCCGTCTTGCCCACGCCGGGGTCGCCCAGAATGAGTGGGTTGTTCTTGGTGCGGCGCGAAAGAATTTCCATCATACGCTGGACTTCCTTTTCGCGACCAATCACCGGATCGAGTTCGCCGTCGCGCGCCTTCTGCGTAAGGTTGGTCGCGAACTGCTTAAACGTATCGGTGCCACTCCCCTTTTGCTGAGAGGCATCCGAGCCGCTAAAGAACGGCAGGCCCGCACCGGGACGCCCGGCACCGGCACCGGCGAGCGGACGCTTCTTGTCCTGGTCCTTGGCGGTGAGTTTCTCGATAGCCTTTTTGATGGAGGCGGACGACACGCCCAAGCGCATGAGGATGTCCATGGCCATGCCGTTGCCCTCTTCGACGATACCGATGAGCAAGTGCTCAGTCGACACGTAGGTCTGGTTGTTCTCACGCGCCACGCGGAATGAACGCTCCATCACGCTAATGACGAGCGGCGTAAAGGCGAGCTTGGCCGCCTCGGTCTCCTCACTGGGCTCGGGAACCGTGGTCTGGACCTCTTTGAGAGTATCCATGATGTCATCGTAGGAGATGTCGAGCGAACGCAGTGCCTCGGCGGCAATGCCCTCGTCCTCCTTGGCAAGCGCGAGCAGCAGGTGCTCGGTGCCCACCTTATTTGAGTGTAGATCGAGCGCCTCTTGCTTGGCCATGGACATGACCTTGCGCGCACGATCGGTAAAACGGTCTAACATGCTAGTTCCTCTTAGACGAGCTAGTTTTTTCAAACGCAAAGCGCCGCCCCGCGGCAGCGCTTTGGTCTCTTTACCCATATGGAGTATATGTTAACCGTTGGGACCTTTCCTGCCCGTAGCCGCGCGACAACGTCTACAAAAAAGGAATTGCTCGGATCCGTTTGGCGGTTTGGTTTTGAGCTGCTGTCTAGCAGGCGGGCTCGACACCCATGTCCTCGGCAACGTCATTGACGGCATCGGCAGCGGGAGCACCCGGCATGCGCACGAGCTCCATATGCTGCTCTTCGAAGACGGTTCCCATGGGAAAGGCGCGGCGGAAGACAAAGCGAGCAACCGGACCGGCCACCAGCAGGTTCCAGGGCAGGGCCATGATAAAGTTGCGCGGAATGTTAACGAGCCACATCATCGGCAGCAGTTGCAGGTTTGCGAGCGGGCCGCCGGGCATGTGGAACAGGCCCTCGCACGCACCGTAGAGCGACATGATGATTACCATGGGAACGACCATGCAGGAGCTGACGGCGAGCGTCATGGCAAGCGGCGAGCTCTTGCCCGGCGTGACCAGGAATTTAAAGGCGAAACCCTTGGCAAGGGGGCTGGCAACAAACCAGTCGCAGCACATGGCAAAAACGTAGGCAACGGGGAAGCAGAGCCACGCGGCGGCAACAACCTCGCCGTTGATGGCCCCATGCTGCAGGGCAACGTTGTAGATACTCATCCAGAGCACCATGCAAAAGCACATGATAAAGGTGAACAGCAGGCTCTCTCGTTTGTTGATAGGCATAAAGGGCAGATTCCTCTCTGTGTTGTGCCGCGGCACCACGCAACAAAAACGGGCGGGCAAGATGGAGCTGTTGGGACTTCATCTCGCCCGCCCGTGGTACGTGCGTCTGCGACTACTTATGTGGTGAAACCAGCCTAGCACGAAAACCCCGCGCTTCGTAAGCGTTGAGTTTATGAAGATGCAGGGCACCAATAATCCCCCGACCCCATAAGTTGCGGTGGAATACGGACTGTTTTGACCCTTTAAGCAGCAATTCAGTCCCTATTTCACCGCAACTCATTTGGTGCAAAGTAACCTGTCCCCCTTGCACCAATTAGCTGGTATGGCGCCAGCGAGGGTCGGTGAGGGTTCTCGCCACGCCCAAGCCAACGGGCAGAAACGCCACGATGAGCACTGCGCGCACAAACCAGCCGAGCATGTTGACCGTGTCGAAGGTGCACATGTAATACATAGAGCGATAGAGATACAGACCGGGCACCATAATGACAATCGAAGGCACCGTGAGGGCGATGCGCGGGTAGGTGAGCTTGACTTCGGCCAAGCTTGCCAGCAGACCCGATACCAGCGCGCCGATAAACGCTGCTGCCTCGGGAGGCATTCCCGTGCTGAGGCCCAGGAAGGGAATCATCGTCGGCGCATCGACAAGGGTCAGACGCAGGGTATTGGACACGGCGCCGATCAACCCAGCTGCCGCGGCCATCTTTACCGGGCTGTTGAACATCACCGAGAAGCCGAATACGCCAACGAAGCTCATCACCACGCGCAGGAGCGTAAGGGCAAGCGGCGAAAGGCCGAGCGGGGCAAAATCATCCGGTGCCAGCCCCACACACTCGGCAACCATCCAGCCCACAAGGGTCGCCATCACAATAATCGACACGGCATACGAAAGACGCTCAATGCCGCTTCGCATATCGAGCTTAGCGATGTCGAGGCCTGCCGTAATGAGGGGAAAGCCGGGAATCACAAAGAGCATGGCGCCGATATAGCCTTCTTGGTGCGACATTGCCCCCGGTACGATCTGGCCAAGGCCGAGCAATGCCAGCAGATACGAAACGCAAGCGAGCGCAACGCCCGTCGTCAGCGCGCTAAACTGGCCAAGACCTTGCTTGAGAATATGGGAGCGAGCAAAGTTACCGACACCAGCGCCTACGAATGCGCAGGCCATCTCGATAGGGCCGCCGCCGAGCAAAAAGACGAAGGCGCCGCAAGCACAGGCTGCCGCAAGGCCCTGTTGCCAGGGAGAGTAATCGGGCTTTGAGCTCTCGACGGTCTTAAGCATCTCGTGGTATTCGTGCACGGTAAACCGGCGCCCATACGTCTCGATTTCCTTTAAGAAGCTCTCCATCATCCAAATGCGATGGGTATTGACTCCCGTTGTGGGCAGGCTGACAACCTCGTTAAAGCAGTGGCCATCTTCGATGCAGGTGCACTCAAACGACAGAAGACTCAGGTCGACGTGAATCGTGACGCCCAGTACGGCAGCAACACGATTCATGGTATCGCGCACGCGCCAGGCACCCGTTCCGCTTGCCAGCATAAGCATGCCGGTACGGCAGATGATGGATGACTTATCGGTGAGCGGCGCATCGACGGCAAGCTCATCGCCTGCCGTCACGATCTGGTGCCAGTCAGTTTTCATATGGAGCGCGCCGGCACGAACGCCGTGGTGCATGGGGGCTCTCGAAAGCAGTGAGTTAAGGCGCGAAGACTGTGGGGGCTCCGTTGATTCGTCCTCAACCTCATCAGTCTCTTCATCGACCAGATCAAAGGAATCAAGCGGCGCTGGCTCGCGACGGTCGATCAGCTCCTCGTCCTCATCATCAAAGTAATTGAACTGATCGAGCATGTCCTCTTCGATTGAACGCTCGCTCGCGTCGTCCATATAGACGCTCCCTTCCTACCGACTAACCCCCATCCTAGACAGCGACGGCTAAAGGAAACATAAAAGAGACGGCTGTCATGCGAGCCATGCGCGCAATAGCCGTTGGATAGTCGTTTAAGAACGTCCCCAATGACTACATCTATGTATTGGCAACGTCAGCGAGCGGGTCGCATTTGAGGCAAGGTGACGTGAAACGAAAGGGCGCTGACCTTCTGGTCGCGCCCTTGAAGTTGAACGTCAGATTGTCCAAATGCGGCCCGCGCAGCGTCGAGCCGTTACGCGGTTCGTAGAACCGCGTAACTAGTTAGTACATCTTTGCGCCGGCGGGGATGGAGGCGTCGAGCTGGATCAGGTTGAGGCGCTCCTCGCCCTCCTCCTCGTGGACAGCGCTGATCAGCATGCCGCAGCTGGGAATACCCATCATCTTGCGCGGAGGCAGGTTGGTAATGGCGAGCAAGGTCTTGCCGACCAGGTCCTCGGGCTCGTAATAAGCGTGAATACCGGAGAGGATGGTGCGGTCGGTACCGGTACCGTCGTCGAGCGTAAAGTTCAGCAGCTTCTTGGACTTCTTGACGGCCTCGCATGCCTTGACCTTCACAGCGCGGAAATCGCTCTTGGAGAAGGTATCAAAGTCGACGAACTCCTCAAACAGCGGCTCAACGGCGATCTTGGAGTAATCGAGCGTGGGCTTAAGCGACTTAACGAATGGGCTCGCGGCGTTGCCGGCCTCTGCAGCCTTGGCGGCAGCGGCACCGGACTGGAAACCCTTCTCGGGCTTCATGTGCGGGAACAGCAGGACGTCGCGGATAGAAGCCTGGTTAGTAAGCAGCATGACCACGCGGTCGATACCAATGCCAATGCCGCCCGCGGGAGGCATACCGTACTCGAGGGCGCGCACGTAGTCCTCGTCATACTCCATAGCCTCATCGTCGCCGCCGGCCTTCTCGGCCATCTGGGCAGCAAAGCGCTCAGCCTGGTCGACCGGGTCGTTGAGCTCGGAGAATGCGTTGGCGTACTCGTGGCCGGCGATGACCAGCTCAAAGCGGTGAGTCAAACGCGGGTCGTCCTCAAAACGCTTAGCGAGCGGGCTGACCTCGATGGGGTAATCGCACACGAAGGTCGGGTTGACGATGGTGTCCTCGCCCAGCTCATCGTAAATCTCGGCGATGATCTTGCCGGCAGTCCACTCGGGCTTGATCTCCAGGCCCTTCTCGCGCGCGGCGGCAGCAAGCTCCTCGACCGGCGTGTCGATGGTGACCTGCTTGCCGAGCACGTCGGAGACGATGTCGGTCATGGAACGGCTGGCCCACTCACCAGAAAGGTCGATGGTCTGGCCCTGGTACTCGATGACCTCGGGGTTGCCGATGGCCTTGTTAGCCGCCTTAATGACACCCTGGGCGAGCGCCTTCATGCCCTCGAGGTCTGAGAAGGCACGGTAGGCCTCCATCGTGGTGAACTCGGGGTTGTGGGTAAGGTCCATGCCCTCGTTACGGAAGATGCGGCCGATCTCGAACACGCGCTCAAAACCACCGACGATGCAGCGCTTGAGGTGGAGCTCGGTGGCAATACGCAGGTAGCACTCCTGATCGAGCGCGTTGAAGTGGGTAATGAACGGCTTGGCGGTAGCGCCGCCCTGGATGGTCTGCAGGATGGGGGTCTCGACCTCCATGTAGCCGTCGGACTCCATAAAGCGACGGAAGGTAGAGAGAATCTGCGAACGCTTACGGAAGGTCTCGCGAACGTCGTCGTTGGCGATCAGATCGACATAGCGCTGGCGATAGCGGGTCTCCTTGTCGGAAAGACCGTGGAACTTCTCGGGCAGCGGACGAACGGCCTTGGAAAGCAGGGTCGCGCTCTTAGGGGCAACGGAAAGCTGGCCGCGCTGGGTGCGCACGACCACGCCGGTCACGCCCAGGATGTCGCCCAGGTCGAGGGCCTTGAGCGTATTCCAGGCGGCCTCGTCCATGTCGTTGATGCGGCAGAACAGCTGAATCTCGGCAGTCGCATCGCGCACGACGATGAACATGATCTTGCCCTGACCGCGCTTGGCGACCACGCGGCCGGCGATCTTCACGACGTCCTCGGTGTCCTCGCCATCGGCAAGCTCGGCGTACTTAGCCTCGATATCGGCGACGTAGTCCTCAAGCTCAGAGTGCTCGGGATAGGGGTTCTGGCCCGCCTCGAACAGGGCGGCGCGCTTGGCCAGGCGGGTGGCGCGCTCGTCGTTGAGCGTCGATGCCTGATCTGCGGCGTTCTGGTTCTCTGCCATAAGTTAGCTCCTCAAACTAAAACGCTCCCCAGGATTCGGTCCCAGGGAGCGAAAACATACCTTTACGCGGGACCGTGGTCTAGCGTGCGATCTTGGCGATGGTGTAGACGCGAGTCTTGCCGGAAGGCGTAACGACCTCGACGGAGTCGCCCTCGCCGTGACCGATGATGGCATGGCCGACCGGAGACTCGTTGGAAATCTTGTGCTCGAGCGAGTTGGTCTCGGTGGTACCAACGAGCGTGACTTCCATGACCTCGCCGTTGGGATCAATCAGCGAAACGGTGGAACCGATGGAGACGGTCAGGTCGCCCGTGGTGGCAGCAACCTGAGCGTTGGCGAGGATGGCCTGGATCTCGGCAATACGAGCGGCGTTCTGGGCCTGCTTGTCCTTAGCGGCGTCGTACTCGGAGTTCTCCGAAAGGTCGCCGAACGCGCGGGCTTCCTTGATGTCCTCGACAATCTCCTTGGCGTAATCGCCCTCACGCCAAGCGAGCTCCTCGACGAGCTTCTGGCGGCCCTCAGCGGTCAGTACGATCTGGCTTGCGTCCATACGGATATCTCCCCAACTCTGATCAAACAATCAACTGTCAACAAAACGAAAAAGACCGGCTAGCCTGCGGGCAAGCCGGTCAGGTGCTCACCCCAAAGGGATGGGACTACTCTGCGTCCGCGTCGCTGTCCTCTGCCTGCTTCTTCTTGGCAGCAGCGAGCTTGGCCTCGAGCTCAGCGATCTCCTTGTCCTCCTCGGACTGCTCGACCACGACCTCCTCGGCCTGCTTGGTCTCGGCCTTATCGTCGCCCTCCATACCCTCACGGATATTCTTGACGGTAGAGCCGAGGGACTTGCCGAGCTTCGGCAGGTTCTTGGGCCCGAAGATAATCAGGACAACGACGAGAATAATGATGAGCTCAGGAGCCCTCAGTCCAAACATGTAGACCTCCACAATACAGCGAGACAAGCTCGAATGAGTATACCGCGGGTATCGCGGTATCACAACACTAGCTAAAAAAAGGGACCGCAAGAAGCGGTCCCTCCTCATGCTCTGGTCGGGTTGACTGGATTTGAACCAGCGACCCCTGCGTCCCGAACGCAGTGCTCTACCAAACTGAGCCACAACCCGTTAGCTCGACTATAGTAACAAAGATTTTCGCCGCGTGCTAGAGAAATTTTTATTTCTTTGGCGCGTCGATTTGAACCCTTGATTATCGACTTTATCCGAACACCTCCCACATTCATCCGCACATGTGCGGATGAATGTGGGAACCCGATACCCTGAGGGCCGGATCGGCCGGCCCCGGGAGATCGGAGGACGGCATGTCCGGAAAGAAGAAGAGTGG
>JAXIYC010000058.1:0-47352 GCA_036304725.1 Collinsella sp. | reverse complement strand
GTCGGGAAGACACGCCGAGGTCGCCGCGGACGGGTTGATATAGGGAGAGGGCCTGACCCCATATCGTTGGGGCCAGGCCCGATTTTGCCTCTTGACAATGTCCTGCTCATATTAAAAGGAACGTCCCTAACTGCCGGATGTGGGACAATATCGAGCAAATGTGAATGATTGTCCGCGGAAGGGGTCGCGATGAAAAAGCTGAGGACACTTGCCGATGTGTTGCATCAGGCTGGCTTTGCCCACATAACGGGCGTGTTTCTTGTCTTTTTCCTGCTCTGCTCAACGGCCGTCTGGCTGTCCGAGCCCACGACCCTCACCTTTGGCGACGGGCTCTGGTTTAGCTTTGAGACCGTGTCGACCATCGGTTTTGGCGATATTCCGGCCGAGACGCCGGTTGCCCGCGCCATCACCGTCATCTTGAGCGTCATCAGCATCTTCTACATCGCCATGCTCACGGGTGTTGCGGTGAGCTACTGCAACACGCTCATCAAGCTGCGCCAAAAGGACACCATGGCACGCTTTATGGACGACTTGGAGCATTTGGAAGAGCTCGACCGCGACGAGCTCGCCGACCTGTCGCGTCGCGTGCGCGAGTACCGTCGCCGGCAACGTTAGGGCTAGCGCATCGCGCAACAAGGGGGATTGCATATGAATATCACGGTGTACCTGGGCGCGAGCGTCGGCAACGATCCGGCGTTTCTGCCTGCGGTGCAGGAGCTCGGCACATGGATTGGCGCTCATGGTCACGCGCTGGTGTACGGCGGATCCAAGTCGGGCCTGATGGGCGCGCTTGCCGATAGCGTGCTCGATGCCGGCGGCCACGTGACGGGTGTGGAGCCGAGCTTTTTTATCGAGGCGGAGTTCCAGCACGACGGCATCGACGACCTTATCGTGACGAGCGATATGGCCGAGCGCAAGGCGAAGATGATCGAGCTTGGTGACGCGTTTATCGCCTTTCCGGGTGGCACGGGTACGCTCGAGGAGATTGCCGAGGTTATGTCTGCCGTGTCGTTGGGGCACCTCAACGCGCCGTGCATCTTGTACAACCTGGACGGTTACTACAATGACCTGAAGGCACTGCTCGAGCATATGATCGACAAGGGCCTATCGAGCCTACAGCGCCAACAAGGCATCTACTTTGCCGATGACCTGTGCGAGATCGCATCAATTATCGGTCGCTAGACATCGGGTTCGTCGCATGCGGTGCCCAACGGTGCTGTTAATGGTGCAGATGGTTGGCGCGCTCACGCCGCAACCGCTTTAAAATACAACGTATCTATGTCGACTTTGACTACGGGAGGGCCCGATGGATAAGCTTGCCAAACCTAAAAACCGCGCGCTGTTTTTGGTCAGCGTTGCCGTGACCGGCGCGTTCGCAGGTGCCGCAGTCTGGCTGTTCTTTTTTGCGATGGAGCACGGCATCGACTATCTGTGGACCGAGATCCCGCACATGTTGGGCGCCGCTTCGCCCGAGCTCGCGAGCGGCCCGTTCGGCTTTTTGCCGTATCCGTTTTTCGTCTGCCTGCTGGGCGGTCTGCTCATCGGTCTGTACGAAAAGCTGACCGGCACCAAGACCGACGACCTCGACCAGGTGATGGCCAAGGTCAAGCAAGACGGGCGCTACCCGTACGACAATCTGGGCAAGCTTTCGCTCGCGGCATTGCTGCCGCTGCTGTTTGGCGGAAGTATTGGACCGGAGGCCGGCCTGACCGGCGTTATCGCGGGTCTGTGCAGCTGGGTCGGCGACCGCATGCGCCGCTTTGGCGCCGAGTTTAGGGAGCTCACGTTGTTGGGTACCCAGGCCGCGCTGACGGCGCTCTTTACCGCGCCCGTCTTTGGCTTTGTGGCCCCGCTCGCCGGCAGCGCCGATGGCGATGAGGATTCCACGTCTGACGAGATCACCATTAAGCTCCCCAAGGCGCAGAAGACTGTGGTCTACGGCATCGCGATCGCGGGTGGTTTGGGAACCTATCTGCTGCTCGGCCAGCTTATGGGCGGCGGCATGGGCATGCCCAGGTTCGAGGCTGCCGAGGTGGGCAACCTCGAGCTCGCATGGCTTATCCCCCTGTCGCTGATCGGCACGGTCTGCGGTTGGCTGTACTTTGTCTCGGAGCACGCGAGCGAGGCGCTGGCCCATGCCATAGGGGAGCGCCCCGTCGTCAAGGCCATGCTGGCTGGCCTGGCGCTCGCCATCTGCGGAACGGTTCTGCCCTACACCATGTTTGCCGGCGAGACGCAGGCCGATGTCCTCATGGAAACCTACCTGACCATCCCCGCCGGTGTGCTTATCGCGACCGGTCTGGTCAAGGCTATGCTGACTCCCGCCCTCATCAACATGGGTTGGCGCGGAGGCCACTTCTTCCCGGTTATCTTCTCGGGCGTAAGCCTGGGCTACGGCCTTGCCATCCTCACCGGCGCCGATCCGGTCTTTTGCGTTGCCGTCTGCACGGCCTCGACGATGGGCGCCGTCATGCGCCAGCCCGTCATGGTCGTGGGCCTGCTGCTCATGTGCTTCCCGCTCAAGGGCATCGTCTGCATGATCATCGCCGCCGTCATCGCCGCCGGCATTCCGTTGCCCAAGTCACTGCGCAAGTAGCGCGGCTTTATCGCGGCACAATGCTCGGAGGATAAGAAATGATTCTGTACTTTAGCGCGACGGGAAACAGCGAGCATGTGGCGCGCCGTGTTGCAGCGGCAACGGGCGATAAGGTCATGTCGATTGAGCGCTTTGATGCCGAGTCCCTTCGTCTTGCCTTGGCGGGAGGGCCCTGTCAGCTTGGATTTGTTGCCCCGGTGTATGCCTGGGGCTTGCCGACGCCAATGATCGAGTTTTTGAAGACTGCCGACCTGTCGATTGCCGTTGGCGGCAAGGGCAGCGGGCAACCTTATACGTTCTATGTCTCAACGTATGGCTCGACGACCGGCCAATCGGCGAAGTTTGCCCGCGATTTGCTGCGCGAGCGTGGGCTCGAGCTGGACGCGGCGATGAGCGTCAAGATGCCCGATACCTGGACGCCTGTTTTCGACCTGTCAGATCCTCAAAAGGTCGAGAGCATCAACAAGGCTGCCGAGGCGCAGATTGATGCCGTGGTCGAAGCGGTACGGGCGCGGCGTACGGGCAACATGATGCGCCATCGCGTGCCCCTGTTTGCATCGTGCGCATATCACGCGTTTGGGCTGCCGCGCATGCAACGGACGAGCAAGTTTGCTGTCGATGACGATCTCTGCATCGATTGCGGCCTCTGCGCCAAGCGCTGCCCCATGGCGGCAATTGAGATGCGTGACGGGCTTCCCGTCTGGACAAAGCCGGAGTGCGCCGCCTGCCTCCGTTGCCTGCACTGCTGTCCCAAGTTTGCCATCTCACGCGGTAAACGCACGGCCTCCCACGGTCAGTACAAGCATCCCAAGCCCGGCGTGAGGATGTAACGACTACGGGCCTGCTCGCTAAAAGCTCATGGTAAGAAAAAAGCCGCGCGAGGCCGTATATCTACGGTCTCGCGCGACTGTTGTTTAGAACTTCCTCAGCACGATTGCGATGGTGTTGAGATACTCGAGAGCGCCGGCTTCAACGGCAGCGCGGTCGCCCGCGGCGTACTCGTTGTCGCAGGCGAGCCAGTCTGCCCATGCCTCGTTGGTGCACAGCATGAGCTGCATCGAGACAATCTCGACGCCGATGGTCGGCTCGATCATGGTGCGCCACCAGGCTATGTCGTGCATATAGTCGAGCTGCTCGGGTGTCCAGGACTGGAGCAGACAGTCCGGCAAATTGTCGTGGCAGTCGCGGACCATGCCGGGGATGCTTAAGTAGAGCATCCCGCCTTGCTTTACGTAGGGGAGCAGGCGCTCGCCCAAGTAATGCGGATCGCGGCCATAGTAGTTGTACGAGTCGATGCTCACGACCGCATCAAAAAAGTCGCGCTCAAACGGCAAGCCTTGCGAGGCGTCCGCTTTAACAGGGTGAATGGCGTTGCGGGGAATACCGAGTGAATCGAAGAACACGCGGTTCTCCTCGGGGTCGCTCCACAGGTCGACAGCGTAGGTGTCAGACCCGTATTCGCGGGCAAGCAGGGCGCTGGTAATGCCGGTGCCCGATCCAAGGTCGCAGACGCGGGCGCCGCGGGGGATGCGAGCATCGCAAAGAAGTTCTTCGCAGAGCTTGAGGGGATTGGGCCCCATGATCTTAGAGCGCACGAGTGCCGTATCGAAGCTGCTAGCTTTTGGGAAGGATTGAGATTCCTGGGATTGCATTGTTCTTTCCAATCAGGTGCAAATTGGCAGATGACGGAGGCGGAACGGCGCAATAAACCACGGCCGTTGGTCGGCCGTTTTCATGGTTCTATGCGATTGACCGTTCCCTAAAGAACAATGACCAAAAAGACATCCCCTTGGATGATCGAAATTGGGCCAAGGCCCGTGACATCTCTATTGTAAGACGTTGAGCGCGGGCAGGGGATATGTCATTTGTCATGTATTGGCGGACAGTCGATTGTGACCACGGGTGCGCCGAGGCTCTCGTTCCCTGCGTCTTACTTCCAAATTGCGAGTGCGGCGGTGCCCAGCACGATGAGGGCGAGGCCGACGGCGTTTCGATGTGACAGCTTTTCGTTGAAGGCCAGGCGCGCGAACAGTACCGAAACAAGGATCGAGAGCTTGTCGACCTGCACCACGACGCTTACCTGCCCGGCGGCAATCGCGTAGTAGTAGAGCAGCCACGATGCACCGGTCGCAATGCCCGATGCTGCGAGAAATGTGAGTTCATATCGGTCAACGCGTGCGACCTGCTCCAGCTTTCCCTTGGCCGTCACAATCCCCCACGCCATGGCGAGTACCACGCAGGTACGGATCGCCGTTGCCAGGTTAGACTCGACGCCTTCGATGCCAACCTTGGCAAGGATGGACGTGAGCGCCGCGAAAACGGCGGCGCCGATGGCGTAGACGAGCCAGGTCCGGTCTTGCTTCTGGTCCACGCCAGCTGACTGCCTCTTCTCAATCATCAGGAACGTGCCGAGGGTGATTACGGCCGTCCCAATAAGCTTTACGGCCAGATTGCTCGTCTCGCCAAAGAGAACAATAGCGATCAGCGCGGCGAGTACGGTGCTCATCTTGTCGACCGGCACGATCTTATTGACGTCTCCAATGCTGAGCGCCTTAAAGTAGCAGATCCACGAAGCGCCGGTTGCAAGTCCCGAGAGAACGAGGAACAGCCAAGACTTGGCGGCGATGCTGCCAATGGTTCCGATGGATCCGGAAATGCCCGCCATTATCCAAGCAAAGACGAGCACCACGCAGGTGCGGATGGCGGTCGCAACATCGGAATCGGTGTGTTTGATGCCACATTTGGCCAAAATTGATGTGATGCCGGCAAAGAATGCCGATGCAAACGCTGCAACAACCCACGACACGGGTGTGGCGCCTCCTCAAGAACGACTACGCCGGGTCTACGGCGCTCGTCCGATGATACCGCTTGCGGCTACAAATCGCGTGCTCGATAGATCTTGGTGCTGACGGTGCAGCTGATTGCAAATAGCACGAACGCCAGGGCGGCAATTCCTGCGCACAGGAAACTGATGACGGCGGGATCGGGATTTGCCCCGGCAAATGACATGAGCCAGTTGCTGATGGGGTTGGAGGAGCTCAGTATTGCCATGGTGCCGCAGCCAAGCAGGGCAAACAGGCCGACGGATAGGCGCAGCGCCTCCATGTGTCCAAATCGAAAGAATATCGGCTGTGCCAAAAACACCATCATGAGGGAGATGAGCATCGACGCCGCCGAGGCGGTCGCGATTTCAAAGACCGTCTGGCCTGTCGAAGGGATGCCCATGTGATCGAAGAACGGAAGGGCGAGGATGTTCAGAAGCGTAGCCGCGCATGCCATGACGACCGAGAAGACAATAATGCACAGGTATCGCGCGCAGATGATGTCTTTGCGCGAGAACGGCAGCGTTGCCCGATAGCGCTCCCAGCCGTTTTGGTTATCGTAGCCAGCCAGCGAGTTCATGATCATGATGGGCGACATGGCGCTGACCGCACAGGTGCCGGCGCTCATGCCAGAGTCACCATCCGATGCGTTGGCAAGGGTCAGCACGACGAATATGAACAGGCCGACGCCGGCGATGCTCGGGAGAAACGAGCGCATGATGGCGGTCTCGGACATAAAGGCGCGTTTCATTTGGAGGTTCCTTTCAGCGTAAGGCGCAGATAGTCATCGATGGAGATCCGGTCGCAGGGAATCTCGGGAAAGGCCTCGAGCGCTTCTCGTCGGTTGGGTACGAGTACGTCAACGCTGTAGGTATGACGGGTGGCGCGAGCGCCTTCGACACAAGCCATCAGCTCGGCAGCTTGCGCCTGGGTGCAGTGGGCGATGCCGGTACGGTCGGTAATGTCCTCGCGCGGCAAATCGAACACGATCGAGCCATTATCGATGCAGGCGACGCGGTCTGCCGCACGTTCAAGATCGGAGGTAATGTGACTCGAGAACAATACGCTGCGCTGTCCGTCGGCGACAAAGGAGAGCAGCTCATCGAGCAGCTCCTCACGCGCCATAGGATCGAGGCCCGCGGTGGCTTCGTCCAAGATGAGCAGCTCGGCCTTGTGACTGAGCGCGCACGCGAGCTGCAGTTTCATGCCCATGCCACGGGAGAGGTCCTTGACCTTTGCCTTGGGGTCCAGACTAAACCGGTCGATGAGGCTGGCGAAGGTGTCGTGGTTCCAGGTGGGGTACGCCGGACCTACGAGCGCCTCGACCTCCGTCACCTTGAGCGTGGAAGGGAAGGGGCACGTGTCCAGCACGAGTCCGATGCGAGAGCGCGTGCGACGTTGTTGCTCATCGGGCGCATTGGCATCGCAGCGCTGCCCAAACAGGCATACCTCGCCAGCATCTATCTTTATGAGGCCGAGCGCGGCACGGATGGTCGTTGTCTTGCCGGCGCCGTTTGCGCCCACAAAGCCAACAATCTGGCCGGGCTCTACGGCAAGTGTGACATCGCGCAACGAAAAGCGGTTGCTCACCCGGCGCGAGACGGCTTTGAGTTCTAACAGGTTTTGCATGGTATAGCCTTTCTTGCAGATGGCTACTGCATGGTTTCGGGAGCTACCAGGTCGAGCATCTCGTGCAATTTGTCGCGCGTGACGCCCAAGGTGTCGGCTTGCGCTGCCGCTTGCGCGAGCAGCTCTTCGATATGGCAGAGCTGGCTTTCACGCAAGAGCTCCTGGTTGCCCTCGGCGACAAAGCAGCCTTTGCCCTGCACGGTGCAGATAAACCCGAGTTGCTCCAGGTCGGCGTAGGCGCGCTTGGTGGTGATGACGCTCACACCTAGGTCGCTCGCGAGCGCACGAATGCTGGGGAGTTTGGCCCCCGCGGCGAGTGCGCCCGATAGGATCTGGGTCTTGACCTGCGAGGATATCTGCTCGTAGATGGGCTTGTCGCTCGAATTGGATAGGATGATGTCCACAGCGGCTCCTTAGCTGATGGGCTACACGTGTATATAACCGGTAAACACAGTATATATACACTATGCACAGTTACGCAAGAGGGAAATCGGAATGATCGGCCACCGTTTGTCTCAGTCTGTAACAACAAGACCCGAATTTCCCAGCTAGTTGTTACAGATTAAGATGTTGTTTATCCGCCGGTCCTTTTGTCTCGATCTGTAACATCTGGAGCGGTTTTGGGCGGCTAACTGTTACGGTTCGAGATTTTGCCGGCGGATCCGTTCGTTTGTCTCAATCTGTAACACTAAGGGCTGGTTTTGGCGGCTAGATGTTACAGATTGAGATTTTGGCGGCAGGCCCATCTGTTTGTCTCGATCTGTAACAGGTAGAGGCTCAAAACCCGTCTAGATGTTACAGGTCGAGACAAACTGCTGCGGAGTGCCGCCATCGACTGCTACCTAGGCCCCAACTGATGAATTTGTCCTGATAGGTGCCCTGTAACGGCATTTCGCGGCTACAATAGTCGGGTTACAACGACGTAATGCACTCAATGCAAGAAAGGATCCGCATGGCAAGCCTGTCGGATGAAATCTCGTCGCGCCGCACATTCGCGATCATCAGCCACCCGGACGCCGGTAAGACCACACTTACCGAGAAGCTGCTGCTCTATACCGGCAGCATCCAGACCGCCGGCTCGGTCAAAGGCAAGAGCTCGGCCAAGCACGCCGTCTCGGACTGGATGGACATCGAGAAGGAGCGCGGCATTTCCGTTACCTCCTCGGTGCTGCAGTTCACCTACAACGGCGCCTGCGTCAACATTCTCGATACCCCCGGCCACCAGGACTTTTCGGAGGATACCTACCGTACCCTTATGGCCGCCGACGCCGCGGTCATGGTTATCGACGGTGCTAAGGGCGTCGAGGCCCAGACCAAAAAGCTCTTTAAGGTCTGTACGCTGCGTCATATCCCCATCTTCACCTTTGTGAACAAGCTCGACCACGAGGCCCGCGATCCGTTTGAGCTCATGGAAGAGATCGAGAACGTCCTGGGCATCAACACGTATCCCATGAACTGGCCGATCGGCAGCGGTCGCAACTTCCGCGGCGTGTTCGATCGCCAGACTCGTCGCGTCATCGCCTTTGAGGGCGACGGCCACGCCAACGCCACCAAGAAGGTCGCCGAGGTCGAGGCCGAGCTGGGCGATCCTGCCATGGACGAGCTCATCGGCGAAGAGAACCACAAGAACCTGATGGACGACATCGAGCTGCTCGATGGCGCCGGTGACGAGCTCGACCTGGATGCCGTGGCCTGCGGCAAGCTGAGCCCGGCGTTCTTTGGCTCGGCGCTCACCAACTTTGGCGTTGAGCCCTTCCTCAAGGAGTTCTTGCGCCTGGCCCCGACGCCGCGCGCCTACACCGATACGCTCACCAGCGAGCCGGTCGATCCCTGCCGCGACGACTTTAGCGGCTTTGTCTTTAAGATCCAGGCAAACATGGACAAGAACCACCGCGACCGTATCGCCTTTGTGCGCATCTGCTCGGGCAAGTTCGAGCGCGGCATGGACGCCTTCCATATGCAGGGCAACCGCAAGCTCAAGCTGGCCACGGGCACCTCGATGATGGCCGACGACCGCGCTATCGTAGACGAGGCGTACGCGGGCGATATCGTGGGCCTGTTCGACCCCGGCATTTTTAGCATCGGCGACACCGTATGCTCCGGCAAGCACCACGTGCAGTATCCGCAGATCCCGACGTTTGCCCCCGAGATGTTTGCTCGCATCACGCAGGTCGACACGCTCAAGCGCAAGCAGTTCGTGAAGGGAATGGAGGAGCTTGCCCAGGAGGGCGCTATCCAGATCTTCCGTGAGCTCGGCGCCGGCATGGAGAGCGTTATCGTCGGCGTGGTCGGCGTGTTGCAGTTTGAGGTGCTCGAGCGCCGTCTGAAGGCCGAATATCGTGTTGAGGTACGTCGCCAACCGCTGCCCTATACCGATATCCGCTGGATTCAGAACGACCCCGATACCATCGATATCCCGAGCCTTTCGCTCACGCGCGACACCCTGCGTGTCGAGGACATGCGCGGCGGTAAACTGCTGCTGTTCACGAGCCCGTGGAACGTGGACTGGGCGACCGATCACAACCCCGACCTGATCCTGTCGGAGTTTGGCAACGTAACGTTTTAACGCAGCGGCGCGGTGGTCCTGCGGGGCTGCCGCGCCGTTTGCTTGCCTGATGCCGTGTGAGCGGCTATCATACCCACCGTCGTCTCAAGACCGGGGCGTCCGAGCAGTTCGGGTCCGATATCCTGCTCGTTAAACCTAAAACCAAAGGAGTACATAATGATCAAGAAGGTCATGGAGGACTACAAGGTCCTGTTGCGGAGCATTCCCGCGGCAACGGTTTCGCTGTTTTTCGTGAGCGTCATCATGATGAACCTGCTGGCCAACAAAGAACTCATCAGCCTACCGTATCTGGCGCTCGACTGTGGCTTTGTGGTGAGCTGGGTTTCGTTTTTGTGCCAGGACATGATCTGCAAGCGCTTTGGCGCCAAGGCATCCATCAAAATCTCTATCCTCGCGCTGCTGGTCAATCTGGCCGTGAGTCTGTGCTTTTGGGCATGCTCGCTCACGCCCGGCATGTGGGGCGCCTACTACGACACGGGTATGATCGAGGTCAACACCGCCCTTAACGCCACCATCGGCGGCACCTGGTACGTGGTGCTGGGCTCTTCGCTGGCAATGCTCGTTTCTGCCGTGGTTAACTCCACACTCAACCAGTCGCTCGGTCGTATGCTCAAAAAGAATAACTTTGCGAGCTTTGCCTTCCGCTCTTATGTGTCCACGGGTGTTGGCCAGTTTATCGACAACTTGGTCTTTGCCATTGTGGTGAGCCACACGTTCTTTGGTTGGACCTGGGTGCAGGTCCTTATGTGCTCGCTGACCGGCGCTGTTGCCGAGCTGCTGTGCGAGGTCTTCCTGAGCCCCGTGGGCTACAAGGTCGTGCGTGGCTGGGAGCGTGAGAATGTGGGCGCCGAGTACCTCGAGCGCCACGCAACCGCCTAAGGAGCAAGTATGCGGGTTTTGATCACGGGCGCTTCGGGCGGTATCGGAGCCGCGTGCGTGCAGCGCTTTTTGGACGAGGGCCACGAGGTCGTGGGCTTTGACCTGCTGCCGACGGCGGTCGAGCACGAGCGCTACCGCCATCTGATCGTTGATGTCCGCGAACCGGACTCGTTTCCAGACGACCTTGAACCCCAGGTAATCGTAAACGTTGCCGGTACGCAGGATTCGGCCGATGACATTGCCGCCAACCTGCGTGGCACCATCAACGTGACCGAGCGCTACGCCTTTGTGGGAGAGGGGCTTGCCGCCAAGCCAGCGCCTGCTATCCAATCCGTGGTCAATGTGGGGTCGGCGAGCGGACATACGGGATCGGAGTTTCCCGCCTATGCTGCCAGCAAGGGTGGAGTTATCGCCTACACCAAGAACCTTGCAAACCGCCTGGCGCCGCAGGCCATCGCCAACAGTGTGGACCCGGGCGGCGTTATCACGCCGCTCAACCGTTGCGTGATGGAAGACGAACGCCTGTGGAACCAGATTATGGAGCTTACGCCGCTTAAGCGCTGGGCCACCGCCCAAGAGATCGCCGAGTGGATCTACTTTGTGGGCGTGACCAACCGTTTTATGACCGGGCAGAGCCTGCTGATCGATGGCGGCGAGGCCGGCCGCACACAATTTATTTGGCCCGAATAGGAAACGCGCCCGATGGAAAGCCGTCGGGCGCGTTTTTGATGTATCGGTTTTTAGCCGAGGCAAGTCCAGTTGACGGGGGTCGAGCCGTGCTGTTCGAGTAGCCGATTGGCAGCAGAGAAGGGGCGCGACCCCATAAAGGCAGGGAGTTCTGCCGTGGCACGGTTGGCCGAAAGCGGCGAGGGGTGCGTGGATGCCAGGCAGAACTTGCCGGTTGCCTTGCCCGCACCGATCGCGGCGAGCTTGCCTTCGACCATCTGCTGGGCAAAGCGACCCCAAGCCAAAAAGACGACCGGCTGGGACAGCTGGCAGCAGCGTTCGATAACGTAGTCGGTGAGCGTGCTCCAGCCCAGCTTGGCGTGCGAGTTCGCGGCATGCTCACGCACGGTGAGCGTGGTGTTTAGGAGAAGGACGCCCTGTTGTGCCCATGGCGTTAGGTCTCCCGTGGCGGGAATGGGGCAACCCAGATCGGCTTTGAGCTCCTTATAGATGTTGCGCAGGCTCGGCGGCAACTTGGTTTGCGTCGCGGGGACCGAGAACGACAGCCCCATGGCCTGGTTGGGTCCGTGATAGGGGTCTTGACCCAAGATGACAACCTTGACCTGGTCGGCCGGCGTGTAGGCGAGGGCATTGAGGATGTCGACTTGTGCCGGGTAGATAGTCTGCTCGGCACGCAAAAGGGCGATGCGCTCGAGCAGCTGGTTCGTAGTGTCACGTATCAGCTGTGGCGCATCGCCCAACCAAGTTGCTATGTTGCGGTCGCGAGTTGCGGTGTCCATGGGGCTCCTTTATGGCAGATACTCTGTTGGCATCTATTGTAAAGGCGCACCGGTTGCCTTTACGCCACGGCTGTATGAAGAGTGGGGTCTACGAGACGTGCTCGGGCGCTCCTGCCATGCGAGCTTGTCCATGTGCGCGGAGGCGCGGAAGCTCGACGGTTGCCACCATGACGCCGGTTAGGATGAGGGCGGCGCCAAAGAAGGCGATGGGGCTCAGGACCTCGCCAACCAGGAAGAACGAAAAGACAGCGGAGCAGACCGGCTCAAGCGAGAAGGCGAAGCCGGTGGTCTCGGCGGGCACGTGGGGCTGCACGAGCGTCTGGGTGATAAAGCCGTAGGCAGAGCAGATGAGTGCGAGCGCGACGACGACCACGATCTCGCTGGGCGTACTGGGAAGTGTGAAACCGCCAAAGACGCATGCGGCGATACCCGAGAACAAGCCGCCGAAGCCCAGCTGCCAAACGCCCAAAGCCAGCGGGTCGACATCTTCGACAAAGCGCTTCGCCACAATGATATGGCCGGCATAGACAAAGGCGGAGAGCAGCATGATGATCGCGCCGGGATTCAGGCTGGTAAAGTCTGCGCCCGAGAGCAGCAACATACCGCAGGTGACGATGGCGGTGCCGACGAGCACTTTGCGCTCGGGGGCGCGACGCAGCAGGGCGGCGTTGGCAAACGGCACAATCACGACCGTCAGGCTCTGCAAAAAGCCGGCGGTGGAGGCGGAGGTGAGGCTGGAGCCCAGGCACATGCAGGTGAGCTCGGTTGCCATAATGGCGCCGATGATGGCGGCACGGACCATAAGGTCGCGGTTGATGCGCAACGCGTGCTTGTGGAAGAGCAGCAGGCAGACCACAAAGGCGATGATGCAGCGTAGCGCGAAGATGCTCGTGGCGTTCATGCTGTCCATGCCGATCTTCATGAGGGGGTACGAAAAGCCCCATGCGACGGGAACGGAAAATGAGAGCGCGATTGCTTTTTTGCGGTCCATGGGACTCCTTTTGTTACAGAACGGTTTCGTAAAAAGGAATCTGCTCCCAGATATTGATGTAGTAAAGCGAATGTATCTTCAGTATGATTAAGAAACGCTAATGTTGGCAGAAAAAGCGCTGGCAAAACGTTTTGCGGCTGCATTGATGTGGAGGCACGATGGCATCGCGGTATCAGATTGTTTGTATGGTGGTCGATTGCGGCAGTCTGAAACGTGCGGCCGACGAGTTGGGCTATACGCAAAGTGCGGTGAGCCAGGCCGTCAAGGCGCTCGAGCGCGAGCTGGGTACCACGCTTATCGAGCGCGGCAAGCAGGGTGTATCGCTTACGCGCGACGGCAAACAGTACCTGCCGTATCTGCGCCAAATCGTAACTGCCGAGGCCGAGCTCGAGGGCAAGCGCCAGGAGCTGCTGGGGCTTTCGTCGACCGATATTCGCATCGCGACGTTTACCAACGTGAGTCGTACTGTGCTGCCGCGTGTGATCCGCGACTTTGGGGCTCTGCACCCGGGCGTGCACTTTACTCTCAAGCAGGGCGATTACACGCGCAACGCCCAATGGGTGCACGATGGCGTGGTTGATTTTTGTTTTACGGCGCGCGGATTTACCGCCGGGCTCGAGAAGCGCGTGGTCTATCACGACGAGTTGGTAGCATTGTTGCCGGCCGCGCATCCGCTGACGGCAAAGGAGAAGGTGACGCTCACCGACTTAGCGTCCGAGCCGTTTGTGCTGCTGGATGAGGGCGAACAGAGCCTGGTGCTCGATGCATTCGCGGCGCATGGGCTGTCGCCGCACGTGACGAGCGAGGTGACCGACGACTACACCATCATGGCGATGGTGGAGGAGGGCCTAGGCGTGAGCATGCTCTACCGTCGTACTGTGGAGGGCATGCGAGCCGATATTCGTGTGCGACCCATCGTGCATGCTCCCTCGCGCGACGTAGTGGCAGCTTGGCGCAGCTGGGATACCATGCCTATCGCCACGAGGCGCTTTATCGACTATATGAGCTCGCATATTGTCAATTAATGACTGGCGTGGCTTTGAGTGCGGTGTTTAGCGGGCTGTCGCTTTGGCTTGGGTGGCGCGATAGGTGCGTGCCGGGTGGCAAAGTAGTACCGCTGCGACCATAAAGAACGCCGTGGTGCCCAGGCTGATGGGGTAGACCATCATGATGTTCGCGAACGTGCGGAAGTGTGGGAAGACGCAGAACACCCAGTAGAAGCGGATGCCGCAGACGCAGATCATGGTGATGAGGGCAGGCATGAGTGAGATGCCAAAGCCGCGCAGGTAGCCGGACATGTTTTCGTAGAACATGCTAAAGGCGTACGCGGGGAAGATCGAGCACACGCGGATGTAGCCGATTGAGACGATATTGGGATCGCTGTTGAACAGCGATAGGATCTCGCGTCCCAGGCCGACGATGATAACGATTGTGGTGAGCGCGACAATGCCGCCTTCGACCAGGCAGACCTTGAGCGTCTTGGTGCAGCGGTCGATCTGGCGGGCGCCGTGGTTTTGCCCCACAAAGGTGGTGCAGGCCTGGCTAAAGCTGTTGAGCAGGTTGTAGCACACGTACTCCAGGCTCATCGCAGCGCTGGAGGCTGCCATGACCTCGGTGCCCAGGCTGTTGATAGCAGACTGGATAATGATATTGGCGACGGCGAAGACGGCGCTCTGGATGCCGGCGGGCAGGCCGATCTTGACGATACGCTTAAGGGCGACAGGGTCGATAGCAAGGTCGTGCGGGTTGACGCGGACAACGGAATCGGTCTTGAGCAGGCGGATAAAGAGTGTGGCGGCGCTGACGGTGTAGGCGATGGCCGTGGCGATAGCGACGCCTGCCACGCCCCAGTGGAGCACGGGGACAAAGATGAGGTCCAGACCGATGTTGAGGACGGTGGACACGGCAAGCGCCTGGAGCGGCATGCGGGTGATGCCGACGGAGCGGAAGATGGCGGCTTCGAAGTTGTAGAGAAGGATCGAGGGCATGCTCAACAAAAAGACGCGCAGGTAGAGCGATGCGAGCGGCATGGTCTCGGCGGGGACGTTGAGCGCGGCGAGCATAGGCTCGGCGAAAATCTCGCCCAGCGCGATGACGACAAAGCCCACGAGTGCCATGAGGATCGAGGTATGGACGGCGCGCTTGACCATGTTTTGGTCGTTGCGGCCAATGGCGTTGGCGATAACCACGTTAGAGCCAAGCGATAATCCGATAAACAGGTTGAGCATCAGGCTGGTGAGCGGAACGTTGGAACCGACCGCCGCCATGGCAAGAGTTCCCTGGTCGCCCGAGAAGTTGCCGATAATGACCGTTGCGATGAGGTTCGACAGTTGCTCGAGGATGCTCGTGGCGGCGACGGGAAAGGCGAACAGGGGAATATTGCGCCACAGCGAGCCGGTAGTCATGTCAATGTGCTTAGATGCGGTGTCAGCCATACGCTCTCAATCTCTTATATGCTTTTCCGTGCTTATTTGCGCAGACGATGATACTCCTAATGCAGCCAGCCGGCACTTAGGGACGTTCCTTTTCTGTCGGCAGCTGGGGACACTCCTTGTCTCTTCTATGACTAGGTGGGGAAGGCGTGCGACAATGGTGGGCGTTGTGTTGTTCGCGCTAAGGAGTTGCCATGTTGTTGTGTCCCGTTTGCCATGAACCGTTGGTGGACGACGAGCGCGGTGCTGCATGCGCGGGCGGACACCGATTTGACCGTGCGCGCGAGGGCTATCTCTATCTGCTGCGCTCGTCCAAGAGCGGCGACTCCATGGGTGATCCTAAGTCGCAGGCACGCAGCCATCGCGACTTTCTGAACCGCGGTTACTATGCGCCGTTGCGCGATGCGATGGTTGAGCTGGTGCGCAAGCAGGTGTCTGGGTGTGCTGCGTCTACGAATGGCCCCATGACGCTGCTCGACATTTGCTGCGGCGAAGGCTACTACACCAGCGCCATGGGCGCGGTGCCGGGCGTGGATGCTTACGGTTTCGACCTGGGCAAAGAGATGGTGCGCCTTGCCGCCAAGCGCGGCGATGCGACCTACTTCGTGGCCAACATGAAGGACATCCCCGTGGCCGATGGCGCCTTCGATATGGTGACCGAGCTCTTCGCTCCCTTTAACGAGCGCGAATTTGCCCGCGTGCTGGCTCCAGAGGGCTCACTCTATACCGTGGTGCCGGGTGCCCGTCATCTCTTTGGGCTCAAGGAAGTGCTCTACGATACGCCGTACCTTAACGATGAGAAGCTGCCGAAGACCACCGAGCTCGAGTTGGTCGGAACGCAGCGGGTGTCTGCGAACATTACGCTCCAGACCCAGGCAGACATCGAGGCGGTGTTCCAGATGACGCCGTACTACTACCGCACGCGCCCTGCCGACAAAGAGCGCCTGGCAAACTTGGACACCCTTCAAACCGACATCGACTTCATCATCGCCGAGTACCGCCACTAACCTACCAAAAAGGGACAGGTTTATTTTGGTAGGTTTTATCTGGGCAAACGTAAAGGGCCGACCGCGGAGATGCGCGATCGGCCCTTTTTAGTTGCTTGGCTGCAGAGGTTATGAGAAGCGAGCGCTTACAGGCGGTCCTTGTTCTCGGCCTTAACGGCGTGCGCCTGCTGAACAAAGAACAGGTCGTACACCACGATGACAAAGGCGACGATATTAACGGAGCTGCCGCCGAGCGCGGGAAGCGTGAGCGCGGCCTGGACGAGCGTGGCGATTGCGGCGACGATGCCGAGCTTAAACGCGCCATCCACCTGCGAAGGCTTGTTGGCGCCCTTGATACCCGCAACGCCCGCGGCGAGATCGATGAGGCCCTTGGCGACCAGCACGACCGCGGCGAGCATGGCGTTCGACCCGTACATGGAATCGAGGTTGCCGGTCGCGATGCCGGCGATTCCAATGACGAGACTGGCGATGCCCAGAACAAAATAAATCAGGGCAAGGATTTTGAGTGTCTTGCGAGCGGCGCTCATAGCTGGTCCTTTCGATGCGGGGCGGAGAATCTGTCGCACCCAGGTTGCGGCACATATCGTGAAGCACATTGTAGTTCAACGGGGCGATACATGCGCCTGAAAGCGTCTCTTGCCTGTACGGTCCAACCTTTCAAAAAGGAAAGCTGGACGTAAGCCAAATCGATGGCAGCCCATGTGCGGCGCTGCGATGATGAGGTCGTAACAAGGAGCTGGTCTCAAGGAGGAGTCATGATGTACGGAGCAGGGCAAGTGCGTGAGCCGCGGTCGTTGGGAAGGCGCATGGGTGATTCTGTGATCGCTGCCGTGTGCACGGGATTGATGGCGGTGCTTTGCATTGCGATGCTGTGGGCCATGTCGCATGTGGGACAATAGCGGACGGTTGGGTGCCAACTGAGGTGGCGCTCACGTATTCGTTTTGCTTGTTAAGGAGTACCCATGGGCGTCGTCGATCCCTTTTCTGTTGCTCGGGCCGCGGGGCTTGAGCTGATCGGGAAGTCCGAGGGCCTCACGCTCACCGACGGCACGATGGAGCTGTGCGCCGATTTCACCCGCATGCTTCCGCGGCTTAAACAGGGCCGTCTGCAGCAAGAGCTGTTGGTAAAGGCTGCGCGCACAAAGGGTATCGAGCGACCATGGGCGATTGACGCCACGGCGGGCTTTGGCGAGGATTCGCTGCTGTTGGCGGCTGCGGGCTTTACCGTCGATCTGTATGAGCAAGATTGCGTGATCGCGGCGCTCCTCAAGGATGCCCTGGATCGCGCGGCAGATGATCCGGTGCTTGCGGCTGCCGTGGCACGCATGCGCCTTCATGCGGGCGAGGACAGCATTGCCGGCCTTCGCCATACAGCTGAGCTGATTGGTCAGGGCGAGCTCGCGGCTCCCGACGTGGTGTATCTGGACCCCATGTTTCCCGAGCGCACCAAAAGTGCGGCGGTCAAAAAGAAGTTCCAACTCTTGCACCATCTGGAACGGCCATGTACCGATGAGGAGACGCTGGTCGAAGCCGCGCTTGCGGTGCACCCGCGCAAGGTCGTTATCAAGCGGCCGGTGAAGGGCCCGCTGCTTGCCGGCGTTAAGCCGAGCTATCAACTTGCGGGCAAGGCCGTTCGTTACGATGTTTTGGTGCCGCCGCGCCCGTAGCTTGCGTGCGATTACCGGGGCTTCGCTAGTGCCGTGCCGATGCGGTCCCTATTTCCAAGGGTGCGACGTCAGGTGCCAGCCGCCGCAGTATTCACATTTGTAGCAGGCCAAACCACGCCGCCCGCGGTTTTCGCAGTCGGCCATAACTGCCTCGGCCTCGGCGCGTGTGTCGTAACGGTTTTTGCGTTCGCACGACTTGTAACGCCAGGCTTCATCGCGCTCGGCGTCTAGGGCGTCGCGGCGCTCGTCCTCGCGCGCAAACAGGTCGCTCATATCGCCGCCGGTAGCAGCGCCCAAAAACTCGCTTTTGGCCTTTGACCAGGCGGCTCGCTTTTTGCTTCCCATCTGCTTAGCGCCTCTCTCCAAACGCTGGTATCATTGCTCAACCAAAGTGATACCAATAAACGTGAGGTCGCCGCGTGATGATCAGAAAAACCCTCGATACCGACATTCCCGCCGTCATGGCTATCTATGACGCAGCCCGCGCCTTTATGCGCGCACATGGCAACGCCACGCAGTGGCCCGAGGGCACGCCTTCTGCCGAGCAGCTGGCTGCCGATATCGCCGCCGATGGCAGCTATGTGTGCGAAGTCGACGGCCGCGTGGTGGCGACGTTTGCCTTTTTGCCGGGCCCGGACGAGTGCTATGACGTCATTGAGGATGGTCAATGGCGCAGCGACGCTCCGTACGCCGTGCTGCATCGCGTGGCGTCCGATGGCACCGTGCACGGTATCGCGGTTGCGATGTTTGCCTTTGCCAAGGAGCGTGCCGATCACCTGCGCATCGACACGCATCAGGACAACCTGCCCATGCAGGGCGCCATCGCCAAGGCCGGGTTTAAGCGCGCCGGTATCGTATATGTGTCGGACGGTACGCCGCGCGTCGCGTTTGATTGGCTGCGCGAGGCATAAAGGCCGAGTCACATACCAGCGTTTCACCGAAATGAAAATGGCCCCGAGTGGGGCCATTTTTGGTAAAACGCGTTGTTGTGGGGCTCGCGTTGTTATCGCCCCAGATGAGCCCGGGCAGACAAAAAGGGGAGGTGCCGGCTTTCGCAAGGCGCGAACCTACGAAAATCGCCGCGCGGCAACGCGGGGCGATGAGCTCGGTCGGGGGATAGGGCCCGCTTCGCCCGCCGGCCCGTAAATTGTATCATCCAGTGTGGAACGTGAACGCCCGTTGCCGCGTGCGATGGGCTTGCAATAAGAGGAGAGCCATGTCGAAGCAAGCGGTCGTTGGAATCTTGGCGCATGTCGATGCCGGCAAGACCACGTTGGCCGAGGCCATGCTGTTCAACGCGGGTCGCATTCGCAAGCGCGGCCGCGTGGACGATGGCGATTCGCATCTGGACACTAACGCGATCGAGCGTGAGCGCGGCATCACAATTTTCTCGTCGCAGGCCGTGCTCGACCATGGCGATACCCACGTCATGCTCGTGGATGCGCCGGGGCATGTCGATTTTTCTGCCGAGGCGGAGCGCACGTTGCGCGCGCTCGACTATGCGATTTTGGTCGTGGGCGCCAACGACGGCGTTCAGGGGCACACCGAAACCTTGTGGCGCCTGCTTGCGCGCTATGACATCCCGACGTTCATCTATATCAACAAGATCGATCTGGAGAATCCTGGTCGCGATGTTTTGCTGGCACAACTTGGGCAGCGTCTTTCCGAGGGCTGCCTGGATGCCAGCGAACTGTTGGCGGGTGGTGCCGTTCAAGAGGACGCTGCCGCATTGGACGAGGCGGCGCTCGAGGAGTTTCTTGAGGTGGGTGAGCTTTCCGTCGCAACGCTGTCGAGCATGGTTGCCGAGCGCAAATTGTTTCCCTGCTTTGCGGGCTCGGCGCTCAAGGACCAAGGCGTGGACGAGCTGCTGGATGGCATATGCGCGCTGATGCGCGAACGAACATGGCCCCAAGAGTTCGCCGCGCGTGTCTACCGCGTGAGTCGTGGAGACCGTGGCGAGCGCTTGGCTTGGGTTAAGGTGACCGGCGGCACGCTGCATGCCAAGCAGATGATTGACGGACGTTCCGGCGCCGAGGCATGGGAGCAGAAGGTCGACCAGGTGCGCATCTATAACGGCGAGAAGTATGAGCTTGCCCAAGAAGTTGCCGCTGGCGGTATTTGTGCCGTGACGGGTCTTGCGCACGTTCGCCCAGGGGACGCCCTGGGTGCGGAGCCCGCGGGCGATGCGCCTGTCATTGCGCCGGTCCTCACCTATACGGTGCTGCCGAACGAGCACGATGTCCATACGGTGTTCAAAGCACTGACTGAGCTGGCGGATGAAGATCCTATGCTCGGCGTAAGCTGGAATACGCATCTGGAGCAGATTCATTTGCAGTTGATGGGTGCCGTGCAGCTCGAGGTCGTGCAGCGGGTGTTGGCCGATCGTTTTGGCCTTGCGGTCGAGTTTGAGCCCGGCGGCATCCTCTATAAGGAGACCATTTCGCAGCCGGTCGAGGGCGTGGGCCACTTTGAGCCACTGCGCCACTATGCCGAGGTGCATCTGCGCCTGGAGCCGTTGCCGGCGGGCTCGGGCGTACAGTTAGGCACCGTGACCTCGACCGACGAGCTCGATCTTAACTGGCAGCGTTTGGCACTCACCAACGCCATGGAGCGCGATCACCTGGGCGTGCTGACCGGCTCGCCCATCACCGATGTGCGCATTACGCTCACGGGTGGCCGTGCGCATGCCAAACACACCGAGGGCGGCGATTTTCGCAAGGCCACGTACCGCGCGATTCGCCAGGGTTTGATGCAGGCGCGTGAAGCCGGCGCGGCGGTGCTGTTGGAGCCGTGGTATCGCTTTGAGCTCGAGGTGCCGGGGGAGTGCGTGGGCCGGGCGCTCTCGGACGCCACGCGCATGGGTGCCGAGTACGAGTCGCCGACGATGACAGGCGACCGGGCGAAGCTTGTGGGTCGCGTGCCGGCTTCCGAGGTGCAGGATTACGCGCTGGAGGTGGCTGCCTACACGAGCGGTCGCGGGCATCTGTACCTGGAGTTCGCCGGCTATGCGGCTTGCCATGATGTCGAGCACGTAATCGAGACGGCCGCCTATGAGCCCGAGGCCGATCTGCCCAACACGCCCGATTCGGTCTTTTGCTCTCACGGCGCCGGTTACACGGTCAAATGGTACGACGTACCCGCCGCGGCGCACGTAAAGGTCGATCCCGCCACCTTCCGCCCCTGGCGAGCGGCAGACGCGGAGTTTTTCTGCCGTAGGTGATAGAAGGGCGGCACCTTTGTCACCTGCTGTTGGTATAACTCGATATAAGTTGGTATAACTATAGGCAGGGTTTGCCAATCCGAGGAGTCCGACATGAATCCAAATCCCTTTAAGCCCACTGCCGGCAAGCGGCCTCCGATACTCATCGGCCGCGAGTCGGTCATCGAAGATTTTGAGGAAGGACTCGACAACGGCGCCGGAGCGCCGGGTAGGCTCATGCTCATTACGGGAAACCGCGGCTGCGGCAAGACGGTTCTCCTGCGGGAGCTGCAACGTCTAGCCAATGAGTGCGGATGGGCGGTTATCTCCGATTCCGCTTCGCTTGGCTTATGCGACCGCTTAGTCGACGCGCTTCGCTCGAATAAACCCGTTGTGACGTCGTTGGGGTTCGGGCCGTCGTTTGGCCGGATGTCGGTCGAGGCGGCGCGAGCAAAGGGCGAGACGTTACGAGGGCTGGTCAACGAGCGCCTCAAGAAGCTCGGTCCAGGCAAGGGCATACTGTTTGCGATTGACGAGGCGCAGTCTGCGTCTATCGAGGAGCTGGCGGCTCTTGCCGTTCTCTATCAGCAGGTGCTCGGAGATCAGGATGCTACGGGATTGCCCGATAGCGACCAGCGCGGTCTTGCGCTGGTGTTCGCTGGATTGCCCAGTATGGTTGATGACTTGCTCGAAGAGCCGAGCGTGGCGTTTTTGCGCCGTGCCCAGCAGCGTACGCTGGGGGCGATTTCTTTGCCCAAGGTGCGCGATTCATATATCCAGACGGTCAAAGACGCTGGTCTTTACGTTGACGCGGAGACGGCGGACCTTGCGGCGCGCAGGAGCATGGGGCATCCCTATATGGTTCAGCTGGTGGGCTATTACATGTGGCGCTCTGCTGTCCGACGTAACTCGCAGGTCATTGAAAGGTGCGATGTCGAGGATGGCCATGCGGATGCCGTCTCCGAGTTCTATGAAGCAGTGGACGCTCCCTTGTATTACGGGCTGCGCAGTCCGCAGCGCCTCTTTATCGAGGCCATGGCGGCTGACGGGGACAAGCCGACGCGCATGGCGGATATCATTGAGCGCTGCGACCGTACTCAGAGTTGGGCGAGCAAATATCGCGCAAGCCTGATTCGCGAGCGCGTCATCGAGGCTGCCGGATACGGTCTCGTCCGGTTTACCGTGCCCATGCTGGGCGCGTACATTCGCGATCGAGTTTTATGGCATGAGTAGGGTGATAAAGATGACGGAACAGAAGATGAGTCCGCAGGCTATCGAGGTGCGTGGCGCGCGCGTCCATAACCTCAAGGACATCGATATCGATATTCCGCTGGGAAAGCTGGTGGGTATTGCCGGCGTATCGGGTTCGGGCAAGAGCTCGCTGGCACTGGGCGTTCTTTACGCCGAGGGCTCGCGTCGCTACTTGGAAGCACTCAGCACCTATACTCGACGTCGCCTGACGCAGGCCGAGCACGCCCAGGTGGACGAGGTGCTACACGTGCCGGCGGCGCTCGCGCTGCACCAGCGCCCCAGCGTGCCGGGCGTGCGCTCGACCTTTGGTACCATGACCGAGCTCAACAACAGCCTGCGTCTGCTCTTTAGTCGCTGTGCCCATCACGTGTGCCCGCATTGCGGGGCACGCGTGGAGCCGAGCCTTAACGTGGCCGCAGGCTTGTCGCTCACGTGTCCGACATGCGGCCGCGAGTTCTACGCGCCGAGTGCCGAGGATTTGGCTTTCAATAGCGGCGGTGCATGCCCCACCTGTGGCGGCACCGGTGTCATGCGCGAGGTGGACGAGGCGAGCCTGGTGCCCGACGAGTCAAAGACTATCAACGAGGGTGCGGTCCTTCCCTGGGGCACGCTCATGTGGGATCTGATGAAGCAGGTGGCAGGCGAGATGGGCGTGCGCACCGATGTGCCGTTTAACCGGCTCACGCCTCAAGAGCGCGATCTCGTGTTCCACGGTCCGGCAGTTAAGAAGCACATTCTCTACGTTCCCAAAAATGGCGAGGGCGCCACGCCGCTCGACTTTACCTATTACAACGCCGTCTATACCGTCGAGAATGCGCTCGCCAAGGTTAAGGACGATAAGGGCCTCAAACGCGTTGCACGCTTTTTGCGCGAGGGGCCATGCCGTGATTGCGGCGGCACGCGTCTCTCCGAGGCTGCGCGCCAGCCCCAGATGCGTGGTATCAATCTGGCGCAGGCCGCGGCCATGACGCTTGGCGATGCGGTTGAGTGGGTGCGCGGGGTGCCCGCATCCTTGCCGGCCGAGATGCGGCCCATGGCGACGGATATCTGCGATTCGTTTTTGAGCGCGGCCCGTCGTCTGGTCGACCTGGGTCTCGATTACCTTTCACTCGACCGCGCCGGTGCCACGCTCTCCACGGGTGAGCGCCAGCGCGTGCAGCTCGCCCGCGTGGTGCGCAACCGATCGACAGGCGTGCTCTATGTGCTGGACGAGCCCTCGATCGGCTTGCATCCTGCCAATGTCGACGGCTTGGTGGGCGTGATGCGTGATCTGGTGGATGACGGCAACACCGTGGTTGTTGTCGACCACGACACGCGCGTGCTGGCGGAAGCCGACTATCTGGTCGAGATGGGCCCCGTTGCCGGAGCGGGCGGCGGTAAAGTGATCGCCGCTGGTACGGTGGACGAGGTCGAACAATCGCAGGGCAGCCGCATCGCCCCGTTTTTGCGCGCAGAGTCCAAGCGCTTGCGTCCGCAGGTGACTGACGAGGAAATGTTCGACCAGGGGCATATTCGCATGGCAACCGATGCCATCCATACCGTTAAGCCGCTCGAAGTTGATATCCCGCGCGGCCGCCTTGTTGCGGTTACGGGCGTTTCGGGTTCGGGCAAGACGACGTTGGTGCTCGAGACGCTCATCCCGGCGCTTAAGGCGCAGGCAGCCGGCGAGCGCCTGCCAAAACATGTGCGCTGGGTCGATGCCGAAGGCATTGCCCGCGCAAACCTGATTGACGCTACGCCTATCGGCGCCAACGTGCGCTCGACAGTGGCAACCTATGCCGACATTCATGACGAGCTGCGTCGCGCCTTCGCCCGTACGTCCGAGGCCAAGGCAGCCGGCTACAAGGCGGGTGCCTTTAGTTACAACACTGGCGCCTTGCGGTGCCCTACGTGCGACGGCACGGGATCGATATCGCTCGACGTGCAGTTTTTGCCCGATGTCGAGATCGTCTGCCCGGCATGTCGCGGCTCACGTTATGCAGACGCGGCTTCGCATATCCATCGCGAGGGCAAGGACGGGAGTCTCCTTACGTTGCCGCAGCTCATGGACATGAGTGTGGACGAGGCCATCGACGCCACACTGGGGCTCAAGAAGGTTCAGACGCGCTTGCAGACCTTGCACGACCTGGGCCTGGGTTATCTCACGCTTGGCGAGCCCACACCGGCGCTTTCGGGCGGTGAGGCACAGCGCCTTAAGCTCGCGAGCGAGATGGGCCGCGTGCAGGACGACGCCGTATTCGTGTTCGACGAGCCCACGATTGGCCTGCACCCGCTCGATGTCCAAGTGTTGCTGAGTGTGTTCGACGGCCTTGTTGCCAAGGGTGCCACGGTTATCGTGATCGAACACGATCTCGACCTTATCCGTAACGCTGATTACGTGATCGACATGGGCCTAGGCGGTGGCGACGCCGGCGGGCAAATCGTCTGCGCCGGCACGCCGGGCGACATCGCGGCCTGCTCCGCAAGTATTACCGGCCGCTACCTATAACCGAATGTGACAAAGGGGCTGTCCCTTTGTCACATTCCGGCAAAGACTGTCGGCATCACGGTTTTCTGTTTCGGTTAATTCTGGCTAAAGGCAGTTAATTTCAGTTAAAAGCAGTTAATTCTGGTTAAAAACAGTTAATTACAGTTAAAAGCGAGCGCATTGTCGGCACGGCGCTTGAATAGCTTGTGCCTGAGGGCCAAAATGGCCTCAGCCCATTCGCGGAATTTGCACGCCCTATAGTGAGTGGGCTCTCGTTTGAGCCGATGCTGCCAGGAGGCGGCCGATAGGGGCAATTATGGACAATCGAATCTTTGGGTATGCGCGTGTCTCATCTGCGGATCAGAACTTGGACCGCCAGTTAGACGCATTGGGAAGGTTTCCCGTTCAACGGGACCAGATTTACGCTGACAAGGCAAGCGGTAAGGACTTTAAGCGTCCTCAGTACCAGCGGCTTCTTCGCAGGTTGCGCGAGGGCGACGTTCTCGTGATCAAAAGTATCGATCGTTTGGGTCGTAATTATCGTGAAGTCCTCGATGAATGGCGACGCATCACGGTGGATAGGCATGCTGCCATCGTGGTGCTTGATATGCCTCTGCTCGATACACGCGAGCAACGCGACGGCATCACGGGAACATTCATGGCGGACCTTGTCCTCCAGATCTTGAGCTACGTGGCGCAGCTGGAGCGTGAAAACATCAAGCAGCGCCAGGCGGAGGGTATCGCATCGGCGCGTCTGCGGGGTGTGAGATTTGGAAGGCCGGCGCTCGAACGCCCGGATAGCTATAGCGATGTCATCAAATCATTCGAAGGAGGTGAGGTTACGAGGCAAGAGGCCGCAACGCTACTGAACGTCAGCACATCGACATTCGATCGTTGGAGGCGGGCGGACACGACCGGTTTTGACCGTTCGCCGTCCGTCCGTCCTCTTTAGCTAGACATTTTGACGAGGGGAGTTTATTGTACAGAGCTCACTCCTTCCCTCGATGTTTATCCAGTTCACGCCCTTGAACCAAATAGTGCCACCGCGTTGCCAATTCGTCTGCTTTTTGGCGAGGGGCTATAAGTCTTAACGTCAATCGAAGGGAAATAGTCGTGAAACGAAATACTACTAAAAAGCAGCCTATGATGGGCTTGCTTGTCCTACTTATCTGTTCTCTAGGATTCATCTCGGCCTGTTCACAGAATGATGCAAACGCTGCAAAGTCGAAATATGTCGACGATAAGGCGATGAATGTTATCGCCGCCGGGTTTGAGAGAAGGTCCGACGTCATTGAATCTAATGCAAACGATGATGATCCTCATTCAACCGAGAATATCCAGGAAGCTATTGAGGCCGAAATCAAGAACGACAAGGAACTCAAGAACGCTAGGTTTAAGGATTCCAAGATGCAACAGGACGTAATCACGTATCTGAATCTGCTTGATGACCAGCTTAAAGTGACCGAGGATTACTCGCAATCGTCTTCGGATTATTACGAAGAGTGGAATAAGGTCTACGATAAGCGGTCTGCGCAGCTCAAAAAGCTTGTTGATAATTACGGGCTGGAAGTCGGGGAGAAATACAAGGATGATTTCAACGACTTAATTAAGAATGGAAAGTCCGTAGCAGAGAAGACCCGCTATGAGGATGCCATCAACAGTTTGATTCAGGGAGCAAATTTCGAAAAAACGGATGACGGTTACGGCCTGTATACGTATACGGCGGTAGTTGAGAACACCTCTGGTATATCGTTCTCTAACGTCAGCCTGACACTTGCTCTCTATGATGCAGATGACATCAAAGCGGAGGAGACCTATGCGGACACTTCGTCGTGGGCGCCGGGTGAGAAAGTCAAGTTCGAGGCAATGTCCGATGTTGACGCTGCGCGCGTTGTCGCATCTGTTTCCAGCTACGATGTAAATAAATAAGTTCTGCACGGAAGGGGCGGGTTAATCGGCAATGAATGGTTGACCTGCCCGTTTTATGCCAATTATTGAACAACAAGTGCCGCGAACGAATGTGTATTATATCGGATTGCAAACAACTGCCCTCGTCTAAAGACATGCTGAAAACGACAATTAAGGCATGAGGTATAACCCACGGCAGTTTCTTAAATAACAGGGATTTTGAAAGGAATAGGGAATGGATGAGATAGAGGAAGGCGTGGGGGCGCTGAAAGCGAAACTCGGGAGAATCCTGACAAAGCCCAAGGTATTCTTTGCGGGCCTGGCGCTTGGTGGAGTGATTGTGGCTGTACTTTTCATTACCATCTTTAATAACGGCAAAGCTGCGGGCGCGAAAGAAACGACCCCCAATACGCTTTCCCCGTCGGTCGTGTTTGAACGCATCGCTTCCCAGAACGAGATGGTTTCTGCATCGCAGAACTATACGATTGTCGATAAGGTGACAGATACCAAGAGGTTTTTCGATTGGTTTGATATCCCGTTTACAGAAAACAGTTTTTGGTATCGCTATGTTGGAACCATTAAGGCGGGCGTGAATCTCGAGACGGCAGAGATACATACAAACAAGAAGAAGCTGACCATTACGATGGATGAGCCTTATGTAATCTCAAACACGCCGGATATGAAGAAATCGGGCGCTCTCGAGGAGCGCAACAACATCCTCAATCCCATTGAGGTCAAAGACGTTACGGCGTTTGAAGCGCAGTGCAAGGAGCGGAGTGAAAGCGAGGCCATCAAGGATGGCGACCTGCTCGAAGAGGCTCGGGTGAACGCCGAAGCAAATATCCGCGCGATGTTCAACTCGGCATTTGGCGATGAATATACGGTTGATTTCGACTATCGGAAATAGGAGGTCACTATGGAGGACAAAGACGATCTGGCTGTTGTCGAAAGGGAGGAGCTGCCGCGACATAAGCAGAGTTTTGATATCCGTAAGGCCGCTGCCGGGTTGGTTGATGGCGCCGGAAGCGCGATGGCGGGCGCGGTTGCAACCGTACAGAAAGTTGCCGATGGTGCAATGCGTGCTGCAACTCCGATGGTCGATGACGCCTTTGCAGCTATTGCGGATGCGGCCGATGGTGCGGCAGGTGCTGCTGCGGATATCGGTGACGCCGTCAACGGTTGGGCATACCAGCAGCAGCTCAATAGATACAGGCCGGTAACCAAGGAGACCTATCAGAGTCCTTCATTCCATTTGCCGAACATGATTCGAATCGTTGATGGAAATGAGCGTCGGGGCATCGACGTCTGTAGGGATGCTATTGGTTGGCTGGATACTGTTAAGGGTACCCAGATTTTCAATCTGTACCGCGAAGCAATCGGGGATAGCGAGCTGTCTTTCTACCCCAAGCCATCTCTTTATTCCACATATTACATAGATGCTTTCGATCGGTCTCGCTTCGTTGATCTTGATTCTTATTTCGCAACCATGCAACAAGACAAGATGGCCGAGTTGAGGCGGATCGCGTTCATGCTTGGCGCGAAGCGCTGCAAGCTGGAGGTGACGGAGTACGAGGAAACTCGGCGGGGCCACCAGGTTAAGGGAAATGCCAAGGCGGGAAAGAGGGGCTCGGTTCGAATAGACGGTCCCTTGAGCGATTCAACGAGAAGTGAGAAGAAAATTCTGTTTACACAGGAATTTGAGGGCGACATGGTTCCACAGCGCCCTGAGCTCCATTGGTATGCTCATGACTCAGATGTTCTCTTGTTAATTGAGACGAGATGTGGTGGAGAGAATAAAAACAAGGCGAAGAGCTATCGGGTCGAATTGAAAAGTGAAACGACTATGACCATGTCTGTATCACTTGCTATGGCTATCGACGAGGCATGCAGCAAACTGAACATAAGGGCGAATTCGAGCCTGACAAGCCAAGCTAAGCGAGAACTCCGGCAGTCGTTTGTATTTGAAGTTGAATTCTGACGTGAATTGCCAGCAGCCAAATGCGGCAAAGGGACTGTTCCTTTGCCGCATTTGATGTCAAGACCATTTTGGCAAGGACTAGAGAGTTTGAAAGACTACCATTTCTACCCCGTCCCCTAATGGCAGGTTTTTACATGCCGGCAAAGCCGGTCTGGCGGAGGGCTTCGTAGAGGACGATGGCGGCGCTGTTGGAAAGGTTGAGTGCGCTGATGCGGTAGTCGTCCGGGTCGACGAAGTTACCGCAGATGTCCTGTTGAAGGATGGTCTCGTGGCTGTCCTCGGTATGCCCCAGTGATTCCTCGTGAGCTTCCCATGCCTCGGCGTTATCGAGCGAGTCGCAATCGCGCAGCATCGGGATGCGCTCGCAGCGCTCGGGCGCCGCGGCAAGCAGTGGCTCGGGAATGCCCGAGCTCTCGCTGCCAAAGACCAAGTAGTCGCCATCGCGGTAGGTACTCTGCGCATAGGTTCTGCGCGCCTTTTTGGTCAGCAGATGCAGACGCTCGTCGGCGGGGGAGAGGCCGTTGCGCGCAAGGAAATCCTCCCAGCCGGCATAGGTCGTCACGTCCAAGTTTTGCCAGTAGCCCAGACCGGCGCGACGCACCGTCTTGTCATCGAGCGAAAAGCCCAGCGGCTCCACCAGATGCAGATGGGCGCCGGTGACCACGCAGGTACGGCCGATATTGCCCGTATTGGCCGGAATCTCGGGCGCATACAGCACAATGTTGAACATGAATCTCCTTGGCTCAGAACGAAAAACCACCACGAAGAGCACCTTCGTGGTGGTTTGGCGGTTACATAGGCGGAAAAATGCCCGCTTGGATAAACCTAGGCGCGGTGCCAGTCGGTCAGGCAGGCATCGAGGGAGGCGATGAGCGCATCCTTGTCCATGTGACGGCCGATGATGCACAGGCTCGTCATGCGGTCGCCCGTCTCGTCGTCCCAAATCTGCATGATCTCGGGGTTCTCGTCGATGATCTTCTGCTTCTCGCCCTCGGGCGCCGAATCGACAAACAGGCCGTTCTCCATCAGGCGCATCTGGTGGCCGGCCTGCTCAAACATGTAGCACATGTCCGGATCGCCGGTCTGCCACAGCGGACCCTTGACGCGGATGACCTCGTCGGGCCACTCCTGCTCAACAAAATTGGTGAACTTCTGCAGGTCAAACGGCTTGCGGCGCGAGTACACAAAGGTCTCGATGTCGTACTCGAGCACCTCGGGGTCGTCGTGCTCCTCGGGATGCTCCATGGCCTCGATCCAGGCGGCGGAGTTGTAGGCGCGCATAAAGTCGAAGCGGTCGGTGTCGAGCAGCTCCTCCATGGGGACCTCGCCGTTTTGGGCCTCGACAATCACGGCGTCCTTCTGCAGGCTGCGCACGATGGCCTTGAGCTCGGCGATCTGCTCGGGCGTCACGGTATCGGTCTTGTTGAGGATCAGCGTGGAGCAGAATTCGATCTGCTGGATGAGCAGGCTTTCGATGTCGTCCTCGTCGATATCCTCGGCCAGCAGGTCGCGACCGCCGTTGAACTCGTCGTACATGCGGGCGCAGTCGACCACGGCCACGATGTTGTCGAGCGCGAGCTTGGGCTCGCCGCCCACCTTGGCCTCGTCGCAGAAGCTCGAGATGGTGTAGGCGATGGGGATAGGCTCGCAAATGCCCGATGCCTCGATGATGATGTAGTCGAAGTTGCCCGAATCGGCGATGCCCTGCAGCTGGTTGGCCAGGTCATCCGAAAGCGTGCAGCAGATGCAGCCGTTGGTGAGCGGGATGAGGTCATCGGTCTCGGAAAGGCCGCCGTCGGCGATAAGGTTGGCGTCGACGTTGATCTCGCCGATATCGTTGACGATCACGGCGGCGCGGATGCCGCCGTCGTTAGCGAGGATGTGGTTGAGCAGCGTGGTCTTGCCGGCACCGAGGTATCCGGTAAGCATGATGATCTTCACGGGTTTGTTGGGCATGTGCCCTCCTTTGTTAGACATGGCTTACAGTTGAATCTTATGCCAAACGCCTGCTCTTATACCCACGCGCCGGCAAATAACACAGGCTACTCCCAGGCTCCCCATACATCGGGGCAATAACCGACGGTGGCCTTTTTGCCGTTACGCATGATGGGCTCGGCTAGAACCTGCTGGTTCTCGAGCAGCTTGTCGAAGCGCTGGCTGGGGGTAAGGTGCTGGATGAGCGCGAGCGTCTCCTCGTCCTTGGCCTTGGGGTTGAGTAGCTTGTCGATGCCGCCGACCGCCTGCATCACGCTCGTGAGCTCGCCCTTGCTCATCTCCTTTTCCTTAAGGTCAATAAACTGCACCTTAATGCGGCGCTCCTTAAAATAGCGTTGGGCCTTCTTGGTATCAAAGGACTTTTTGGTGCCAAAAATCTGGATATTCATGCTCCGCCGTTCTACCTGATGAAGTTGGTCGTTGCGCGATCGGCTTCGGGTGCGTTGATGCCGGCGGCCCGTCCTGCCTCGATGCAACGCAGGAGCCAGGCCATGTTTTTGCCGATGTTTCGCATGGTGGCAAGGCCCTCGGCATCCCCATCGGCGTCGCCGGGCACGCGGCCAAATACGTTGTTCCAGTAGGTGGAGGCAACTACGGGCATTTGCTTAATGGTGAAGTACTTGTTGAGCACATCGAAGGTGGTCGACGTGCCGCCGCGGCGGGCGACGGCGACTGCGGCGCCGGGTTTGTGCTCAAAGGCATGCCCGCCCGCATAGAAGGCGCGATCGAGGGCCGAAAGGATGCGGCCGCTGGGGTGCGCATAGTAGACAGGTGAGCCAAAGACAAAGCCATCTGCCTGCCCGGCGGCAGCGATGAGCTCGTTCACCACGTCGTCGTCAAAGGTACAGCGACCGCCAAGCTTGCCGCACTGGCCGCAACCGATGCAATCGCGGATGGGCTTGGCGCCCAGCTGAAACACCTCGGTATCAATGCCCTCGGCGTTGAGTTGCTCGGCGACCTCGGCGAGTGCGCGGGCGGTGTTGCCGTTTGCCTTGGGGCTGCCATTGACTAAAAGAACCTTCATCACAAACTCCCTCTGCTTTTGGTGACTTCTGCGGAGGATTATCGCACGAGAGGGCAGATGGCGTGGGGCGCGGTGCGAAACGGTTTGTGTTTCACATCGCGCCCCGTGGTGCTAGTCCAGCTTGGTGCCCGGTACTTGCGGTGCCTCTTTAAGCAGCGCTTTGAGTTCATTCAAAATGGAAACGGGCTGTCGGTCGACGGCGTCCAGATGAAGCGTAGCCACGCGAATGGGCGGCTGGTATTCAAGCGATCCGATGAGCACAGGCGAACCCAGGAACCGCTCGATCTCCTCTGCAATCGCGTTGGTCTCTTCGGGATCAAGGTCGTCGAAAAGCGCCACGAATGTCGGTCCTGTTGAGCGGAACAGGCGGCCCTTGCCGCGCGAACAATCCATGAGGCAGGCGGCGCTTTCGGCGAGCACGCGGTCGCCTGCATCGAATCCAAAGCGGGCATTGACCTCGGCGATATCGTCGACCTTAATGGCAATAAAGCCAGCCTCGCGCGGCACGCGGCGCATCTCTCCGATAGCGTTGACCAGGGCGTGGACATCGCCCAGACCCGTTACCGAGTCGGTCGTATCTGCCAAGCTGCGGTTGATAATCATGCCCACGTACATGTTAGGCTCGGTATCGGTGCCGTCCAAGCGGTAGCCCGTGCAGTCGCAAAGCGCGTACGCTCCGGTAGCATCCATAACGCGGTACTGCATGTAGTGGAAGTGCCACGTGCCGTTTATCACCATGTCGAGCTCGGCGCGTACGTTGTCGCGGTCCTCGGGGTGGACGCGAGCAAGCCACATATCGACCGAGTTAAAAGGGTGCTGGGAGGGCAGGTCAAAATCGCGCACGGCGTTAACCGACCATTGCGATTCGCCCGTATCGAGGTTAAGGATGAACGGATAGCGCGTCTCAGAGCTCATGGAGATCGCTTGGAACACCCGGTCGTTGCAGGGGAGCTGATCGACGATTGGGTGTTGTGGCACGTCATTGTCTTTCGGTTGCTGCACACGATGCATAAGCTTATAGCGATACATTTTGCGATCGGCATCCATCGTCATCTGGCGACGCGTATCGCCTGCAAGCGGGTCGACGTGCGAGCAACCAAAACTAAAACTGGCGATCATGGGCGCCTTGTCACCTGAGCTCGCCTCGATCAGCCCGGCACGTACCTGCTCCAAGCGCTGCTCGAGTTCAGTCTCGTTTGCGGAGAGCGAGATAAGCACAAACTCGTCTCCACCGATGCGGAACAGCATCTCATCGTGCTCCATGGTTTCGGAGAGCGTGCGGCAGATGCTCAGAATATAGCGATTGCCTTCGGCGTGGCCAAACTTATCATTGCAATGCTTGAGATGGTCGATGTCAATATAGGCGCAGGTGAAGGGGTCGCCTTTGCGCCAGAGCTGCTCGACGTGACGGTAGAGTCCGCCGCGGTTGCCCAAGTTGGTGAGCGGATCGATATAGGCGTTGCACTCAAGCAGCTGGCGCTCTTGTTGCAGGATGGCATGCGTCTTTTGCAGTTGCTCACCAACGGCGCGTAGCTCAGCAGGCAGCGCGGAAACATCGAGTTCGGCGGTCGAGACACCATTCGCAAGTCGCTGAAGATAGGCAATAATCGATTGCTCGCCCAAGCGGTATGACTCGTTCATGATGAATAACCTCCTTGGGCAGAACAACGGTTTGTATCATATCCCCAATTCGGTTTGAATTGGGGATATAAGTTAGCTAATGGAGACAAATGCCCCCTTCGGCGGTGGCGTTTTTCGCGCGAGCGTATCAGTTGTTATTGCCACCATCGAGCAATGCCTCAAAATCATTCGCCGGGATGGGGCGGTAGTAGAGGAAGCCCTGAGCGTAGCGGGCGCCCATCTGTCGTAGCATGTTCGCCTGCTCATTTGTCTCGACGCCTTCGACCACGACGGGCAGATGGAGCGACTGCGCCATATCGAGCATTGATGTAATGATTTGCGCGCTGCGGCCTTGATCTCCGTCGGCGGGAACAAACGTGCGGTCAAGCTTGATGACGTCGACGTTGACGTTCTTGAGCATCGCGAGCGTGGACTGGCCGGTGCCAAAGTCGTCCATATAGGTTGAGAAGCCGCGGGTGTGCAGGTCGGCAGTCAGTTTATCCACGGCCTCGGATTCTCCCGTATAGGCTGTCTCGGTGATCTCGATGCGCATGAGTTCGGGCGGTAGGTTGTATTGGGCGGCGAGCGCCCCCATATGTTCGGCAACGTCGCAGGCAAGGATATCCACGCGCGACACATTAAGCGAGACCGGAACCACGCGAAGTCCTCGATCGATGCGCCCGCGCAGCCACGAGGCGACACCCTGCCAAATGTACTTGTCGAGCGTCACCACAAAGCCGCTTTCCTCGAGTGCGGGGATAAACGTTGCGGGTGAAATGAGAGAGCCGTCCTTGTCAATCCAGCGGGTGAGTGCTTCGGCGCCAATGATCTTGCCGGTTTCCATATCAACCTGGGGCTGCAGGTAGTAGGTGATGCGGTCGTTTGAGAGCGCATACTGGAACTCGGTGAGGGTGCGGTGAAACGCCACCTCGCGCTTGTATTCCTCGGGGCGAAAGACGGCGACGCGCTCCTTAAAGTCGTTTTTTGCGCGCCGATTGGTAAACATGGCCTTGGCCTGCGCGTCGATGGTGATTTCCTCGTTGGGGTCGATGGGGCAAACGCCCATGGACGGCCAGAAACCCACGCCGTCATCATGCTTGGCCACGGCGGCGCGAACGCGGTTATAGATTTGATGGACGGTGTCGTGCTCAAAGGGGATGAGAATGCAAAAGTCGTCTTGGCCCCAGTATCCTGCGACGCCCATCTCGGCATTCTCGATGTCTTTGAGGACCGTGCCCACATCGGCGAGCACGCGGTCGCCCTCGGCCTGTCCGTGCCATTCGTTAAACAGTCGCATATGACCCATATCGACGGTGGCGATACACCAAGCGCCGTCGCGCCCTGTCCTCAGAAATGCGTTGGCACGCCGCATAAACTCGCTGGGTCGATAGAGGCCCGTGAGCGTATCGATGCGTTCGGCGACGGCGCTTTTACGCTCAATCTCGGGTATGGGGAGGCTGTCGTTGGGGGCAAGCCCGCCGGCGGCGCGAAGACGACGGTCGAGTTCGCCTAAAACAGCGGTCGCTTGATTGATTAAGCGCTCGTAAAAGGCCGGGACGACAAGACAGACGGGGGTAATGGTGTCGTTCGCGATTCGAACAGGAGCGAAAACGGCCTCTTTAAGATGATGGGTCAGTTGCTCGAATGCCTCGTGGTCCAGATCGTTGCTGAGCACGACGAACTGGGCGTTTCGCGAGCGGAAGACGCGACTTCTGCCGCGGGTGATCGATAACATGCGGCCTGCGTATTCGGCGAGCATGTTGTCGACAGCCTCGGCCCCGTAGAGCTCGTTGAACTTTGCCGTGCCACAAACGCGGACCGCTATAAGCCCCGTCTCGCAACGGTCGCGACGGCAGGCATCGATAGCGTTGATCAGCATACGCTGCGTTCCGAGGCCCGTGGCGGCGTCGACGGTCTCGGCGAGTGAGTGGTTAACAAGTTCGCCGACATAGAGCGAGGGGGTATTTCCGTCACCGTCGATGCGAAACCCGCGAGCGCGGCAGAGGACGTAGTCGCCCGCGGCATTGCGCATGCGGTACTGCATGACGCGGCGGTGTTTGGAGCCATTATAGATTTGGTCGATGTCGTTGATGTAGGCCTCAAGGTCATCGGGGTGGACGCGCGTTTTCCAGTAATCGTGGCAGTTGTCTACATGCTCAGAAGGAAGACCGAGATCGCGCAGGGCGCCTTGTGACCATAGGGTGCGATGTTTGTCCAAGTTCTCGATAAAGCAATAACGGCCTTCGTTGAGCATCGAAAAGGCGTCAAAAACGCGATCGCTTATTTCGAAGTCGTCGGTGTGGACTTGCGCGATATTGCGTCGATCAAGATGCATGGCATGGCGTAGCTTGTAGTCGTACATGCGATGGTCGGCATCGAGTGTCATGCGATTGGAGACTTCACCCAGGGCGGGGTCGGCGTGCGACACTCCGTAGCTAAACGAGTGAGGCATCTCGGAATCGTTGTTTTTAAGTAGGACCGTTCGGCAGTGTTCCAGGCGCTCGGCGAGGTCGTCCTCGGTCGCAATCGTAGACAGGATGGCAAACTCGTCGCCGCCTATGCGAAACGCCGCCTCGTCCACTTTCATATACAGCTTGAGATAGAGACTTACCTGCAAGATATAGCGGTTGCCCTCGTCATGCCCAAAGACGTCGTTGCAGTGCTTAAGGTTATCGATGTCGATAAACGCCATGGTCACGGGCAGTTCCTGCTCCCAGATTTCCTCTAGGGAATGGGCAAAGCCGCCGCGGTTGCCAAGTCCGGTGAGCTGGTCGGTAAAGGCCGTCCTAATCAGATCATCCTGACGCTCGAGAAGGTCACGGACGGTCTTTTCGAGCGTTTCGGTGTAATTGCTGGCGGTGTCCATGTTGTAAGCGGCTTTCTGAGGTCGGGGCGGATGGCGTCGGGCGAGCTCGTAGTGTACACGCGTCGTTGCTCGGCGCCTTGCGTGTATCCAGGCCCCCGCCTTGCTGCGTTGTTGAGTTACTTTGCCGGCTAATGTTCGCTGTTGATAACAGCTGAGTAGTATAGACAACAGTGCACAATTATATATGGGCGCACATGCTGTGGGCGGCTATTATTCGCCAAACGGCAACGCCTGGGTGCGCATGAAAAATGCGACTGAGTCGATATATGTTGACGGGTATACTTGTCCCGTTTTAAAACGCAGGAACGGAGATGGTCACATGGCACAGCCGGATACGACGCGCACGGTGGGGCTTGCGCTCGAGGGAGGCGGCTACCGCGGTATGTATACGGCGGGCGTGCTCGACGTTTGGATGGAGCGCGGTTTGACCTGCGACCATATGGTGGGTGTCTCGGCGGGCGCGGCGTTTGGCTACAACTTTAAATCGCGCCAGATCGGCCGTGCCATTCGTTACAACAAGGCCTATTGCGCCGACAAGCGCTATGCGAGCGTGACCAGCTGGCTGCGAACCGGCGATATGTTCAATGCCGATTTTGCCTATCACGAGGTGCCTATCGAGCGCGATCCCATCGACTTGGAGGCGTATCGCGCCTGCCCCATGCGATTTACGTGCGTGTGTACCGATATCGAGACGGGCAAGGCCGTCTACCACGATCTACCGTATGGCGACGAGCGCGATATCGAGTGGGTCCGGGCGTCGTCTGCCATTCCTGTGGCGACGCGTCCCGTTGCAATTGACGGGCATAAGTATCTGGATGGTGGCGTGGCTGATTCTATTCCCAGCGCATGGCTGTTTGCGCAGGGGTATGACCGCAATATCGTGGTACTCACGCAGCCGGCGGGCTTTGTGAAGCAGCCCAACAGCGTGATGCCCATGCTGCGGCGCGTGTTCCGTCACTATCCGGAGTTTGTTGCAGCGCTTGAGCATCGGCATGAGGTCTACAATGCCACGCTCGATGACCTGGCACGTCGCGAGGCTGCCGGCGAGGTCTTTGTGGTGCGGCCGAGCGAATCGGTGAAGGTGCCGTCGCTGTGCCGCGAACCGGATGAGCTCGAGCGCATCTACCAGGTCGGCCGCCACGATGCGGAGGCGACTTTGCCGGCGTTGGAAGCGTATCTGGCGGGGTAAGGTTCGCATACGGAAAGCGCATCCCGGAATGGACGTTCGAACCGGGATGCGCTTTCCGCTATTGAAGATATGAGGTTGCGAATCAGCTGCTCGGCCTATGCCTGCTGCCAGGTGTCGACAAGTTCCTTGGCTGCGGCGTGGGGGTCGTCGGCACTGCAGACGGCGCTCACCACAAAGAAGCCGTCGACGCCGGTTGCCTTAAGCTGCGGCAAGTCGGCCGTCTTAACGCCGCCGCCCACCACGATGGGCACGGGGCTTGCCATGTGGAGTGCGGCCAGGTCCTCAAAGCTCTTGGTGATGATAGAGCCATCGGCTGCGCGTCCGCAGTCGCGCTTGGTCTCGGTCTCGTGGAGCGGGCCGATGCCCAGGTAGTCGACCAGGCTCATGTCGGCGGTCTTGACGTACTCGAGCATCTCCTCGCAGCGGGCCGAAAGGCCCACAATGGCATCGGGGCCCAGCAGCTTGCGGCAGACCTCGACGGGAATGTCGCTCTGACCCACGTGCACGCCGTCGACGGCAATGCCCTGCTCGCGCGCGGCAAGCACACAATCCAGACGGTCGTCGATCAGCAGGGCGACCTGACCGGTCTTGCCGGCCTGTGCGATTGCCTGCGCGGCATCGCCCGTCAGAGCGATGATCTCGCGGGCGCTTGCCACCTTGGAGCGCACCTGGATGCAGGTAAAGCCGGCGTCGAGTGCCTGGGCCACCACATCGCCCACGGGGCGCCCGAGGGTGTTTTCGGGGCCGAGTACCAGATAGGCGGAGATATCAAGGTTGTCGCGGATGCTCATCGTGCTTCCTCCTGCTTTTTGATCTGTGCTTCTATGCGCTCGAGTTTGCCGGTCATGGTGTCGGTAAATCCGGGTCGAATATCTGCCTTGAGCACGACTTCGGTCCGGATGCCCTTGCTCGCCAGCACAAAGGTTGCGTCGCGCACGACCTGCATGACCTCGTCCCAGTCGCCCTCGATCTCGGTGAACATCGAGCTGGTGCGGTTGGGAAGGCCACTCTCGCGAATGACGCGCACGACCTCGGCGACCTCGGCGGACAGCTCATCGCCGGTGCCGCACGGGGCGATGGCCACGGCGACGAGTGTGTTCATGCCGGCGCTGGTTGTGGACTCGGACATGGCTTATGCCTCCTCGAGTTCGAGTTGGTTGTCGGCAATATCCTGGGCGGTCGCGCGGTAGAGCTCGTCGATAAAGGCGACCTTAAAGCTTGCCGGGGCATCGGCGACAGCGGCGGCACGCGTACCGGCGACGTTGTAGACGGCGGTGCCGCAGATGGCTGCCGTAAACGGATCGGCAGCACAGGCGTACACGGCCAGTACGCCGCCTTGCGAGCAACCGCAGCCGGTGATCTTGGACATGAGCGGGCTGCCGCCGTGGGACTTGGCCACGGTCGTGCCGTCGGTGATCAGGTCGACTTCGCCCGAGACCACTACGGCGCCGCCGGTGTAGCGAGCGAGCGCCACGGCAGCATCGCGGGCGGCGTCGACCGTGTCGGTGGTATCGACACCGCGCACGCGGCTCAGATCAGCCGCCTCTCCCTCAAGACCCCACAGGCCGGCGAGCGCGATAATCTCGGAGGCGTTGCCGCGCACGATGGCGGGCTTGTACTGCTTGAGCTCGTTTACCAGCTGGGTACGCAGGCTACCGATGCCCAGGCCCACCGGATCGAGCACCCAGGGCTTGCCGGCGTCGTGTGCCGCCTTGGCCGCGCGGGGAATCGTCTGCTCGTAGATGGGGAAGAGCGTGCCCATGTTGAGATAGATGGCGCCGCCGCCGGCAACGAGCGCCTCGCCCTCGTCGGGCAGATAGACCATGGCGGCCGAACCGCCCACGGCGAGCTGCGCGTTGGCGACAAAGTCGATCGTCACCGTGTTGGTGATGGAGCCGGCCATCGGATTGGTGGCGCGAATCTCCTCCACGGCCTTGACCATATGCTGCTTAAACTGTTCCGAATCAATCACTGCACATGCCTCCTTGGCATAGAAAAGGGGCGCTGTGCATAGACAGCGCCCCTGTAAAGGCGGCATGCTCCCTACGCCAGCATTAACTGACAGGTTCAAAGGATTGGGCCCTATGCCCTCTCAGCCTTGTGGTTTGCACCGCCGGCACTCCCGCATCGAATCTGTTGTTCCCTATACTAACGCACCTGCCAAAAAGGGACAGGTTTATTTTGGCAGGGGGCAACTGGGGCGTTGCATTTTCCCAGATAAAACCTGCCAAAATAAACCTGTCCCTTATTGGCAGGTCGTTACAATGGTTACGGTGAAAATGACTGGGGGATTCTATGATCAAACTTGTGCTGACCGATATGGACGATACGCTGATTCCAGCCGGGCATGACGGCGCCAGCGACTACGCCATCGAGGGCATTCATGCCATGCAGGCGGCGGGCCTGCATTTTGGCCCGGTTTCGGGTCGCCAGCCGTCCGCGATGGGCTGGATGTTCCGCAATCGCTCCGAGTGCTTCTCGACCGGTGCGTTTTGCAACGGCCAGGTGATGTTTGTCGATGGCGAGGCGGTTGCCTCGCGCACAACTGATAACGATGCCCTGATGCGCCTGGCCGACTACCTGGAGCAAGAGACCGACGATACCTATCTGAAGGTCTACCGTCTGGGTGATGACTTTTGGGACAACGACGCCTATTGCGTGACAAGCGATCCCGAGCGTGTGCGTCGCGCCATGGAGTCAGGCGGCAACGCGTGGCTCAAGGGCGAAGAGGCTCCCTGTCGTCCTGTCGTTGACGATGCCCCGGTATACAAGGCGAATATCTGGAGTGCCCGTTCGCGCGAGGAGCTCGCCGAGCTGCGCAAGCGTGTTGCCGCCGAGGTGCCGGAGCTCTCGCTCGTGTTTCCCAACAACCGCGTGCGCCTGTTCGACGTTCTTCCGACCGGCTGGGACAAGGGCTGTGCTGCGCTGGAGCTGGCGCGCGCTTTGGGCCTGACGCCCGACGAGGTGGCCGTATTCGGCGATTCCGATAACGATTTGCCCATGATCGATGCCGTTCCCAATTCCGTTGCAGTCGCCAATGCCAACGAGGCCGTCACGGCTGCCGCGCGCTGGCATATCGGCGCTGCGGCAGACGATGCGGTCGCCGGGGCTCTACATCAGATTGCCGCCTGCGCCGCGACGGGGGAGATGCCGTCGTTTATGCGTCAGATGGACGCGACGGGTTTCGACGTCACGAACGTCTAGGGAGAAGGCTATGAAGCTTCAGCAGCTCAGATATGTCGTCAAAGTTGCCGAATGCGGCAGCATCACCGAGGCCTCGCGCCGGCTCTTTGTGTCGCAGCCCTCGATCACCGCGTCGATCCGCGATCTCGAAAACGAGATGGGTGTGCATATCTTTGAGCGCACCAACAAGGGCGTCATTGTGTCCGAGGAAGGCGAGACCTTCTTGGGCTACGCGCGCCAGGTGCTCGACCAGGCCGACCTGCTCGAGGGCAAGTACAAAGGCGCGTCCGAGCAGGTGCCGCACTTTAGCGTGAGTTGCCAGCATTATTCCTTTGCCGTTAACGCGTTTGTTGACGTGATCCGCGAGTTCGATGCCGCGCGTTACGACTTCACCCTGCGCGAGGAGCAGACTCACGAGATTATCGAGGATGTCGCGCATATGAAAAGCGAACTGGGCATCCTGTACTTATCTGAGCATAACCGCGAGGTTATCGAGCGCATGCTTGCCGCCAACGAGCTCGTATTCGAGGGGCTTTTCTGCGCTACGCCGCATGTCTTCGTGTGCGCCGACCATCCACTGGCGGACCATGCCAGCGTGACGCTCGAAGATCTCGAGGACTACCCGTTCCTGTCCTATGAGCAGGGCAGCTATAACTCGTTTTACTATTCCGAGGAACTGACCTCGACCTTTGAGCGTCGCAAGAATATCCGCGTGCGTGACCGTGCGACGTTGTTCAACCTAGCTATGGGCCTTAACGGTTACACGGTGTGTTCGGGCGTGATCAGCCACGAGCTCAACGGGCCGGGTATCATCTCGATTCCGCTCGATGTGGACGAATACATGGAGATCGGCATTATCACGCGCAAAAATACGACGCTCACGCGCTATGGGCAGGCCTATATCGACGCGATTCGTCAGCATATCTAGTTTGTTATGTCTGCCGTGCGCATGATGCCGAGCGGCGCGTATTGATATAGCTATTCCCTATGCCAAACCAAAAATAATACGTATTTTACGATGGCTACTTGAGCACTCATACTTTGTCCCGTTAAAGCATCCACGCAAAAAAGGAGATCAGTATGAGCAAATCCACCCAGCTCAAAGCGCCGTTTCGCGCCGATATCGTCGGCAGCTTTCTTCGTCCGCAAGCTGTTAAGGATGCGCGTGCCGCCTATGCCGCGGGCAAACTTGACGCCGCCGGCCTTAAGGCCGTCGAGGACGAGGCCATTCGCGATTTGGTGGCTAAGCAAAAGGCCGCTGGCTTGCAGGTGATCACCGATGGCGAGTTCCGCCGCAGCTACTGGCATCTCGATTTTATGTGGGGACTCAACGGCATTGAGCGCCGCGCCTCGCGCACGGGCTACATGTTCCACGATGAGGAGACTACCGCCGACACTGCCGTGGTGACCGGTCCCATTAGCGGCGAAAACCATCCGTTCGTCGAGCACTTCAAATTTGTCAAGGCGCTCGAGGGCGAGGGCCAGGTCGCGCGCCAGACCATTCCGGCGCCGATCCAGACGTTCTCGGAGGTTACGCTCGACCGCTGCGATGGCCAGCAGGAGAGTCTGCGCGCCGTCTACAAGACCGATGAGGAACTTGCCGATGCCATCGCCGCAGCATACCGCACCGTGATTGCCGACCTGTATGCCGCGGGCTGCCGCAACATCCAATTTGATGACTGCACCTGGGGCATCTATTGCGATACCGACTTTGTGTCCAAGACCGGCATGAACCCGGTTGACCTGCAAAAGGTGAGCGAGCTGGGCGTGGCGCTCAACAATGCCTCCATCGCGGGCAAGCCCGACGATCTGGTCATCAACACGCATGTATGCCGCGGCAACTACCACTCCACCTACGCTTTTGAAGGCGGCTACGACCCCATTGCGCCGTATCTGTTTGCGCATGAGGACGTTAACGTCTTCTATCTGGAGTTCGACACGCCCCGCGCCGGTGGTTTTGAGCCGCTCAAGTACGTTGCTCCCGGCAAGAAGGTCGTGCTGGGCTTGGTGACCACCAAGGCGGCAGAGCTCGAGAACGAGGATGTTATCGTCGAGCTCATCCGCGAGGCGGCAAAGTACGTGCCGCTCGAGAACCTGTATCTGTCTCCGCAGTGTGGCTTTGCCAGCTGCGAGATTGGCAATAAGCTGACCGAGGACGAGCAGTGGGCAAAGATTGCGCTGGTCAGGCGCATTGCCGAGCGCGTTTGGAAGTAACGCTACCGTTTGCAGGTGACGGCGCGTGCGAGACATGGCGTATCACGTACAATGGTTCGGATCGTATCGTTCGGGCAGGTTATCCGATATGCCTGATCGCCCTTCCATTCGAAAGGACTTCCATGTCCCAGTCTTCGACGCCCGCCGTCACCGATGCCATCTACGATGCGTCATCGCTCGGCCGCCCGCGCATGTTTGTGTTGGGTTTGCAACATATGTTTGCGATGTTCGGAGCCACGGTGCTCGTGCCCGTGCTCACCGGCCTTTCCGTTTCGGCGACGCTTCTGTTCGCCGGCATCGGCACGCTGCTGTTTCATTTTTTATCGCGCGGTAAGGTGCCCGCGTTTCTGGGCTCGTCGTTTGCCTTTATCGCGGGTTATGCCGCCATTGCACCCAACGGCGAGGCCGAGCTTTTGCCTTACGCTTGCCTGGGCGTTGCCTGCGCCGGCCTGCTCTATCCGGTGCTGGCGGCGCTGTTCCGCGCATTTGGCGCCAAGCGTGTCATGCGCTTCTTTCCGCCGGTGGTGACCGGTCCCATCGTCATTTCCATCGGCCTGATCCTGGCGAGCTCTGCCATTGCCAACTGCCAGACCAACTGGCTTGTCGCCGTTATCGCTGTGGCCGTGATCGTCATCTGCAACATCTGGGGCCGCGGCATGGTCAAGATCGTGCCGATTTTGCTGGGCGTTGTGGTGAGCTATGCCGTTGCGGCCGCGTTGGGCGAGGTCGACTTCTCTGGCGTCGCAGCCGCCCCCTGGGTCGGTCTGCCCATCGTGTGGGACAACACCGTGTTTGCGCTCTTTGGCCCGCAGTTCGATAGCGGTCTTGCCACGACGGCCATCATCACCATCATGCCGCTGGCCTTTGCGACCATGATTGAGCACATTGGCGATATCTCCGCCATTGGCTCTACCTGCGAACGCAATTACATTGCCGATCCCGGTCTGCACCGTACCCTGCTCGGCGATGGCCTGGCGACCATCTTGGCATCGCTCTTTGGCGCCCCCGCCAACACTACGTATGGCGAGAACACCGGCGTGCTTGCGCTTACGCGCGTGTTCGACCCACGCGTGATTCGCATTGCCGCGTGCTGCGCCATTGTCCTCTCGTTCTGCCCCAAGTTCGCTGCGGTGATTGCCGCCATGCCGGCGTGCGTTATCGGCGGTGTGTCGCTCGTGCTCTACGGCATGATCAGCGCCGTTGGCGTGCGTAACCTCATCGAGAATCAGGTTGATTTCCAGAACAACCGCAACGTGCTGGTGGCGGCTCTGGTGCTCGTGCTTTCGCTCGGCATTGCCTACAGTACCGCCGGTGCCATCGTGCTGGAGCTGGGCGGCGTGACGATTTCGCTTTCGGGCCTTGCCGTGGGCTCGCTGGTGGGCATTGTGCTCAACGCCATCCTGCCCGGTAATGACTTTGAGTTCGATACTTCCGAGCTTGAGGAGACTGCTGAATAGTAGCTGCGTTCAGCCAAATTAAAAATGGCGTCCATGCGTATGTACGCGTGGACGCCATTTTTAATGCGTCAGTATCCAGTGGATGCCGCGCGCCATGCGCAGGTCAGTTTGGGCAAAGTGATTGCCGGGGTTGAGCTCCAGCGTTGTTGGAATGTCACGCTCGATAAACAGCTCTTCCATCGCACGCGTATCGTCGAGTACGTGCCGCATCATGCGGTTGGGCGTCTTGGTTTCCTTTTTACCGAGCGACAGATAGGCGGCGTCGGGCGTGGCTGTCATCGTGCGCTCGCGCGCGTAGTCGATAAAGCCGGGGAACCACAGCGACCCCGACGCACTCGCCGCGCGCTCAAAGACATCTGTTTGCCAAAGTGCCCACAGTGCAAAAAGACCCGCCAACGAGTAGCCGGCAACGCCGCGCCAGGCGGGCGGTTGCGGGAGCGATGATTCGGCCTGGGGGATTATCTGCTTCAACAACTCGTCAAGAAAACCAGCAGCCTGTCCGCCAAAGGGCTCGGCATCTCGTATAGTTCCGTCGCATTCCCAGGGGCTCAGCTCGCGATTCCAATCGAGCCCTCCAATGGCGACAAGGGTGAAGGGTGGGCAGTCGAGCTCTCGGCAGCGCTCGTAGACTTCACTACCGTCGCCCATAACCACGGGGAGGTAGATGACGGGCGCGCCTTCCGCACACTCTGAATAAACGGTTATCTGCTTATGATGCGCTTCCAAGGCAGGCTTCTCTCGGTGTTGTGATATTGACAGTCTCAATTGTCGCACGCCAACGTATGCCGGTTGGGCTAGACCAAAGACAATCTCGTGCATCCCCTGCGGACGCATATGGAAAACGCCACCGCCGGAGGGGAGCTCGGCGGTGGCGTTGTTAAACGGTGCTGGGGCTCGGGGCCTTCGCGGGAGCTGCCATGTGCGCAGAGGCGTCTAAGAACGCTTACGGCTCGCCATGGTGCCTGCGGCGATAGCGGCTGTTCCCGCAAGGACGGTTGCCACGATGGCCGCACCCGAGGTGTCGCCGGTTGCCGCGAGCACGCCGGTAGTCTTGGCTTTCGTGGTTGAAGCCGCAACGGCCTTGGTCGGCTTTGAGCCCTCAGACTTGGGGTTCTGCTTGGACTCCGCGGGCTTGCTTTCTGCGGGCTTGGTCTCGTCGGGCTTGGGGTCTTCCGGCTTGGCTACCTCGGGAGGTGCGATGGTCGTACTTTTGGCGACTGCTTTGATATAGAGGGAGTCGACCGTGGCGTCGCCCGTGCCGATGGCTTGGCCTGCCTCGTAGATGCCGTCACGGAGCTTGCGATAGTCAATGACCTTGCCGCCTTCGGGCGTCTGGATGGCGGCGTTCTCAATCTTGATGGTGCCGATTGTCTTGCCGTCAGCGCTCATGGCACGGGCAAAGATTGCCGCTGTATCTCCTTCGGCCGTTACCTTGCTGCGGATGATCGAGATGACTGCGGGTGTGACGCCCTCGCTGGTCTGGGCGATGATGCCGATGTTCTCGCCTTGGGGTTCGCGCCTCGTCTCGCCATCTTGGTTTTCGCTGTAGGGGATGGGGCCGTCGCCGTTCTCGACATAGCGGGCTATGGCCTTGACAACGGAGTCGCTGATGTAGATGTGGCCGCCCTTCTCGTTGGGTCGATCGTTTCTGGTGGAGAATGCAGCCGAAACCTCGCCTTCCGCAAACGCGTCCACGGTGGAGCCGTTCTTGACGACGATATCGTCTTGGTAGGTGAAGAGGGCAATGGCGTCACCGTATCTGCCTTTACTTGCGCGGACTGTCACGTTTGCATGATCGAGTGTGATGCCCTTGTGGGCATAGACGCCATATTCAACACCGTTTGCGTTGAGGGAGGCGTTTGTGGCTGCGAGGCTGCCCTTGGCCTCGACGGCGGCGTCTTTCTCGGAGCTCGCCTTGACCTGGCTGCCGTCCGAGATATTGATGTTGCCGCCGCTCCAAATGGCCTCACCATCGGCTGAGCTTGCCTCGACTGTGCCGCCACCCTTGATGGTGAGGTTCTTGTCGGTTCCGATACCCTTGTCCTTGGTAGCCCTGGCGGTGACGGCCCCGCTGTCGTCAATCGTGATATTGCCGTTTGCCCTGATGCCATCCGATACGCCCGTGGCGTTGACGTTGCCCGAACCTTTGATAGCGAGATCGCCCTCGGCGTCGGTGGCATCAAACCCAGCGCTCGTGGCGTTGACGGATCCGGCTCCGTCGATGTTGATATTACCCGTGGAGAGGATAGCGTCCTCAGTAGATGTCACGCTGAGCGTGCTGCCCGCGTCGCCTTGGATATTGAGCTCGGCTTTCTCATTCTTGCCATGAGAAGCCTTGATGCCTTCGATCCAGTCGGCAGTGACGATGTTGTTTCCCGAGTAATTCACGTTGAGCTTGCCTGCGGCCTGGATCTCGCCGCCGTTATAGTTGTTGAGCTTCAAGTCGTCGGCGCCGTCCCACGACCAGGTACCGGCCTCGTCGCTCGCCGCGGTGTTGTACTTGTTGCCGCCGACCTTGACCCATTCCGCTGCGAGCGAGACGCTCGGCATGAGCAGCGAGCTCACCGTGAGCGCGCACACGGCGCCCGCGACGATGCGGCGCGTCACGCGGCGCCAGCTGCCGTGCGCGAGTCCTATGCGACGGCGAACGTCGGGTTCGGCAACATGGGTTCCGGCGGTAGTGTCATTGCGTTTGGGGGTCGTGAACAAGGCTGCCATGGTTGCTTCCGTTCTCATAGGGCCTATACGACTAGATTCAGCGTATCTGCTGGATGTTGCCGGCGGTAGTGCCGTTTGGAGGGCAAAAGGGGGTGCGGACAGAAAGTTGGACCGTGAAGCGGTCCGGACTGGAGGTTCGCATGTACAGCAGGGAGAAGGTCGAGCTCTTCCTCCTGGCGACGGAGGACGGCATGGGGCCGACCGCCGCCGCGAAGTTCGCGGGGGTCT
>JAXIYC010000057.1:0-24389 GCA_036304725.1 Collinsella sp. | reverse complement strand
TCTACGCCCGCAACACCGTCACCAACGACGTGCTGTACAAGGAGGGCCTGGACCTTCTCGTCGTGCCCTCCGCCGAGCTCTCCCGCGGCCGCGGCGGCCCGCGCTGCATGAGCATGCCCTTCTGGCGCGAGGACCTCTAAGTCTTTCCGTTTCCGGTGCGGTCCCCCTACAACCGCACCGGTTTCGCCCGTCAAACGGGCAACACTAATACTTACGCAATTCATTTTTTCGAAAGGAAACGAACCATGGGTGTTAACCTCTCCGGCCGTAGCTTCCTCAAGCTCCTCGACCTCTCCACCGAGGAGATTGAGTACCTGCTCAAGCTTTCCAAGAACTTCAAGGACATGAAGCGCGCTGGCGTTCCGCACCGCTATCTCGAGGGCAAGAACATCGTTCTGCTCTTCCAGAAGACCTCCACTCGTACCCGCTGCGCCTTCGAGGTCGGCGGCATGGATCTGGGCATGGGCGTCACCTACCTCGATCCCGGTTCGTCGCAGATGGGCAAGAAGGAGTCCATCGAGGACACCGCCCGCGTTCTCGGCCGCATGTATGACGGCATCGAGTTCCGTGGCTTTGCCCAGGACGACGTCGAGGAGCTCGCTGCCAAGTCCGGCGTGCCCGTGTGGAACGGCCTGACCACCGAGTGGCACCCCACCCAGATGCTCGCCGACATCCTGACCGTCCAGGAGAACTTCAACTACGACATCAAGGGCAAGACCCTCGTGTTCATGGGCGACTGCAAGAACAATGTCGCTCGCTCCCTCATGGTTGTCTGCTCCAAGCTCGGCATGAACTTCGTGGCCTGCGGCCCCGAGGAGTGCATGCCCGCTGACGACGTCATCGAGGCCTGCAAGCCCATCGCCGAGGCTAACGGCTGCACCATCAAGCTGACCACTGACGTCAAGGACGGCGTCACCGGTGCCGACGTTATCTACACCGATGTGTGGGTCTCCATGGGCGAGCCCGACGAGGTCTGGGCCGAGCGCATCGCTCAGCTCACCCCGTATCGTGTCACCTCCGAGGTCATGGCTATGGCCAACCCGGGTGCCATCTTCCTACACTGCCTACCTAGCTTCCACGACACCAACACCACGATTGGCGCCGAGAAGTGCGAGCAGTTCGGCATCACCGAGCAGGAGGTCACCGACGAGGTCTTCGAGAGCCCCGCTTCCAAGGTCTTCGACGAGGCCGAGAACCGCATGCACACCATCAAGGCTGTCATGTACGCCACGCTCAAGTAAGAGCATCTAGCATCTCGCTCGGGGTGTATTGCTGCACACCCCGAGCGGCTTTGTCTGGTAAATATCTCGCGTCGGGCGGTGGGCACGGCACGGAAGATCCGCTTCGCGCGAGAAAGTTAAATGATTTATGAAGGGGGGATGAGAACCATGACTGAGACCGCTAAGAAAAAGCGCGGTATGCCTTCATCGTTCACCATTCTTCTAGCTCTGCTGGCAATTGTTGCAGTGATTACCGTTATCGTCTCCGGCACGTCCGGCGGCGCGGTTACTGCCGCCCGTCTGAGCGATTTCTGCACCGCCCCGATTAAGGGCTTCGCTGACGCTCTGCCCGTCTGCCTCTTCGTTATGATCCTGGGCGGCTTCCTCGGAATGATGACCGAGACCGGCGCTCTGGACAACGGCATCGCCGTCCTGGTGCAGAAGCTTAAGGGCAACGAGATCATGCTCATTCCCGTGCTGATGCTCATCTTCTCCCTCGGTGGTACTACCTATGGTATGTGCGAGGAGACCGTTCCCTTCTACGCCCTGCTCGCCGCTACCATGATGGCCGCTGGCTTCGACCCCATGGTCGGCGCCGCTACCGTCCTGCTCGGCGCTGGCTGCGGCTGCCTGGGCTCCACGGTTAACCCGTTCGCCGTCGGCGCTGCCGTCGACGCTCTGACCGGCGTTGGCATTGAGGTCAACCAGTCCATCATCATCGGCCTCGGTGCCGTCCTGTGGATTATCACTACCGCTATGTCCATCGTCTTCGTGATGAACTATGCCAAGAAAGTCAAGGCTGACAAGGGTTCCACCATCCTGTCGATGCAGGAGCTCAAGGACGCCGAAGAGGCTCACGGCAAGGCTGCTTCCGAGGTCCACAAGGAGGTCAAGCTCACCGGTCGTCAGAAGGGTGTTCTGATCGCCTTCGCCTTCACCTTCGTCGTCATGATCGTCGGCTTCATTCCGCTGGCCGACCTCAACGAGGGCGTCGCCAACTTCTTCGACGCTGGCGCTGTCTACGACGCCGACGGTAACGCCGTCGTCCAGGGCTGGTCTGCCCTGATCACCGGCCTGCCCATTGGCCAGTGGTACTTCGACGAGGCTTCCACCTGGTTCTTCCTCATGGCTGTCCTGATCGGTATCATCGGTGGCCTGTCCGAGAAGCAGATCGTCAACACCTTCATCACCGGCGCTGCCGACATGATGTCCGTTGTTCTCGTCATCGCCCTCGCTCGTGGTATCTCCGTCCTCATGGCTAACACCGGCCTCGACGTCTACGTCCTCGACGCTGCCGCCAATGCCCTGGCTGGCCTGTCCGGTGTGATCTTCGCTCCCATGAGCTTCCTGGTCTACTTCGGCCTGTCCTTCCTGATCCCCTCGACCTCCGGTATGGCCACCGTCTCCATGCCCATCATGGGACCGCTGGCTGTTAAGCTCGGCTTCTCGCCCGAGGTCATGGTCATGATCTTCTCCGCCGCCATCGGTGTCGTGAACCTGTTCACCCCGACCTCCGGCGCCATCATGGGCGGTCTCGCCCTGGCCAAGATCGAGTGGACGACCTGGCTCAAGTTTGCCCTTAAGCTCATCGTCGCGCTCTCCGTCGTCTGCGCCATCATCCTGACCGTCGCCTGCGTGTTGCTCTAAGTACCCAACGGGTACCCCACGGAAACCTTGACGATCCTGTAAAGGATCACCTGGTCATCGTCTGTCCGGTGGGGTCAACCCACCGGTAGACTCCTACCTTTAGCCCCCTCCCGTTCCGTGCGCGGGAGGGGGCGCTCTTGTGTTCCGGCGTTTTACCAAACGCCGGAACCACTCGACGCTGCGCGCCGCCCAGGACGACAATTTGTCATTCAAAAGGCAAGGCATGACCAGAAGGTCTATGCCTTGCCTTTTTCATGCCAACTTGTACGTCCTGGACGTCGCTCGCTGACTTATGCTCAACCTGCGACGTTTCTGTTGTTGGTGCAAAGGGGTCAGGTTACTTTGCACCAAAAAGGGGAAGTTGGCCGTCTTGAGGGGTTAAACGGGAACTATTTCACCGCAACTTATCGATGGCGTGTTTGGTTGGTGCCAGTTGATTGCTTGGGCGTTGGGGAGGGTCTGCTCCGTTATAATCGCCTAGAACATTAAATGGAAACGGGACGGGAGCCATATATGCGCCAGGGTTTCGACAACGCGAAGTATATCGAGCTGCAGGCTGCTCACATTAAGGAGCGCATCTCACAGTTTGGTGGCAAGCTCTATTTGGAGTTTGGCGGCAAGCTGTTCGATGACTATCATGCGAGCCGCGTGCTGCCGGGTTTTGAACCGGACAGCAAGTTCCGCATGCTCAAGAGCATCGCCGACGATGTCGAGGTTATCATCGCGATCAACGCGAACCACATCGAGAAAAACAAGGCTCGTGGTGACCTTGGCATTACCTATGACGAGGATGTGCTGCGCCTGGTTGACCTGTTCCGCGGCAACGGCTTTGCCGTCGCGGCTGTGGTCATCACCCAGTACGCTGGCCAGCCTGCTGCCGATGTGTTCCGCAACCGCCTGAACGCGCTCGGCATTCCCGCCAAGTTGCACTATCCCATCGAGGGGTATCCGCACGATGTCGATCTGATCGTTTCTGACGAAGGCTACGGCAAGAACGAGTTTGTCGAGACCACGCGTCCACTCGTTGTCGTGACGGCACCCGGCCCCGGCTCGGGCAAGCTCGCCACTTGCCTCTCGCAGCTGTATCACGAGCATAAGCACGGTACCGCCGCCGGCTATGCCAAGTTCGAGACCTTCCCGGTCTGGAATCTTCCTCTGACGCATCCGGTCAATATTGCCTACGAGGCCGCCACGGCTGACCTCGACGACGCCAATATCATCGATTCGTTCCACCTTGAGGCCTACAACAAGACCACGGTCAACTACAACCGCGACGTCGAGGCCTTCCCGGTAGTCCGTGCCCTGATGGAAAAGATCTTGGGCAAGAGCCCCTACCAGAGCCCTACGGACATGGGCGTCAATATGGTCGGCTTTGCCATCACCGATGACGATGCCTGCCGCGACGCTTCCAAGATGGAGATCGTCCGCCGCTACTTTACCGCGGTCGAAAATGTGCGCCGTACCGGCGTGGGCGATGAGCAAGTCGACCGTCTCAAGATTATTATGAAGAAAGCCGGCATCGATAAGAACTACTCACCGGCGCGCTCGGCGGCCCTCACCAGGGAGCAGCTGACGGGTGGTCCCGTGGGTGCCATGGTCATGCCCGATGGCTCCGTGGTGACCGGTAAGACCTCCACGCGCCTGGGCGCCGCAAGTTCGCTCATTATGAACGCCCTCAAGCATGTCTCGGGCGTCGACCTTGAGCTCGAGGTCATTAGCGATGAGGCGATCGAGCCCATCAGCAAGCTCAAGACGCATTTCCTGGGAAGCAAAAACCCGCGCCTCCACACCGACGAGACGCTTATGGCGCTGTCGATCACCTCGGCCACGAGTGAGACGGCCGCTCGCGTCCTTTCGGGCCTGGAGCAGCTGCGCGGTTGCGATGCCTTCTTTAGCGTGATCATCTCGCCGACGGACGAGACGGTACTGCGCAAACTGGGTATCAACGTGTGCTGCGAGCCCAAGTTTGAGCGCCGCGGTTTCTTCCATCGCTAAGTTTGAAGCACCGCGGTAATTGCATTGCATTTTGGCCGTATCGGGTTAGCGCCCGGTACGGCTTTTTGATCAATAAAGCGCCTATTTCGGCGAAAAATAGCTGTTTACCTGCCTAGAAACAATTTGAGCGGTATACAATAACCGTAACTGTTTCATCCTTAGCGGGATGCCGCATGATGGATATTACCTGCCATCGTGAGGTGTGTCGGTCGCGCACGGCGCGTTAGATGCTCGTGCTCGGTTTGAGGAGGCTGCTATGGCGGGCAAGGGTCGTGCGAGTGTCAACGATATGAAGCGTGTCGAGGTGCTGGTGTTGATGGAGATCGACCGGCAAACCGAAGACAATGGCGGGCCGTATGGTTTCTCGCGCAAAACGCTTGCCGAGCGCGTGGGGGTTTCGCCGTATCGTGTCCGCGCCGCAATCGATCGCTTGGATTCCGAAGGCATGATTGATGTCGTCTCGCGTTATAGCGACGACGGCGGTCAGCTTGCAAATGGCATTTGCCTCACCGAACGTGGCGAGTGGTATCTTGAGGGCGTCCGTACCGGCATGCTCGTTCAAGAAATGCTTGAGGACGAGGTTGCTGATCGATAGCAGCATGTAACCCTTGCCACAGCGACGCCGCCTGGGAAACCGGGCGGCGTTTTGTTTCAAGATTGAGAAATGCAATCGCACGCGAGAAAAATTGCGAACGGTCCGCGGCGCGAGTATTACAATGAAGACCCGTAAGATGTGGATAAACAACTTCTACGGGAAGCGCAGGTAACTCAATATGACCAAGCATGTGTTCGTAACCGGTGGCGTGGTTTCGTCCTTGGGCAAGGGTATCACCGCGGCCTCGCTGGGCCGTCTGCTCAAGTCGCGTGGCTACAAAGTAACGATGCAGAAGGCCGATCCGTATCTGAACGTCGACCCCGGTACCATGAGCCCCTTCCAGCATGGTGAGGTCTTCGTTACCGAGGATGGTTACGAGTCCGACCTGGACCTGGGTCATTACGAGCGCTTTATTGATGAGAACCTGACCCGCGATTCCAACTTTACGACCGGCGCCATCTATAAGAGCTTGATCGCCCGCGAGCGTCGCGGCGACTTTTTGGGCGGTACCGTGCAGGTGATTCCTCACGTCACCAATGCCATTAAGGACAAGTTTCGCCGCATCGAGGAGCAGACCGGCTCCGATGTAGTCATCACCGAGCTGGGCGGCACGATCGGCGACATCGAGTCGCAGCCGTTTGTCGAGGCCATCCGCCAGTACCGCAAGGAGGCCGGCCCCGAGAACGTCTGCTACATCCACGTGTCGCTCGTTCCCTATATCGCCGCCGCCCACGAGGTCAAGACCAAGCCCACGCAGCATTCCGTCAAGGAGCTCCGCAGCTTTGGCATCCAGCCCGATTTCATCGTGCTGCGCTCCGACCACCATATCGATGACGCTATCCGCGGAAAGATCGCAAGCTTCTGCGACGTCGACACCGATTGCGTCTTTACCAACGAGGACTGCGCGAGCATTTACGATGTTCCGCAGCTGCTTGCCGAGCAGGACTTTGACCTGCGCATTTGCGAACGCCTGGGTCTGGATCCGCGTGAGCGCGACATGAGCGAGTGGAACGAGTTCCTGCGCAAACAGAATCACGCCAATCATCACGCCGACAAGGTGAAGATCGCCGTCGTGGGTAAGTACACGCAGCTGCCCGATGCGTACCTGTCGGTTATCGAGGCCCTGCACCATGCGGGCGTCTTCTACGATCGCCATGTGGACGTCCAGCTGGTCGACGGCGAGAGCCTCGACGAGCAGAATGTCTCTGAGGTTTTGGGCGACGCCTCGGGCATCCTGGTCCCCGGCGGCTTTGGCAAGCGCGCCCTGGAGGGCAAGATCCTCGCGGCCGAGTTTGCCCGTGAGCACAAGATTCCGTATCTGGGCATTTGCCTGGGTATGCAGGTGGCCGTGTGCGAGTTCGCCCGCAACGTCGTCGGCCTTGCCGGCGCCAGCTCCTCCGAGTTCGATCCGGACGGCCCGTTTAGCGTCATCGATCTGATGAGCTCGCAGGAGGACGTGACCGAGAAGGGCGGCACCATGCGCCTGGGCGCCTATCCGTGCAAGCTCGCCGCCGATACCCTTGCTCGCGAGGCATATGGCGAGGAGCTCGTCTACGAGCGTCACCGTCACCGCTTTGAGTTCAACAACGCCTTCCGTGACCAGCTCGAGGACGCCGGTTTGGTTATCTCGGGTCTGTCGCCCGACGAGCGCCTGGTCGAGATGGTCGAGCTGCCGCGCGACGTGCATCCGTGGTATGTGGCAACCCAGGCTCATCCCGAGTTCAAGAGCCGCCCGACCAACCCGCAGCCGCTGTTCCGCGAGTTCGTGCGCGCTTCGATCGGCCAGCACGAGGGTGTCGACCGTCTGCAGGTGACGCCCATGAACCTCGCTACGGACTAAGGGTGCCGGCGAATAAGGAACATACCGAAGCTACTCCCTCGTCGCTCGCCGTGGCGGCGGGGGAGTATCTCGATTACCTCGCGGTCGAGCGGGGTTTGGCGCGCAACACGATTGCGGCCTATCGTCGTGACCTGACGACGTACTGCGCCTATCTGGAGCGGGCGGGTATTGTGTCTTTTGAAGAGGTGACCCGTCAGGTCGTGGAGGGCTTTGTTGCCGACCGTCGCGATGGGGGCTATTCCGATGCCTCGGTGGAGCGTGCGCTTGCGGCCGTGAAGGGCCTGCATGCCTTTTTGGTGCGCGATGGGGCTGTGGCCCAAAATCCAACGGCGGCGTTGCGCCTGCCTAAAAAGGCTGAGCGTTTGCCGGAGTATCTATCGGTGGAGGATGTCTCGGCGCTGCTCGATCAAGACTTCCCCGAGGGCGAGATGGGCTTGCGCGACCATGCTATCTTGGAAGTGCTCTACGGATGCGGTTTACGTGTGAGCGAGTTGGTGGGGCTCGATGTGGGCGATATCCATATCGACGATGGCTTTGTGCTCGTTCGCGGTAAGGGCTCAAAGGAACGCCTGTCACCGCTGGTGGGAAGCGCGGCGCGAGCTCTGACGCTCTATGTAACTGAGGGGCGTTCTCGCTTGGCGGCCCATGCCCGCGGAACCGAGACCTCGGCGGTCTTTTTAAATAAGAACGGCCGCCGTCTGTCGCGCCAGGGCATTCATGCCATCTGTGAGCGCTACGGGCGCCAGGTGGGGCTGGTGGGACTCCATCCCCACACGCTGCGTCACTCCTTTGCCACCCATATGCTTGCGGGCGGCGCAGACCTCCGTGTGCTACAGGAGATCTTGGGACATGCCGATATATCGACCACGCAGGTCTACACGCATGTCGACCGTACGCAACTGACCGAGGTCTATCTGGCAGCGCACCCGCTGGCGCATCGTTAACATATCGCTGGCCTGCATATTTATAGGTATTTGGGGACGGGCCCCAGATTGCCGCGGCGTGCTTTTGCGCGCGCAGGGGCGATCTGGGGCCCGTCCCATTTTTCGTCACTTGTCGTCGCGGTGGTGGACCGAATGTGCCTTGGGTGGGGGAGTTTGGGGGCGATGTGAACGGCATGTAAAGGGACGCAAAAATCGCCTCAAGGTCAACTTGAAGGTTGAGGTTGAAAGGCGGGGTGCCACAGGTGGCATCCCGCCGTTGCTGTAAACACAACATATTGTGTTTTCGAACATGTGCTTGGGGGTGTTTTGCGATATATGGTGGGTGGAGTGGTGGGGCGGGGTGGGGGAAGGGGTGGGGAAAGGTGTTGAAAAATGGGGCGGTTCCCCATATTATTAATGACGTCGACAGGCGGGGTGGTTCCCCGCGTACGTGCCATCTGAGTAACCGAGGGGAGGGCGCACATGGGAATGACTGGTGCATACGAGCGCAATCTCGATGCAAAAGGTCGTCTATCCCTGCCTGCACCCCTTCGCGAGGAGCTTGGAGAGCACGTTCGCGTGTTTAAAGCCCTGGATGTCGATGCTCTGTACGTGTTCTCTGCCGAGGCCTTCGATAAGTGGGTCGAAGGACTCTTCGCGGGTCGTGAGGGCCACGAGGGTTTTAACCCGCGTGACATCAACGACCAGAAGCTCATGAGGGCGATCAACAAGCGCACCACGTCGATGGATGTGGACAGCGCGGGTCGTATCGGTCTTTCTGAGTCTCTCCGCAAGCAGGCGAACCTCGACCGCGAGGTCACGGTTGTGGGCAACTACGACCACCTTGAGGTTTGGGACCGCGCTACGGCCGATGAGGACGATGATGACGAGGCCCTGCTGGACCTCTTCTTCTCGTAAGGGCAAGGCACGAGTAACGGATGGAGCGTGGGATCTTGACACAAGAATATCGGCATGAACCTGTCATGCTCGGCGAAGTGCTTGAGTCGCTGCAGCTAAAGAGCGGCTCCGTCGTCTGCGACTGCACCCTTGGCGGTGCCGGCCATTCGGTAAAGATGGCCGCGCAGGTGGGGAAAACCGGCCTTTTGCTCGGCGTCGATCAGGACGACATGGCCCTCGAGGCCGCTGGCGCCCGTCTGGACCGCGAGGTTCCCGGCGTTCCGCACCAGCTGCTGAAGGGCAACTTCGGCGACTTGGACGAGCTGCTTTGCTCGGCCGAGGTGCCTGGGGTCGATGGCTTCCTGTTCGATTTGGGCGTTTCGTCACCGCAACTCGATATCCCTGGCAGGGGCTTTTCGTATAACGAGGATGCCCCATTGGACATGCGGATGGATCCGGGTAATAACACCTTAAACGCAGCTGAGGTCATCAACACCTACAACGAACACGACCTCGCCCGGATTCTACGCGTCTACGGCGAAGAGAAGTTCGCCTCGCAGATCGCGCGCGAGATCGTGCGCCGCCGCGAGCAAGAACCGATCGAAACCACCGGCCAATTTGTCGAGATCATCAAGGCGGGTATCCCGGCTGCCGCTCGTCGGCATGGCGGACACCCGGCCAAGAAAAGTTTCCAGGCCATTCGCATCGAGGTCAATCACGAGCTCGATGTGCTCGAGAGAGGGCTTGATGCCGCCACCAGGTGGCTCAACCCGGGCGGGCGTATTTGCGTCATCTCGTATCACTCGCTCGAGGACCGTATCGTAAAGAACCACTTTAAGGAGATGAGCCAGGGGTGCACGTGTCCGCCGGAGATTCCGGTGTGCGTGTGCGGCAACGTGCCGATACTCAAGGTCATCACTCGCAAACCCTTGGTTGCCCAGCCTGATGAGGTTGAGCGCAACCCTCGGGCGAGATCAGCCAAAATCCGCGTGGCGCAGCGTCTGTAGGCGCGACCGCGCGATATTGGACCTCCCGCTCGCACCATAAACGAAGCTTAAACACACTACCAACGTACTCGGGATGGGAGGCGGCATATCATGGGCTACAACACTTCAAGCGCAGCACTCGCCTATGATATGAACGCCATGCCCGCCTATCGTGAGACGCCGCAGGCCCCCGTTGCTCCCCGTGAGCAGCGCACGCCGCGCTTTGATGTCTACACGGGCGCGGGCCGTCAGGCAAACCAGGCGGTAAGCCCGGTTTTCATGAGCGTTCTTAAAACGTTTTGCATCATTGCGGCTATCTTCATGACGATTGGCGTCGCCCGCGTGGCGCTCGCCGGCGTTACGGCCCAGGTGCTCAACAGCAACGCCGAGCTTACCAACACGCTCGAAAAGGCGACCGATGAGAGCTCCGACCTGGAGGTCATGCATTCGGTCTATGGCGCCGACACGCGCATTCGCGACCTTGCGGGCGCTTATGGCATGGTGGAGCCCAGCGAGAGCGTTACACTTGACTTTTCGCAGGATGCAGCCGCGGGCGCCAACGCGACCGCGACCGCTCAGTAGCAAGACGGTAGCTGAGTATGACAAATGACTATCGCCGCGGTTCCGATGGGGGCCGCGGTTCTGGACGTCCCTCGTCGCGGGGACGTTCTGGTTATCAAGGAACGGGTCGGCAATCTTACAACGCCGGGCAGTCCCGTGGCAACGACCCGGCGTCGCGACTTCGCGGCTCGGGCGGCCCTCAAGTGCATAACACCAGGTCGCGCAAGAGTTCGTCGACCGAATGGCTCACAGGCGCGCCTCTGCCTCGCCGCAAAGCCGTCATGGGATTCATTGGGCTTGGCTTGGGCTTGGGCGTCTTTCGCCTTGCCGACTATCAAATTGTCGAAGCCGATAAACTGCGCGAGCGTGCCGATGCGCGCCGCCTGCTTGCGCAGACCCTCTATGCCAAACGCGGCACCATCTACGACCGCAACGGTAACGTGCTGGCGTCGTCGGTCGAATGTCGCAACATCGCCGTGAACCCGCAGCTTGTCGAGGATGTTGACAAGACGGTGTCGGCGCTGGTCAAGGCAACTGGAATCGATAAAAAGACCTGCCGCAAGCTCGTCGAGTCCGATGGCACCTGGGTGTATATCAAGCGCCAAGTGGACGAAGACGATGCTGCGGTGCTGGAGAAGAAGAACCTGCCCGGCGTGCTTTTTGAGCAGGCCATGAAGCGCGTATATCCATACGGCAATCTGGCATCGCAGGTGCTGGGTGTAGTGAATGTGGACAACGACGGCTTGACGGGTCTCGAAAAGCAATACAACAAGCTTCTGACCGGCACGAACGGTTCTCTCGTGCGCGAGCGCGCGAGGGACGGCAGCTATATCGCGGGCGGTGCCTATAAAAAGGTGGCCGCGGTCGACGGCGTTGATATCGTGACGACGCTCGACGTCAATATCCAGCGTGCGGCTGAGGATGCTCTGGCAGAGGCTGTCGAGAAGACAAAGGCCAAGAACGGCTCGGCTTTGGTCACCGACCCCACGACCGGTGAAATTCTCGCAGCCTGCTCGTACCCGACCTACGACCAGACCGATCTGGAGAACGCCAAGACCGAGGATATGAACCTGCGCCTGGTCACTGACGCCTACGAGCCCGGCTCGGTCTTTAAGACGCTCGTGGCGGGCGCCGGCTTCGACTTGGGTGTCGTGCGATCGAGTACGTCGTTTGAGGTGCCGGCGAGCATCAAGGTGGGCGACGATACCGTTACCGATGCCGACAAGCGCGACTATGGCATGACCATGGATGTGCGCGAGATGATGCGCCGTTCGTCCAATGTGGGCTTTGTCCTGGTGGGGCGCAAGATCGGTGCCGACGACTTTGCCGCCTATGTGGACAAGTGGGGCATCGGTCACAGCTCCGGTGTCGATTTTCCGGGCGAGAGCCTGGGCATCGTCAAGGAGCGTGACCAGTATGACGGCGCCACGCTGGGATCGATGAGCTTTGGACAGGCGCTGTCCGTCTCGCCGATTGAGATCGCACGTGCCGTGGGCGGCATCGCCAACGGCGGCGTGATGATGACCCCGCACTTCTATAAGTCCAGCAAAGGCGACGAGAAGGACTGGGGCGAAGGCGAACGCGCGATTTCTGAGGACGCCGCATCCCAGGTGACATCGTGCATGCAGACGGTCGTGTCCGAGGGAACGGGCGTTGGCGGCGCGGTTGACGGCTATGACGTGGCGGGTAAGACCGGTACGGCCGAACGAGCCGACGAGAACGGCGGCTACCTCAAGGAGAACTACATGTCGTCCTTTATGGGCTTTGCGCCGGCACAATCGCCCAAGGTGCTGTGCTATATCACGCTCGACGGAACGCCGAGCGGCTCAGATGCCGCTGCGGTGCCGTTCCAGTCCATTATGGCCAACGCGCTCGACGTGCTGGGTATCCCGCACACGAAGTAGGGGGTTACAATCTTTGGGGCGTGGTTTGTTGTCCCATATGAGGGTGTTCACATGCCCTGCACCACGCATGTGCGGCGCTGGGATACAATACGCCGATAGCATTATTAGGTTTACAGGGGAGCTGCAATGATAGAGATCGCCGTCAACAACCTCGCGGCCGCAACAGGGGCCCGAACCGTGACGGGAGAAGCCGATCGGGTATGCCGCGGGTGCGTTATCGACTCGCGTCAGGTCGAGGAAGGGACGATTTTCGTCGCCTTTCCCGGTGAAAACGTCGACGGCAATGATTTTGCTTCCCGTGCCGTCCAGTCGGGTGCCGGCGCCGTCGTGATGACGCGTGAGCCCGAGGCCGAGCTGGTCTCGCTGGCGCAGGACAAGGGCTGTGCCATCTTGCTGACCGATGATCCCGAGGACTTTCTGCTGCGTTTGGCGCACGCGTACCGTCTGGAGCTTGGCTGCCTGGTCGTTGGTATTACCGGTTCCATCGGCAAGACGACGACCAAGGACGTGCTCGCCGCCGTGCTCGCCAAGCGCTATCGTGTCTGGGCCACCAAGGGCAATTTCAATAACCTGATCGGCATGCCGCTCACGGTGCTTTCTGCTCCGGCCGATACCGAGGTCCTGGTGCTCGAGATGGGCATGAACCATTTCCACGAGATTGAGCGCCTGTCCCAGTCCGCCAATCCCAACCTTGCCATCGTGAGCAAGATTGGTACCTCTCACATCGGCATTTTGGGCAGCCGCGAGAACATCGCCCGCGCTAAGGCCGAGATTGTCCAGGGTATGTGCGCCGCCGGCGACTTCTTGCCGCTGCTGGTTTTGGGCGGTGAGGACGACTTTACGCCGTTCATTCGCGATACGTTCGCCCAGCCTGCTGGTATCGATGTGATGCTGGCCGGCGTCTCGGACGATGATGAGGTCCGTGCCCGCGACATTCGTGTTGATGACGAGGGCCGTCCGGTCTTTACGCTCGATTTTGGCCAGGGTGAGACGACCGATACCATGCTTGCCATCCCCGGCGTGCAGTCCGTCCCAAATGCCGTTAAGGCCGCCGCAGTTGCCTATCGCCTGGGCGTGACGCCCGAGCAGATCGATGCTGCCTTTAGGGGCCTCACGATCACCGGGCACCGCCAGGAGATCAAGCGCGCCAAGAGCGGTGCCCGCGTCATCGACGATTCCTATAACGCCAGCGCCGAATCCATGGCTGCTGGTCTCGATCTGCTGTGCTCGCTTTCGTGCACGGGGTCTCGCATGGCGATCCTGGGCGAGATGGGCGAGATGGGCGATGAGGCTCCTCGCATGCATGAGCTCGTGGGCGCCTATGCCGCCGCCAAGAAGCTCGACATGCTGGCGTGCGTGGGTGGTGAGCTGGCCCAGCTTATGGCCGATGCCGCGCGCATGATGGGCATGGACGAGGACCGCATCCAGGTGTTCTCCGATTATCAGCAGGTGCTCGACCGCATGGGCGGCGCGCTTGAAAAACATGATGTTGTACTGGTCAAGGGTTCCCGCTTTGTTGAGCTCGACCGCTTTGTGGAAGGTGTGTGCTAGCCCATGTTCGGCAATCCCTCGTATCCAACGTATCAGGCTTTTTTGGGGCTTGGCATCGCCGCTGCCATTGCGCTGCTGCTCATGCCGTGGTGGATCAAGCTACTTAAGGTCGAGGGTATCGGCCAGCAGGTTCGTGCCGACGGCCCCAAGCGTCATTTGGTTAAGCAGGGAACGCCCACCATGGGTGGCGTTGTCATTCTCGTCGCGATTTCGCTGACCTGCCTGCTGATGGGCAAGCTCACCACCGAGCTCGTGCTCGTGCTGCTCGCCACGCTGGCGACAGGCGTGCTGGGCCTGATCGACGACCTGACCTCCGTTACGCATGGGCGCTCGCTCGGTCTGACGCCTCATGCCAAGATGATCGGCCTAACCATTATCTGTGTCACCTTTACGGTACTTGCCGTTAACTGGTGCGGCGTCGCCCCCGAGATTCGTTTTCCCGGCGGCCTGACGATTGACCTTGGCGTGCTTTCGACCACCATCTGCGGCCTTTCGTTCCCGTGGCTCTACATTGTCTTTTGCTGGCTGATGATCGCCGGTCTTTCTAATGCCGTGAACCTGACCGATGGCCTTGACGGTCTTGCTGGCGGCACCTCCATGATTGCCATGCTCGCCATGGCTGCCATGGCGTTTTTGCACGGAGACGTGAACCTGTCCATCTTCTGCACCGCGTGTGCCGGTGCCTGCTTGGGCTTTCTGTGGTTCAACTGCTATCCGGCGAGCATCTTTATGGGCGATACCGGCTCGCTTGCCCTAGGCGCCGCGTTTGCCTGCACGTCCATCATGACCAACACCGAGGTCGTCTCCCTCATCATCGGCGGCCTGTTTATCGTTGAGACCCTGTCGGTCATGATTCAGGTTGTCTACTTCCACTTTACGCACAAGCGCGTCTTCCTTATGGCGCCCATCCATCATCATTTCGAAAAGAAGGGCTGGGCCGAGACCAAGGTCGTCATCCGTTTTTGGATTATCGCTGCTGCCTTTGGTGCCGTTGGCCTTGCCCTGTTCTTCCAGTTGGGATAGTGGTCTTTCATGCCTCTTGCTGATGTCTTTAGCCTGCTCGTTTTGGGTCAGGGCAAATCCGGTCTCGATGTCGCCCGCTGGGCGCTGGCACATCCCGAGCGCGTAAGTGCCGTTACCGTGTATGGCGGTGGCACCTCTGAACCCAATGACGCCACGCGTGCGCTCGAGGCTGCTGGTGCGTCGTTTGTCTATGGGACCGAACAGGTCGAGGGCGCCTATGACGTATGCGTGACGTGCCCGGGCATCTCGGAGTTCTCGGGCTTCTTTAAGGCCGGGCGCGAGCATGCCGCCCAGATTATGGGTGAGCCCGAGTTTGCCTATCGCCTGTCGCCCGATAACTGGATTGCCATCACGGGCACCAACGGCAAGACGACCACCACGTCGCTGGCTGATTATCTGCTTAAGGCTGCCGGCGAGGCCAGCGTTGCTGTCGGCAACATCGGCGAGCCGCCGGTCAACGAGATTGACGGCCGAGCCCACAACGAGTGGTTTGTGGCTGAGCTCTCGAGCTATCAGATTGCTACGACAACCGAGCTCCACCCCCGCGTGGCGGTGCTGCTCAACATCACTCCCGACCACTTGGGCTGGCATAAGAGCCATAAGAACTACGCGCTTGCCAAGATCAAACTGTTTGACAATATGGTCGATGACGATCTGGCGGTTGTCGACGTCGAAGACGCCGGCATTCACGAGTTCGATGAGTACATCTACACGCCGGGTCGTCGCATCTGCAAGGTTGCCTTTGACGAGCCTGAGGGCGAGGATGCCGCCTTTGTGCGCGACGGCAAGATGGTCGTGCGCCTGAAGGGCGTCGAGACCCCGCTCATCGCTACATCCGAGCTCAAGATCTCGGGCCATCACAATGTTATCAATGCCCTGTGCGCCGCCACGGCTGCCTTGGCGGTCGGTGCCGATGTCGATGGTGTCTGCCGCGGTCTTGCCTCGTTCCAGCCGCTCGAGCACCGCGTGGAGCCGTGTGGCGAGATTGACGGCGTGCGCTACGTCAACGATTCCAAGGCGACCAACACCGATGCGGTCGAGAAGGCACTGACGGCATTTCCCGATGACGACGTGATCTTGCTGCTCGGCGGCCACGATAAGGGCACGCCGCTCACGGACTTCGCGCGCGTTGTTATGGATAACGTACGCTCGGTCGTCTGCTTTGGCGATGCGCGCGAGCGTTTCACCGCCGCTATGGACGAGGCCGATGTCGACGGCGATGTGGATATCGCCCAGGCGGATGACCTGCGCGATGCCGTGGACGTCGCCCGTTCGCTGTCGAGCCGTGGCGACGTGATCTTACTTTCTCCTGCCTGCTCTTCGTTCGATGAGTTCTCGGGCTATGAGGAGCGCGGCCGCGTGTTTAAGGACTATGTGGCCCAGCTTGCCGCTGCGGCGAAATCGCAAATGGAATAGGGGTTGCCGGTGAGAGAGGAGAGCCCCCGACAAGGTATGAGGAGGCCCGACTCGGACCGTGCTTCCTCGCGGCGCAGCACACCGCGTTCCGGTCGCGGCGGGCAGTCGTTTAGCGAACGCTATATTGCCGGCGTTCCCGCCCGTATCATGCGCCCCCGTTTGATATTCATGGCCTGCCTGTTTACCTTGGTATGCTTTGGCCTGCTGATGGTGTACTCGGCGTCTTCGGTCGAGGCGCTGCACGAGAATGGCTCGGCGACGTTTTTTCTGGGTCGACAGGCCGCGTTTGCCGTGGTCGGTGTTCTGGCGCTGATTGCCATCGTGCGCGTTTTGCCGGACAGCTGGTTTGGGGAGGATGTGCTCAGGATCTTCCTCATAGGCATGATAGGGCTACTGTTTCTGGTGTTCTTGGTGGGCAGCGGCAGCCGTGGCGCCACGCGCTGGCTTAACATCGCCGGTATTCAGTTCCAGCCTTCCGAGTTTTTAAAGCCATTTGCCATTGCGTATTCGGCCATCATGCTTGATCGCTTCTTTTCGCCCGGTGGCAACATCAACGAATTCCTTCGCAAGATGGGCATCTACCTGGGCATTTCGCTCTTTCTGATCTTTATCCAGCCCGATTTCGGTACTGTCCTGATCATCCTGTTGACCCTCATGTGCATGGCGTTGTTTGCGGGTCTCGACCCCAGATTTATCATCGGCGTGCTAATCTTCGGCATTCTCGTGATCGTGATTGCGCTTGTCGCAGAGCCGTACCGTATGGTGCGTATTCAGGTTGCCTTGAACCCTTGGGCCGACGAGTATGGTGACGGCTATCAGGCCACGCTTGCCATTATGGCCTTTGCCTCGGGCGGTCTGTTCGGCCGTGGCATCGGCAACTCAACCATGAAGTACTCGTATCTGCCCGAGGCGCACAATGACTACATCCTGGCCATCATTGGCGAGGAAGTCGGTTTTGTCGGAACCGTGCTGTTCTTCTTGGTGTTTGCGATGCTGATCTACTCGGCGTTTCGCATTGCCGAGCAGGCGACCGATCGCCGGGGCGCGCTTATGGCGTCTGGCTCCGCGGTCATTCTCGCAGTGCAGTTTTTGATTAACGCGCTGGGCATCCTCAACGTGTTTCCCATGACGGGCAAACCGTTGCCGTTTATTAGCTACGGCGGTTCGTCGATTATTGTGTCGCTCATGCTTGCCGGGTTGATCCTGCGCGTTTCGTACGAGAGCGCCCGCCGCGATGAGTATGACCGCCGCCGCGAGAGCTTTGCCGTTATGGATGAGAGTACCGCCGGCGTGCCCCACGTGCGCGGCGAGCGATCTTCGCGTAACGGTTTTACCGTCCTGGATGGCTCTGCGACCGAGCCGGCAGCCCGCCCGCGTCAGCGAACGGCGCCGCAAGGTCGTCCTCAGCGCCCCAGCCCTCGCAACGCGGGCGGCGGATATAATCGAATCGATTTGAACTCGGACCCGTCGGCGCGTCTGCGTACCGACGACCAGGGACCGCGTGTACGAAGGGACTACCATGACCGATAAAATGACCGTTGCTATTGCAGCCGGCGGCACGGCCGGGCACATCAACCCCGCGCTCGCCTTGGCCGAAGAGCTGCGTGACCGTGGCCACCACGTTGTGTTCGTGGGCCAGTCGCGCAAGCTCGAGGGTCGTCTGGTCCCCGAGGCTGGGTTTGATTTTGTGCCCATTACGGTCACGGGCTTCGACCGCTCCCGTCCTTGGACGGCGCTGACCTCGCTGTGGCGTGTCAACAAAGCCAAGCGTGCGCTCGCCAGTCATTTCTCAAAGGTCGGCAAGCCCGATGCCGCCATTGGTTTTGGTGCCTATGTCGAGGTTCCGCTGCTGGGGTGGTGCAAGGGCGCGGGCGTTCCGTATCTGCTGCATGAGCAGAACTCTGTTCCGGGCCTGGCCAACAAGATGATGAACTCCCACGCCGCCCGCGTGTGCATCTCGGTGCCGGCAGCGCGTTCGGTCTTTGAGCGCGAAGGTGACCCTGACCACGTGCTCATGACCGGCAACCCCGTACGTCGCTCGGTGATCGAGGGCGATCGCGCTCGCGGCCGCAAGGCACTTGGCGTTCCCGAGGACGCTACGCTGCTGCTCGTCTTTGGCGGTTCACTTGGCGCCCAGCACCTCAACGAGCGTGTGGCTTCGCTCAAAAACGAGCTGCTTTCGCGCAAGAACCTCTATGTGTTGCATTCGACGGGTGCCGACGGCTTTGAGGAGACCGAGCGCGCTTTGGCGCTGACGCCCGAGGAGGCGAAGCGTTACCGCGTCCAGCCTTACATCGACAACATGGGCGATATGCTGGCTGCTGCCGATTTGGTGCTCTCGCGTTCGGGCGCATCGAGCGTGGCCGAGATCGCTGCACTCGCCGTGCCTTCGGTGCTCGTGCCGTACCCGCATGCGACGGCCGACCACCAAACCACCAATGCCCGTTATCTGGTCGACGCTGGGGCCGGCGTGCTCTGCGCCGATGCCGATATCGACGGTTCTGCCTTTGCCGATGAACTGCTGCACCTGGTCGATGACGCGGCGGCGCGCGACGCCATGCGTCAGGCGGCGCGTGGTCTGGCTCAGGATAGGGCCGCCGCTCTTCTGGCGGATGCGGTAGAGGGTTTGCGTTAGTTAGACGGGATATCGTCGGTCGCCCTCGCGCTGATGCGGTAGGTGCGGTACAGTTAACGGGTTACAGGCAGTGTTTACGCAAGGAGTACACGAGCACATGGCTGATTCCCAGACTGCAACCTCCGCGCCCGAGTTTAAGAGCGCCCACTTTATCGGTATCGGCGGCGCCGGCATGAGCGGCATCGCCCTCGTTCTGCACGAGCGCGGTTATGCCGTTACCGGCTCCGACCTTAAGACGTCACGTTATATCCGCCAGCTTACCCGCGCTGGTGTGAAGGTGCATGTGGGCCATGAGGCCGCCACGATCGACGAGGTCAAGCCCGACGTGGTTGTTGTCTCCACCGCTATTCCGGAGTCCAACCCTGAACTCGTGCGCGCTCGCGAGCTTGGTATTCCCGTGTGGCCCCGTGCTAAGATGCTCTCTGCTTTGGGCCACGGCTACACCACCGTCGCTGTTGCCGGCACGCATGGCAAGACCACCACGTCTTCGATGTGCGCCACCATGCTCGACCGCATGGGTCTGGATCCGAGCTTCTTGATCGGTGGCATCGTCGAGGGCTATGACACGAACGGCAAGAACGGCTCGGGCGACTACTTTGTCGCCGAGGCCGACGAGTCCGACAGCTCCTTCCTGTTCCTGAACCCCAACGTGGTCATTGTGACCAACGTCGAGGCCGACCACCTCGATCACTACTCGGGTATCGAGGAGATCGAGGCAACTTTCGCCAAATTCATGAGCCTGGTGGGCGAGGACGGCACCGTCATCGTCTGCGGTGAGGACTCGCATCTGGTCGAGCTCGCCAAGTCGACGGGCCGTCACGTGCTTTCCTACGGCTTTGCCGAGAGCAACGACATCGTCTGCATGCACCCGGATGTCAAGGGCATCCAGAGCGACTTTATCGTTCGCTTTGAGGACGGCACTGAGCACGCTGTGGAGATCAAGAGCAATCCCGGTCGCCACAACATGCTCAACGCCACGGCGGTGCTCACCGTCGCCCATGTCCTGGGCCTTGACATCGACGCCGCCGCCAAGGCGCTCTCGAGCTTTGAGGGCGTCCGCCGTCGCTTTACCCACGTGGGCGATATCGATGGCATCACCGTGGTCGATGATTACGGCCATCACCCCACCGAGATCAAGGCGACGCTTGCTGCTGCTTCGTCGCTGGGCTACAAGCACGTCGACGTCGTGTTCCAGCCGCACCGCTATTCGCGCCTGCAGGCCCTGTGCGACGACTTTGCCGATGCATTTGCCAATGCCGATAAACTGCTGCTGATTGATGTGTTCTCGGCTGGCGAGATGCCCATTCCGGGTGTCACCTCTAAGATGCTCGCCGATACCGTGCGCGCCAAGCATCCTGGCAAGGAGGTCGTGTACTGCTCCAGCCGTCTTGAGCTCAATCAGGAGCTCGAGCAGATGGTGGGCGAGGGCGACCTGCTGCTCACTATGGGTGCCGGTGACGTTACGACCGTCGGTCCCGAGTTCATTGAGTATCTGACTGCCAAGAAAGACGCTTAAGTCTAATGGGTCTGTTTAACGCCGTCATGGCGCTCTCGGGCATGATCGACACGGATGTGATCGAGGACGAGCGCCTTGCGCGTCATACGAGCTATCGTATCGGCGGCAAGGCCGACCTCTTTGTGACGTGCCATAGCTATCATGCCCTCCGCCGCGCCGTGGCGGTGCTCGATCGCGAGCAGGTGCCGTGGGTCATCATCGGCAAGGGCTCCAATCTGCTGGTTGCCGATGGCGGTTATCGCGGCGCCGTCATTTCGCTCGGACGTGAGTTTCAGCGCACGGTTGTTGCCGATGACGGTTGTACGCTGACGGCCGGTGCGGGCGTGATGTTTGCGCGCCTGGTCAACGATGCCCTGTCGCGTAGCCTCTCGGGCCTTGAGTTTGCCGTTGGCATCCCTGGTTCGGTTGGCGGTGCGATATCTATGAATGCCGGCACACGGACCGAGTGGATTGGCTCGCTGGTTGAGGATGTCGTAACGTTTGACCCGGCATCCGGTATCAAACATTATGCGGGATCCGAGATCACTTGGGGCTACCGCGAATGTAGCCTTCCCCGCAATGAGATCATCCTCGAGTGCGTGCTCAAGCTTAAACCGGCGCCCAAGGCCGACATTCGCGAGCGCATGGAGCGGTACCTGACGAGGCGCAAGCGTACACAGCCCATGGGTCGCGCATCCTGCGGGTCGGTCTTTCGCAACCCGCCCGATGCGAGCGTGGGCAAGCTTATCGAGGATTGTGGATTAAAGGGTTTTTCGATTGGCGGCGCGGAAGTTTCGCCCGTTCACGCTAATTTTATCGTTAATAACGGAACTGCCTCGGCCGATGACGTTGCCGCGGTTATCAGACATGTGCACGGAAAGGTGAGGGAGGCGTATGGCATCGAGCTCAGACCGGAAGTTAAATTCCTCGGCTTCTAGAGCATCGAAACCCACCTTCCGCCGCGCCGGAGGGCGTTCCGGCGCGCCTGCCAAACCTCAACGCAATACCGTCGCGCACTCTAAGTCTGTCGGGCATGCTCGACAGACCAGTCGTCCGGTTGTCGGCTCGCAGCTCGGTAATCGTCCGGCCGCAAAAAAGTCCTCGCGTCCCTCGGTGACGTCAAAGCCTGTTATGGGCGCCAAACCTGCCCGTCCCATGGCAACTCCTAAGCCCTCGACGGGAACTAAAGCGCCGCGTCCAGGTCGCACGCTGGGCGCATCGAAACCGCGCTCGCTGACATCGGTGCCGGCTACCGCCAAGAAGCCTTCGGGTAAAAAAAGCGTCAACCCGTTGTCTTCACTTGGGGCGATGGTAAATAAAACATCAGACGCCGCTTCTGTCGTTGCAGGCAAAGGCAAAATCGTGGGCGGCGTTCTGGCCGCCTTGGCCGTGCTCGTCGTCGTTGCCATCGTGGTGATCAACTCTGGATTGTTTACCGCCACTGATATTCAGATTCAAGGCAGCGAGCATGTGACGAAGCACGATGCTATCCAGCTGATCGATTTGCCCGAGGGAACTTCGCTTTTTAACGTCGATCCCGACCAGATTACCGAGGACCTCAAGCAGAATCCGTGGGTCTCGGGCGTGGATGTCCAGCGTCAGTTCCCGCATACGCTCATCATTACGCCGATGGAGCGCAAGGTCATCGCAATTGCCTATATCAGTTCCGATGACCTTGCCTGGGCCATCGGGGATGATGACACCTGGATCGCCCCACTGTCGACGTCGGTCGAAGTGGACGACCAAGGCAACGTCATCACGACAGGGCAGGGCTCAAATACCTTGACCGGAATCGATGCCGCGCTGGCGCTCGCTAAGCACTATGGCGCGGTGTTGTTGACTGATGTCTCGGCGGATGTCGCTCCGGTTTCCGGCCAGGCAGTGAGCTCCAAGGCCGTTAAGGCTGGCTTGGATTATGTGCGTGGTTTTTCGAGCGAGTTCTTGGGACAAGTCAAGGATATTTCCACGCCTTCGGTCGAAGCCATCTCGGCAAACCTCAATAACGGCATTGAGGTGTCGCTGGGCGATTCGAACGATATCGTCAAGAAGGAGCGCGTAGTCACCAAGCTGCTTTCGCAGGTAGAGGGCGTAACGTATATCAATGTGCGCTCTCCGGGTAACTATACATTTAGGAACGCTCCGACCTCGTAGCGCTGGTTGATGCTTTGTTGAGGGGCCATACCACGCCGTTTATCTGGTTTGTTTGGTTTTCACGGTCAATTATTTGACTGATACGTTCATAATGTGCAAACATAATACGGTTTACCTTTGCATTTACTTTCAACCTGAAGGTTAATGTGCGCAGGGGTCGACCCATGCTATGGCTATAACCTTTGTTCGGAGGACCGACATGCACGAGACAGAGATCAACAACTACCTTGCCGTCATTAAGGTGGTCGGCGTCGGCGGCGGCGGTACCAACGCGGTCAATCGAATGATCGAAGAGGGCATCCGCGGCGTCGAGTTTGTTGCCATCAACACCGATGCTCAGGCACTCGCGATCTCTGATGCCGATATCAAGGTGCACATCGGCACCGACCTTACCCGCGGCCTGGGCGCCGGCGCCAACCCCGAGGTTGGCCGCAAGGCTGCCGATGAGTCCCGCGACGACATTGCCGAGGCGCTCGCTGGCGCCGACATGGTGTTCATCACCTGCGGCGAGGGCGGTGGCACCGGTACCGGCGCTGCTCCCATCGTTGCCGATATCGCGATGAACGAGGTCGGTGCGCTGACCGTCGCCGTCGTGACCAAGCCCTTCACCTTCGAGGGCCGCAAGCGCAAGAAGAGCGCCGAGGAGGGCATTAAGACCCTCTCCGATTGCGTCGACACCATGATCGTCATCCCTAACGATAAGCTGCTCGACATCGCCGAGAAGAAGACCACCATGCTCGAGGCCTTCGCGATTGCCGATGGCGTCCTTTCCCAGGGCACCCAGGGCATCACCGACCTCATCACCGTCCCCGGTATCATCAACCTGGACTTCGCCGATGTTAAGACCATCATGAAGCAGGCCGGTACCGCCATGATGGGTATCGGTACCTCTTCTGGGGACACCCGTGCCGTCGACGCTGCCCAGCAGGCCATCTCCAGCCCGCTGCTCGAGAGCTCCATCGATGGTGCCACGCGCGTGCTGCTCTCCATCGCCGGTTCCAAGGACCTGGGCATCCAGGAGATCAGCGACGCCGCCGACGTTGTCGCCAACGCCGTCGACCCCGAGGCCAACATCATCTTCGGTACCGTTGTCGACGAGTCCCTGGGCGATCAGGTGCGTATCACCGTCATCGCTACGGGCTTCTCCGACTCCAACGTCAACCGTCAGGACGAGCTCTTTGCTGCTCAGCAGTCTCAGAGCAAGGCCGCTGCCTCCGCTGAGCCGCAGCGCACCGCTCCGGCCACCAGCCCGGCTCAGGCCGCTCCGACCCGCAACGTCGGTGGCACCGAGCTTCCTAACTTCGGCAACGATCAGTTCGAGCTTCCCGACTTCCTGAAGCGCGGTAGCTTCTAAGTCGTTCTTTGCATTGTTGCTCACGGGGGCGTGTCCGTATGGACGCGCCCTTTTTATTCAAGACTTTAGTCTGCTGGGCGCGCAGCGGCCAGCTTCAACCCACCCGCTATGCGGGTGGAGACAAACGGCTTTACAAAGCCACCCCTCCGACCGATATTGACGATTGTTCAGGCCGTCAAGAATTCGAGTCGAAGGG
>JAXIYC010000056.1:0-2104 GCA_036304725.1 Collinsella sp. | reverse complement strand
TCTACGCCCGCAACACCGTCACCAACGACGTGCTGTACAAGGAGGGCCTGGACCTTCTCGTCGTGCCCTCCGCCGAGCTCTCCCGCGGCCGCGGCGGCCCGCGCTGCATGAGCATGCCCTTCTGGCGCGAGGACCTCTAAGGTCTTCAAGGGCCCGTATAGGTCTTAATACATACATCTAGCTGCCATTAGATGTCTCCCATTGGGGCGGTGCGGGTATTCGCACCGCCCCATTCTTGTATGAGGAACATCAACACGATTGGATGACTGCTTTTGTAAGGAGCTTGGTCATGGATATCAAGACGATCGGCGTTGAGGAGTGGCTCAACGTTTGGGAGAAGAGCGCTACGTGGGATATCGCCCAGTCGACGATCTCCTCGCTTACCATGGGCGAGCTGCGCGCGCTCGACGATCAAGATGGTGCCACGTTCTACGAGCGCCTGGACCGCGAGAAGATGAACTACGGCTGGATCGAGGGCTCGCCGGAGTTTAAGGCCGAGGTTGCCAAGCTGTATCGTCGCGAGGTCAATCCCGACCACATTCTGCAGACCAATGGCTGCACGGGTGCGAACCTCAACGCCATCATGGCCGTGGTCGAGCCCGGCGACCACGTTATCGCCGAGTGGCCTACCTATGCGCCGCTCTATGAGATCCCACGTACGCTCGGCGCCGAGGTCGAGTATTGGGAGCTTCGCGAGGGGCTCGGATGGAAACCCGATATCGAACAGCTCAAGCGCCTCGTTCGTCCCAACACGAAGCTCATCTGCATCAACAACGCATCGAACCCCATCGGTACGGTGCTCGATGCCGATATGCTCGGCCAGATTGCCGAGATCGCCCGCTCGGTGGGCGCCTATGTGCTGTGCGACGAGGTGTACCTGCCGCTTGAGAACACCGAGGCCTTTATGTCGATGGTCGACGTGTACGAGAGGGCCATTGTCACCAACTCGTTGTCGAAGACCTATTCGACGCCTGCGGCCCGCGTGGGCTGGGTCGTGGCCGACGAAGAGGTGTCCAACCGCATCCGTACCTATCGCGATTACACCATGATCTGCGGCGGTGTGTTCAACGACGCCTTGGCGACCTATGTGCTTGAGCACAAGGACAAGATCCTCGAGCGCAATCGCAAGATCGTGTTTGGCAACCGCGATATCGCGCAGGCTTGGATCGATACGCAGCATCGCGTTTCCTGGACGGCCCCACAGGGCGTGTCTACCTCGTTTATCCAGCTGGATATTCCCGAGGACGACGAGGAGTTCTGCAAGCGCCTGCTGTCCGAGAGGGGAGTGCTGCTGGTACCCGGCAGCCGCTTTGAGCTTCCCTGTGGCGCACGCCTGGGCTACTGCGCGAGCGAGGACGTTCTGCGCGAGGGCCTGAGGCTTTTGGGCGAGGCGCTGGCGGAGTTTGATCGCTAGGATTCCGATGATCTTCGAGGGCGTTATCTAAATTGGCCGAAGATAATCGAAAACGGACCCGTTTCCCTAGTGAAGCGGGTCCGTTTTTCTATACCGAGAAGTCAAGTTGTTACAAATGGGGCCGTAAAGCGAGCCGGTATCCGCTGGGCCTTATACTGAGTTTCCGGTGAACGGTATCAAGCGTCTGGTAAACGGTAATTTATTTACCAGAAATGAATAGGACAAACTTTTTTCTGAATAAAAATGAAAATGGTTGAGACGCGGTATGAACCGCTAATTCTATTCATAGCTTTAGTGGAAATATGCAATTTGAGGATGGTTTAACAAAGTTAAGTTCCATTTGATTTTAGGATCGAAAACGCGTTTAAGCACGTAAATACGCTTTATTAAGATGAAGTGTGCCATGCGTGAAGTATATGTGTATGCCGTTCACCCCCTATAAAAAACCGTTCGGGGGCAAGGTGGAAGTATGGGCTGATTTTGGATATAAATATGTCGTCAGCAATAACGCCTCACACGGAGGGGCGCTAACGAATCGGCCCTGACAAGGGCCCGAAAGAAAGGTAGGAGGCCATGACGAAAGGTCTGCACGTGCCTTCCGAGATCGGCAAGCTCAGGAAGGTCTGCCTGCACCGTCCCGGCGACGAGCTCCTCAACCTGCCGCCCGACGAGCTCGAGCGACTCCTGTTC
>JAXIYC010000055.1:0-88135 GCA_036304725.1 Collinsella sp. | reverse complement strand
GGAGCGGATCAAGAAGTCCCTCGGGTGGCTGAGCCCGATGGAGTACCGCAGGAAGCTTGGATACGCCTAGGCGCGGTCCAAGAAATCGTCCGCACCCCCAAATGTCCAAAATGGGGGAGAAATAGGCCGCACGCCGGCGCAGGGACCGGCGCTAAAAGAAAAGCGCGGGGCCGCATGGCGATTCCGCGCTTTATTGTTCAGCTTTTGCAGCCTTGCCCTTACGCTACGAAGAAGTAGACGAGGAAGGCAAGGGCCGCGATCCACCCGTCCCGTGCGAAAAAGTGTTTACGAGCGCTTGCGGCTCACCACGGCGCCTACGGCGATGGCGGCTGTTCCCGCAAAGGCGGCTGCCACGATGGCTGCGCTCGAGGCGTCGCCGGTTGCCGCGAGCTTGCCGGTGGTCTTGGCTCCCGTGGCTGCAACTGCAACGGCCTTGGTCGTCTTCGTGTCCTCGGGCTTGGTCTCGCAGGGCTTCTCCTCGGGCTTGGCCTCCTCGGGCGGCGCGATGACGACGCTCTTGGAGACGGCCTGGTCGTAGGGGGAGTCGATCGTGGCATCGCCCGTGCCGATGGTTTGACCCGCCTCGTAGACGATGCCGTCGCTGAGCTCTTCCTTGTTGCGATAGTCAATGACCTTGCCGCCCGCGGGCGTCTGGATGATGGCGTCCTTGATTTCGATGGTGCCGATCGCCTCGCCGTCCGCGCTCATGGCAAGGGCGATGATTGCCACAGTGTCTCCCTCGGCCGTGACCTTGCTGCGGACGATCGAGATGGTCGCGGGTGTGATGCCCTCGTGGGTCGATGCGTAGATGCCGATGTTCAGGCCCTCGGACTCAGGGATGATTCCGTCGTTCTGGTCTGTGCTGTAGTGGTCGGGGCCATCGCCGCCGGTCTCGGCATAGCGGGCTATTGCCTTAACAACGGAGTTGCTGATGTAGATGTGGCCACCCGCTTCGTTGGGGTTGAAGTTTCTGGTGGAGATTGCAACCGAGAGCCTGCCTTCTGCGAACGCATCTACGATTGAACCGTTCTTGATGACGATGTCGTCCTCGTCGGTGTAGAGGGCGATGACCTCCCCGCCATCTGAGCTTGCGCGGACCGTCACGGTCGCGCCATCGAGCGTGATGCCCTTGTAGGTATAGATGCCATATCCAACGCCGGTTGCGTCAAGGGATGCGTCCGTGACCGTGAGACCGCCATAGGCCTTGACGGCATAATCTTCCTTGGAGCTTGCCTTGACCTGGCTGCCGCCCGAAATCTCGATGTTGCTGTCGGCCTCGATCGCCTTGTCCTTGACGGAGCTTACCTCTACCTTGCCGCCGCCCTTTATGGTGAGGTTCTCGTTGGCATCGATACCCTCATCCTCGGTAGCCTTGGCGGTGACGGTTCCGCTGCTGTCGATTGTGATGTTGTCGTCGGCCCTGATGCCGTCCGAATCACCTGTGGCGTTAACGTTGCCCGAACCCTTGATGGTGAGATCGCCCTTGGCATCGATAGCATCGGACTCGGTGCTCGTGGCGTTGACGGTGCCAGCGCCGTCGATGTTAATGTCGCCTTCAGACCAGATGGCGTCGCTGGAAGACGTCACGTTGAGCGTACTGGACGCGTCGCCTTGGATGTTGAGCTCGGCGTTCTCGTTCGTGCCATCCACAACCTCGATACCGAGGCCGTCGTCGTTAGTGACGGTGTTGTTGCCTGAGTAGCTCACGTTGAGCTTGCCCTCGGCCACGATCGCGCCGCCGTTATAGCCGTTGAGCTTCATGTCGTCGGCGCCGTTCCACGACCAGGTGCCGGCCTCGTCGCCTGCCGCGGTGTCATACCAGGCTCCGCCGACTTCCACCCGCTCGGCCGCGAGCGAGACGCTCGGCATGAGCAGCGAGCTCACCGTGAGCGCGCAGGCCAGGCCGCAGACGATGCGGCGCGTCACGCGGCGCCAGCTGCCGTGTGCGAGCAGCGTGCGACGGCACACGTCGGGCTCGACAAAATGGGCTCCAGAGGTTTTGTCATTGCGCTTGGGGGTCGTGAACAAGGCGGCCATGGTTACTCCCATCCTCATAGGGCCTATGCGATTACGCCCAGCATATCTGCAGGATGTAGCCGGCGGTAGTGCCGTTTGGAGGGCAAAATGTCCAAAACTTGGGAAGCAATATATCGCGCGTCCGTGCGTTGCCTGGGCTTAAAAGAAAAGCGCGGAGCCGCTCGATGCGACTCCGCGCTTTGGCGTTCTGCTTTGGCAGCTTTGCCGTTACGCTACAAAGAAGTAGACGAGGAAGGCAAGGGCTGCGATCCACATGAGCGGCTTGATCTTGGAGGCCTCGCCCTTAAAGAGCGCGACAATCACGTAGGCGATAAAGCCCAGACCGATGCCGGCAGAGATGGAGTAGGTGAAGGGCACGCCGGCGACAATCATGAACGCCGGGAAACCCTGCGACACGTCGGACCAGTCGATCTCGGAGGCTTCGCTCATCATGAGGTAGCCGACGTAGACCAGAGCACCGCAGGTGGCGGCGCTGGAAACGATGGTGACGATGGGGGAGAAGAACGCGGCGAGAATGAACAGCACACCGGTGGTGACGGAGGTGAGGCCCGTGCGGCCACCGTCGGCAGCGCCAGAGGTGGACTCGACGAAGGTGGTGATGGAGGAGACGCCCATGAAACCGCCCACAGCAGCGGCGGCGGAGTCGACGATCAGAATCTCCTTGATATTCTCGACGTTGCCGTCGTCGGTGAGGAACTCGCCCTGCTTGGCCACGGCCATCGCGGTGCCCATGGTGTCGAAGAAGTCACTCATGAGCAGCGAGAACGAGATGACGAGGAGCGCGGGGTCGGTAAGGACCTTGACGATGGCGGGCACGCCGCCGGCGTCGGCGATGGGGCCACCGATGCTCGAGAAGTCGAGCGGGGCGATGATACCGGTCGGAGCCTGGGTCACACCTAGGGGGATACCGGCGATGACGGCGACGACGATGCCGATGAGCAGCGAGCCGGGGACGTTGCGGCAGGCGAGGGCGACTGTCACCAGGATGGAGATGATGCCGACGATGAAGGTGGGGGAGGTGATGTCGCCCAGACCGACGAGTGTACCGGCGCCAGCGGTGATAATGCCGGCATCGCACAGGCCAATCATGGCGATGAACAGGCCCAAGCCAACCGAGATGGCGTGACGCAGGACAACCGGGATGGCGTCCATGATGGCCTCGCGCAGGCCACAAAGCACGAGCAGCAAGATGACGACGCCCTCAAGGAAGATGACGCTCATGGCCACGTGCCAGTCACCGCCGCAGACGGTGGTGGTGATTCCAGCGATCATCGCGTTGACGCCTAAGCCCGACGCGCAGGCGAGCGGGCGGTTGGCGAAGATGCCCATGCAGATGGTCATGATGCCGGCGCCCAGGCAGGTGGCGCAGGCGAGCGCTCCCGCATCGATGCCGGCGCCCGAGAGCACCGCAGGGTTGACGGCGATGATGTAGGCCATCGCCAGGAATGTTGTCAGTCCAGCGCGAAGTTCGGTCCCGATTGTGGACTTGCGCTCACTGACGTGAAAAAGTTCGTCCATGCATACCCTTTCCTTGTTCGGCCCCGAGTTTAGGCCGATTGACACGAACGCTCCCACTATAGCCCCTTTACGACGCTGTTGTTCCTCGCATGTTGATGTTCGGCGCTTTGTGGCAGACGGACGGTATTTTTCGCATGAAAACGTGTGGGTACCGTATACTTAAGCGGTTACAACGACCCCTATGGAGGAACGTATGATTAAAGAGCTTTGCCACGACGAGGCTATCTTGTCCCAGCGTTGCGAGGTTGCGACCGTCGAGGACGAGTCGGTTGCTCAGGACCTGATCGATACCATCAAGTCGCTCGACGATGCCGGCTGCCTTGCCGCTAACCAGATTGGCGTCACCAAGAAGGTCTGCGTCTACCTGGACGACGCCGGCGAGCCCCACGTACTCTACAACCCCCGGCTGGTGTTTGGCCTGGGCGCCAGCAAGATGGAAGAGAGCTGCCTGACGCACGAGGAGGTCACCAAGTCCACGCGCTATATCAAGTGCAAGGTTGCCTTTGACCAGATCGTCGACGGCAAGATGAAGGAGTGCCGCCGCGACTACGCGGGCTTTGAGGCACAGATGATCCAGCATATGATCGATCACTGTCTTGGAAAGTTGGTCTAAGGGGACCAAAGCACCGCACCTTGCCGCTCAATCGTCGCTCGCGTACCTTAAGTACGCTTCGCTCCTCTTTCGTGGCAATCTGCGGCACTTTGACCCCTTAGACGACCTGCGGGGTTGAATTGGTTGAGTTTATCTTGCTTGTGTAAGTCCGGGCGTGGCATTGTTGTCATGTCCGGGCTTTTGTGTTTAGCGCCTTTTTGTTTGGAGACAATAACCTTAGCAAGAACGTAAGGCTAGGAGGCGCTATGTGCACGAGCATTCGATTTACCGATAATTCTGGCCACATGTATCTGGGCCGCAACCTCGACTGGAGCTTTGACTACGGCCAACAGGTTCGCGTGATGCCTCGCGGGTTCCACATTCCGTATTCGTTTATCGACGATGCGTCGGCAGCACACGCGGTAATCGGCATGTGCATCGATTACGAGAACTATCCCATGTTTTTCGACTGCGGCAACGATGCGGGTCTGGCTGTGGCGGGTCTCAATTTCCCAGGTTATGCCGAGTATGCCGAGGACCCTGTCGACGGCAAGACCAATATCGCGGCCTATGAGTTTCCCCTGTGGGTGGCAGCGACGTTCTCGACGGTCGACGAGGTCGAGGCTGCGCTGCGCGATACGGTGATTGTTGCTAAATCTGCAGGTGAGGGGCTGGGCGTGTCGCTGCTCCATTGGATTATCGGCGACAGCCAGCGCAGCATCGTGGTCGAGATGATGGCTGACGGCCTGCATGTATACGACGATCCGGTCGACACCCTTGCCAACCAGCCGACCTTCCCGTGGCACATGGAAAACCTGCGCACCTATATCACCGCCACAAGCGATTTTCCGCAGACGGCGACATGGCGTGGCGCCGAGCTCAAGCCCTATGGTGCGGGTGCCGGCATGCGCGGTATTCCGGGTGATTGCTATTCGCCGAGCCGTTTTGTAAAGGCGGCGTACCTCAATGCCAATTACCCGCAAAAGGAGAGCGAGACCGAAAACGTCGTCCGCATGTTCCGTTCACTCGAGGGCGTGGTGATGATTGAGGGGGCGTCCAGGATGGGCGATGGCAAGTTCGAGAAGACTATCTATACCGGATGCTTTAGCGCGCGCACGGGCAATTATTACTACGCGATGTATGAGGATCCGTCGATTCGCTACGTGAGCCTGATGGATGCCGAGGGCGCGAGCCCCGATAGGCTCGTGGTTCCCGAGCCGCGTCGTTCGTAGCCGTTAGCTTTACTGCAACGCAAAGCGGCCCTGCGTCTCCCGTGAGATGCAAGGCCGCTGTCGTCAATTCGTGACGTCGCTAGAAGTTGGCGTCGTTGAGTTGTTCGCTCTCGAGGCCGTCGAGCTGTTGCTGTTCGGACGTATCTGCGACGCTCTCGAGCAGCTCAGTGGGATCGACGTTCATGTCCCTACCGGCCTCGTTGCCGTTGACCAAGTCGTCCGAGAAGATGTCGACTTCCATTTCTTCGGCCTCTTCGATCTGAACCTCGAGCGGCACCTGGGTGCGCACGAGCTTAACGGCTGGGCGCATGCGGGCAAACAACGGCACGTACTCAATGATGATGGCCGAGTTCTCGAGACCATACCAACGTGCCGGGCTTCCGCAGGCGCGGCGGACGGCGTACTTGATGGCCATCACGCGGTGGTCGTTGCGGTTGATGTCCGTTTCGGGGGCAAGCATCTTGCGCAGCATGCAAAAACGGAAGTCGCCCACGTTTCCGCGCGTCTCGTAGATGGAGTAGGTGTGGTGCTGCGGCGGCAGCTCGCCCGATGCCATCAGGTCGCCAACAATCTGGCGCAGGTAGGCGTTAACGCGCTGGTTGACCTTAAAGCCCAGGTCCAAGCGCACGCGGAACAAGAAGTCCGTGCCAAAGGTCTCAACGGAATACTCATGCGTATAGGGCTCATCGGTAACGTGCACGTTGATGAACCAATATGCCTTGGCGCGCTTGGGATGCTTATCCAGGATGGAATAGAGCACGTCGCGGTCGAGTGTGAGCGGGTCGGGGCTGTTGGTGAGAAATACCAGATTGTCGGCGAGCACGGGATAGGTCTCGTCGTTGCGCAGGCGGTTGAGCTGGTCGATGTACTTGGAGACGGGCAGCAAAATCGTCTGCGTGCGCTCGATGGCGGTGCCGCGACGCCACACATACATAAGGCCAAACAGCAGTGCGGCCAAGAAGATCATCACATAGCCGCCGTCAAAGAACATGGTGAGGCACGAGGCGAAAAAGCACAGCTCAATGGCGCCGAAGAGCAGGACGAAGACGCAGGCGCCCAGCTTGTGCTTGAGAATGCCGGCGATATAGCTCGTCAAAAGCGTGGTGGTCATAAGCATGGTCACGGTAATGGCGAGGCCGTAGGCACTCTCCATGCGCTCGGAGTTTTGGAACAGCAGCACGATGAAGATGCAGCCGACCCACATGATGTTATTGACGAGCGGAATGTAGAGCTGGCCCTTGGTGTCGCTGGGGTAGTGGATGCGCAGGTGCGGCATAAGGTTGAGGCGCGTTGCCTCGGATACAAGCGAGAACGAGCCGGTGATGAGCGCCTGTGAGGCGATGATGGCCGCCACGGCCGAAAGCACGATGGCAAAGGGGCGTAGGGGCTCGGGGAGCATCATATAGAACGGGTTGACGATATCCATCGCGAGCATCTGGGGGTTGGAGTTATTGGCGAGCAGCCAAGCTCCCTGACCCAGATAGTTGAGGATAAGGGCCGCCTTAACAAACGGCCAGGATGCATAGATGTTTGCCTTGCCCACGTGACCCATGTCCGAATAGAGCGCCTCGGCACCGGTTGTCGACAGAAAAACGAAGCCGAGCACCATGATGCCCGAGTGGTTGATGGGCGAGAACAGGAACATGATGCCGCGAATGGGGTTGAGCGCGCGCAAGATGGACAGGTTGCCGAGCATGTTGAACAGACCGGCGCCAGCCAAGAACAGGAACCATAGTGTCATGAGCGGGCCGAAGAGCTTGCCGATCGACGAGGTGCCGGCGCGCTGCATGGCAAACAGGCCGCAGATAATGATGATGGTGATGATGATGACGTTGGTCTGGCCGTCGCCCAGCAGCGCATGGCCCCATTCGATGGTGCGCAGACCCTCGATGGCTGTGGTGACCGTGACGGCGGGGGTGAGGATGCCGTCAGCGAGCAGTGCCGCACCGCCGATCATGGCGGGCAGAATCAGCCATGGTGCCACCTTGCGTACGAGGCTGAACAGGGCGAAGATGCCGCCTTCGTTGTGGTTGTCGGCCTTCATGGCGATTACCACGTACTTGACCGTGGTCACGAGCGTCATGGTCCAGATGACGAGCGAAAGAGCGCCCAGGATCATGTCCTCGCTGACGGTACCGATGCCGCCGTTGTTGGCGACGATTGATTTCATGGTGTACATGGGACTCGTGCCGATGTCGCCATAGACGACGCCGAGCGTTACGAGCAGCATGCCAGCGGAGAGGGGAATGGCTCCATGCCCGCCTTGCCCGCGCTGGTCTTGGAGGTTTGCCTCCAGTTTGTTGTGTGCCACGAGGACTCCCTTAGACATCCGGTTATCTGTCTAGGACAAAAACTTTATGCCGTCTTTATACATACAAGAGCAGTTTGGCACATCGGGTTATTTTAGACAATAATCCTCAGCTGGGGATTATTTATCTACGCAGGTAGCATTTCAAAGCAGGGGCTTTTAAGCACGTGCTGTCTGGGCGATGCCGGCCTTGGCATTTGCGCGTTTGCCGGCGAGTTCGCAAAAAATCGCGCCGCCGATGATAAGTGCGGCTCCCATTAGGCGGATTGGTGTTATGGCTTCGCCTAAAAGGACGGCGGAGAATACAACGGCCGAAAGCGGCTCGAGGTAGCCGACAACCGCGACGGTCTGGACGGGCAGCTTGGCGACGGCACTAAAGTAGAGCAGGCAACCGATGCCAGTGTTGACGACGCCGAGCATGGCGACGGCGCGCCAATCAATACCGGCGGCGACGCCGGCGGACAGGAATAAGGGAGCGCCCTGCGTGATGAGCGTAAGGACCAGCGCGGTCACAAAGGCGGCGCTCACCTGGAGCGTGGAGTTCTCGAGGCCTTCGATGTGTGGCGCACCCTTGCTAGCGATGACCATCAGCGCATAGCAAAATGCCGAGGCGATGCCGCAGGCGATACCCGCAATGGGCATATTGCCGCCTAGACCTTGTGCTGCAATGAGAAAAGCACCGCAAGCAACGGCGATAAAGCCGGCGATTTTGCCACCGGTCAGCTTTTCGCCAAAAATGAGCGGGGAAAGGGCCATAACGATGATGGGGCCGCAGTAATACAGCAGCGAGGATACGCCGACGCCGATCGTCTGGTAGGCGCGGAACAGAAAAATCCAGCTGGCGCCCAGCGCGGCTCCCGAGAGGAGGAGGGCTGCGGCTTCGCGGGGGCGAGATGGCGCCTGCAACTTATGGCGTTGCGTAGTGACGAGGATGACAACGAGTGAGAGCGCACCCAAAAACGTGCGCAGGAGCACGATGTCGGAGCTCGGCAGCGCGATGGCGGCGGCGATGATGCCGTTGGAGCCAAACAATAGCAATGCTGCTAAGTACGTAAACAGTCCGTTGTTCATGCGCTGACATCCCCTCTATATCCGAGCATGTTCACTATGGGTGAACTGGCTTTAGAAGAAAAGCGAATATAATGCATGGATAACATGACAAAGACTCATGCAAAGGTGGAGGGGTGCCGTGGAAACGAATATTCAAAAGATGCAGGTGCTGCTCGAGACCGTGCGTGCCGGCAGTTTTACGCGCGCCGCCGAGCGCCTGAGCTATTCGCAGTCGGGCGTGAGCCGTATGGTGGCCGATCTCGAGGCCGACTGGGGCTTTAAAGTGCTCGATAGAAGCCGCGAGGGCGTAGTGCTTTCTGCCGATGGGCGGCAAATTATGCCGGCGGTCGAGGCGTTATGCGAGGAATTTGTTCGTTTGCAGCGACGGGTGGATGAGATGCGTGGGCTCATGCGCGGCAAAATCTGCATCGGTACGTTTTCGAGTGTGGCGACCCACGTGCTGCCGCCGGTGATTGCGCGCTTTCGTGCCGATTACCCGGATGTCGATTACGAGCTACTGATGGGCGATTACTCGGAGATTGAGCAATGGGTGGCGGAAGGGCGCTGCGACCTGGGCTTTATCCCGCGTGAGCCACGAGAAAACGGCATGGCATCGCGGTCTTTGGTGCGTGATGAGCTGATGGCGGTGGTGCCAGCAGATTCGTTGCTTGCCGCGGCGGAGGTCGTCTCTCTTGTCGATTTGGCAAACGAGCAGTTTATTCTGCTGGAACGAGGTACCGATGACGAGATTACGCCGCTGTTCCGTCAGGCGGGGCTGACGGCGCGCTCCAAGCTGTCGACCTGGGATGACTATGCGATTATGGCTATGGTCGAGGACGGCCTGGGCGTGAGCATTCTTCCGGCGCTCATCTTGCGTCGCTGCCAGTTCGATGTTGCCGTGCGTCCGCTCGAAGGGCATCCCCATCGGCAGATCAACGCCATATATCGAACGGCCGATGTTTCGCTTGCCGCCGCTCGATTCCTTGAATACCTCTAAATGAGCGCACACCGTTGTCGCTTTGGGATAAATCTCGAGGTTTGGCTCATTTTATTTTTGAAATTGAACTTTCAAATGAGGTGCCGCGCTATACTGCTTGCTAAATTGAACTTCGGTTCAATTCGTGTTCTATAAATTGAACTTTGCCAGCAAGGAGGTTCTAGTGGCCCAAGAGACGTTTAGCGATCGCCTGCGACAGGCTATGTCCGATCGCGACGTTCGACAGTCGGACGTGATTCGTGCATCGGAGATGCTCGGCAAAAAACTCGGCAAGAGTCAGATGAGCCAATATGTGAGCGGCAAGACGATCCCGCGGCGCGATGTGGCAGAGCTGCTCGCCCGTATTTTGGAGGTCGATGTTACCTGGCTGCTCGCCGGTGACGCCGATCAAGGCGAGACATCATCGCCCCGCAACGATTCCAAGCCCGAACACCATCCCTCAGCTCAAATTGCAAGGAGCACCACCATGCGTACTTTTTCTAAATCCACCAAGCTCGATAACGTCCTGTATGACGTGCGCGGTCCCGTCGTCGACGAGGCCGCCCGTATGGAGGACGAGGGCGAGCGCATCCTCAAGCTCAATATCGGCAACCCGGCGCCCTTCGGTTTCCGCACGCCCGATGAGGTCATCAAGGACATGCGCCAGCAGCTGCCCGACTGCGAAGGCTATTCCAACTCGCGTGGCCTGTTCTCCGCGCGCAAGGCGATCATGCAGTATTCGCAGATCAAGGGCTTGCCCAACGTTCAGATGGAGCATATCTACACAGGCAACGGCGTATCCGAGCTCATTCAGCTTTCGATGAACGCGCTGCTCGACAACGGCGACGAGATTCTGATCCCCAGCCCCGACTATCCGCTCTGGACGGCGTGCGCAACCCTTGCCGGCGGTCATCCCGTGCACTATCTGTGCGATGAGCAGGCGGATTGGTATCCCGACCTGGAGGATATGGAGTCCAAGATCACGAGCGCGACCAAAGCCCTCGTCATCATCAACCCCAACAACCCCACGGGTTCCGTCTATCCGCGCGAGGTGCTCGAGGGCATCGTCGAGGTTGCACGCAGGCATCAGCTGATGATCTTTGCCGATGAGATCTACGACCGCCTGTGCATGGACGGTTACGAGCACGTCTCGATTGCCTCGCTCGCTCCTGATCTGCCCTGCGTCACCTTTAGCGGCCTTTCCAAGTCGCACATGATCGCGGGCTATCGTATTGGCTGGATGGTGCTTTCGGGCAACCAGCGCTGCATGAGCGACTTCATCATGGGCATTAACATGCTCTCCAACATGCGCCTGTGCTCCAACGTGCCGGCTCAGTCGATCGTTCAGACGGCACTCGGTGGTCATCAGTCCGTTAACGACTACATCCGTCCCGGCGGCCGCGTCTACGAGCAGCGCAACTTTGTATATGAGGCGCTCAACAAGATTGACGGCATCTCGGTGGTTAAGCCGCGCGCGGCGTTCTACATCTTCCCCAAGATGGATGTGAAGAAGTTCAACATCACCGATGACGAGCAGTTCGCCCTTGACCTGCTGCACGAGAAGAAGATCCTGATCACGCGCGGCGGCGGCTTTAACTGGGCTGAGCCCGACCACTTCCGTATCGTGTACCTGCCGCGCATGGAAGTGCTCAAAGAGTCCCTCGAAGATCTCGCCGACTTCTTCGACCATTATCGTCAGTCGTAGGGGACAGAAGCTCCGTACAATAAAAAGCTCCCTGCAGTTGCTTGGCTGCAGGGAGCTTTTTTGTGGACCCGTGGTGCGTGGGACAAAATAATCAGTAGTTCTTGTCCCAGGTTCGAAAGAAGTATCGAGTTTGTTGCCGCAGGCGACCCTGGGACAAAAACTACTGATTATTTTGTCCCACGTGGCGTTCTTGAACTAAATAACAATCCCGTTGCAATGGTCGATTTCGTGTTGGATGATCTCGGCGGTGTAGCCCGAGAAGTTCTTGATGCGGTGCACGAAGTTCTCGTCCAGATACTCCACCTTAATACGGCGATAGCGGGTACAAGGGCGCTCGCCGACCAGCGAAAGGCACCCTTCGCTTGTCTGATAGGCATTGACCTGCTCAAGAATTTGCGGGTTGTACATGAGCAACGACTTGCTGCCGTCCTTTACGCAGATGATGCGTTTGCGTACGCCAATCATATTGGCGGCAAGCCCCACGCATTCGTGCTCGTGCTCGTGCAGCGTGTCCAGAAGGTCTTGCCCGGTCGCGGCGTCCTCAGGGCCGGCATCCTCGGAGGGCAGGCGTAAAAAGAACTCGGACTTCATGATGGGTTTAATCATGGCGGGCTCCTTGTATCTCATGCTTTCGTGGACTTTCAATAATAGCGCGGAGACAAAGCCGTGCGCTCGCGTTACAATCTTTCGACGTTGAACCATGTTGCCGGATGTGCTGTTTGCGCTGTCCGGTGTAAGTCTAGGGCTCATTTTCGCCCTGGGCTGTTCCTCTAGGGCGATGCGTTTGTCGTTCTAAGAGGAAGGAATTTCATGGGGACCAAATCCCAGAAGAAAACTCAATCATCATCGAAGACCTCGACGTTTCTTACCGTGATGTATGTCGCCGCCTTTGTTGCCGCGTTTAACGAGAACATCATTAACGTGGCGTTGCACGACATCATGGCGGCCTTTTCGGTGAGTGCCACCACGGCGCAGTGGCTTGTTTCGGGATACATGATCGTGACGTCGATCTTTACGGCCATCATGGCCTTTCTGTCCGGTCGTTTCTCGACGCGCAAGCTGCTGTTTTTCGCATGCGGATGCATGGTCGCCGGAGAAGTTCTGTGCCTGGTCGCCCCGTCGTTTACCGTTTTGCTGCCAAGTCGTTTTTTGCAGGCTGCGGGATCGGGCATCTTGTTTCCGCTCATGATGAATGTGGTGCTATCTTGTGCTCCGCGCGAGAAGCTCGGTCTGTATCTGAGCCTGGGCGGTGCCTGCATTACGCTAGGGCCGGCGTTTGGGCCCGTGATTAGTGGTCTTATGTGCACGTTGTTTGGCTGGAGGGCGGTGTCCGTGGTCCCGCTGGTGGGCGGTGTCGTGGTCGCCGCGGCGGCAGCAAAGCTCGTTCGGAATGTCGGAGAGCGCTCGAACACCACGCTTGATATTCTGTCGGTTGTTTTGCTTGCTGCCGGCATTACGGCGTTCGTGTATTCCGTAGGCGAGTTCTCGACCAATGTGATGGCCGGTATCGTGGCGCTTTTCGCCGCTGTTGTGGTGCTCGGCCTGTTTGCGGTTCGTCAGCTCAAGCTCGAGCATCCGGTGCTTAACGTGCGTCCCATGGCGAGCGTTCGTTTTTGGCCTGCGTGCCTGCTTGTGGTGGTGTCGATGATGACGACGTTCTCGATGAGCGTTTTGCTGCCGCTCTATTTTGAGGGTGCATACGGCATGACGGCTCTTGTTGCTGGCTTGCTCATTTTGCCGGCGATTGCCTGCAACGCTGTGACCTCGATTGTGGGCGGACGCGTGATGGATGCCCGTGGCGCGTGGCCGCTGCTGCCGGTCGGCTTTGCCCTGATTGCTGTGGGACAGGCTGCAATTTCGATGACCGCGGCAAGCATGAACATTGGTATTGTCGTGGCGCTGACTGTTGTGGTGTATGCCGGTGTCGGTTTGGTGCTGAGCCCCTCGCAGACGGCCGGCCTGGAGACGTTGCCCGCCGCTGAGCATCCTCACGGAACGGCATTGCTCAACACGTGGAACATGATTGCCGCGTCGTTTGGCCCGTCCCTGTTTATCGGCCTGCTCTCGAGTTCTGCGGCGGTTGCCGGCGCCGCTGGCGTTGCGGCGGACGTTGCCCAGGCGATAGGATTTGCGGCTGCCGTGCGCGTAGCGGCCGTGATTGCCGTGGCCGGGTTCGCGGTGTCGCTGGTGTACGCCCGCCGCGAGTCGCACATGTCGCATTAATGTGTGCACATAGATTCTGCAGCTAGATTGGATGGCGACACCATAAACTAATGGACGTTTTGCCGAGAGGCATGAATGTTTAAAGCGCAAAGAGTGCGCGACGGGCCCCGCGAATGGGGCGATGATGCCCGAGAGGGCCAAGAAGGAGTCTCATGTCTGAGAACGAAGAGATCATGAACGAGACCGAGAACGAGACCATGGCTGCCGAGGTTGAGGCAGTCGAGACCGTGGAGACCGAAGCTGCCGAGGTTGAGGCTGCTGACGAGGTTTCCGCCGAGGAGGAGGCCGAGGTTGTCGAGGCCGCCGTTGATTACGATGACGAAGAGCTGATGGACAAGATGCAGAAGGCCGCCCGCCTGCTGCGTAGCCGTCGCTTTGCTATTTCCAAGGAGGAGGAGGCCAAGGCCGAGCGCATGGCGAACATCGAGCGCGCTATCAAGCTTCTTGACCTCAAGCCCAAGATGGAGCAGAAGGAAATGTCCGACCTGCTGGGCATGCGCCTTCGTGAGCTCGATGGCCTGATGGCCGAGGCCGAGGCTGCCGATCTGGTCGGCCGCATCGACGACGCCGAGGGCGATATGCGCAAGATCGTCGTCTTCGCTGCCGAGGATGCCGCTGAGGGCCTGGTCGAGCTTGCCAACAAGAAGGAGAAGCTCCTGCCCGAGCTTTCTTACGAGGAGGCCACCGAGCTGATGGCCGCTCTCGATAAGGTTATCGCTCCGCTCGTCGCCATGGGCCTGGACGAGGACCGCGGTCCTCGCGGCGGCCGTGACGATCGCGGTGGTCGTGGCGGAGACCGTGGCGGTCGCGGCGGCTTTGGCGATCGCGGTGGCCGTGGTGGTGACCGTGGCGGTCGCGGTGGCGATCGTGGCGGCCGTGGCGGCTTTGGTGACCGTGGCGGCGACCGTGGCGGTCGCGGCGGCTTTGGCGGCAACCGTGGTGGCTATGGCGACCGCGGTGGCAACCGTGGCGGCTTTGGCGGCAACCGTGGTAACGACCGCGGCGGTCGCGGTGGCGATCGTGGCGGCCGCAACGGTGGCGGTTTCCGCGGCAACCGCTTTTAGGGGTTACGCGGTTCTACGAACCGCGTAACTAGTTGACGCTGCGCGCCCACCAGAGCGACAACTTGTCATTCAAAGAGGACGGCATGACCAGAAGGTCTATGCCGTCCTCTTTTCATGCCAATTTATTCGCTCTGGCGGGCGCTCGCTGTCGGTACCAAAACATCGGCATCCCCAAGGAATCATTTGTACCAAAAAATGAGAGTGATAATCTCCCGGTATGAGCCCATATTCATGCTCAAGGTGGGAGATTATCCACTCTCGTTTCGTTTGTTGATTTCGATGTCTACATTTGTAGGAACAGTTCGTGGAGGCGGGTGTCTTCGTCGAGTTCGGGGTGGAAGGTTACGCCGAGCTGGTTGCCCTGGCGGGCGGCGACGATGCGCCCGTCGACTTTCGCTAAGGCCTTGGCGTCGCCGTGGACCTCGACGATGCGGGGCGCGCGGATAAACGTCAGCGGCACTTCACCGTCGATGCCGGCTACCTGTCCCTTGGTTCGAAAGCTGCCGAGCTGCCTGCCGTAGGCATTGCGCTCGACAAGTACATCCATGGTTGCCAAACGCGGCGTGCCCTTATCGTCATGGGCGGCAAGATCGTGAGCCAGCAGAATCAGGCCGGCGCAGGTGCCCAGGACGGGCATGCCTTCAACGATACGGGCACGAAGCTCCTCGAGCATGCCCAACTCATCAAGCAGCTTCCCTTGAACGGTGGACTCGCCGCCGGGAAGTACTAGACGGTCAAAGTCCTGCTTCAAATCGGCCGCCTGCCTCAGCTCAATACAATGTGCGCCCAGCTCGGATAGCCTTGCCTCGTGCTCGGCAAAAGCACCTTGGACCGCCAGCACGGCGACCGTTTGGTCTGCATAATCGCTCATGTGCGATCCTTTCTGCTGGACTAGCGCCCGCGCTCCTCCATGATAATCTCGATCTCGTCGGCGTTGATGCCCACCATGGCCTCGCCCAGGTCCTCCGAAAGCTCGGCAATGAGCTTGGCATCGGTGAAGTTGGCCACGGCCTTGACGATGGCGGCGGCGCGCTTGGCCGGGTCGCCGCTCTTAAAGATGCCCGAGCCCACAAAGACGCCTTCGGCGCCCAGCTGCATCATCAGCGCGGCGTCGGCGGGGGTCGATACGCCGCCGGCGGCAAAGTTCACGACGGGAAGCTTACCCGTGGCATGGACCTCACGCACCAGCTCGACCGGAACCTGCAGTTGCTTGGCTGCCTCGAAGAGCTCGTCGTCACGCAGGGCAACAACGTCGCGAATCTGCTTTTGGATCTTGCGCATGTGACGCACGGCCTGAACGACGTCGCCCGTACCCGGCTCGCCCTTGGTGCGAATCATCGTGGCGCCCTCGGCAACACGGCGCAGCGCCTCGCCAAGATCGCGGGCGCCGCAGACAAACGGCACGTCAAACTGGGTCTTGTCGATGTGATAGACGTCATCGGCAGGGGAGAGAACCTCGGACTCGTCGATGTAATCGATCTCGATGGCCTGCAGGACCTGCGCCTCGACAATGTGACCGATACGGCACTTGGCCATGACGGGGATGGAGACTGCCTCCTGGATGCCCTTGATCATCTTGGGGTCGCTCATGCGCGAGACGCCGCCTGCGGCACGGATGTCGGCCGGGATGCGCTCGAGTGCCATGACGGCGCAGGCGCCTGCTTCCTCGGCGATGCGTGCCTGCTCGGGCGTGGTGACGTCCATGATGACGCCGCCCTTGAGCATCTGCGCGAGCTCGCGGTTGAGTTTGACGCGATCGGCCTTGCTGGTCTGTTCTGCCATGGTTGCTCCCTTGGTTGGCATGTGCATTGCTTGACGGAACATCCTATCGGGGAGCTAGGTATGGCGAAATACTCAGTTTTCGAGATAATTACAAGGTCAGACTAATACCAGATTGAATGACTTAATAAGGTCAGGTGATAGGCTCATGCTTGACTACAATTTGGAAAAACGCGGCGAAGCATCGCTCTATGAGTATGTTTACCAGCAAATTCGAGATGATATCGTAGCTGGACGCATTGCGGCGGGGGAGCATCTGCCGTCCAAGCGCGCCTTTGCCAGTCATCTGGGAATCAGTGTTATTACCATCGAGAATGCATATAGCCAGTTACTTGCCGAGGGCTATATTTGCTCAAAGCCGCGGCGTGGCTACTACGCTTGCGAGCTTCCGGATGCACCGGTTTTTCCTTTGGCTTCGGAGGGCATCGACCGAGATGCCGTTTCTGTGGGTCCCAGCGCGCATGATGTCAACGGACGGACCGAGCAATTCGCCCCGCTCTCTCCTTCCGCTTTGGAGGCGGCGCGGCTTTGGCAAAGCGCACTGCGGGCGACGCTGGCATCCGAAGACGAACGCGAAATCTTTTCGACCGCGCCGGCACAGGGCACCGCGCGGCTACGACGCGCTATCGCTCACCATCTGCGTGGGACGAGGGGCATGAATGTCGATCCCGACAACATCGTTATCGGTGCGGGCGCCCAGCTGCTCGATACCATGTTGGTTCAGCTGCTTGGAGCCGACAAGGTGTATGCCGTTGAGGATCCGGGCTATTTACGCCTGACACGCATCTATCAGGCTATGAGCTGCAAAGTTCGACATATCCCGTTGGATGATGAGGGCGTGGACTTGAGCACTTTGCAGAAAAGCGGGACCGATGTCCTTCACCTGATGCCGTCCCATCAGTATCCGACCGGCCTTGTGACGAGCATTGCGCGTCGCTACGCGCTGCTCAGCTGGGCCGCCGAGCGACCAGGCCGGTATCTCATCGAGGATGACTTTGATTGTGAGTTTCGCCTTGCCGGCAAGCCGATTCCCGCGCTCGCATCAATCGATGCCGCTCAGTCGGTTATCTATACCAACACGTTTTCGAAGAGCCTTTCATCGGCGTTGCGTCTAGCGTACATGGTGTTGCCCGATGAGCTAATGGAGCGGTTTAGGCGCAACCTTGGTTTTTACGCCTCGTCGGTGAGCTCTGTTGACCAGGTTGCCTTAGCGCGTTTACTGGAATCGGGTGATTACGAGCGGCATGTGAACCGCGTACGCGTGCGCGCTCGCGAGACACGCGATGGCCTGGCAGCGCTTGTACGGAAAGCGTTTCCGGCAGGGGAGGTCTCGATCGAGCATGCAGACGCGGGCCTTTACTGCACTGTTGCCCTGGCCGAGGACAAGGCGGGGGAGAGTTTCGCGAAGGCTCTCGCTGACGCTCGTATTTCCTATGTCAACATCGCCGATTGCCTGTGGACGGCTGATCGGGCATCGACTAAGAACGCTCCATCTCGCGTCCTCATACAATACGACGACCTGAGCCCTCAGTCGCTCAGTGTTCTTCAAGAGCAGCTGCAATAAGCCCACGAAAAAGGCCCGAACCATGCGGTCCGGGCCTCATCGAGCTTGAGGTTATGTCTCAGGCGGTTGGCTTAGCCAAAGTAGCGCTTGAGCAGGCCGGCGAAAGCCTTGCCGTGGCGGGCCTCGTCGCGAGCCATCTCGTGCACGGTGTCGTGGATGGCATCGAGACCAGCGGCCTTGGCGCGCTTGGCAAGATCGGTCTTGCCGGCGGTGGCGCCGTTCTCGGCCTCAACGCGCATTTCGAGGTTCTTCTTGGTGGAGTCGGTCACGACCTCGCCCAGGAGCTCAGCGAACTTGGCGGCGTGCTCGGCCTCCTCGTGGGCAGCCTTCTCCCAGTACAGGCCGATCTCGGGATAGCCCTCGCGATGAGCGACGCGAGCCATGGCCAGGTACATACCGACCTCGGAGCACTCGCCCTCAAAGTTGGCGCGCAGGTCGGCAACGATGTCCTCGGAGACGCCCTCCATCTTGGCGACGCCCACGACGTGCTCGGCAGCCCACTCGAGCTGGCCCTCCTCCTGCTTCAGGAAACGAGAACCGGGAACGCCGCACTGGGGGCACTTAAAATCCTCGGGCAGCTGGTCGCCGTCGAACTCTTCCACATAACCGCAAACGGGGCAAACAAACTTCATGATTCGATCCTTTCGATCGATGGCGATTGTGCGCTCGTCCGGTCCCGTAAGGGCCCTCTCCGGACGTGCGTCTTGACGAGTTCTATTATCCATAAATGTAACCAAATGTGAAGCCTATTAGGAATGATTTTTAATAAAACAATTTTGAGATATGAAGATGTTGATTGATTAACGATTGGGAGGCCGTCTGCGATCTCTGCTGAGTACAATCGGGCGAGCAAATGTTGACCTATCAACAAATGAAGGAGTTTCCTTTATGCATCTAGCCCGTCGTGCCTGGTGCCGAACATATCAGACGGTTTTTCGCATTGCATTGCCGATCCTGCCCTATACCGAGCCGCGCATTTTAGAGCATGCCGAGGATGTGCCCGCGGTGCTTCAAAAGCGCTCGATCCAGAAGGTCCTTATCGTGACGGATCCCGGCATTGCCCGTCTGGGGCTCACGGCACCGCTCGAGACGGCGCTCGCATGCAGGGGAATTGGCGTTACGGTCTATGCCGAAACGCGTGCAAACCCCACGGTTTCAAACGTGGAAGAAGCGGCGTCCCTGTATCGAGAGAGCGCCTGCCAGGCCATTATCGGTTTTGGCGGAGGATCGGCCATGGACTGCGCCAAGGGCGTGGGTGCACGCATCACGCAGCCAAGCAAGCCCATCAACAAGATGCGCGGCCTGCTGCGTGTCCATCGTCGCCTGCCGCTGCTCATCGCCGTTCCCACCACGGCGGGCACGGGAAGCGAGGTCACGCTTGCAGCGGTAATTACCGACGACGAGACGCACTACAAATACCCCATCAACGACTTTGTGCTGATCCCGCGCTATGCGGTGCACGACCCCGAGTTTACGCGCGGTCTGCCCGCCTCCATTACGGGGCAAACGGGCATGGATGCCCTGACGCATGCCGTCGAGGCCTTTATCGGGCGCAGCACCACGCCCTATACGCGCAAGATGGCGCGCCAGGCGGTGCAGCTCATCCACGACAATTTGCTCGAGGCCTATGAGCACGGGGAGAACATGCGTGCGCGCCGCAATATGCTTTCGGCGGCGTATAAAGCGGGTGTTGCCTTTACGCGCTCCTATGTTGGATACGTCCATGCCATCGCGCACAGCCTGGGCGGGCGTTACGGGATTCCGCACGGTTTGGCCAACGCGATCATCCTGCCGCACATGCTTCGCGCTTATGGTGACGCCGCCGCCCCCAAGCTTGCCGATCTTGCTCGCATGGCCGGTATCGCGCCGGCTAACGCGCAGGACAGCCTGGCGGCCGAGGCCTTTATCGATTGGGTCGACCGCATGAACGAGGTCTTGGGAATTCCTAAATATGTCTCGGGTATTCGCCGCTCCGATATTCCGCAAATGGCGGCCCATGCCGACGCCGAGGCCAATCCGCTGTATCCTGTCCCGCTTTTAATGGACCGTTTGGAACTCGAGCATATGTACGAGGTCGTCGCGGGTGGTATGTTTGAGGACGAGAACTAGGAGGGTGCCATGAACACCGAGGAAATTGCGCGCATCGTCGGCGATCAGCGCGCCTACTTTAAGACGCACGCCACGTTTGATGTCGATGCTCGACGTCGCGCGCTCGTGAGTTTACGCGATGCGGTGCGGGCCCACGAGGCCGATATCGCCCGGGCGCTCAAGACCGATTTGGGCAAGTCGCACGACGAGGCGTATATGTGCGAGATCGGCACGTCGCTTTCCGAGATTCGCCATCAGATCGCGCACGTGGCTCGATGGAGCCGTGCGCGCCTGCGCCCGTGCGACCTTGCCAACGCTATTAGCGTATGCAAAACGCAGCCGGTTCCCTATGGCGTGACGCTGATTATGGCGCCTTGGAACTACCCGTTTTTGTTGACGCTCGAGCCGCTCGCCGGCGCGCTCGCTGCGGGTAATACCGTTGTTATCAAGCCGAGTGCCTATGCGCCGGCTTCGAGTGCGGTGCTCAGACAGATCTGCGAGGAAGCGTTTGATCCGCGCCTGGTGACGGTCGTCGAGGGCGGACGTGCCGAGAACGAGGCGCTGCTCGATGAGTGCTGGGACAAGATCTTCTTTACCGGCAGCGTTCCGGTCGGCAAGCTTGTCATGGAACACGCGAGCAAAAACCTCACACCCGTGACGCTTGAGCTGGGCGGCAAGAGTCCCTGCATCGTGGATGCCACGGCAAACTTGAAGGTGGCGGCACGGCGTATCGCCTTTGGCAAGTGGCTCAACGTGGGCCAGACCTGTGTGGCGCCCGACTATCTGCTGGTTGACGCGCGCGTGCACGACGAGCTGTTGGACCTCATCAAGGAGGAAGTCCACCGCATGTTTGGCGAGCACCCGCTCGACAACGAGGACTACGGCCATATCGTCAACGCCAAGCATTTCGCGCGCGTGCGCGGGTTGATCGACTCCGACAAGGTTGTGCTGGGAGGTGCGGCGCGCGAGACCTCGCTCAAGATTGAACCGACGATCTTGGACGGCGTGACGCCCGAGGATGCCGTAATGCAAGAGGAGATCTTCGGTCCCATCTTGCCGGTGCTGACGTTCGAGAGTCTGGATGAGGTCGAGACGTTTATCACGGATCGTCCGACGCCGCTGGCCCTGTATATCTTTAGCCAGGACCGAGCGGTGCAACAGCGCTTTGTGCGCTATGTGCCCTTTGGCGGCGGCTGCGTTAACGACACCATCATGCATTTGGCTACGAGCCATATGGGCTTTGGCGGCATGGGCGCGAGCGGCATGGGGCAGTACCATGGCCGCGAGAGCTTCGATACGTTTAGCCACAAGAAGAGCATCGTGAACAAGGCAACCTGGCTGGACGTGCCATTCCGCTATGCGCCCTACGCAAGCTGGAAGCACAAATTCGTGCGCATGTTTGTGCACTAGGAAATAGGAGCGGGTAATACGAACAGATGTTCCTATTGCCCGCATTTTGCGTTAGACTACTGCTATGGAGCACGGATGGGCCAACTCCCTTTAGAAGGGATTTGGTATGAACGTAAGCGATGTTATTTCGTTATTGGCGTTGTTGATCGCGGCTATCGAACTCGGCCTGTTTATCGGCCGAATGAAATAGCCGCCCCCGCGTAAGCGAAGACGGCCACTTCTCACGATGAAAACGTGTATCGGAGTTGGCAAGACCCGCTGCCACGGGTGCCATCCGTGCTCCTATCTTATCTGCAAGTGCTCTGGCATGCAAGCGTTGCGACAAACGGTCGAAAAGACCCGGGTTGGTCTATTTGTGTCCGCACGAGTTCGTAGACTTCTCAATAAGGTTAAGTGCCGGTTATTCCGGCCGTTAGAGGAGCTGCCATGTACGAGCCTTCACGTGTTCTTTTATCGTTTCACATCGCTGGATTTCAGTATGCCGACGGCGCATTGGTTCTGGGCGATCTGAAAGCGGGCGATAAACTGACACTGTGTGCCGAGCGCGATAATCCCCACGATCCCGAGGCGGTCGCGATCTATTTCGGCAAGATCAAGCTCGGCTATGTTCCGGGAAACGAGGTTGGCCCGCTGTCCGTGATGATGTATTACGGGCACGAAGATGTGTTTGAAGCCCGCGTGCAGCAGGTTGCGCCCGAGCGCAGCCCCTGGCATCAGGTGCGCGTTGGCCTTTATGTGGCGGATGCCCGCTAGCCGCTAGGGGAGGCTGTCATGTTTGATGACGACGACCTGTTTGATCTGACGGATGATCCATTTGAGTGGGATCTGCTGCTCGATGACGATGAGCTGGAGCAGGATCGTAAAAAGCGGAAGGATAAGAACGCGCAAGGCGACGCATCGAAAAAGAATGACAAGCGCCGCCGTGGACTGTTTGGCGGGCTCTTTGGGTAACCGCCGCGCCCAAGCGTCTGTATACTAGGCACGTGTTAGACGCGTTGCGAAATGAGGACACAGACGATGATGTGGTTTACCGCCGACTTGCACTTGGGCGATACGAATATCTTGCACGATATGGATCGGCCGTTCGCCTCGGTCGAGGAGATGAACCGCAAGGTTATTGACGCCATTAACGAGTGCGTTGCTGCGGACGACCGCCTCTATATTCTTGGCGATTTTACGTATCGGCTGCCCATGGCGGAGGCCGTGAACCTACGCGAGCGTATTGCCTGTCAAAACGTGACGCTCATCCGCGGTAACCATGACGGCGATTGGGAAGATCCGGACGCACCGCACATTTGGGATGACGTGCGCGATTACCTGGAAATTGCCCCCGGCTATGCCAAGGGACATCGCCTGGTTTTGAGCCATTACCCCATGCTCAGTTGGAACGGCAAAGCGCGTGGTGCCATTATGCTTCACGGGCATATCCACAGCAGGGGGGACCGTACCAACGCGCGCAACCGTGATCGCGAGCGTCCCGTTTACCGCTACGATGTTGGCCTCGACGCCAATGGCTACAAGCCCGTAAGTCGAGATCAGATCTTGAGCTTCTTTGGACTGTAATTGGAAGTGCAGGTAGAATGAACGCGCCGCGCGGATGGTCTGCGCGGCGCGTTTTAATAGGAGCGATGATTCCATGAGGGCTATCCAGCGCATTAACCACAACGCTGCCATCTGCGAAGATGGTGCGGGGCGTCAGCTTATCGCGTTGGGTCGCGGTATCGGCTTTGGCGATATGCCCCACGAGGTCGACCTGGATGTCATCACCCGCACCTTTTACGGCGTCGATTCAAAGTACCTGGCGTTTATCGACGAGGTTGATCCCGAGGTGCTGGAGTTTTCTGCTCAGCTGGCAGATATCGCAACCGGGCAGCTCTCGTACGAATTGAGTCCCAATCTGCCCATTACGTTGGCCGACCATATTCAGTTTGCCATTAAGCGCGCTCGTGAGCACATGGTGGTATCGTTGCCGCTCGAGCGCGATCTGGAACAGTTGCACCCCATCGAATATCGCTTAGGCGAGCTGGCTGTTCGCGGTATTAAGAAAACCTTTGCCGTCCGCATGCCCAAGAGCGAGGCCGCGGGTATCGCCATGTCGATTATCAACGCGGCAGTTAAGCCAAGCGAGCGGCGCGTACTTGCCGAGCAGCAGGAGGAGTGCCTGCTCGACATGACGGTCGCAATTATTCAGGAAGAGCTCGGCGTGACGGTCGATCGTACGTCGTTCGCCTTTACCCGCTTTGCCACTCATGTACGCTATCTGCTCGACCGCGTGGCAAAGAAAGAGCCCATCGATACCGAGAATTCCGGTCTCTACGACGTGCTCGTGGAGCAGTATCCGGCGGCATCGCGTTGTGCCCATCGTGTCGACGAGCTGATTCAGGAGACCTTTGGCGAGGCGTTGGCGCAAGAAGAGCTTGTCTACCTGATCATGCATGTGAATCGCGTGGCTCCTTCAAATGCAGATAACTAGTAGGGGCGACTAAGCGTTTCAAATCTGTCTCGGCAACCGTTCGCGGGCTCTTTGCTACCGTTTGTCAGTAATCTGAGCCGCAGCGAACGCGTTCACCGCATATACTCGCCGTGTGTTGGGTGTTACTCACGGCGCAGCTCCGAGAGGCACTACCGATTCTGCCGAGGTCCGTATTGGGTCTCTGTCGGTTGTGCGCGGGGCTTTTTTCATGTCGATCCACCCGGGAATCACATGCAATGAAATCTCTTGCCAACGGGCATCGCGCGCTGCGCAGGCGCGAGCGGAATCGTGTGCCTTGGCGCGGTGAAGTCCCACGGGCTTTTAGTTGGAAGAGAAGGGATTCGACATGGCTGTCGATAACGAGAAGATTGCCGAGGACGTGCTTGCTGCCGTCGGCGGCGCCTCCAATGTGACGAACGCGACGCACTGCATGACTCGCCTGCGTCTGAACCTCAAGGATCAGTCCATCCCCAATGACGATGAAGTTAAGAAGATCAAGGGCGTACTGGGTGCCCAGTGGTCTGGCGGCCAGTATCAGGTCATCATCGGCCAGAACGTGCCGAAGGTCTATGACGCCGCCATTGCGCTGGGAGTTAAGGGCGAAGGCTCCATCGACGAGAATCTCGATGACGGCACCAAGGAGCCGCTGACGCTCAAGACTGCGGGCAAGAAGGTCCTCAACTACCTGTCCAAGACGATGGTCATGACGATTCCGATCATCATGGGCGCCGCCATGTTCCGTACCATCGCCGTGATTTGCGGCGACGGCATGCTCGGTATTTGGGCTGCCGATTCCGATATCTACAACTTCTTCTATAACTGGATCTACAACGCAGGTTACTATTTCCTGCCCATTTACCTGGGTTGGGCCGCTGCCAAACAGCTCGGCTGCAGCCAGCCGCTCGGCATGATGCTCGGCGGTGTGCTCATTGCCCCCGAGTTTATGACGCTCGTTAACGCTGCAGCAGATTCGGGTGCAACGACCACTCTGGTCTACGGCGTGCTTCCGGCTCAGCTGAACAACTATTCTGCCACCGTGCTCCCCATGGTCCTGTCCATGCCGGTGCTCATGGTCGTCGAGAAGTTCATGAAGAAGGTCATTCCCGACATGCTCTCCACGGTGTTTGTGCCTGTGTGCACCTTGGCCGTCATGGTTCCCGTTTCGCTGTGCGCTCTGGCTCCGATCGGCTCCATCCTGGGCAGCGTGGTCGGCAACTTCATGTTCGGTCTCGGCAACACCGGCGGTATCCTAACCATCGTTTCCCTGGTGGCTATCGCCGCGCTTTGGGAGTTCCTGGTCATGACCGGTATGCACCAGGTTTTGATTACCCTTGGTATTGTTCAGCTGCTTACGCTGGGCTCTGACTCCTGCGTTATGGTTGCAGGCGGTATTGCTCAGTTCGCCACGTGGGGCATGGCCTTTGGTGCCTTCCTGCGCCTTAAGGAGACCGACGAGAAGGGCGCTATGCTCGGCTTTTCCCTTTCCGGTATCGTCGGTGGCGTGACGGAGCCTGCGCTGTATGGCTGCGGCTTTAAGTACACCCGCTGCCTGGGCGCCATGGTTGCCGGCGGTGCTATCGGCGGCCTGGTCGCGGCCCTCACGAACGTGACGACGTATGTTTTGGGCGCAACGAATATTCTGGCTATTACCGGATTTGTTGCCGGCGGAACGGCCAACCTCGTTTGGGGCTGCGTTGCTTCGGGCGTTGCGTTTATTTCCGCCGCTGCCATCGCCTACCTCTTTGGTTTTACCAAGGAGCAGCTCGAGGAGGATGCTGCTGTCGCTAAGGCTTAAGACATCTGTTTAGGTGGGATAATTACCTAGGGCACTTGGCTACTCTCCAAGTGCCCTTTTCCATAGATTGGAGTCGTTATGAAACAACTGCTTATTCGTGCCGACGATATCGGTTATTCGTATGCCGTTGACCTGGGGATTGCCCGAAGCGTCAACGAGGGTTTGGTGCGCTCGGCGGGCCTTATGCCCAATATGCCCGAGGCAGAGCGCGGTTGGTCGCTCGTGGCCGATGCCGGCATTGCGGTGGGCCAGCATACCAACGTGTGCCTGGGCAAACCGTGTGCCGATCCGGCACTCATTCCAAGCCTGCTCGACGACAACGGCGAGTTCCATAGCAGCCGTACCTTCCGCGAGTACTTTAAGCGTGGCGAGGAACTGATCGACTTTGACGAGGCCTGCATTGAGATTCGCGCGCAGCATGACCGCTTTGTCGAGATCGTGGGGCGCGAGCCTGATTACTTTGAGGCACACGCCGTTATGAGCAAAAACCTCAACCGCGCGATTTCGGTGGTGGCACAGGAGCTGGGGCTTAAGGAGCAAAAGGCGAGCTTCGACCCCACGGCCGTGGTGCATTGCGGAGACACCGATTTGCGCATGGTGATGCGCTCGATGGAGCCGGGCTACGAGCCCAAGGAAGCAATCATGCAGACGGTTCGTGAGATGTCCGATGACGAGACGGTCGTCTTTGTCTGCCATCCGGGCTATCTCGATCGTTTTATCCTCGAGAGTAGCTCGCTTACGACCGATCGTACCAAGGAGGTCGATGCGCTGATCGATCCCGAGCTGCGGACGTGGCTCGAGGCCCAGGACGATCTTCGCCTCATCGACTACCGCGACCTGTAAAGCACTCAAACCACCACAATGGGGACAGGCACCTTTGTGGTGGTTTTGGCGCCGTTGCCATTATGGCGGCGGCGCCTTTTTTGTCCGCATAGCGCGGTAGAGTGTAGGCGGTTGAAATTTGCGTCCATCGAGGAGCTGCTATGAACGAGATCAGGTGCCCGCATTGCGGCGAAGTCTTTAAGGTCGATGCGTCCGGCTATGCGGATATCGTCAAACAGGTGCGCGATGCCGAGTTCTCGCGCGACCTGGACGAGCGCGTGAAGGCCGTCCAGCGCGAGGGCGAGCAGGCGCTGGAGCTTGAACGCTCTCGTTCGACGGCCGCCTTGCAGGAGGTGGAATCTCAGCGCAGCGCTCAGCTTGCCGAGCAGAAAAACGCCGCGGCTCAAGAGCTGGCGCAGGAAGTTGCCAAGCGCGACGCCGAGCTTGCCGAGCTGCGTGCCAAGCTCGAGGGCGCTGCCGCAGAACGCGAGAGTGCAAGCCAGCGTGCGGCGGTTGAGGCCCGTGCCGATGCGCAGAAGGAGAACGCCGAGCTTCAGCGCGAGATCGACAATTTGCGTGCACAGCTGGGACGCAAGGATGACGAAGTCAAACTTGCCGAGGCTTCGGCGCGCAATGCCGTTCAAAATGATTTAGCCACACGCGATGCGCAGATTGCCGAATTGCAGGCCAAGCTCTCCGCGGCGGACAAGGCCCAGGAGATGGCACTTGCCGCTGCCGCCGCCGAGTCCCAGCGTGAGCTTGATGCCGCTCGCAGCGAGGCCGAGCGTACGCTCGCCGACTATCAGGCGAAAGTGAAGGAGAAGTTCTCCACCGCAAAGGCTCAGTCCGAGCAGGAGGCAGAGGGCCTGCGCGCCCAGCTGCGTGAGCAGGAGCTGACGGCAAAGATGAACCTGTCGGAAGCAGTCGCCGCGGCGGAGCGTGAGCGCGACGAGGCGCGTGCCAAGCTGACGAGCGAGCTGGCAGTGCGCGATTCACGCGAGGAGCAGGCCAAGGCAGCACACGAGCTCGAGCTTGCGCAGGCCAAGCGCGCGAGCGATGAGCTGATCCGCTACAAGGACGAAGAGATTGAGCGCCTGAAGGACATGAAGGTGCGCCTGTCCACCAAGATGGTGGGCGAGTCGCTCGAGCAGCACTGCGAGACTGAGTTCAATCGCTTGCGCATGACGGCGTTTCCCAACGCGTATTTTGAGAAAGACAACGATGCGTCTGAGGGTACCAAGGGCGATTTCATCTTCCGCGAGTGCGACGCGAGCGGCAACGAGATCATCTCGATCATGTTCGAGATGAAAAACGAGAACGATGAGACGGCTACCAAGCACAAGAACGAGGACTTCTTCAAGAAGCTCGACCACGATCGTCGCCAGAAAGGCTGCGAGTACGCGGTGCTCTGCACGCTGCTCGAGCCCGAGAGCGAGCTCTATAACGCCGGCATTGTGGACGTGAGCTATCGCTACGAGAAGATGTATGTGATCCGTCCGCAGTTCTTCATCCCTATGATCACGCTGCTGCGCAACGCCGCTATGGGATCGCTCCGCTATAAGCAGGAGCTGGCAGAGTACAAGCAGCAGAACATCGATGTCACAAACTTCGAAGCCAAGATGGAAAAGTTCAAGGATGGCTTCTCACGCAACTACAACCTGGCGAGCAAGCAATTCGAGTCGGCGATCAAGGAGATCGATGCCGCCATCAAGCAGCTCGAGAAGACCAAGGACGACCTGCGTCGCAGTACCGAGAATCTGCGTCTGGCCCACAACAAGGCCGATGAGCTGACCATTCGCAAGCTCACCTGGGGCAACAAGACCATGAAGGCGGCATTTGACGAGGCGCACGAGGCCACAGCAGATGCGGGCGATGAGCCTGCCGAGGCTGATGCCTATGAGGTCGAGGATGCCGAGTAGGAGATAGCATATAGTGCAAAAAGCGGGGCCGCTGGCGATGTTGCCAGCGGCCCCGCTTCGTTTGCCTGGCTGATTCGGCTAGTCTTCGAGCAGGTCCTCGATAAAGCCGACGTGGTAGTTCTTGAAGATGACCTCGCCGCCGTCTTGCGTGGCATCCAGATCGACATCGCCCATGATGCCAAAGTCGTGGTCGCCATCCTCGTCGGCAAAGATCTGGTGCACGTGCCACACGTGATCGGTCTTCTCGTCGCTCTCGTCGATGGTAAACATCGCCGAACTGCGGGCGTCGCCGTCGGTGAGGATTTCCTCGTGCTGCTCGTGGTAGGCATCGAGCGCCTTTTGCCAGCGGACCTCGCTCATGCCCCAGTCCTCGTCGAGCTCGCCCAGGTCGCGGACGTGCTCGCGGGCAGCAAGGGTCACGCGGCGGAAGAGCGCGTTGCGCACCAGCAGGGTGCAGCCGCGGCGATCGGCCACGACCTCGTCGATGCCCTGCGGCGGCGCGGCGTCGAGCGCAGCCGGGTTGCCGGCGTTCTCCCACTCGTCCACCAGGCTCGAGTCCACCGAGCGCACCACAAAGCCCAGCCACGAAATGATGTCGCGCAAGCGCTCGTCGCGCTTCTCAATGGGCACGGTGCGATCGAGCGAGCGGTAGGCCTCGGCCAGGTAGCGCAGCAGAATGCCCTCGGAGCGGGCGATGCCGAGCTTTTGGATATAGCCCTTAAAGTCGCTCGCGCTCTCCAGCATATCGCGCAGGACGCTCTTGGGCGAAAGCTGGTAGTCGTTGGCCCAGGGCACTTCCTGGCAGTACTTATCAAAGGCGGCGTCGAGCAGCTCCTCGAGCGGCTTTTCGTAGGTGACATCTTGGATGCGCTCCAGGCGCTCCTCGTACTCGACACCGTCAGCCTTCATCTCGGCCATGGCACGGTCACGCGCGGTACGCTCCTGCGCGCGCAGCACCTGCTTGGGATCCTCGAGCGTTGCCTCGACCATTGAGATTAGATCCATGGTATAGGTCTCGCTCTCGGGATCGAGCAACTCCAGCGCGGCAAGCAAAAACGGCGAGAGCGGCTGGTCGAGCGCAAAGTCCTCGGGCAGGTCGACCGTCAGCGCGTAGTCGATGTCCGGCGCGGCGTCAGCCGGAGCGTCGGGTGCGGGCGGCACCTCGGTGCGCACGACGACGCCGGAGTCGATGAGCGTGGCGAAGATCTCGTCGGCACGCTCATCGAGCTTTGCCTTTTCCTCGGGTGTCTGCAGGCTTGTCTCGATGAGGTCGTGCACGCGGGTGCGAGCGTCGCCGCCCTGCTCGACCACGCTAATCACCATGGAGTGTGTGATGCGCAGGCGCGGCTTGAGCGTTTCGGGCTGCGTCTCGATCAGGCGCTCAAAGGTCTGCTTGTTCCAGGTGACAAAGCCCTCGGGGGCCTTTTTCTTTTTAATCTTACGGAGTTTTTTGGGGTCGTCGCCCGCCTTGGCCATGAGCTTGGCGTTCTCGATCTCGTGCTCCGGGGCCTCGGCGATGACCATACCCTCGGTGTCAAAGCCCGAGCGACCGGCGCGACCGGCGATCTGATGGAACTCACGGGCGCGCAGACGCCGCATCTTGTAGCCGTCAAACTTGGTGAGCGCGGTGAGCACCACGGTGTGGATGGGTACGTTGATGCCGACGCCGAGCGTATCGGTGCCGCAGATGACGGGCAACAGGCCCTGCTGCGCCAGGCGCTCGACCAGCAGGCGATAGCGCGGCAACATGCCAGCATGGTGCACGCCGACGCCGCATCCGAGCAAGCGCTTGAGAATCTTGCCAAAGGCCGTGGAGAAGCTCGTTCCCTTTGCCGCTTCTTTGATGGCTTCGCGTTGCTCCTTGCTGGCGATGCCAAAATTGGCGAGCGACTGTGCCGTCGCAAGGGCGGCATCCTGGCTAAAGTGCACGATATAGAGCGGGGCCTCGCCGCGGCGCATGGCGAGCTCGACCGTGCCCTCGAGGGAGGTCGTCACATAGTCGTAGCTCAGCGGAACGGGACGCGGGGCGTCGACAACCAAGTCGCAAGCAGCGCCGGTGTGCTCCTCGAGCGAGGCGGCGATGGCAGTGACATCGCCGAGCGTGGCGCTCATGAGCATGAATTGTGTGTGGGGCAGGGTGAGCAGCGGCACCTGCCAGGCCCAACCGCGATCGGGGTCGGCAAAGTAGTGGAATTCGTCCATGGCGACGCAGCCAACATCGGCATCTTCGCCCTCGCGCAGTGCGTCGTTGGCAAGGATCTCTGCCGTGCAGCAGATGACGGGCGCCTTGGTGTTGATATGCGTGTCGCCGGTGATCATACCGACGTTATCGCGGCCGAGCACCTGCACAAGGTCGAAAAACTTCTCGCTGACCAGAGCCTTGATGGGGGCCGTGTAATAACAGCGCTTGCCCTGTGCCATGCCCATAAAGAGCATACCCAGCGCGACGAGCGATTTACCCGATCCGGTCGGCGTGCCCAAAATGACGTGATCTCCGGCGGCCAGGTCCATGAGAGCCTCTTCTTGGTGATCCCACAGCTCAATGCCGCGATCGCTCGTCCATTCAAAGAAGCGCTCAAAGGCCTGATCGGGCGTGAGCCATGGTTCGGGCTCACTGCCGTCCTCGGGCTCCCACCAGGTGGGGGAGAGCGCGCCGAGCGAGCCGAACTCGGCTTCGGTTCCCGTGCCGCCCGAGAACGAGCTGGCGGCGCCGGCGCCGGAAACGGTGCTGGCGGAAGTATCTGTCGCGGTCTGTGCCATGTGGTTTGCTTTCTCTCGTGTTTGTCCGCCATCCATTATGGCGTAGCGGCGGCGTGGGGCGCCAGCACGCGAGAAAATGCAGGAAATGGGCGTGTGATGCTAGCTGCCGCTAGTGGTCTTGCGGCAGGCGCTTCTTGCCTTTGCGGGCGCGGTTCTTAAAGTTCTCGACGGCTTCTTCCATGCCGAGGGGCACGTAGGTGAGCTCATCGAGGTTTTCGGGCAGATAGCAGGCGAGGCTCTGCTCCTGCGCCCGGCCTGCCGCGAGCTGCTCTTCGGTGGGCTCCGCGCCGGGTGTGGCGCAGATGCCGTAGACGACGGCGCCCATCTCGCGCGTGCGGCATTCGTACTCGGTCTCGGGATGCTCGGGATGGTCGCGGCGCACGTCGTCACTTACCCAAAGCGTGTCGTAGCCGGCTGCGGCAAACTGTCCTAGGGCGTAGTCGCGCAGTGGCTTGCTGTCGGTGCGCAGCGTGACGGTGGCGCCGGCTGCAAAGAGCGGGCGGTAGAGCATCAGATGGTCGACATGGACGAGTCGTTTTTTGGCGTATTTGGCCTTGGGCTGCGGCGTGGGAAAGTTGATGGTGATGGCATCGAGCTCGCCTGCGGCAAACAGCTGCGGCAGCGATGCGGCACCTCGGGGCAGGACGAGCGCGTTGGACAGCTCCTGCTCGCAGATTTTCTGCGCGGCATAGGCGATGCAGATGGGCTCCTGGTCCATGCCGATAAAGAGGGCGTTTGGCTCGTGGGCCGCGCGCTCTACAAGGTACGTTCCCTTGCCGCAGCCAAGATCCAGGTGAAGGTGTTCGAAGGGCTTGCTGCCAACTGGCGCGCAAGCCTCGCGCCAATCTCCGGCATAGGCCTCGGGGCTCGTCTCAATCGCATCGGCGTAGCGCTCCAGGCGCTCCTCGAGCACAAAGTTCTTGGGCGTGCGAACGTGGACGGCTCCCATGAGGCTCCTTGGTCATACGTATGGAACGCGTGGCTGCGCGTTCCGTCGGTGGGTTGGAAAACGGATGGGCATAGCTTACCCAAAAGATGCGGCGCGGCTCGGCGGCGAGTCGTCGATGCCTACAGGCGCTTGAGGATCACATAGCGGTTGAGCTCGCCGCTGCGACCGTCGGCATGGAAGCGCTCAAGCTCGCGCACGGGGACCTCGCCGCTCTTGTAGAACGTTCGGACGCCGCGCACCAGGTCGGTGATCTGCTGATCGTCAAAGTGATGGCAATAGCGGTAGGCGTGGCGGTCGTTTTGCCAGCCAATGAGGTGGTCGCCGGCTTCAAACTGCGCGGAATCGTAACCCTCAAACGGTGGGGTGAGCTCGGCGCGGGCTTCGGCTCGAACGGCCTTGCGCGCCATGCGCTCGTCGTTCATAAACTCCCAAAAACTGATGGCGATGATGCCGCCCGGGCGCGTCTGGCGCACCAGGGCGTCGAGCACGCGTACGCGGTACTCGCACGACGGCACGTGGTGCATAAAGCCAAAGCAGACCGAGATGTCGGCGAGCGGGGCGTCGAAAAGCGCGTCGGGCGTCTCGGCGGGGTTGAGTTTCATGAGAGCGTCGAGCACATCGAGTTCCTGGAAGTGCAGGTTGGGAATGCGCAGGGCGTGACCGCGTGCATCGATGGCCAGGTCCTGGCACGAGTCGACACCATAGAACTCGAAGGGGCAGTTGGCATCTGCCGAGGGGCTCGCGCCGTCGACGCCCTTGGCAGCCAGCGTGCCGCCGGCGGCAAAGTTCTCAAAGCGCATATTGCCGCAGGCAAGATCGAAGACGCGGACGGGATGCTCGATGGTGGCCACATCGAGCTGGTCGAGCGCTATGTCCATGGTGCGCACCCAGCCGGGCCACGGGGCCTGGCGCGTATCGGAGAAGGAGGCGGAGTGCTCGCGATAGAACGTATTGTTGAGCTGGATGAGCGATGAGGCGAAATCGCGGTTCACGGCGCGGAACTCCCTCCGTTGGCGGTGCGGAATAAACAGTACGACCATACTACCGTTAACGCCGCAACGGGGACAACCGAGCTGCGGGTCATTGCTTTGTTTGGACACATTTCCGCAGCTCATATGCACCCGCAACCGCCGGTTGTCAAAAATCTCACTAGAATAGGTGGCATGCTTTTGGCGGTGGCGGATACATTTTTAACTGTGCAAGGCGCCTAAGAACAAAAACGGTCCGGCGGCACGGCTGGCAAAAGCATAGGAGGAACCATGAATGTAGAAACTGCGCAGCGGCTCGCCGACCTTCGCCGCAGCAAAGGCTTTAGCCAAGAAGGGCTGGCACGAAAGCTGGGGCTGTCGCGCCAAGCGGTCAGTAAATGGGAGCGTGCAGAGAGCTCGCCCGATACCGAGAACCTGATCTCGCTCGCCAAGCTCTACGGTGTGAGCTTGGACGAGTTGCTCAATCCGAGCGATGAGATCGAGGACGATATCGAGTTTGAGAACGAGGACCGCGCCCGTCAGCGCGAGGCCGAGGCAGCGGAGCGTGCCCGCACCCATGAGGCGGCGGCACGAGCTACCGAGGCGGCAACGCAGGCGAGTGATGCGGCTGCCAAGGCGGCGCAAGCGGCAAGTTGGAGCGCGCAGGCAGCTAATGCGGCGACGGCTCAGGTGACGGGTGCCGGTGCGACCAGCGTGACTCCGGTGAAGGGTCCGTTTCAGTCGTTCCCGTATTGGGCTGTGTGCTGGCTGCTGTTCTTTTTGCTGATGTTCCTGTTTGGTGCCGGCCCCTTTGCCGCGCTGATCTTCTTTACGATCCCCATCTATCACTGGGTGGCGCGTGCGCTCGATGGCGATTGGGCGCGCGGGGATATCCAGGTTGGTCCGGCGCCGGCGGTCGCTAGGACTAAGGGGGAGGACGTTTCCACTGCGGTTGACGCTGACATGGCTGCCGGGGCCACCGCTGAGCCGAGTGCCAAAGAAGGTGGTGAATGATGAAGCTCTCGCATGAGTCTAAGAGGCGCTTGGGCGTCGGCATCGGAGCGTTTGTGCTTATCATCGGACTTGTCTTCGGCACTTCGTGGACTTTGATTCATTTTGATGGACCGTGGGATTTCGACGATGTTGTATCCGGCTTGTCTGGTATGGGCGATGCGTTTGACGAGGACGATTCCTTGAATAGCGGTAACTATTCCGCTCGGCCTCAACAGCTTTCGAAGGAAACGTTTGATGCCGACGCGTTCACATCCCTTGACTTGGATGTGACGTCGGGTGCGGTTGAGATCAAATGCGTTTCCGACGGGCCGGTACGTGTCATCGAGAGTGGCCGCGTCGCAAAAGGAGTAGCTGCTTTCGATGCGGCAACCCAGAATCTGGCCGAGGTTAAGGGTTCTACGCTCAAGCTTCGCCAGTTCGATTGCGATGACGAGCGAGCCATTGACCGCACGGTTATCGTCGAACTGCCGCGCAAAGTTGCCGATAACATGGTGGGCATTACAGCGAATGTAGGATCGGGTGATCTGACGGTCGCGGGCATTGCGTGTCATGACCTCAACCTGACTCTGGACTCGGGAGACGTTGAGTTTACGGGCACCGTGACCGATACCCTGAATGCCGAGGTCGGTTCGGGCGATGTGACGTTCGAGCTTTACCCGGCCCCCACGAAGTCGATGGACGTGAGTGTGGGCTCGGGCGATGTGGAGATGACGGTTCCGAACTCGACGGGCTTTAAGGCGAGCCTCACCTTGGGCAGCGGCGACTTCGAGAGCGATTTCCTTCCGCTTGGCTACGACGGCGAGACCATTTTGAATCTTGAATTCGATAACGGTGACAAGTCTGCCACGTATCGTTTTGAGGTCGGTTCGGGCGACATGTCGTTTGATTCGGAGTATTGAGGCAGACGAAAGCCTAGGCGAAGATATAGACGCGCTGTTTGATGAAGGCGCCGAAGCCGAGATCGGCTCCGGCGCCTTTGCCTTTACAATGGGGGCATGGAACAGATTATCTTGAACATACTCGAGGCTCTGCGTCGCGGCGAGACCGTGGACGACAAGGTGCTCGTCAAACTGATACATGCCGAGGCGCGCCGTGAGGGTGCCGACAAACGCGATTTGGCCAAGCGCCGTCTGCTGCCGTTCTACCAGCGGGTTAAACGTGAGGAGCCGGCTCGTTGGGCTGGGTGGAATGTCGATGCCGAGCTGGAACGTCAACTGCTGCAGGTGCTGCGTATGAAGCCTCGTCGCACGGCTTCGGGCGTGGCAACCATTACCGTCATCACCAAGCCGTGGCCGTGCTCGGGCGATTGCCTGTTTTGCCCCAACGATCTGCGCATGCCCAAAAGCTATTTACATGCCGAGCCGGCGTGTGCCCGTGCAGAGCAAAACTGCTTCGATCCATATCTGCAGGTGAGTGCTCGTCTGACGGCACTTTCGCAGATGGGGCATGCGACCGACAAGATTGAGCTCATCGTGCTCGGTGGCACCTGGAGTGACTATCCGCAAGGCTATCAGACGTGGTTTATGTCGGAGCTCTTCCGTGCGCTCAACGACGATGCCGTCGCCGGTGTGGCGGCTAATCCCATGCTGGCGCGCCCGGGTATTAGCCGTGCCGAGGCGGGGCGCCTGCTCGATGACGCTCCTGCCGACGCTCTGCCGCCGGTGGTGGCGGAGCGTCGCGAGCACTATCGGGCCGCCGGCATTGCGATCGATGAGGCCGAGCTTACAGCCGGCGTTGCCAACGAGCAGGGACGTGTGGATGCTGCCGTGGGTGGCTATAACCGCGCGGTGCGTCGTCTGTACGGCCCCGGTACGCCGTGGGGCGAGGTCGCCGAGTGGCAGACGGCAACGATGGAGGAGCTTGAGCGCCAACAACGCATCAACGAGACGGCGAAGCATCGCGTGGTGGGACTCGTTATCGAGACGCGCCCCGATGCCGTGACGCCACAGGCGCTCACGCTCATTCGTCGTCTGGGCTGCACCAAGATTCAGATGGGCATCCAGAGCCTCGACCAGTATCTGCTTGACATTAACGAGCGTCGTATCACGGTGGCTCAGATCGAGCGAGCGTTTTCGCTCGCGCGCCTATTTGGCTTTAAGATCCACGCGCACTTTATGCTCAACTTGCTGGCCGCCACGCCCGAGGGGGACAAGCGTGACTACGAGCGCTTTATGACCGAGGGCACCTTTATGCCCGACGAGGTCAAGGTCTACCCGTGCGCGCTCATCGAGGGCTCGCGTCTGGTGGGCTGTTACGAGCGTGGCGAGTGGCGCCCCTATACCGAGGACGAGCTGCTCGATGTGTTGGCCGACGACATCGTGGTGACGCCGGCGTTCTGCCGCATCAGTCGCATGATTCGCGACTTTAGCTCCGACGACATTATGGTGGGCAACAAGAAGCCCAACCTACGTCAGCTCGTCGAAAACCGCTTGGCGGCTCGTGGAGAAGGCGCGACGGTGCGTGAGATTCGCTATCGCGAGATCAGCACGGCGGGTGCCGACCTGGACGAGTTGACCCTTGACGAGGAAGTGGCGTACGAGACGCCGGTGACGCACGAGCGCTTTTTGCAGTGGGTGACGCCGCAGGGCAAGATTGCGGGCTTTTTGCGCCTGTCGCTGCCCGACCATTCGTTTGTTGCCGCGCATGCAGACGAGTTGCCGACGACGCCGGACGAGGCGATGATTCGCGAGGTGCACGTGTATGGTATGGCGGCACGTGTGGGCGATCAGGGCCAGGCGGCTCAGCATCACGGTCTGGGGCGTCTGCTCGTGGAGCGTGCGTGCCAGATTGCTCGGGATGCGGGGTATACGCACATCAACGTGATCAGCGCGATCGGTACGCGCGAGTACTATCGTCACCTGGGTTTTTGCGACCATGGTCTCTATCTGCAAAAGGAGCTCTAGATGAACAAGCCGAGTGTTTCCGCTGGCGTTGTTGCCGGTGTTGCCCTGGGAGCCGCGGCGCTGGGTGCTGCTGCCGTCGCTGTTCGCGCTGCCTGTCTGCAGGTCGCGCGAACCCGCAACGGGTTGGCGCGTGTGAAGCGTGTGCACGACGAGAGCGGTGACGAGGTTCGCGTGCTCGTACAGGGCGGCGTCTACCAAAGCGCGAGCTATGTTGGCGATTGTTGGGCGGAGCCAGTCTTTGCGTACTATCGTGCATTTGACGATGTGTTTGAGGCCGAGGATGCGATGCGCGACGCTTATAGTCGCGGCATCGACCGCATGCTTATGCTGGGCGGCGGCGGGTTTGCCTATCCCAAGTTTGCGCTGATGTCGCACGAGGACTTGCGCATGGACGTCATCGAGTATGACGCAGAGATTACGCGTCTGGCACGTCGTTGGTTCTACCTGAACGAGCTGGAGCGCACGGTTGGCGATCGCCTGAGGGTGATTACCGCTGAGGCGCGTTCGTACCTGGGCGTGACGAGCGTGGGGCATCGTCGCTACGACGTGATCGTGAGCGATTGCTTTGGCGGTGCCGAGCCCGTACGCGAGCTGGCAACTGCTGAGGCGCTGCGTCTGGTGCGGGGTAGCTTGAATCCGGGCGGTATCTACGTGGCTAATATTGTGAGCGCGAACGAGGGGAGCGATGTGTCGTTCCTGCGCGATTGCGCCGCCACGGCGCTTGAGGTGTTCGACCGCGCTTGGGTGGTCCCATGTGGTGATACGGAGTTCGGCGGCGAGGAGAACTACCTGCTCATCGCCAGCGACGGCGACTACGCCTTTGCCGAAGCCGTGCCCTTCGACACCGACTTCCTCGGCACCGTCCTTCACGACAAGTAAGTCTCCCCGTCCCAAAAAAGACTGGTCTTAGGCGTGGTCGCGCCAGCCGTGAACGCGCTGCTTCATGCCCTCTATGTCGAGCACGCCTTCGGCAAAGCCCTTGCGCACGAGCTCTTCGGGAACAAACTCGTCGTAGCGGTCAAAGTAAGGCACCTCGCCAGGATAGACGAGCTCGATGGGATCGAAGTCCTTTTCGGCCTCGGCGGCGAGCACCTCAAAGAACGTCTCCTCGTCGGCCTTCATCTTAAACTGCATAAAGTACGGGCGTGACGGGTCGAGTCCGCGAAGGCCCAGCTCAGCGGCGCATTTGATTTTAAGCATGCGCTCGAGTGCTAGGAAGGCGTAGCTGCCCAACCAGGGGAAGAGTACCCAGGTGTCGCCACCCAGATTGATGAGCGGCTTAGTTCCCGCGCCCGAAATCTCGGCGGTATGACGAGCCTGCGCCAAGCGAGCCCGTGCGTTACCCATAAGGTACGGATATGCTACGTGCTCAGTGAGCGCTTGGCGCATGCGCTCGAGCACATGCGTGTTAATGTCGCCGGGGCAGTCGCCAAAGTAGGCCGGCACCCGGCCCTTGACCTGCGTGGCAAAGACAGTGTGGCGCTTCCAGTCCACTTCCTCGACAATCCAGCAGTGTCCGGCGATGGCGATGCGCTCACCGGGCGGGGGCGGATTAACGATCGTGCCCAGCTCGGCCGATTCGCTCCGGACGGTAAACTCTTCGTTTTCTTGAAACACGGCGTAGAACTTAAAGTTGTTGATGATGCGCTCGCCCGCGAGGCCCACGATGAGCCCACCGCCCTCAGTGACCTGGATGTGGTCGATCTTGATGAGGTGGCGCAGCAGTACGCGATAGTCATCGGCCGAGACGCGGTGGAAATAGCTGAGCGTGAGCACACGCTGAGCAAGCTCGGCCGGTGTGAGTTCGCCGGTGCTGGCGAGCGTCGACATGGTCTGGTGATAGAGCAAACTGTAGGGGAGTCGATCGAGCTCGGGCGGCTCGACCCACTTTTCTTCGCGATAGAGTTGTATGAGTGCGATGCCCTGCAGGAGCTTCCAGGGTATCGTTTCGGGCATCATCGTGCGCGGCTCGGGCTCCTCCTCGCGCATGACAAACCACATCTCGGGCGGAAGATCGCGGCGGCCTGTGCGCCCCATGCGCTGCAAAAAGGAGCTGACGGTAAACGGTGCATCGATTTGGAACGCGCGCTCCAGGCGACCGATATCAATGCCGAGTTCCAGCGTGGAGGTGGTGACGGTTGTCTGCGCCTGCTCCTCGTCGCGCATGAGCTCCTCGGCGGTCTCGCGTAGCGATGCCGAGAGGTTGCCATGATGGATCAGGAAGCGGTCGGGTTCGTGCCGGTTCTCACAGTAGCTGCGCAGCATGGAGCACACGGCTTCTGCCTCTTCGCGCGAGTTGGCAAAGACCAGGCACTTGCGGCCGCGGGTGTGTTCAAAGATATAGCCCATGCCGGGATCAGCGTTGTCGGGTGCAGTATCGGTGGGGTTGAGCAGCGCCTGCTCGGTCGCTTGGGGGATGTCGACTTCGCCTTCGGGGGCTGAGGAGGTGCGACGGTCCTTGGGGGCAGCCTTACCCCGTGCTTGCTCGCGACGTTGGCGGCGTTCTTCCTGTGTAAGTTGTCCACTATGACGCATATCTTGGGTGCTGACGGGCAGTGCTGCGGGTGCTGCCGCCTCAATGCGCTCGCATGCAAGTACCTCGGCTTCCTGCGGGCCCGTGCTCACAAATCCTCGCTGCTGCGCCTGCGGGCCCGAGTTGTAGAAGTGCTCCATGGAGATACGCCACACGCGGCGCGGCTCCTCAAAGCGGGGGATGACGCAGTCGCGTCCTGTTCCCTGTGAGAGGAAGGCGCCCGTGCGCTCGGGGTCCCCGATGGTGGCCGAAAGGCCAATGCGCCGGGGCTGCACGCCCGCCATGCGCGAAAGGCGCTCGATAAGGCAGAGCGTCTGACCGCCGCGGTCGCCGCGCATGAGCGAGTGGACCTCGTCGATGACCACATAGCGCAGATCGCAAAACATGCGCGGGATTGCCATATGCTTGTGGATTAGAAGCGCCTCGAGTGATTCGGGCGTAATCTGCAGGATGCCGCCTGGCTTTTTGATGAGCTTGGCCTTATGCGATTGCGAGACATCGCCGTGCCAGTGCCAGACAGGGATATCGGCCTCTTCGCACAGGTCGTTGAGGCGGACAAACTGATCGTTGATGAGCGCTTTGAGGGGACCAATGTAGAGGGCGCCTACGCTCGCGGGCGGGTTCTCCCAAAACTCGGTCAGGATGGGAAAGAAAGCCGCCTCGGTTTTGCCGGATGCCGTGGATGCCGTCAGGAGTACATTGTCTTGCGTGTTGAAGATGGCATCTGCCGCCGCAACCTGGATAGAGCGCAGGCTCTCCCAATCGTGGGAGTAGATGAAATCCTGGATAAACGGGGCATATCGGTCAAAAGCGTTCACGGGGCTTCCTTTCAGCAACGGGCTGAGCAAAGCAGTGGGCAACGGCTCTATATCTTGCAACATCGGTGTTTGCCCAGATAAAACCTGCCAAAATAAACCTGTCCCTTTTTGGTAGGTTAGATGGTGAACTCGGCGAAGTTGCGGTCGTCGCTTGCGGTGCCGGTGTCGTCTGTTGCGGTTGCCGATGCCAGCGCATCGCCGCCAACGCTTTGTAGCAGCTCGGCCACGTTGGCATCGGGGTTCTGACACAGGATGTCGAGCAGCTCGATAAAGTCGCGAATGACCTCACGGGGCGTCAGGTGCGTATCGGCTCCCACGCGTCCAAACTCGATCTTAAGGAAGTCCACCAAGTCGTTCTCGGTAAGCGTGGGTGTCCAGCCAAAGTAACCGGCGTGGATTTGCATGAGCTTTTCGATCAAGACCAGCAGCTCCTCATAGGTGAGTGGCTGCAGACGAATGATGGGCGCGAGCATGTCTTTGAGGTCCTCACGTGCAAAACGGCCCTGGGCGAGACGGCTGCGCAGGGCTTCGTAGGAGAACACGCCGCGGCGGCGGTCCTCGATAGAGGTTGGCGTGCCGCCCATGATCATGCCCAGGTACTGTGCTTTGCCCTGCAGCGTGTCGTTGTACATGGTCAGGATCTTCTCGTAGTTGTACTGGCGCGTGATGGCGTTGGGAATCTTGTACAGGTTTACGAGCTCGTCGATGAGCACCAGCATGCCCTTGTAACCGCTGCAGACCAAAAAACGTGCGATGAGCTTGATGTAGTCGTACCAGTCGTCGTCGCTGATGATGGTCGAGGAGCCCAGCTCGGCGCGCGCCTCGCTCTTGGTGCGGTACTCGCCGCGAATCCATTTGGTCATGCGGCTCATGCTCTCTTCGTCACCCTCCGAGACAGCCGTGCGATAACGGCGGAGCATGCGGGTGAAGTCGAAGCCGTGGACCATCTCCTCGAGCGGAGCGAGTTGGGCATTAACGGCAGACTCGTCGGCATCGGCGCACGAGGCGACCCAACGATCCAGGATAAGGTTGAGTGCACCGCCCTCGGGGCGCGTTTTGGTCGATATGTTGCGGATGAGCTCGCGATAGGTGGCCAGGCCCTGGCCCTGGCCACCCTGCAGCCGGCGCTCAGGCGAAAGGTCGGCATCGGCGACGACAAAGCCCTCGCCCATGGCGTGCGTGCGAATAGTTTGGAGCAAAAAGCTCTTGCCCGCGCCGTAGCGACCGACTAGGAAGCGAAAACTTGCGCCGCCATCGGCGATGAGGCTTAGGTCGGTGAGCAAGGCGCGGATCTCGACCTCGCGTCCCACGGTAATGTAGGGAAGGCCGATGCGCGGGACGACGCCGCCTTTGAGCGAGTTGAGAATGACGGCGGCGACGCGCTTGGGCACGCGGGGCGCTGCGGATGCGGTATCACTCATGGTCTAGGTATCCTCTCACGTCTGCTTCGTAGTCCTCGATAATCTGTGGTCCTGTCGCGCCAAATTCAATAACGGTGTCGCCCACCAGGTCAAAGAGCGCTTCGTTGATGCTGTCGACGAGCATGTCCTCGCTCTGCCCCGATTGCACTACCGCCGATTCCGCCCGTACTGCGTTGTGCTCGAGCAGCGCGCGGAGATAGGTGTCTGCGGCAGGCGTGAGTTCGTTCGTGGCGTCAGCGGGCGCAACAGCTGCGAACGCGGGCGTCGGCGCGAGAAGCGGTGCCACGACACCAAACTGTTCGGTGGATATGGTTGGCTCGTCGGTCTCGTCCTGCCGAATGGGTGCCGCGACCGCCTCGACAATCGCGTCGGCTACGGGCTCGGCTTCCGGTTGCCCTGAGTCCGCTGCCTCGGCTTCCACAGGTGCGCCGTCCTCGCGCTCTTCGTCGATTAAAAGTGCTTCGCGCGTTTGCGCAGCGGCGCTCCGAATGTGCCCCAGCTGAGTCAGGTCGATATCGATCTTGACGGGCTGGTGTGCGGCGTCCCACGAAAGCCATGCCACAATCTCGTCATCGATAATCTTGGCCAGATATTTGGGGACCTTTTCTTCCTTAAGGGGATGGGCGGGGTCCAGCGCCAGGCGCAGGCGTTGGTCGCAGGCGCGCATCATTTCACCGAGCTTGCTGCTCTTTTGCCTACTACCATGGATACGCATACATTCCCAAAAGCCGTTTTGGCAACGGTAGATATGGATGGGATCCAGGCGGTATTCGCAGTCCTCGTGGCGCTCGGGCGCAAAGAATACGGCCGAGGCAAACATGGTGTAGGGCATGGCCGTCTCCTCCCCAAACAAGCTCGCTACGATGCCGGTCTTTCGGTGCGTGTCATAGTAGCGCGCCATGTGGACATACACGGCGCATGCCACGTGGCGCAGATCGCGGTGGTGGCTGCGGTCGAGCCGCGAGTTACTTAGGTTGTACGTGGAGAGGGCGTTGATGGCGGCCATGAGTCGCTCCTCGCGCACCTCATCGGGCGGAAGGGGGAGCGTGGGCTCGGAGGTTTTGCGACGTTTGGGGGTCTGGTCGGACGGTGCCGGTGCCGGTACAAGGTCTCGTGCCGCACGCCGCAGCTCGATAAGGGCGTTATCGAACATGACGGTTTTAGAGTCGCGGAGCAGCTTGGGGTCGAGCCCATGGAATACGGCGTAATCCTGCAACCACACGCGTGCAAACCGATCAATGCCGGGCTCGAAGGCGCGATAGACATCCCAAAAGGCCTTGATCTTGTTAAAACCGTCGAGCGGGTCATCTACGCCAATGCCGCAAATCAGCTCATAGAGATACAGAAAGGCAAAGGACGTAGACGTTTCCTCGACGGTTCCGCGGCGCACTTGGGCACGCCAGGTAAAGTAGCCGCGCAGCTGCCGGTCGCTCATGGCGTTGTAGGTGGGAAAGTACGACTTAAAGGTGCCGCTGTAGGGGCAGTCGTCCTCAAAATCGGCCATCAGCAGGCCCTGGCGGTAAAAAAGCTCGGCTTCCGAAAGCCAGCGGCCCGCACCGCCCTTGGGGTCATCCTGCCAGCGCGATATCTCGCGCATTTTACGGTACTGGTCGGGGAGGAAATTCTGCATCTGTCGGCCGGTTTTGAGAATCGGCTCGTCTGCGTAGATTTCGTTTGAGAAGCGGGTGGACTGATGGGTCCGGGCCTCGGCCATAATGCGCTCGATGAGCATCTTGATGTCCTGGTCGGCCACCGCTTCTCCTCTCCTAACGCAGCTACGGTGGCCTCATATCATAGCACAGCATCAAACAGATGTTCGAGATACCGCTGCGTTGATAGATTTAGAACAGGAGGGCGTAGATGACGGCGATGACGACGGAGGGGAGCATATTGGCCGTGCGGAAGGTCTGAGGACGGATGAGGTTGACGCCGACGCAGAAGATGAGCATGGAGCCTACGAGCGAAAGGCTGTCGAGGGCTGCCGTGGTCATGATGGGGGAGAGCGCGCCGGCAAACAACGTGATCGTCCCCTGGAACACGGCGACGGGCAGGGCGGAGAAAATGCAGCCGCGGCCAAGCGACGCCGTCATGGTGCAGACGATGATGCAGTCCAATGCGCCTTTCAAGGCAAGCGTTGACCAGTCACCGAGCAGACCGTCCTGAATCGAGCCCACGATGGCCATGGCGCCGATGCACACCGTGAGCGATGTCGAGACAAAGGCGTTGGTGAACTCGTTGTCACCCTCGCTGCCGGTTTTTCGCTTGAGCCATTCGCCAAGGTTCTCGATGGCGGCCTCCAAGTTGATGGCCTCGCCGATGAGCGAACCGAGCGCAAATGAGACGATGAGCATGGTGGTACCGGTGGTCGCTAGCGCCTTTCCATCGATGATGAGCATCTTTTGCATGGTGCCGCCCAGGCCGATAAACAGGACGCACAGCCCCGATGCTTTCATGAGCGTGTCTTGGATGCGCGGTGTAATGAAGCGGCCGCCCGCTAATCCCAAAAGACCGCCCGCAACTAAAAGCACAACGTTGATGATTGTTCCCAAGCCCGGCATGAGCCCTCCTGTATTGATGCCAACGTGGCAATCGTAGCAGAACGAAATGCGAGGCACATCGCGACTCATCTAATACGTTATATAAGTGGTGTTAGGAATGATGCGCAGCATTTAAGCCTCAGGTGGTTGTCGGGACATAGGGATAGTATTCAAAGCGCAGTGTCATAAGCCGCTGCGGGAATTCAATAGCCGCGGCGATGATATTGGCATCGCGGGCACGATCAAACCCTTCGAGTTCGATCTGATACGAGACGTCTTGCATAATGTCCAGACGCCGCCAGGCTAGGAGTGCGTCGCCATCGAATTCCAAGGTCTTGCCTCCATCTGGAGCAACGGCATATAGACGCAGCTTGGCGGTGGTTGCAGGGTCGACAACCGTGACCTTTTTAATTTCGTTTCGAGTATTCTTGGCGCCCAACAAGGTGAGCAGTGTTGGGGCCACGACCTCGCCCGATGGCAAAAAGACGACTTCGATGGATTCGGGAAATGCGATGATAGCCGACTTGCGGACGGGCTGATTGGCGGCGGCAACTTCGATGTTCGCAGCGTCGATGACCTCTGTGTGGTCGAGTGCGGCAAGCACGCAACAGTTACCTTCATCGATCTCTTGAGGATCAGCAAGCCCCAGCCTGTCCGCGAGCTCGGGATCGTTTGGATCGGTAACGGGCTCATTCGGTGCTTCGAAAGAAGCTGGGGCGCTGTTTGTCGGCGACGGCGTGTCGCCCGCACCTGCTTCTTTGTCCGCGCTCTCTTCTTGTATGGTTGCGTTGATGGGTTCGTCGTTTGAGGGGAGCGTCTTGGCGTCAAGCGCGGAGGGGAGAATTCCGATGGCTCCGGATCCGTTCCACTCCATTTCGAGAAGCGCCGGGTCGGCAAGAATGCGTTGCCTGCTTTGCGCGTGGGCATCGATTTCAATAGGGCCTGCCTCTATCCCTCGTGTAAGACTGAGTGATCCGGCTGGCTTCTCGAAATGAGCGTCTGTGTCTTTGGCGCTGACGGCGTAGAACAGCAGGGACGCTTCTCCCGCCGCGATGGCATCGGTGCCGGCTTTGGTCAGTCGCAACGATGCCGTGAATGAGAGGGTGGGCTGCGCATCGTCTGCATTCGCGGCGGCGCAGCCCAGACATATACCGCCTCCTTTCTCAAAAAACGTACCGTCGAAGGCGACCTTCGCTCCGTTCGCCGAGTCATCGACCGAAGCGATGTCGATGCGCAGCTCTAAATTGCATGGATCGCCATCTGCATCGAGCACAACCGAGCGCCACGTGCAGACGGCGCACCCCGCCTGGGAGCCGTTTGCCTTGTTCGAACGATTGATATCCACGACTATCGAGCCGTCCGTATTACGACGAAGGCATCCCGAGGTTGAGATTGCGGCCTGTGCGATCGAAAAACGCTTGCACGCAATGGCGCTCGACGGATTTGGTGCGGAGCTTAGGGCCGCTGGTAAGGAGTCTGCCATGACAGGAGTCGCCCAAGCGGCGACAGGCGTTCCGGTTGCGAGCGCGCCGCAGAGTGCGACGACGGGCAAAAGGTTCTTCGATGCCATGGGGTCTCCTTAGCTAATTTAGTGCGGCCTGTTCATGTTTTGTTTCTGGCTGTGTTTGATGTGCAGACCGAGGCCGGCGGTTCCCGCGCCTGCTGCTGCGGCGCCTGCTGCCAAGAGCCATCGTTTGTCGCCTGTCTGCGCCAACGGTTCCTCGCGGTCGCTGCGGTCGAGCTCCGAGAGGTCGACCGTCACTTGCGTGGCGGCCTGCGCCTGTTCTTGCTGGGCAAAGGCCATGGCTGGCCCAAACGCTAGGATGCTGACGGCGGCGGCCAGGGCGACGGCCTTATGCCGTGTGCGCACCGGGCTCGACCGTCCAGGTGATCGTTGCAACCTGATCGCCTTCGCCGGTTACGCGGAAGATGTCGCGCGTGACGCGGGCGACGTTTCCGCTTGTCTTGAGCTTAATTTTGTCCTTGCCGCCGGCAATGCCCTGGTAGCCCATGTCGAAGGCTGCATTCTTGGAAAGATCGAGGCCCGTTCCCTGCATTGCGGCGCTGGCGTTCTGGAGCGCGCCGTCGGGGCCGACCTTAAAGTCGATGGAGTTCTGCGCGGTTCCGGCCTTGGCGTCGGCAGCAATGGTCCAGGTGTTCATGGCGTCGATCTTCATGTTGGTGACATGGATGCCGTAGGCCGAATGATTGTCGATGGTGGTCGCGTCTTCTGAGGGGCCCTGAAGCGTGCCGTCGGCCTTGGCGACGAAGGGAATAACCGTCGGAACTTTGAACTCAACGTTGTCGATCTCGGTCCTGACCATTACTTTCGTGGTTCCAACGCGCCCGGCCGCCATAGCTGGCGTCGGGGCGGCGCCCATTGCGAGCGCGAGCGCGAGCCCCGCGCCCACGACGAGCGCTCTGGCTCCGTTCATGTTCCTGGTGATGTCCATGGTCGTTCCTTTCTATTCGCCGCGGGCCGTCCCCGCGATGATTGGACGAATGCTGGTGAATTGCGTGCGGTGCCGCGTCGGCCGGAAAAGCTAGTTCTCGGCTTGCTCAACCCGCACCTTGACACGTGTCGGATTGCCGTGGCTGTCGAGGGTCTTGGCATCGAGTGCCTGGATCTCGATGTACGCCTCGCCTTCTTTGATGTCGCCGGCGGGGCACGTTTCGATTGTCTTGCCGGTCTCGACCACACCGGATTCGTACATGGTCTCGTCGTTTTGGATGACGCGGAATCGCTGGGGAAATTTATTGTCTTGGACGTTTTGCACGTTGACGCGCAGCTTGCCGTCCTCCTGCAGCTGAGCGACCGGTGCGACCGAAATCGTCATCATGTTGTCGCGGACTATGGCGTCGAGCTCATCTTGGATTTCCTGACGCGTTTTGCCCTCGGCCGTCGTAACCGAAGCGCCCGCCTCGGGTACGGGCTGCGACTGCCAAGCGTATAGTCCTACGGCGACAAGGGCGCAGACGATGGCCAAGCAGGCAACGATGAGCTTCTTGCGACGACCCAGGCCTGCAAAGTGGGGTGGCTTCTTCGCGCTCATGCGGCATCCTTGGCGGTATAGATGCGCGCAAAGGTGGACGGGTTCGCTCCAAAGAGCATGTGAAGCATCAGGCGGCGTGAGTAGACAAGCTCGTCGAAGTCGGGAGGGAGCTCGATGTCGTGGATATGCGCGATGCGGTGGGCGAGCGCCGAGAACGACTCGGGGTCGCAGATCACATCGGTGGTAACGTGGTAGACCGTCGTATCGGGGAATGCCTCTTCGTCGAAAGGCAGGAGATGGGGATCGTCGTCGACTTCGATGGCGATGCCGTACTGGGGCCAGTAATATGCCATGGGAACCTCCCTGCTTCTGGGGCCAAAACTTCTGTCGGTTTTGGCTGTCGATGCCGACCGTATCAGCCGTTACTTGACCAATTGCTGACCAAATGCTTGACGGATTGGCGTCTCCGCAGGTAAAAGGCGGCAAAAAATACTCCAACTTTTTTCGAGCGGCAATCGCGCGGTCAGTGACGGCGGGGCCATATGTGTTAAAAGCATCGTCTGCCGAGGAAATCCAGCCGCTCGCCGAATTGCACGAACGTAAAAATCGCCAATTATGGAGACGGTCTCGAACACGTCGACGAAACGATGCGGTAACATCTCCCTGCAAACACTGTAGTTAGCTAAAGGGGGAGTTCGCGTGTCTGTAACCATCAAACCCTTCACCGACGAGTTCGAAGAGTATGGCCGCGATGAATCTCGCGCATCGGGCGAAGCATCGAGCATCTCGTTTCCGACAACGGAAGACGAGGTCCGTGCCATTTTGGAAAAGCTCCATGCCGAGCGTGTCCCGGTAACGGTTCAGGGCGCCCGAACCGGCCTTGCCGCCGGTGCCGTGCCCCACGGCGGGCATATCCTCAATACTTCCCGTATGAATCGCTACTTGGGCCTTCGCCGCGATGAACAAGGCCAATTTTTGCTGCGCGTGGAGCCGGGCGTTGTGCTCTCGGAGCTGCGCAAGCAGCTGAGCAAGAAGGTGCTGCCGACCGCTGGTTGGGACCAGGCATCGCTTAAGGCCTACGATGAGTTTCAAGAGGCCCCCGAGCAGTTCTTTCCCACCGATCCCACCGAGGCGTCTGCCTGTCTGGGCGGCATGGCGGCATGTAACGCCTCCGGTGCCCGCAGCTACGCCTACGGCCCCATGCGCCCGCATATCACGGGACTCCACGTCGCGCTGGCTGATGGCGATTTGCTTGAGCTTCAGCGCGGCGAGGCTTTTGCCCAGGGCCGCCACCTGTCGCTCGTGACGGCAGTGGGCCGTGCACTCGAGCTTGACCTTCCCGACTACACCATGCCCAAGACCAAAAATGCTTCGGGCTATTTCGTTGCTGACGATATGGATGCCATCGAATTGTTTATCGGTGCGTGTGGCACAATCGGCGTCATCACCGAGCTCGAGATTGCCCTGCAGGCGGCGCCTGCGGTCGTTTGGGGCGTGAGCTGTTTCTTTGACAGCGAAGACAAGGCCGTGTCCTTCACCGATTCCGTGCGTCCCGTCCTGTCCCATGCGGCTGCCATCGAGTACTTCGACGCTGGCGCCCTGGATATTCTACGTCGCCAGCGCGAGCAGTCGACGGCGTTTGCCTCGCTGCCGGCGCTCGACAAAGAGGCCAAGGTCTGTGTCTACGTGGAGCTCGACTGCGACGACGAAGTTCAGGCGACTGAGGAGCTGTATCACTTGGGGTGGGTACTGGAGCTTGCGGGTGGCCGCGACGACGCGACCTGGGTTGCGCGCACCGAGGTCGATCGCGAATGCCAGCGGTTCTTCCGCCATGCGGTGCCCGAGAGCGTCAACATGCTCATCGACGAGCGTCGCCGCACGGATCCCGCCATCACCAAACTGGGCTCGGACATGTCGGTGCCCAATGCACGCTTGGCCGATGTCATCGCCCTTTATCGCCGCACGTTGGCCGAAAGTGGGCTTGAATCTGCCGCCTGGGGGCACATCGGTAACAACCATCTGCATGTGAACATTCTGCCGCGCGATGCGCAGGAATACCGCCGCGGCGGAGAACTCTTTGCCCGGTGGGCTTCCGAGGTCACGGTCATGGGCGGCGCCGTCTCCGCCGAACACGGTGTCGGCAAGATCAAGGCGGGCTTCTTGGAGACGATGTACGGTCACGAGGCCATGGTCGAGTCGGCACGGCTTAAGCTCCAGCTCGATCCTGCCGGGCAGCTGGGCCGCGGTAACCTGTTTTCGGAGAAGCTCTTGGATGAGCTCGTCCAGAAAGGGGGCGCGTGAAGATGAGCGATTTCCATATGGTGGTGTGCGTCAAGGCCGTGCCGGGAAGCACCGAGGTCAAGATGGACCCCAAGACCAATACCATCGTGCGCGATGGCAAACAGGCGGTCATTAATCCCTTTGACGCGAGCGCTTTGGAATGCGCGCTGGCGCTGAAGGACGACTTTATCGGCTTTGGCATGGATGTGCGCGTGACGGTGGTGTCGATGGGCATCCCCGCGACCGAGTCGCTGCTGCGCGACTGCATCGCTCGAGGCGCCGACGACGCGCTGCTGCTGACCGATCGCGCCTTTGCAGGTGCCGATACCCTGGCAACCACCTATGCCCTCAAGTGCGGCATCGAGGCGCTCGACGAGGACTTCGACCTGCTCATCTGCGGCAAGATGGCGGTGGATGGCGATACGGCCCAGATTGGTCCCGAGCTTGCCGGTGCCTTTGATATTCCCTGCGTGACCGACGTGAGCTGCGTGCAGAGCGCGGGCTTTACGACCTGTGGCTCGCTGGCGCTCGTTCACGGATGCGATGCCGGCGAGGAGACGGTGTACCTTGAGATGCCGTGCGCGATGACGACTGCCAAGGAGATTGGCCAGTTGCGTATGCCGAGTATTGCCGGTATCCGCGCGGCGGAGGAGGCGGACGTGCGCGTGGTCAGTGCCGCCGACGTGAACGCCGACCCCGCGCGTTGCGGTCTTGCCGGGTCGCCGACACAGGTCGTGCGCTCGTTTGTGCCCGACCGTGACCAAACGTGCGAAGCCGTTGACGGAACGGCGTCCGAGCAGGCGGCAAAACTTGCCAAGATCATCGAGGGGATGGCATAGATGAGCGGACTGATTATCGATAGCGAAGCCTGTATCGGCTGCGGTCGCTGCGTTCGCGCCTGCGCCTCGGGCGGCATTGTGGTGGAGGGTGAGCGTCCCAACCGATGCGCCCGCGTAACCGACGGCTGTATCCTATGCGGTGGGTGCGTCGACGCCTGCCCTGTCAACGCTATCTCGATCGAGTGTGACGAGGCCGCTGGTGCGGTGGACCTTGATGCATATCGAGACATTTGGGTCTTCGTGCAGACCGACGAGCACGATACGGTGACTCCCGTTGCCTATGAGCTTATGGGCAAGGGGCGCGAGCTTGCCGATGCTCGCGGCTGCCGTCTGGTGGCACTGGTCGGCATGAGCCCCGAGGGCTCGCTCGGGGACCTGGAGCATCTGGTTTGCGCGGGCGCCGACGAAGTCCTGGCCTGTCGCGACGAGCGCCTGCGCCAAAACGATGCGGAGGTCTACGCCCGCTTGATCTGCGATTTGGTAGCCGAACGCAAACCCGAGGCCATCCTATACGGTGCGACCGCTTTTGGTCGCGAACTGGCACCCGGCGTTGCCGTGCGTTTGCAGGCGGGCCTTACGGCTGACTGCACCGTACTTTCGATGGATACAGAGACGGGACTGCTGCAACAGACGCGTCCGGCGTTTGGCGGCAACCTGATGGCCACCATCATTTGCCCCAACCACCGTCCGCAGATGGCAACGGTGCGCCCCGGTATCTTTAAGGCTCCCGACTTCGACTACGGCCGCTCTGGCACGATCACCCAGATATCGCTTGCGGATGATGCTAAGGCTCGTGTCGAGATCTCGATTCCCGCCGAGGAGTGGGGACAGCAGCCCTCGATCGCCAATGCCGAGCGCCTGGTCGTGGTGGGTCGCGGCATTGGTTCCAAGAAAAACCTGCCGTTGATGCGAAGGCTCGCCGAGGCTCTGGGTGCCGAGCTTGGTTGCACGCGTCCCGTCGTGGAGGCGGGTTGGCTGGAGTATCGCCACCAGATTGGCCAGACGGGCGTATCGGTTTCGCCCAGGCTTCTCGTGAGTATCGGTGTTTCGGGCGCCATCCAACATCTTGCCGGCATCGGTGGGGCGGAGTGCATCATCGCCATCAACGAGGACCCGGATGCCCCCATTTTCGGTGCTGCCCAGTACAAGGTTGTTGGGGACGCCGTCGAGGTCGTCGAGGAGCTGCTGGCCCAGCTTGAGCGCTAGGCGCGCGCCAGCCAGTCGCGCATCTCGTCCTTTAGGCGGCTCCAAGTTGCCTGCGTGGCGGGGTCGGTAAAGGGCCGCGTAATGCCAAAGGGCGCGTCGAGCAGGCGGTGGATATCGCCCTGTTCGCGCGCCAGCGCGCGGCTTGCTGGATAGACGAGCTCAAACATAAAGCAGATAAGCCCCACCAAGAAGTCGGCGGGCTCATCGCGCTCATCGCGTGCGACGCAGCGGTACTCGTCAAAGGCGGCAAGTGTCGGCGACGAGAAACGGCTGCCGAGAAACGTCTTCTCGTCCACCTTGAGGATAGTGTCGACAGTGCTGTCGGCGATGGTGCGCATAATGTCGATCTTGTCGCCATCGCGCACGATATCGCAGAAGCTCCGCGTGCGCTCGTCGAGCTGCGCGGGTAGACGGAAATCGCTGTGATAGGCAATGCTCGCTCGGATGAGCTCATCTTCTGCCGGGTCATCGATAAAGTCGCGGATGCTCGTTACGGCGGGTGCATCGGCGGGATTCTCGCCAAAGAGGACCTCGATGCCCAGCGCCGCATGGCTCATGCTCTCGGCGTCCTTAAAGGTGTCCCAGCGTCGCAGCTGCTCAAAGCGGCCCATATCGTGTAGCAGGCCGCAAAGCCATGCCAGGTCAATATCTTCTGACGACCAGCCCTGCTCGCGCGCTACGGCATCGCATGCCTCGGCCACGTGGTACGTATGCTCGATTTTGAGCGCGATGCGTGGGTTGGTGGCGTCGTAGGCATCGGTGTAGCTTTTGAAGGCCGCGCGCGCCCGGTCTCGATCGATAGCTGTCATAATGACTTCCTAAAAAGTTGTGTCTTTCGATCCGGTGGCAATTGTAGGTGAACTCGGTTGCTGCCGGATGATGATTCTGCCGTGTCGCTACATGCGGCTCGGAGACCTTGTCAGGATGAGAAACGTATGGTGCTCAAAATCGTTAGAACCGTCTGGCCAGTGATGCTTACCTATGTTGCAATAGGCGCGCCGTGCGGAATGATCATGGGGCAGACGGGAATGGAGCCCTGGATGGTCTTTGCTCTAAGCAGTGCGTTTGTGACGGGCAGCGGCCAGTTTATGATCTGCAACCTGTGGCTGGCGGGTGTGCCTGCAGCATCGATCGTCGCGAGCGTCGCCGCAATCTCCTCGCGCTTTGCGCTTTACTCGGCATCGATCGCACCGCATCTGAGGGGTGCCTCGAAGCGTCAGACGCTGGCTGTTGCCGCGACACTTACCGAGGAGGCATATGGCATCTCGCTTGCCAAGTTGGTTGAAGGGGAGGATTGGGGCCCGCGCGAGTCCTTTGTGCTCAACGTAATCCTCATCGCAACATGGGGCGTTTCGTGTACGATGGGCGCCATCGTCGGCGCCGTTGTCGATGTTCCCACCGCCATTGCAGCCTTTGTCTGCACCTCGCTCTTTATCTGCCTGCTCTTTTCGCAGCGGCTGTCGCGCGGTAACGTTGTCGCGGCGGTTTCGGGCGCGGTGTCCGTCGCCGTATGCAAGTTCTTGGGCCTCGCGAATATTGCCGTGCCGGCAAGCGTCGTGGTCGGCATTGCCATTGCGCTGGCGTGCGATGCTGTATTTGACGGAAGAGGTGCCCGCGATGCCCGCTAACGAGTTCTTGGTTCTGTGGCTGTCGTCGTGGGCTGCTATCGCGTTCTTTCGCATCGCGCCGGCGTTCGCCTTGCGCGGGCGGACCCTGTCGCCCCGCATTACCGAGGCCCTGGGCTATATCCCGCCCGCTGCCTTTGCCGCGCTGGTCGCCAACGACTTGGTGAACCCCGGCGCGTTCGACGCGGGACTCTGGCCTGCCTTGGTTCCCTGGATTGCGGCCACCGGCGTCGTGGCGGTGGCAATCAAGACAAAGTCGATGTTGTGGTGCTGCGTTTCGGGCATCGTGTTCTATATCGTTTTGAGCCTCGTATAGGAGCAGGACGCGTTATCGTCCCGGCCTAACGAATCGAATTTCTCACCGAGGCGGTCTGCTTCTTCTGGTACCATGGTCAAACTTTACTGTAGCAAAGCGTGACGTGGGCTTTTGTTCTGCGTCAGCGGAAATGGGGGTTTCATGGCACAGGAAGCGACCGCCAGCGAGCAAAAGAAATTCAAGGTACCGCGCATCCCGGGCGACATCATGATCTATCCGATGATCGTCGGCCTTTTGCTCAATACCTTCTGCCCGCAGGTCTTTGAGGTCGGCGGCTTCTTTACGGCTGCCTGCCGCGGCGGCTCCAACACCATCGTTGCCGCGATCTTGCTGTTCGTGGGCGCCGGTATCAGCTTTAAGTCCACGCCGGGCGCCATCAAGACCGGCATCGTCGTGCTGATTCCTAAGCTTGTAGTGGCAGCCGCGCTGGGTCTGGGCGTCGCGTACTTCTTTAACGATAACTTTTTAGGCCTGAGCTCGGTTTCCATCATCGGCGGCATTACGTTTTGCAACATGGCGCTCTATACGGGCATCATGGGCGAGTTCGGCGATGAGTCCGAGCAGGGCGCTGTCGGTATCCTGTTCTTTACGGCCGGCCCCGCCGTCACGATGATCATCCTTGGTGTTTCGGGTCTCGCCAACATCCCCGTCGGCACCATCATCGGATCCATCCTGCCGCTTGTTATCGGCATGGTCCTGGGCAACTTGTTCCCGTTTATCAAGAACCTGCTGGTTCCCGGCGCCAATCCCGCGATCGCTGTAATTGGTTTTCAGCTCGGTGCGTCCATGAGCCTTTCGAGCTTCATCGCCGGTGGCATTTCGGGCATCCTGCTGGGCCTCATCACGCTCTTTATCGTCGGTCCCATTACCTTTGCCTTCGAGCGCCTGTGTGGCGGCAATGGTAAGGCGGCTGTGGCATGTTCCACCATTGCCGGCACGGCCATGACCACGCCGGTCGCCCTCGCCGAGGTCGCTCCGCGCTATGCCGAGCTTGCGCCCACCGCGTATGCGCAGATCGCCACTGCCGTCATCATCACGGCAATCATGGCCCCGATTCTGACCGGCTGGGTCGATAAGAAGTTCTGCCAGAGCAAGGAAGACCTGTCGCCTGCCGGTGTCGAGGCCATCGAAGAGGCTGTCGCGACCGACATCGATGGCGAGTAGCAATCGATACCCATCAATGATTCCGGCGTGCAACTCGCGCCGTTTGAGCGCCCGAACGAGAGCTGTCTTGCAGTGACGTTCGGTCGCTCTGCTATTATTCCCCTTACCCCTGCGGAGTAGGGGGTGTTTGTTGCCCAGATTCGAATTGGGCGATTCTGGCCACTTGGATATTGAAGGGAGGGCGTCTAGTGGTAAAGGCACTCAAGATCGAGATATTCCTGCTGTGCATGATTATTCTTATCGGACTTGCCGTACGAAGCCGTCGCTCCCTGTTCTCGAGCACCCAGCAGCTTTTGTTTAGCATGCTGAGCTACACGTCTGCTGCCTACATTTTCTTCGATATGATCTGGACGCTCTCGGACGGCGTGAGCACTCCTGTAGGCATCACGGCCAACTGGATTTCCAACGCGGTTTCGTTTTCGCTGTTCGCCATCGCGTGCCTCATTTGGTTTTTCTATTCCGAGACGATGCAGGGCTCACGGCTCCTGACCACGCCCTATAGGGTGGTACTTTTAACGTTGCCAACCGCATTGGTGGTCGTTCTGGCATTTACCAGCTACTGGACGCACGCTATGTTCTATATCGATGCGCGGGGCGTATATCGTCGCGGAGCGCTTTATATGATTCAGCCTATCGTTAGCTACTGCTACGTCATATATACGTCCTTGCATGCCTTTATTCAGGCTCGAAAAGTCGAAAGCCTGCAAAAGAAGGCCATTTATCGCACCCTCGCCTTTTTTGCGGTTCCCGCTCTGGTGGGCGGTACCTTTCAGATCGTATACTCGGTGCCTGGCCTTTGTGTCGGCATAATGATTAGCATGTTGCTGCTCTATATCATCTGCCAGGAGCAACTGATCTCGACTGACCCGTTGACTGGACTCAACAACCGCAACCGTTTTGAGACCTATATGCTGTCGCTCTTTTCAAATGTGGATCAGGCCGAAGATGTATATCTGCTTATGATGGACGCTGACGGCTTTAAGCAGATTAACGATCGCTATGGACATGTGGAGGGCGACCATGCTCTTCAGGTAATATCCGCTGCGCTCAAAGAGGTCTGCTCGGCGTCTGGTGGCTTTATCGCGCGTTATGGTGGCGATGAGTTCGTGGTGCTCCAAAAGGCAGCGGCGGAACAGGATATCATGCATCTGTGCGCGACAATCAACGACGAGCTCGCGCATGCCGAGGTGCCGTATGCATTGCGGATGTCCATCGGTTGCGCGCGGGTCGGCGATAGTGTTGATACCTGGCAAGACTTACTTCGCGCTGCCGATGCGGAGCTCTACCGCGTCAAGGCCGAGAAAAAGAAAGCCGGCATCCAGATACGCTAGGAAAAGGGTCGCACGCTTGCGTGCGTGGCGGCCCTCAGCTCATCGATGTATTCCATTAAGCTAAAGTGTGCAAACGTCCTCCCTAAAAAGGTGAGCTCGCTAGGCTTTTTTGGGTTTGTTGACGATGATGATGCCGCCGCAGACCAACAACAGGGCAACGATGACGGTAACGGGGCTCGTGCCAGCGCCCTCGCCGAGCAGCAGTGCGCTCAACAGCACGCCAAAGACCGGGTTCATAAAGCCAAAGACCGACACGCGGCTGACGGGGTTGACGGCGAGCAGGCGGGACCACAGCGAGTACGCGACGGCGGAGATAAGCGCCATGTAGATGATGAGCGCGATGGCGGGGGCGACTTCGGTGGGGGACAATGTGCCGCCCATCAAAAAGCCGATGGCGGTGAGGACCAGGCCGCCGACTAAAAACTGCCAGCCGGCAAGCAAAACACCGTCGTGCTTGCGCGAGAAGATGCCGATCAGGCAGGTCGAAAGAGCGCCCGCGACAGTGGAGGCTAGGATAAAGCCCTCGCCATCGAGCGTGAAGCCAAAGGTGCCATCTGCGCCCGAAAGGTTGACAAGCGCGACGCCGGCAAAGCCCAACACGCAGCCAAGCACCTTGGCCGTATTGAGCTTCTCGGTGCGAAATGCCAGGGCGGCAAAGAGGATTGCGAGGAAGTTGGCGCTGGCCTCGATGATGGAGCTCGACATGGCACTGGCGCGCGAGAGACCGAGGTAGAAAAAGAAGTATTGGCCGATGGTCTGGAAGAGCGACAGGGTGAGGATGGGCTTGATGTCGCGCGCCTGCGGAACGAGCGGATGGCGCTGGGCGATGCTCATGCCAATAATGACCAGCGTGCCGGCAAGGGTGAAGCGCAGGCCCGCGAAGAGCAGCTGCGATGCGCTATCGTGCGCAGGAATGCCAAAGAGTGTATAGCCGATCTTGATGCAGGGAAAAGCCGACCCCCAGAGTGCGCAGCAAACGAGGCAGCCCAGGACGAGTCCGGGCAGGGTGGCGAGATACGGCTTGCGGCTTTCCATGATGTCCTTCCTGCATGCGCGAAGCAAAAAAGAACCCGCCACCGGATGTGCCGGTGGCGGGTGTTGTTACCCGAGGGGATTGTACCCGATGGGATGGTTTTAGGCGAAGTAGGCTACGCCGCTCTCAAAGATCGGCATGAACTTATCGCCGGGGACATGCTCGGGCACGTTACGGTACAGGTTGTCGCCGCGACGCTCGGCGTGGCCCATCTTGCCCAGGACGCGGCCGTCGGGGCTCGTGATACCCTCGATGGCCAGTGCGGAGCCGTTGGGGTTGACGGAAAGATCCATGCTGGGCTTGCCGTCCTCGCCCACGTACTGCGTGGCGACCTGGCCGTTGGCGATGAGCTGGGCGAGCACCTCGTCGTTGGCGACAAAGCGGCCCTCGCCGTGGCTGATGGCGACGGTGTAGGGGTCGTCGAGACTGCACTGAGACAGCCACGGGGACAGGTTGGACGAGATACGGGTGCGCACCAGGCGGCTCTGGTGGCGGCCGATGGTGTTGAACGTCAGCGTGGGCGCATCGGGCATGGCGTCGACGATGTCACCGTAGGGCACCAGGCCGAGCTTGATCAGGGCCTGGAAGCCGTTGCAGATGCCCAGCATCAGACCGTCGCGGGCCTTGAGCAGGTCGCGGACTGCCTCGGTGACCTCGGGAGCGCGGAAGAACGCCGTGATGAACTTGGCGGAGCCGTCGGGCTCGTCGCCGCCCGAGAAGCCGCCGGGGATCATGACGATCTGGCTTTGGCGGATGCGACGGGCAAGCTCGTGGGTGCTCTCGGCGACGGCCTCGGGCGTGAGGTTGTTGATCACGAAGGTGTCGGCCTCGGCACCGGCTGCGCGGAAGGCGCGGGCGCTGTCGTACTCGCAGTTGTTGCCGGGGAACACGGGGATGATCACGCGCGGGCGGGCGATCTTGGCGCCGCCGTACACGTGGATATCCTTGGCGCGGAAGTCGATGGTCTCGACCTCGGCGGTCTCGCCGGCGCTGCGGTAGGCGAAGACGCTCTCGATACCGCTCTCCCAGGCCTCCTGGAGCTCGGCGAGCTCGATGACCTCGGAGCCGGTGTCGATGACATAGCCCTCGACGGTGGTGCCCAGGGGCTCGACGACAACGCCGTCGGCGACCTCGGGCAGCTCGGCATCCTCGGCGAGCTCGACGATAAAGCTACCGTAGAGCGGGGTGAAGAGGCTCTCCACGTCCACATCCTCGGCAAGCTCGATACCGATCTGGTTGCCGACGCACATCTTAAAGAGGCTTTCGGCGCCGCAGCCGTAGCCGGGCGTGGAGATGGCCAGGGCGTTGCCGTTGGCGGTGAGCGCCTCGACGGCGTCGAACGCTGCGAGCAGCTGCTGGGCGTCGGGGCGGTAATCCTCGCCGTAGGTGGCGGGGGCGATGCGGACGACGCGGTGCGTCAGGCCCTTGAACTCGGGGGAGACGGCGCGGGCCGCCTTGCCCACGGCCACAGCGAAGCTGATCAGGGTCGGCGGAACGTTGAGCTCGCCGGCCTCGTCCTCAAACGAGCCGCTCATGGAATCCTTGCCGCCGATGGCACCGGCGCCAAGGTCGACCTGAGCCATGAGGGCACCCAGGACGGCCGCCATGGGCTTGCCCCAGCGCTCGGCCTCGGTGCGCAGGCGCTCGAAGTACTCCTGGAAGGAGAAGTAGGCGCGCTTGTGCTCAAAGCCTGCGGCCACGAGCTTGGCGATGGACTCGACCACGGACAGGTAGGCGCCCGCAAACTGGTCGGCTTCCATCAGGTAGGGGTTGAAGCCCCATGCCATGGCGCTCGCCGTGGTGGTCTCGCCGTCCACGGGGAACTTGGCGACCATGGCCGAGCTCGGGGTGAGCTGCGTCTTGCCGCCAAAGGGCATGAGCACGGTCGCGGCGCCGATGGTGGAGTCGAAGCGCTCGGACAGGCCCTTGTTGGAGGCGACGTTGAGGTCGGTGACGAGCGAGGTCATGCGCTCGGCAAGCGTGGTGCCGGCCCAGCTGGGCTGCCACACGCTGCGGGCGCACACGTGGGCGACCTGGTGCTTGGGCGCACCGTTGGAGTTGAGGAACTCGCGGGACAGGTCGACGATGGCAACACCGTTCCATGCCATGCGCATGCGCGGCTCGGCGGTAACCTCGGCGATAACGGTCACCTCCAGGTTCTCCTCGGCGGCGTAGCCCATGAACTCCTCGACGTCACCGTCGGCGACGGCGCAGGCCATGCGCTCCTGGGACTCGGAGATGGCGAGCTCGGTGCCGTCCAGGCCGTCGTACTTCTTGGTCACGGTGTCCAGGTCGACATACAGGCCGTCGGCAAGCTCGCCCACGGCGACCGAGACGCCGCCGGCGCCAAAGTCGTTGCAGCGCTTGATCAGGCGGCAGGCGTCGCCGCGGCGGAACAGGCGCTGCAGCTTACGCTCGACCGGGGCGTTGCCCTTCTGGACCTCGGCGCCCGAGGTCTCGATGGACTCGGTGTTCTGGGTCTTGGAGGAGCCGGTGGCACCGCCGATGCCGTCACGGCCGGTACGGCCGCCCAGCAGGATGATCTTGTCGGTGGGGGCGGGGCACTCGCGGCGCACGTGGTTGGCCGGGGTGGCGCCCACGACGGCGCCGACTTCCATGCGCTTGGCCACGTAGCCGGGGTGATAGAGCTCGTTGACCTGGCCAGTGGCAAGGCCGATCTGGTTGCCGTAGCTGGAGTAGCCGGCGGCAGCGGTGGTCACGAGCTTGCGCTGCGGCAGCTTGCCCTCGAGCGTCTCGGAAACGGGGACGGTGGGGTCGCCGGCGCCGGTGACGCGCATGGCCTGGTACACATAGCTGCGGCCCGAGAGCGGGTCGCGGATAGCGCCGCCCACGCAGGTGGCGGCACCGCCGAAGGGCTCGATCTCGGTCGGGTGGTTGTGGGTCTCGTTCTTAAACAGGAACAGCCAGTCCTGGTCCTCGCCATCGACATCGACCTTCACCTTGACGGTGCAGGCGTTGATCTCCTCGGACTCATCGACATCGGTCATGATGCCGGTCTTCTTAAGATACTTGGCGCCGATGGTGCCCATGTCCATGAGGCAGACGGGCTTGGCGTCGCGGCCGAGTTCGTGGCGCATCTCCATGTAGCGGTCGAAGGCTTGCTGCACCACGGCGTCATCGATCGTCACGTCGTCCAGGACGGTGCCGAAGGTGGTGTGGCGGCAGTGGTCGGACCAGTAGGTGTCGATCACGCGGATCTCGGTGATGGTGGGGTCGCGGTCCTCATCGCGGAAGTACTGCTGGCAGAAGGCGATGTCCGCCTCGTCCATGGCAAGGCCGCGCTCGGAAATAAAGGCGGCAAGGCCGGCCTCATCGAGCTCGCGGAAGCCGTCGAGCACTTCGACGGGCTGGGGCTCGGGGGTCTCAATGTGCAACGTCTCGGGCAGGTCGAGCGAGGCGATGCGCGCCTCGACGGGGTTCACCACGTAGTGCTTGATGGCTTCGATGGCGGCTTCGTCCAGAGCGCCCGAGATCATATAGACCTTGGCAGAACGCACGGCAGGGCGCTCGCCCTGGCTGATGAGCTGCACGCACTCGCTGGCGGAGTCGGCGCGCTGGTCAAACTGGCCAGGCAGGAATTCGACGGCAAAGACGGCGCCATCGCTTGCGGGGAGCTCGTCGTAGGTCACATCGACCTGGGGCTCGCTAAAGACGGTCGGCACGCAGGAGCGGAAAAGCTCCTCGTCGATGCCCTCGACGTCGTAGCGGTTGATGATCCTCAGGGCCTCGATGCCCTTGATGCCGAGAATCTCGGTCAGCTCGCCCTTGAGCTGCTGAGCCTCGACGTCGAACCCGGGTTTCTTCTCCACGTAGATACGAGAGACCATTGGTTCCTGCCTTCCTGATCGGTTGGGCGTACGGTACGGTATGCGGCAGCGGTCGGTTTGCGGGGTCTGCCCTGCGGTCGCCTTGAGCCACATGTTTGTAAACCTCACTATGATACGACAGCTCGCGGCGCGTTGAGGACGGCGAGGGTGCTACAGTGAAGCGCAAACAAGAGAAAGGCATCACATGGCATTCGTTTCACTCGCCATCATCGCGCTCGTGGCCTTTGCAAGCCCCTTCATCGCCTCGGCGATTCCCGGAAAGCCCGTTCCCGAGACGGTCTTTTTGCTCGTGTTCGGTGCGGTGCTGGGACCCCATATGCTCGGCGTCATCCATGTAGATGCCGAGGTCTCGCTGGTGTCCGAGCTCGGTCTGGCCTTTTTGTTCCTGCTCGCCGGCTTTGAGATCGACCCCAAGAGCATCGCGGGCGTCGAGGGGCGCTACGGCTTGGCGACGTGGGTCGTCACGTTTGGTATCGCCTGGCTTGCCGTGCGCTTTACCCCGTGGTTCTCGGTCAGTCATTTCGACGGTATCGCCGTGACGCTTGCCCTCACTTCTACGGCGCTCGGCACGCTTGTGCCCATCATGCGTGAGCGCTCGCTCACCGGCACGCGTGTGGGCGACTCGATTCTCGCGTATGGCACTTGGGGCGAGCTCGGTCCCGTGCTCGCCATGTCGGTGCTGCTGTCTGCTCGCACTGGCATCCAAACGCTCGTAATCCTTGGCTTGTTTGCGGTGGTTTGCGTGTTGCTGGCCGTGGTCCCAAGCCGCTCCAAGCGCGTCGGCAGCCGCTTCTTTGCGTTTGTCGAGGAACGTGCCGATACCACGTCGCAGACCTTCGTGCGCCTGACGGTGCTCATCCTGGTCACGCTCGTGGCGTTCTCGGCCGTCTTTGATCTCGACATCGTGTTGGGTTCTTTTGCCGCCGGCTTTGTCCTGCGCTATATCATCCCCGAGGGCAACCATACGCTGGAGACCAAACTCGACGGCCTGGCCTACGGCTTTTTGATTCCGGTGTTCTTCACCGTGTCGGGCGCAAAGATCGACCTGACGGCCGTGGCGTCGCGCCCGGGCTTGCTCGCGGGCTTTATCGTGGCGTTGCTGATTATTCGCGCCGTGCCCATTCTCATCTCTATGAGCATTTGTCCTGCGACGCGCGATGTGTCGGCGTATGGTCGCATTACCGTGGCCCTGTACTGCACCACGGCCCTGCCTATCATCGTTGCCGTGACGAGCGTTGCCGTCAACGCGGGCGCGCTGTCGCAAGATATTGCGTCGGTCATGGTTGCCGCCGGTGCCATCACGGTGTTCTTGATGCCATTGCTCGCGCAGCTCTTCTACCGCGTGGTCGATGCCGCGCCGGTCGCCGCCGTGGCAGAGGTTGCCGAGCATCCATCCGATGCGCTCGACATCCTGCGCGCTCACCACGACCTAGCGAGCTTGCTCGCGCGCGAGCATGAGCTGCTGACTTCGCATGGCCATGGTCGCGTATTCGAGGGCCTGCCTACGCTCGATACGATTGCCGAGCGTCTTTCTGCCGAGGCGGCGAGCGGCCACATCGATGCCCGCATCGTGGACGCGGCGCACCTGCTTGCCGATAAGACCTATGGAGACGAGGTCGACCCGTCCGAGCTGACCCAGCGCGAGCGTCGCCGCCTGGAGCGCGCCAAGCTCGCCGTACGCGAATACCGCCGCCGCATGCTGGAGCTCTATGCAAGAGAAGAAGCCGAGGACGACGACGGTAAGTAGTCGATACTCTCTCGGGGAAGCCGGGGACCGCTTTAAAGACCCGAAACGGGATGCAGTTTCCGCATCGGCCCCCATCGGGAAACCACATCCCAGAATGGACGCTCAGGGCGGGATGCAGTTTCCGCTTTGGACCCCTGCCGGAAAGCGCGTCCCAGTCTGAAGGTTCAAAATGGGACGCGCTTTCCTAAACAAAGGCCTTGGGGAAACCGTGTCGCGGAATGGTCGCCCAGAGTGGGATACAAGTTTCCGCGAGAGGCTCGTTGCGGAAAGCGCGCCCCAGAATCCGCGCCCAGAATGGGACATAGTTTCCGAAAGAAGGCCCTGAGGGAAACTGCGTCCCGTTTTGGGCTGAAATGCCGGGACGCAGTTTCCCTTACAAGCAGAACAAGGCGCGCTGCCTGCGGTTGATGCAGGCAGCGCGCCTTTTGCGTTGAGCTCCGTTGAGGTTCGAAGCCGAAACTTTCGACCTTTAGGAGCGGGCTGCTCCGTCGACGGGGAGCACCGCGCCCGTGACGTAGGAGGACATGTCGCTCGCCAGGAAAACGAAGGCGTTGGCAACGTCCTCGGGCTCGCCCATGCGACCGAGCGGAATAGTGGCGATGATGGGCTTGATGACCTCTTCGGGCAGGTTGGCGACCATATCGGTCTTGGTTACGCCTGGGGCAACGGCGTTGACGCGGATGCCCATGGGGGCGAGCTCGCGCGAGAGCGACTGGACCATGCCGTTGACGGCAAACTTGGACGTGGGGTAACCGACGCCGGAGGGCTGGCCGTACTTGGCGACCATCGAGCTTGTGGTAGTGATGGTGCCGCCGTGGCCGGCCTCGGTCATGATCTTGGCGGCAGCTTGGTGACCGTTAAAGACGGCGACGACGTTGAGGTCCATGACCTTTGCGAACTCCTCGGCCGTATAGTTAAGGAGCGGCGAGCGCTGGGAGATGCCGGCATTGTTGACGACCGTGTCCAAGCCGCCCATGTCGGCGGCAGCCTGGGTAAAGGCCTCGGTCACGGCTTCGAGCGAGGTGATGTCGCAGGAGCGGCCCCAGACCTTGGCGTCGGTATAGGCGGCTGCCAGCTTCTCAACGGCCGCGTCGGCAGTCTCCTGGCGCGAGCCAAAGACAGTGACGGCAGCGCCTTCCTCGATAAAACGGCAGGCGATGGCATAGCCGATACCGCGCGTGCCTCCGGTGATGATTGCTTTCTTGCCCTCGAGCAACATGGTGCTTCCTCTCATCGCGGGCGGACATTCGCAGCACAGCGTAGCGGTAGCCGGAATCGATCGCGTTTGCATATCGGTGAACGGTAGCCCGCGTTACCGATGAGCGGCTCGCGCAAATATGCTCTGCCGTTGTGCTTAGGGCGGGTGACAAAAGGGCTCCCGTCCCACATCGGACGGGAGCCCTCAAGGCGCGTATTGCTAGGCGAGCGTTGGGTTAGTTGGCCATGACGCCTTCGGTCCAGGCCTCGACGTCCTCGATGCGCAGGACGTTGGCGACCTCGGCCACGCAGTCGACGCTGGCAAGCTCGGCGGCGGCAGCCTGGACGTCCTTCTCGAGCGCGCGGTGCGTCAGGAAGATGACCGAGCAGGCATCGCTGACGCCCGACTTGCCGTCCTCGACCTGGTTGATGAGCGAGATCGAGATGTTGTGCTTGGCAAAGATATCGACCGTCTCGGACAGGGCACCCACGCGGTCGGCGACCTTCAGGCGCACATAGTACTTGGTCTGAAGCTCGTCCATGGGCTTAAAGGCGAGGTTGTGACCATAGGGCTCAATCTCGGGCAGCGGAGCCACGCCGCGGCTGATCTGCTCGGAGAGCGACAGGATATCGCCCACGACGGCGCTCGCAGTGGGGAAGGAGCCTGCGCCCGCGCCGTAGAACATGGTCTCGCCCACGGCGTCACCCACCACGTAGACGGCGTTCATGGCGCCGTTGACCTTGGCGAGCATATGGTCGGCGGGAATCAGCGTGGGATGCACGCGGACATCGACGCCGGCGTCGGTGTTGCGTGCGATGCCCAGCAGCTTGATGGTGTAGCCGAGCTCGCGGGCCTGGGCGATGTCCTCGGCGCCGATGGTACGGATACCCTGCTGGTACACATCGTCGGTGGTAACGCGGGTGCCAAAGCCGATGGAGGCGAGGATGGCCGTCTTGCTGGCGGCGTCGAAGCCGTCGACGTCTGCGGACGGGTCGGCCTCGGCATAGCCCTTGGCCTGGGCGTCGGCGAGCACGTCAGCGTAATCGGCGCCCTCGGCGTCCATGCGCGACAGGATATAGTTGGTAGTGCCGTTGAGGATGCCGGCGATGGTCAGGATCTTGTTGCCCACCAGGTCGTGCTCGAGCGTGCTGACGATGGGGATGCCGCCACCGCAGCTGGCCTCGCACTTAATCTGCACGCCGCACTCACGCGCCTTCTCGGCGAGCGTCTCGACATGACGGCCCAGCAGGGCCTTGTTGGCAGAGACGACGTGCTTGCCGTTCTCGAAGGCGGTGGTGAAGATCTCGGTCGCGGGGTGCTCGCCTCCGATGAGCTCGACGACGATATCGACGGCTGGGTCGGTGACGACATCATGCCAGTCACTCGTAAAGGCCTCGCGCTCAATGCCTGCCGCCTCGGCCTGCTCCCAAGCAAGCGCGCAGGCGCGGGTCAGCTTAAGGTCGATGCCGTAGGCTGCCAGGTACTCATCGTGGTGGCTCTTGATCAGACGGGCCACGCCGCCGCCGACGGTTCCCAGACCGATCAGACCGACGTTCACGGTGCGCAGGGGTTCGCTCATAGATAACTCCTTCGTGCATCTTATGGATGGATAAACCGCTTAAAGGTTGAGTGCATTCTAGCGTGAACCGGGGGCGCGTGCTCGCCAGGCAACAGGAGCCGCACAAAACGGCACCCCCGAAACGCTGCGGAAACATTGGAAACACGCTCGCTACAAACGGACTTCCGTAACAAACTGTCAACGTTTGCGCCATAAGGTTTGCCCTGTACCGCAAGACGGCCGCACCGCGGCCAGCGAAAAAGGGGACACCATGTTCAACATCAACAGCACGCTCAGCCGTAGGAACTTTCTCGCCGGCGCTGCGGCGTTCGGCAGCACCGCCGCACTCGCTGGTTGCTCGTCGGGTGGCTCGGACGGCGGCTCCGCCGATGACGGCAAGACCTTCAAGATCGGTGTCATCGGCCCTCTGACCGGCGCCGCGGCAACCTATGGCGTTTCGGCCGAGAAGGGTGCCAAGCTTGCCGCCAAGGATTTCTCGACCAAGGATCTCAAGCTCTCGCTTAAGTCCGAGGATGACGTCGCCGACGGCGAGAAGGCTATCAACGCCTTCAATACCCTGTGCGACTGGGGCATGCAGGCGCTCGTCGGCCCCGTCACGACTGGTGCCGCCGTCGCTGTCTCGGGCGAGATCGCCGACGATATGCTCATGGTCACGCCCTCTGCTTCGTCCCTCGACGTCACCAAGGACAAGACCACGGTTTTCCAGGTTTGCTTTACCGACCCCACCATGGGCGCGAGTGCTGCCAAGTTTTTGGCCGAGAAGTATGCAGACGCCAAGATCGCCCTGTTCTACAACTCCGGCGATACGTACAGCTCGGGTGTTGCCGATGCCTTTGCCGAGCAGGCCAAGGAGTCCAAACTTGATATCGTCGATACCGAGACCTTTAAGGACGACTCCTCCACGAGCTTTACCAACCAGCTCACCAAGGCCAAGGAGGCCGGCGCCACGCTCATCTTTGCGCCGATCTACTACACGCCGGCGTCCGTTTTGCTCAAGAACGCCAAGGACATGGGATACGACATGACCCTCATGGGTACCGACGGCATGGACGGCCTGCTCTCCGTTGAGGGCTTCGACACCTCTCTTGCCGAGGGTGTGCTGCTCATGACCCCGTTCTCTGCCGACGATGAGAAGAGCGCCGACTTCGTCAAGGCATATAAGGACGCCTACGACGAGACGCCCAACCAGTTTGCCGCCGATGCCTATGACTGCGTCCATGCGATTGTCGAGGCTACCGATAAGGCAAACATCGACATTACGGCCGACGGCGCCGACATTGCCGGCGACCTTGCCAAGGCCATGCGCAAGATCAAGATCGAGGGCCTGACGGGCGAGCTCACGTGGAACGACGAGGGCCAAGTCGAAAAGCCTGCTACGGCCTATGTGATTCAGGACGGCAAGTACATCGCCGCCTAAGTGCATATACAACGAGACCGGTGGGGTCGTTTTATTCAGGGCAAGGACGCTTGTAACGGAATGGAAACATTACTTTTACACAATAAAGTGGCTAAACTGCATAAACCAATAGAAATACGCATAATTATGGATAAACGGACAAAACAAAAGAAAAGTTGAAATAATCGCCACTTTTCTCAACTAAAGCGTCTACTATTTTGCGAACGCCGGACACGGCGAAGGATGGCCTGTTGGGTAACCAAAACCCGACGAGATTTGAGAGGAGAGCCGCATGTCGAGCCTCACCGGTAAGTCATTGAACCCTGTTATGAATCGCAGGAGCGTTATCGCGAGCGCAGCAGGTCTGGGGGCGATGTCCATTCTAGCTGGTTGCTCCTCCAACGGCGGCGACAGCGGTTCCGCTTCAAGCGACGCTTCGTTTAAGATCGGTGCCATCGGCCCGCTGACCGGCGCCAACGCGTCCTACGGCAAGTCCGTTACCCAGGGTGTCGAGCTTGGCTGCAAGGATTTCTCGACCAAGGAGCTGCCGCTTGCCAGCAAGGCCGAGGATGACCAGGCCGACGGCGAGAAGGCCGTCAACGCCTTCAACACCCTGCTCGACTGGGGCATGCAGGCCCTCGTCGGCCCGACCACCACGGGTGCGTCGGTTGCCGTTGCCGCCGAGTGCGGTAACGACCCCAAGACGTTCATGATCACCCCGTCCGCGTCCTCCGAGGACGTCACCGACGGCAAGGATTGCGTCTTCCAGGTTTGCTTCACCGACCCCAACCAGGGTGTCAACGCTGCCAAGTTCCTGGCGCAGAAGTATGCGGACGAGAAGTTCGTGCTGTTCTATAACTCCGGCGACGCCTATTCTTCGGGCATCGCAGATTCCTTTAAGGCCCAGGCCGCTGAGTCCAAGCTCGAGATTGTTGACGAGGAGACCTTTAAGGACGACTCCGCCACGAGCTTTACCAACCAGCTGACCAAGGCCAAGCAGGCCGGCGCCACCATGATCTTTGCGCCGATCTACTACACGCCGGCGTCCGTCCTGCTCAAGAACGCCAAGGACATGGGCTACGACGTCAAGATGATGGGCTGCGACGGCATGGACGGCATCCTGGGCGTTGAGGGCTTCGATACCTCTCTTGCTGAGGGTCTGCTGCTCATGACCCCGTTCTCCGCCGACGACGAGAAGAACGCCGACTTCGTTAACGCTTACAAGGATAAGTACGGCGATACCCCCGACCAGTTTGCCGCCGACGCCTACGACGGCGTGCACGCGGTGGCCGAGGCCGTCAAGGAGGCCGGTCTTGGTGTCGACGCCGATCCGACCGAGGTCGCCGAGAAGCTGTCCAAGGCTATGCTCAAGATTACCGTTGACGGTCTGACCGGCAAGCTCACCTGGAACGATAAGGGCCAGGTCCAGAAGGAGCCCACGGCGTACGTCATCACCGACGGCAAGTACGTACAGGCCTAATTGGCCGCCTTACATAGAGCGGTTTTGATCCCAAGCAGGGGAGGTTTTGGCCTTCCCTGCTTGCTTGGTATCTAGGGACAGTGTAACGTCCCTGTTTCATACATTAACTGGAAACCTATTCGAAAGGGGGATGTGGAACATGACGGTCTTTATCCAATACCTGGTCAACGGCCTGTCCATGGGCAGCGTCTACGCCATCATCGCGTTGGGCTACACCATGGTCTACGGTATCGCCAAGATGCTCAACTTCGCTCACGGCGATGTCATCATGGTCGGTGCCTATGTCTCGTTCTGCGCCACGTCGTATCTCGGCCTCCCGGGCTGGGCATCTGTAGTTCTCTCTTGTGTGGTCTGCACGGTTCTCGGTGTTCTCATTGAGGGTCTGGCCTATAAGCCGCTGCGCCAAGCAGGCCCGCTGGCCGTTCTGATCACGGCCATCGGCGTGTCTTACTTCCTGCAGAACGCCGCGCAGCTTCTGTGGGGCGCCACGCCCAAGAACTTCACTTCGCTCGTCACCTTCCCGGTGCCGGAGTTCTTGGCCAAGTTTAACGTAAGCGCCGTCTCGCTCGTCACCATCGTCGCCTGCCTGGTTATCATGGCCGGCCTGATGTTCTTTACAGGTAAGACCAAGATGGGCAAGGCCATGCGCGCTGTGTCCGAGGACAAGGCCGCCGCTCAGCTCATGGGCATCAACGTCAACCGCACCATCTCGATGACGTTCGCCATCGGCTCCGCCCTCGCTGCCATCGCCGGCGTGCTCCTGTGCTCCTACTCGCCGGTGTTGCAGCCCACCACGGGCGCCATGCCTGGCATCAAGGCCTTCGACGCTGCCGTTTTCGGCGGCATCGGTTCCATCCCCGGTGCCTTTGTCGGTGGTATTCTCATCGGCATCATCGAGGCGATGGCGCAGGCTTACATTTCCACGAGCCTTGCCAACTCCATCGTCTTTGGTGTTTTGATCATCGTCCTGCTCGTCAAGCCTGCCGGCCTCTTGGGCAAGTACGTCCCCGAGAAGGTGTAGGTGAGCGTTATGAAGTTTCTTAAAGACAAGCAGACGCGTCACGACTTTGTCACGTACGCCATGTGCGTTGTGGCGTTCGCCATCGTGTTCTTTATGCAGTCCAACCACATGATCCCGCGCATGATCGCCGGTCAGCTGGTTCCCATCACGGCCTATATCGTCATGGCCATCTCCCTTAACCTCGTCGTCGGCATCGCGGGCGACTTGTCGCTGGGCCACGCGGGCTTTATGAGCGTCGGTGCCTATACGGGCATCGTCACTGCCGTCGCGCTGGAGAGCACCGTTCCGTCCGATCCGATGCGTCTGATCATCAGCATTGTGGTCGGCGCTATCGCCGCTGCCATCTTGGGCTTCTTGATCGGTATCCCGGTCCTGCGCCTGAGCGGCGACTATCTGGCCATTGTGACCCTGGCTTTTGGCGAGATCATCAAAGAGGTCGTCACCTGCCTCATTGTGGGCGTCGATTCCCGCGGCCTGCATGTGATCTTTAACATCACGGGTAACTCTACGATCGACGACCTGCACCTGCTCGAGGACGGCACCGCCATCATCAAGGGCGCGCAGGGCGCATCGGGCGTGTCGACCTATTCGACCTTCCTTGCCGGCGCAATCCTGGTTATGGTCGCGCTCGTGATTGTGCTCAACCTGGTTCGCAGCCGTACCGGTCGTGCCATTATTGCCGTGCGCGACAACAAGATCGCTGCCGAGTCTGTGGGCATCTCCGTCACCCAGTACCGCATGATTGCCTTCGTGGTTTCCGCTGCCCTCGCCGGTGCTGCCGGAGCCCTGTTCGGCGGTAACTTCTCGCAGCTTTCCGCCACTAAGTTCGACTTCAATACGTCCATCCTCATTCTGGTGTTCGTGGTCCTGGGCGGCCTGGGCAACATGCGCGGCTCCGTTATCGCCGCGGCGCTGCTCACGGTGCTCCCCGAGCTGCTCCGTCAGTTCTCGGACTACCGCATGCTCATCTACGCCATCGTGTTGATTCTGGTCATGGTCTTTACTAACAACCCACAGCTCAAGGCGTTCTTCGCACGCATTAAGGACCGCTTTGCTTCCAAGAAGGAGGTGGCAGCCGATGCCCAGTAAGTTTGAGTTCAACAAGGGCAAGATGGTCCCGTATCCTTCTGGCGCCATCGTTCCCGACCGCGACCTGGGCCAGCGCCCGGCGCTCGAGTGCATCCACCTGGGCATTGAGTTCGGTGGCCTTAAGGCAGTCGATGACTTTAGCCTGACTATCGGCAAGACCGAGATCGCCGGTCTCATCGGCCCCAACGGTGCCGGCAAGACCACGGTCTTCAACCTGCTCACCAAGGTGTACCAGCCTACGCACGGCACCATCCTGCTCGATGGTGAGGACACCTCGGGCAAGTCGGTCTACCAGGTCAACCGCATGGGTATTGCCCGTACGTTCCAGAACATTCGCCTGTTCAACACCATGACGGTGGAGGACAACGTTAAGGTCGGCCTGCACAACCAGGAGCGCTACTCCGGCTTTGAGGGCGTGCTGCGCCTGCCGACGTATTGGAAGCACGAGAAGGCCGCCCACGAGCGCGCCATGGAGCTACTGTCCATCTTTGATATGGAGCACCTGGCAAACGAGCAGGCCGGATCGCTGCCTTACGGCGCTCAGCGTCGTCTGGAAATCGTCCGCGCGCTTGCCACCAACCCCAAGCTGCTGCTGCTCGACGAGCCTGCCGCCGGCATGAACCCGTCCGAGACCGCGGAGCTCATGGAGAACATCGTTAAGATTCGCGACACCTTCGGCATCGCCATCATGCTTATCGAGCACGACATGTCGCTCGTCATGAATATATGCGAGGGTATCTGCGTGCTTAACTTTGGCAAGGTCATCGCCAAGGGCACGGCCGAGGAGATCCAGAACAACGACGCCGTTATCGAGGCGTATCTGGGCAAGCAGGATAAGGGGGAGAACTAAATGGCAGAGCCGATGCTTTCCGTCTACAACATCAACGTCTGGTACGGCGCTATCCACGCCATCAAGGACATCTCCTTTAACGTCAACGAGGGCGAGATCGTGGCCCTGATCGGTGCGAACGGTGCCGGCAAGTCCACAACGCTCAAGACTGTCTCGGGCCTGCTGCGCTCCAAGACCGGCTCCATCAAGTTTATGGGCGAGGACATTACCCATACGCCTGCCGACAAGCTGGTGGGCAAGGGCCTGGCTCAGGTCCCCGAGGGCCGTCGTGCCTTTTTGCAGATGACGGTCGAGGAGAACTTGGAGATGGGCGCCTACACGCAGCCCAAGTCCACGGTGGCTCCGGGCCTGGAGCGCGTCTACGAGCAGTTCCCGCGCCTGAAGGAACGTCGTCGCCAGGTCGCCGGCACCCTTTCAGGCGGCGAGCAGCAGATGCTCGTTATGGGGCGCGCCCTTATGAGTAACCCCAAACTGCTCATGCTCGACGAGCCTTCCATGGGTCTGGCACCGATTCTGATCGAACAGATCTTCCAGATTGTCGAGGACTTGCACAAGGCCGGTACCACGGTGCTTCTGGTCGAGCAAAACGCGCAGATGGCGCTTTCCATCGCCACACGCGGTTACGTGCTCGAGACCGGCAAGATCACCATGACCGGCACTGGTCAAGAGCTGCTGCACGACGACAACGTCCGCAAAGCTTACTTGGGCGGTTAGGCGGTTCCGCCGTTCTACCGAACGGCGGACCAGTCGACGCTGCGCGGGCACCAGAGCGACAGCTTGTCATTCAAAGAGGGCGGCATGACCAGAAGGTCTATGCCGCCCTCTTTTCATGCCAATCTGTTCGCTCTGGTGCCCGCTCGCTCATATGACCCAATCCGCTGTCAAGAGCCACAATGGCCCCGCCGACCGCTTGCAATCGGTCGGCGGGGCCTGCCGTTGAACCCGTCCCGGTCCGCCCCCGGCATGTCATCGACGCCTTCGGCTCAGTCTCATATCCGCGGATACCGCTCCGGCGGCCCGCAATCCTCTCCTTCGGCGGGGGTTCCCCAAGTCTGTCGAGGCGCATGCGGAGGGCTCCGCGCGCACAGCGAAATAGGGGGTATCCCCGAAGGCCGCCCGGCTCGCCGGGACGGGGGCTATGTCTATTCCGCGCCCTCCCGGCACATCATGCCGAGGGCCCAAAGCCACCTCACGAGCTCGGCCGCGGTGGCCGCGTTGGCCTTCGCCGCGGGCATGCCGCGGGCGAGCATCCCCTCGCGTCGCCGGAGCAGGCGCTCGGACCCCTTCCTCCCGTGCATCCTTATCTCGAGGGGCACGCCCGTGTCCCTCGGCATGAGCTTCGGCTGGTGCCGCGCCGCGGCGTAGCACCATGAGCCCTCAACGGCCAGCTTCCTCACGAGCGCGTTGCCCGCACCGCTGACGCCTCCGAGCCGCACGGAGTCGCCACTCGACCTCTGACTCGGCGCGAGGCCGAAATAGGCCGTGACCTGCCTTCCGGAACGGAACCTCGTGAAGTCGCCGACCTCGGCCGAGAAGGCCGCGGCCAGCGCGAAGGCGCAGCCCTTGATCGACTGGAGGGCGGCCACCTCCGCGGCGATCGGGCTGGCATCCACGGCGGCCCTGTACTCGGAGAGCAGGTCCGCCCGGGCCTCCGCCGCGGCCTCGACCTCGTTCCTCAGGGCGGCGAGCGCCCGAACCCCGCCATCGTCCTCCGGCCTGACCTTGTCGAGCCACCTCAGGAAGTCGTAGGTCCAGTACTTCCTCGGGTTGCCGGCGGGCGTGGTGCCGCCGTAGACGAACCCCCGCTTTGCGAGGAAGGCGAGCAGCCGCTGCTTGGCGGTCGCCAGGCGCGCGGTCGCCCCGTCGTAGGCGCCGGCGAGGTCCCTGATGCCTTCGACCTCGGGGGAGGGGACCCATATGGGGGAGATGTCGTGGGCGAGTATCGCCTTGGCCATCCTGGCGGCGTCGTTCCTGTCGTTCTTGGAGGCCGAGTCGGCGGCCGACCTGGGGATCTTCGAGACCGCGGCGACGACGCACTCGACGCCGAGCCCGGCGAGCTCCCTTTGCGGGGCGAAGCCGAGGTAGCCGCTCTCGTAGGCCGCGAGCGACGGCCCGGGGAACCCATCCATCCACCCGGCGATCTCGCCCCAGGGGTTGCCGGGGAACCTCCTCGTCACGGCCTCGCCGGTGTCCGCGTCGAGGGCGCAGACGGTGGTCGACCTCAGGTGGACGTCCATCCCGAACGCGGTAGAATACTTTGGCATGGGAGCCTCCCAACCTCGTTGCGGCGCGGCTGCGCCTATGGCACTTCGACAACATTGTCGCAGCCCCGACCCGCGGTCACGAGCGGGGGCTCCTGTCGTTTCCGTGCCCTCGGATTGGGTCATAGTGTCTGTCGGTCCTCTGCCTGCGGCGTTACTTTGGTTCTGCCCCCTTTATGTTGCGGTGGAATAGGGACTAGATGGTAGCCTCAGAGGCCAAAACAGTCCCTATTCCACCGCAACTTCATGGGGATGTGTGACAATGCCCGTCGGAAAACATCTGCTGTCTTTGGGGGTCTATCTATGCTGTACGAGTTTTGTGCCGAGAACTTTGAGCGGGTGCCGGCGGCTATCGATGCCGGTGCAAGGCGTATTGAACTGTGCGACAACCTTGCCGTTGGTGGCACCACGCCTTCGGCCGGCGTTATCAGCGCTACGACCAACTATGCACACGAGCACGATGCGCGGGTGATGTGCATGATTCGCCCGCGTGGCGGTGACTTTCATTACAACCAAGACGAGCTGCGCATGATGGAGATGGACCTGGGCCTTGCCGTAAGCGCCGGCGTTGACGGCTTGGTCTTTGGCTGCTGCAAGCCCTGCGCTGGCGGATGGGCGCTCGACGAGCTTACGCTTGGCGCCCTCGTGATGGCTGCGGGCTGCGCGACCGAGGAATGTAAGCGTGAGCCCATCGACATCACCTTCCATATGGCATTTGACCAGCTCTCGCCCGAGGCTCAGCTCGACGCGATTGACACACTCGCCGACTGCGGCATCACACGCATCCTGACGCATGGTGGCGCTGCCGGTACGCCGATCGAGGACAACTTCGAAAACCTGGCCCGCTTGATCGAGTATGCGGGCGACAGCTTGACCATCCTTCCCGGCGGCGGCATTTCCACGGCCAACCGCGATACCGTGGCGGCGGCACTGGGCGTCTCCGAGCTCCATGGCACCAAGATCGTGCCGCTGGAGGTATAACCCGTGGCGCTGGTATTTGACGTTCAGCAGGCGAACGGTAAGCCCGACGATAACCGGCGCCCTGGCACCGCGTGCCCCTTTTGCGATACCGAGGAACTCGCCAATATCATCCGGCGCGACGGTGGCTGTATCTGGCTCGAGAATAAGTTCAAAACCCTGCGCGCCACCCGTCAAACCGTGCTGATCGAGTCGGCCGATCACGATGCCGACCTGGTGACCTATACGCCGGACGAGCTGCATCATGTGATGCGGTTTGCCCTGGGTTGCTGGCAGCAGATGATCGATTCACAACAGTATCGAAGCGTGCTCATGTATAAAAACAAGGGTCCGCTCTCGGGCGGTAGTCTCGTTCATCCGCACATGCAGATTGTGGGTTTGGAGCAGGAAGACGGCTATGCGGCACTAGTCCCCGCCAACTTCGAAGGCATCAATGTCTGGCAACAGGGGAGAATCTCGGTCAACATCTCAACCGAACCGATCATGGGGTTCTTTGAGATCAACGTTTCAGCCCCACAGGGAATCGCCGCCAGCGATGGCATGCGAGACCAAGCCGAGACGGATCTCTTCGCCGATGCGATCCAGGTAGCTCTGCGCTATATCCTGAACGAGCACCACGGTGGCCGCGCAGAGTCGTACAACTTGTTCTTCTATCACCTGGGCGGTCGGACCATTGCCAAGGCGCTGCCGCGTTGGGTGGTTTCGCCCTACTTTGTCGGCTATCGTTTGGCCCAGGTCAATGCCGAGACAACGCTCGATATCGATGCTGAGCGTCTGCGTGCGCATCTGGAAACGCTCGAATAGCAGGACTAACACCCGCGTAATGCGGACAGTCTAGCGTGCCATGGCGTCGCGGCCGGCCTCGACGCGCTTGCGCTGGGCGGCGCGCTCCTCGCCGGTTAGACGCTCAAAGAGATGCCCGATAAACGAGGCGAGTACCTGCTGAAACAGCGTTCCGCACATGACGGGAAACACGACTTCGCCCGGAAAGTACTGCGTGGCGATGACGGCGCCCGAAGAGATATTACGCATACCGCAGGTAAAGCACATGGTAGTCGTCTCGCTATACGGCAGATGTAGTGCGCGGGCGACCAGAATGCCGGCGACAAAGCCGCTGATGGCGAAGGTCAAAATAAAGAGGGCGACTTCCAGACGCACCGCGTTCATGTGCAGCACGTACTCGTTCATGGCGGTGGAGTTGGAGGCGATAACGCCCATCATCATGAACTTGCAGGCGGGCGAGAGCGCGGGGGAGAGCTTCTCGTGTCCCCATCCACGCGTGAGCTCGTTGATCACGATGCCGAGCATGGCGGGGATGGCGATCATAAAGGCCATGTCCTGCATCATGCTCGGCACATCGATCGAGACGGTGGCACCCAGCAAGAGCTTCAGCGTGAGCGGAATCGTTACAGGCGAGATAACCGAGGACGTCAGGATAATGGTGAGCGCGAGCGGGCCGTTGCCGCCGAACATGCTAATCCACATAAAGGCAGTGACTGCCACGGGTACGCTGTACTCGAGCACGATGCCGCAGACAAGGTTGGGGTTGGAGCCAAAGAACAGCGATCCCATGGCATAAGCTGCTATGGGAATAAGCACCGCCGAGACGAGCAGCGCCAAAATCAGGTGCAGCGGACGGCGGAACACCTCGGCTACCTGGTGGAAGGTGTTACTGAGCGCGCCTTGGAACGTCATAAAGGCGAAGAGAGCGGGAACGATGGGCTTAAGTACGCCGATCTGCTGGGGAAAGAGCACACCGAGCGTTACGCAAATCGGAACGATGACCTGCATATGCCCCGCGAGGAACTTTCCCAGTCCAACCCATTGCTTCATTTGCTCTTGTGACTCCCTTTGCTCGTAAATCCGTTTTGAATGGATATGCTAGACGCTCGCATGCATCCGTGCGTTAGAAACGCTCGATTATTTCGAGGCTATTACCGGCATCGTTTACCGAAACCACGGCGTGCTGCGAGGCTCTGCGTCCGTGCCGCACGGTATAATAAACCCGTTCAACAGATCTGCCTGCCGAAGCGGGCATACACAGAGGACTCATCGCTATGAACCGTGAGAGGTATCGCGGCGACCTGCCCCTATCGGGGGAGGGCGCTCATGTCATCGCTTAAGACGACGCATCGCTGGGCGGTCGCTCGGCAAAACCCCGAGCTCGAAAAGGAGCTTTCGGCTGGTCTGGGCATACCCGGGCTGGTGGCGCGCATTATGGTTGCGCACGGCATAACATCCATCGAGGAAGGCCAACTGTTTTTGACGCCTTCGCTCGATCGTGATTGGGCGGACCCACTCATTATCCCGGGCATGTCGGTCGTCGCCGACCGCGTCGAGCGTGCTATTCGCAACCACGAGCACATTGCAGTCTTTGGCGATTTTGACGTTGACGGTATTACGTCGACCTGCCTGTTGACCGAGGCGCTGCGCACGTTTGGCGCCGATGTTACGCCGTTTATTCCGCATCGCTTTGATGAGGGCTACGGTCTTTCGCGCGCGGCGCTCGACCGCGTTAACGAGCTCGCTCGCCCCCAGCTGATCGTGACCGTCGATAACGGCATTGCCGCCAAGGAAGAGGTTTCCTATCTGGAGAGCCTGGGGATCGATTTGGTGGTCACGGACCATCACGAGCCCTCCGACCAGGTGCCGCAGGGTGTGCCCCTGACTGACCCCAAGCTCGAGGACGAGGGCCCCTCGCGTGAGCTTGCCGGTGCTGGTGTGGCGCTCAAGCTGGTGCAAGTCCTGGGTGAGCGCCTGGGCAAGCCGTCGTATTGGCGTTCGCTAATCGAGGTCGCGGCGCTGGGCACCGTGTCCGACATGATGCCGCTCACGCCCGAGAACCGCGCGCTGGTTGCCGAGGGCATCCAGCAGATGCGCGTAACCGCTCGCCCCGGCTATATCGCGCTTGCCGCGCTCGCCAAGGCGGACCTTTCTACCATTACGGCCGACGGCCTGTCGTTTTCGCTCATCCCTCGTCTGAATGCTGCCGGCCGCATGGCTGATCCCAAGCTGGCGCTCGACCTGCTGCTTGCCCGCGATCCCATCGAAGCAAGCGCACTGGCGGCTGAGCTCGAGGAAATCAACCGCCAGCGCCGTGAGATCGAGGCGGAGCTCACGCGCGATGCCATGGCAAAGGTCGAGGAGGCCTATGACGGCGGACGCGCGATCGTCGTGGGCGGCGAGGGCTGGCACGAGGGCGTCAAGGGCATCGTGGCAAGCCGTCTGACCAACCGCTACCACGTGCCGGCGCTGCTGTTCTCGATCGAGGACGGTATCGCGCGCGGCTCTGGTCGCTCGGTGGGCAAAGTTAACCTGTTTGACGCCGTCGAGCGCTGTTCCGACCTGCTGATTCGTCGCGGCGGACATGCCGGTGCGGTGGGAGTGACCATCGAGGCATCCAAGCTCGATGAATTCCGTCGTCGCCTTTCCGCCGTGCTATCGGAGATTCCCGCCGAGGACTTTGAAGACATCGACGAGGTTGCCGCCACGGTCGACCTTTCCGAGCTGAATATCGAGACTATAGAGCAGATTTCCCGTCTTGAGCCGTTTGGCCAGGGCAACAAGGTGCCGCTGCTGGCCGCCGAGGGCGTGACGATGTGCGATCGCGCCGTGGTGGGCAAAACCGGCGAGCACATGCGCTTTGTGGCGACCGATGGCGCCGCGAGTGTGCCGGCCATTATGTTCCGCGTGCCGCAAATCGATAAGCTCATCAACTGCGATAGCGCTGTCGACTTGGTGTTCGAGGCCGTTGCCGAGCATTGGCAGGGGCGTGTGAAGCCCAAGCTCATGATCAAGGATGTTCTGGTCCGCGATACCATGCTGCCCAGCGTCGACGATCCGGCGTGCGAGCTTCGTCGTGGCGTGCAGCCGGCGGATTCCGGCCTGCGCCTGGAGTCGCGCAAGCGCGAGACGCTCGCCCAGCTTTCCTATACCGAGCTCACGCGCTCGCTTATCCATAGCTTTATAGGCTCGAAGCAGCCGCACCGCGCGCAGGTCGAGGCGCTCGATGCCCTGGCCGATCACCAAAGTGTTCTGGCCGTTATGGGAACGGGACGCGGCAAGTCGCTCATCTTCCATGTGCATGCCGCGCGCGAGGCGGTTCTTCGCGGGCGTGCGAGCATCTTTGTCTATCCGCTGCGCGCGCTCGTTGCCGACCAGGCCTATCACCTCTCGTCGACGATGGCCGCGCTCGGCATTGGCGTCGGCGTGTTGACCGGCGAGACCGTGGAGGCGGCGCGCGATGACGTGTTCGCCGGCCTGGCTTCGGGCCGCACCGGTATCGTGCTCACGACGCCCGAGTTCCTGTCTATCCACCGTGACCGCTTCGCGCGTTCGGGCCGCATCGGCTTTGTCGTTATCGACGAGGCACACCACGCCGGCCTTGCCAAGGGCGGCGACCGCAGCGCCTATCTCGACATGCCCGATATCCTCAAAGCCCTGGGCGACCCGGTCGTTATGGCTGCGACGGCCACCGCGACGGCTCCGGTCGTGGCCGAGCTTGCCCGCATGTTGCCGATCACTCGCACGGTGGTCGACGAGACGGTGCGCGAGAACCTGCAGCTCGAGGACGACCGCGACCTTGCGAGCCGCGAGAACCGTTTAGTGTCGATCGTGGCGACGGGAGAGAAGACCGTCATTTACGTCAATTCGCGTGATCAGTCCGTGGCGCTTGCCAAGACACTACGCAAACGCGTTCCCGACTGTGCGACCCGTATCGCGTTCTATAACGCTGGCCTTACGCGCACCGACCGCCATCGCGTAGAAGAAGCGTTTCGAGACGGCAGCCTCAGCTGCATCGTTTCGACCTCCGCCTTTGGCGAGGGTGTCAACCTGCCCGATATCCGCCATGTCGTGCTCTACCACATGCCGTTTGGCGCCATCGAGTTCAACCAGATGAGCGGACGTGCCGGCCGCGACGGCCAGCCCGCCGTAATCCATCTGCTCTATTCGTCGCGCGACGCCCGCATTAACGAGCGCCTGCTCGACTGCTATGCGCCCGAGCGCGACGAGCTCGTCACGCTCTATCGCGCGCTGCAGACCATGTGGCGCTCCAACCGCGGCAAAACCGGGGACGATTCCTTTAGCGCGAGCGATATCGACATCGCGCAGATGTGCCTTGCCATCGATGCTCGCACGCCGGTCGACGAGCGCTCGGTGGAAAGCGGCCTGGGAATCTTCGAAGAGCTTGGTTTTTGTCGCGTTTCGGGGTTTGACGACACTCGTCGTATCGCGATGGCCGAAAACCCCGGCCGCGTGCAATTGAGCAGGTCAATTCGCTATTTGGAGGGCTTGCGCTCGCGCATGGAGTTTTCGGCTTTCCGGAGCTGGGCGCTCGATTCGTGCGCTTCTGATATGCTAGCCAAAGTTAACCGCCCGATCGTACCGCGGGCCTAGGGGAAGGGGACCTCGATGGATGCCGCAGCCCGTACCGCCCATGATTCCACCCTCCAGCCGTTTTCGGAGATGGAGCACTATAAGCATGCCGATGAGCTGCCGCCCGAGATTATGGCGGACAGCTACGACAAGCTGGAGCGCCTGTGCCTCAAATATATGAATGAGGACGACTTTTCTAAGGTTGAGCAGGCCTACTGCTTTGCCGCCGAGAAGCACTGCAACCAAAAGCGCCGCTCGGGCGAGATGTACATTAACCATCCCGTCGAGGTTGCCATCATTTTGGCCGATCTCAAGATGGACTGCGATGTGGTGTGCGCCGCGCTGCTGCACGATACCGTCGAGGATACCGAGACTTCTCTTGCCGATGTTTCCGGCCTGTTTGGCGATACGGTGGCCGAGCTCGTCGATGGCGTGACCAAGCTCACCAACATCGAAGTCGACAGCATGGACGAGAAGCAGGCGCTCACGCTGCGCAAGATGTTCCTCGCCATGTCCAAGGACATTCGCGTCATCATCGTTAAACTTGCCGACCGTCTGCACAACATGCGAACGCTGGCAGCCCTGCGCGAGGATCGTCGCCTGTTTAAGGCTCGCGAGACCATGGACGTGTACGCGCCCTTGGCCGACCGCCTGGGCATGAGCTCTATTAAGTGGGAGCTCGAGGACCTGTCCTTCTTCTACCTGGAGCCCGATGCCTACCAGCGCATCGCGCGCATGGTGGCTGAGTCGCGCGAGGTCCGCGAGCGCTACCTTGCCGAGACCATCAAGACGCTTACCGATGAGCTCAACCGCATTGGTCTGGAGGACTTCCAGATCAACGGCCGCTCCAAGCACTATTGGTCCATCTACCAAAAGATGAAGCGCAAGGGCAAGGAGTTCTCCGAGATCTACGACCTGGTGGCGCTGCGCGTAATTACCCATTCGGTGCGCGATTGCTACTCCACGCTCGGTGCGGTGCATACGCTGTGGCACCCCATGCCTGGTCGCTTTAAAGACTATATCGCCATGCCCAAGGTCAATAACTACCAGTCGCTCCACACGACGGTCATCGGCCCTACGGCTCGTCCGCTCGAGATTCAGATTCGAACCTACGAGATGCATGAGCAGGCCGAGTACGGCATTGCCGCCCACTGGCTATATAAGAAGTCGGGCGGATCGTCTGCTTCCAAGACCAATGACGCTCAACGTTTGGACGACCAGATCAACTGGCTCAAGCATTCGCTCGATTGGGCGGCTTCCGACGAGATTACCGATGCCAAGGAATACCTGCACTCGCTGAAGGTCGATCTGTTCGATCAGGAGATCTTTGTCTTCACGCCCAAAGGCGAGGTCATGGCGCTTCGTGCTGGCTCCACGCCGCTCGACTTTGCCTATGCCGTTCATACCGAGGTGGGAAACCATTGCGTCGGCGCCAAAATCAACGGTGCGGTGGCTCCGCTCACGCACGAGATCAAGACGGGCGACCGCGTTGAAATCCTGACTAACAAGAGTTCCAAGCCGTCGCGCGATTGGCTCAAGATCGTTAAGACACCTTCCGCCAAGTCAAAGATCCGCCGCTATTTTGCCGCTGCGACCAAGGACGACGACGCTGCCGCCGGTCGCGATATGCTGGCCAAGGACCTGCGTAAGCGTGGCTATGGCATTTCTACGCCGCGTTCGACGCGTGCACTCAACGCCGTGGCGGAGCAGTTTAACTTCAAGCAGCTCGAGGACCTGTTTGCCGCCGTCGGCGCCGGCAAGGTTGCCCCGCGCGCTGTGGGCAATAAGGTCGAGCAAATCTTGGACCCCAAGCCCGAGGAACAGCTCACCAAGGCCGAGGCTATCGCCGAGGTCGTGAAGCAGCCCGCTCGCGGCTCCAACCGCAAGCCGCAAAAGCGCGGCAAGAGCGCCAGTAACGGCATTATCGTCAAGGGCGAGAGCAACAGCGGCCTGCTGGTCCGTCTGGCTCATTGCTGCAACCCCGTGACGGGTGACGACATCGTCGGCTTCATCACGCGCGGTCGTGGCGTTTCGGTGCATCGCGCCAACTGCCCCAACGTCAAGGGTCTTATGGAACATCCCGAGCGCATGATCGATGTGGAGTGGGACGGCGCTGCCGACACCCTCTTCCAGGTCGAGATCGTGGTCGAGTGCCTGGACCGCATGGGCCTGCTCAAGGATGTCACCATTGCCATTGGCGATGCGGGCGGCAATATCCTTTCTGCCGCCACATCGACCAACCGCGAGGGTATTGCAACCCTGCGCTTCATGGTCGAGATCTCGGACGCGAGCGGTCTGGATCCGCTGCTGGCTTCCATCAGCAGTGTCGATTCGGTCTACGACGCTCGCCGTCTTATGCCCGGCGAAGGCGGAGCTCAGCTCAAACGCCGTGTGTAGGTGCGAGAGCCTCTCAGCATCATAGATATTGGTTACGTTCGAGGCATCGTTTGGTGCCTCGAACGTATTTTAGAAGGAGGGTATGCGCATGGGCGATATGACTTTGGACCTGACACCCCGAGGTGCGGCTTCGATTGAGACACTCGTCAACGGCCCGATTCAGACCAACAGCTACGCCGTGATTTCGAATGACGAGTGCTTAATCGTCGATCCGGCGTGGGAGGGCGAGCGTCTTGTGGAGCATATCCGCACCGCGCATCCCGAGGTGCGCGTACTCGGCTCTGTCTGCACGCACGGTCATGCCGACCATGTTGGCGGGGTTGCCGGGGTTCGAGCTGTCGTTGGCGACAGCGCACTATATGAGTTGTGCGCTAAGGACGTGACGGTACCTCGCGCAAATATCGAGGAGCAGCGCGCCATGTGGGGTATCGAGGCGCCCGATCCGGGTGAGCCGACGCGCTTGCTTGCCGAGGGCGATACAATCGAGGTGGGCGACGTCTGTCTGCAGGTGATCGAGACGCCGGGGCATACGCCGGGCGGCATCGTCCTGTTCGCCGCGACCGAGCAGGGGAACATCGCCTTTGTGGGCGACACGCTTTTCCCGGGCAGTCACGGTCGTACCGATCTTTCCGGCGGTGACGAGGCGGCGATTATGCGCTCGCTCTCCAAACTTGCCAAGACGCTTCCGCCCGATACCGTTTGCTTGACGGGCCATGGCGATTCGACCACGATGGCGCGCGAACTTATGCAGAACCCGTTTATGCAGATGTAGGCTCGAAGCCGTCTTTCGAACCACGAAGACCGCTCAATCGTCAAGCTATTTTCCCCAGTGGGTCGATTCTGTGGGGCAAACGGTCAAAATTTGTCCAATCGGATGGTATTCGTGAACAAACGAACGTTTATGCTCGGGTATGTCGTGGTAAAATCTCAGGCGTTATCGGAGCAACCTTACAGGAGGTTTCTTTTATGCTCGTCAACGCAGCAGACATGCTCAAGAAGGCCGAGGCCGGCAAGTACGCTCTCGGTGCCTTCAACACCAACAACCTCGAGTGGACCCTGGCTATTCTCCAGGCCGCCGAGGAGGCCAAGTCTCCGCTGATCCTTCAGTGCACCGCTGGTGCCGCTAAGTGGATGGGCGGTTTCAAGGTCTGCGCCGACATGGTCAAGGCTGCCGTCGAGGCCACGGGCGTTACCGTCCCCGTCGCCCTTCACCTCGATCACGGTTCTTACGAGGACTGCTTCAAGTGCATCGAGGCCGGCTTCACGTCCATCATGTATGACGGCTCTCACGAGGAGACCTTCCAGCTTAACCTCGACCGCACCAAGGAGCTCGTTGAGCTTGCCCACTCCAAGGGCATGTCCATCGAGGCCGAGGTCGGCGGCATCGGCGGCACCGAGGACGGCGTGACCTCCAACGGCGAGCTCGCTGACCCCGCTGAGTGCAAGCAGATTGCTGACCTGGGCGTCGACTTCCTCGCCTGCGGTATCGGCAACATCCACGGCGTGTATCCCGCCGACTGGGCTGGCCTTTCCTTCGAGCGTCTGGGCGAGATCAAGGCTCAGACCGGCGACCTGCCCCTCGTTCTGCACGGTGGTACCGGCATCCCCGAGGATCAGATCAAGAAGGCCATCTCCCTGGGTATCTCCAAGATCAACGTCAACACCGATCTGCAGCTCGTCTTCGCCAAGGGCGTTCGCGAGTATATCGAGGCTGGCAAGGATCAGCAGGGCAAGGGCTTTGACCCCCGCAAGCTCCTCAAGCCTGGTCGCGAGAACATCGTTGCCCGCACCAAGGAGCTCATGGAGGAGTTTGGCTCCGTCAACAAGGCGTAAGTAGCGGTTTAACTTTCCCGTCGGAGGCCCCGTTCACCCTACGCTTTTCCCTTGCGCTCACCTGGCTTTGCCAGAAGTCGCGCAATGGGAAAAGCTTCGGGTGAACGGGGCCTCCTTCGTTAACTCGCCACAGGGTTACTGGGCTGAATTCATTTTTTATAGGTACCGTTTATCGGTGTTGAGGGTTCCTTTATTGGGGCTTTCTTTTTTATCTCGCTACAATGGGCTTCAAGAGTTCTAATGACTTGGAGTTTGGTATGGCTGTTATTAATGTGCTGCCTTCGGATGGGAAGGTTATTGACGAGGGTCCTGTTGGTTGCTCTGTTGATGTTTGCAATGATGACTTCCGTTTTCTAGATGTTGGCTTGCCACCCGAGATTCTGCGTTTAAAGGACGCGGGGTATCTTTCGCAGGCTATTGAGGCTTGCGACCGCCTACTTGCCCAAGATCCCGATCCCTCGCTTGCTGCCTGCGTTCGTGCCGAGCGGTATCGCATGCTTGAGACGCCGCTTCATTTTTCGGTGTCGCGCGATCGAGCTATTGCGATGATTCGCGAGGAGTGGCCTGAGTTTACCGAGGAGCAGTTTGACGATCTGATTGACCGTAAGCGTATTGACTGGCGCTTTATCGATGGCGAGCTGTTCGTTCTCGACAACTTCCTCGATTCGCTTCGCGTATATCCCAAAGAGGTCCCCGGCATGCGTCCCGATTCTACGGACGGAATAGCACTGCGCGACGAGATGCTCAAGGAGATGGAGTCACAAAACGGATTGGCTCGCGTCATTACGCTTAAAGCGTCCGTGTCTGTCCCCGGCGCTCTGGAGGGAGAGACCGTTTGCGCTTGGCTTCCCGTCGCGGCTGCCTGCCGTCAGCAGTCTCGGGTCGAGATTCTCGACATGACGCCGGAGGGTGCTGTTGCTCCCGCGAACGCTTCGGCGCGTACCGCCTCGTGGTCTTCTTCGAGTGAGCGCTCATTCTCGGTGACTTATCGTTATCACATCGATGCTGCTTATTGTGATGTCTACGGTGGCACACTTCCGGTTCATCCGCGTATGGACGCGCCTCTGCCCGAGGATATTTCCGAGGACCGTCCGCACATTGCATTCACGCCGTATCTGCAGCAGCTGACGGCCGGTGTTGTTGACGGACTCGAGGATCCGCTCGATCGCGCTCGTGCTATCTATGATTATCTGACGCAGCATATCGACTATCGCTATCAGCCGCCGTACTTGCTTTTGGGATCTATTGCCGATGACTGCGCGCATTCGCTCCGCGGCGATTGCGGCGTTATGGCGCTCACGTTTATCACCATGTGCCGTATCGCGGGCGTGCCTGCCCGTTGGCAGAGCGGCCTGTACGTTGCGCCCGATTCGGTGGGGTCGCACGACTGGGCAGAGTTCTATACGCCGCAGACCGGTTGGCTCAACGCCGACGTGTCATTTGGATCTTCTGCTCACAGGATGGGGGAGGAGTGGCGCCGCCGTCACTACTTTGGCAATCTCGACCCATGGCGTATGGTGGCCAACAATCGATTCCAGGCAGAGTTTGAGCCCTCTTTCGACGGCATGCGCGAGGACCCTTACGATAACCAGATGGGTGAGGCTTCGGTCGACGGTCGCGGATGCCGTCAGCGCGAGATGCTACGCACGGTCGAACTCATCGAAATGCTCGAAGTTCCATTTTCGGACTAATCGGTAGAAAGCTGTGATAAACTAACTCACGCATTGCGTGCCCGAGTGGCGGAATTGGCAGACGCAGTGGACTCAAAATCCACCGTTGGCAACAACGTGCGAGTTCGAGTCTCGCCTCGGGCACCATACATGCAAGTGAGCGTTCAAGGGGGTTGCGGCCCCCTTTTTCGTGCCGAACTCGCGTGAGCGCGCGAAGCGTTAAGCAAACAGGCCTGTGGCCTGTCTGTAGCGGAGCGTGGCGAGGGCGCCACGCGCCCGAAGCCCGGGGCTTCGCGAAGCGAAGGCCCTTCGAGTCTCGCCTCGGGCACCATACATGCAAGCGAGCGTTCAAGGGGGTCAAGGCCCCTTTTTCGTGTACGTAATGTGATAACGCGCTGTACGTGTTATTATTCGCAAGGCGTTGTTCCCGCAATGCCCTAAAGAGGAACCCGAGGGTTCCCACCTTTTGGCGCCAATGAGCAGCTGACTGGTCATACAAATTAGATTTTCTTCCTCAAATCGAGGATGTCTATGTGTACGACCTGGTTGCTGAGAAGCGCCGGGTTATTTTTTTATGAATGGAGGTAGGGAAAATAGCTAAGTCTGATGACACCCGCATCAACGACGAGATTACTGCATCTTCGTGCCGTTTGATTGGCGTCGATGGCTCTCAGCTCGGCCTGTTCGCCATCTGCGATGCCCAGCGCGTCGCCGACGATCAGGGTCTCGACCTGGTCGAGATCGCTCCCAACGCGGAGCCGCCGGTCTGCAAGGTCATGGACTACGGTAAGTTCAAGTACCAGCAGGCCATGAAGGCCAAGGCTGCTCGTAAGAACCAGTCCAAGGTCGAGGTCAAGGAAATGAAGTTCCGACCCAAGATCGACGTTGGCGACTACGAGACCAAGAAGGGCCACGTTCTGCGTTTCCTCAAGAAGGGCGCACGCGTTAAGATCACCATCATGTTCCGTGGCCGTGAGATGGCTCACCCGGAGCAGGGCCTTAACGTTCTCGAGCGTCTCGCCGAGGATCTCAAGCCTTACGCTACGGTCGAGTCCAAGCCTAAAATGGAAGGCCGTAACATGCTTATGCTGCTCGCCCCGATTAAGGGCGCCTTCGATGAGGATAAAGCGGCAAGCGATACCAAGTAACTAGTGTTCTGTAACCGATTAAGGAGTATTTCATGCCTAAGATGAAGTCCCACAGCGGCACCAAGAAGCGTTTCCGCAAGACTGGTACCGGCAAGCTTATGCGCGCCAAGGCTTTCAAGAGCCACATCCTGAGCAAGAAGTCCACCAAGCGTAAGCGTGGCTTCCGTCAGGAGACCGAGATCGCCGCTGCCGACCGCAAGGTCATCAAGTCGCGTCTCGCCTAAGTTCGCGTTCCCGTTTTTCGTTTTACCGTCTAGGAGTTGATAGAACATGGCACGTATTAAGCGCGCTGTTGCCGCCAAGAAGAAGCGCCGTACCGTTATGCACCGTGCGAAGGGTTACTATGGTGCCGCTTCGCGTACTTACAAGCATGCTAAAGAGCAGGTCCAGCACTCCCTGCAGTATCAGTATCGTGATCGCCGCAACAAGAAGCGCGAGATCCGTTCTCTCTGGATCACTCGTATCAACGCTGCTGCTCGTCTGAACGACATCTCTTACTCTCAGTTCATGCACGGCCTGAAGGTTGCCGGCATCGAGCTCGACCGCAAGGTCCTGGCTCAGATGGCTTACGAGGACATCGAGTCCTTCAACGAGCTGGCTACCATCGCCAAGAAGGCTCTCGAGGCCTAATAGGTTCTCTTGAATCGCTAGGGGAGTGTCGCGTTGTGCGCGGCGCTCCCTCTTTTTTTATCGAAAGCGCTGGTCTACATTGCTAAAAGCGCGGGTAGATAAACACTTACAGGTGACCGATCTCTATATATTCCTGAACCAAAGGGTCATCATCTGATACGTGCGGAAGATCCACACCAGTCTTTCTATTACCTATAGAAAGCAATATGTTGTGTAGGACTTGTGAAGAGTGGAATTGACGTCCCACAGGGCCCTCCGGTCTGGCAATATATCTCCTTGCCGCGCGGCCCGGTCGGACCGGATGAGCCGCAAAGCGTGCACCTTGAGAACCGGATACTGCGAGGATGGACACACCAGATGTGTCGCATCCGGGCAGACATCGAACCATT
>JAXIYC010000054.1:0-34871 GCA_036304725.1 Collinsella sp. | reverse complement strand
TATCCTCCAATCGGTAGGCCGATCGGAACCCCTCCCCGCGACACCCACATTACCTGGCCGTGGCGCTTGCGCCCGGCAGTTTCCTATCAGTCGTCCGGAGCGGCGAGCGCCCCCGGTGGCAACACCCCCCGGGCCCTCTACGGGGCAGGGGCAGACGGCCATCCGGAGGCGCCCGATCGGCGGCCCCTCGGGGCTTGCCCGTATCGTAGGCAATGCGCCGAATGCTCGCCATCGAAATTTATCGGTGGCCCACTTCAGACTGTAATGGGGGGACGCGAGCCAAGTCGACAAGGGCAGTTAACCGGCGGCTATTCATGCCTTAATTTAGAACCGCTCGAGAATCTCCGCGGCATTCTCTCGCAGATAGATATCTAGGTCCGGCACGGCAAACTGCACGTAGCCCCTCTGCGGAGCCTGAATAACCTCTCTTTGTAGCAGCTTAGACCTAATAGAGCTAACCTCATTGGTCTTTTTACCCATGCGTTTAGCAATCTCAGATGATTTAGACTGCTGCTTATCCTCGCACATGGCCAAAAGGTATTTGATATCGTTGAGCCCAAGTCCAGAAATCGCGGGCTCGTGAACAACATCGTGAAAACGAGCCTCTGCCAGCGCAATGCCTTCGGTGACATCGCGCTCGCTCACAATGGCACTTTTAACACGATGCAAGTTGGCGCGCTGCCAAATGGAGTAACCGACCAGTTGCACTAGATAGGCATAGCCCTTAGTAGCCTTAGCGGCTCTCGACAGCAGGTCGTCCTCTATTGTCAAGCCGGTCGCGATAAAGCTATCGCCCATAGAAAGCGCCACCTCCACCTGGTTGATAGGTGCCAGATCTTCCGGGAGCGCACGACGCAAAAATGTAAGTGCCTTGCCGTTAATAAGATCCATAACACCAGCGGGCAATCCGGCAAATGCGAGAGCAATATCGACTTTCTCCCCTATTAGAAGCTGCACAGCAGAAGCAATAGCGCGCATATCGTCAATCGGTGCATCCTGCACCTCATCTATTGCGATAAACAGGCCCTTGGAAGACTTTGCGGCCGAGCCAAGCAACTTTCTAAGGCTCGACTCTTTGGGCGCAACGTCGAATTTCGCGGAAACAAAGCCGGCATTTACACCGACCGAAGCATTGGTCGCAAGGGAGGATTCTGCAATCTGTTCCCTCAGGTCCAGCAATAGATTGGGGCCAGCAGAAACAATAGCCGTCTTCCAGCCAAGCTCTCGTGCACGATCTCTAAGATCACAGAGCAAAACAGTTTTTCCGGAACCCCTTGGCCCGGCAATGCGCATGAGCCTCGCAGGTGCACCAATTCCCGAATTCAAACTCTCGGTAAACTCAAGGGCAATATCATCACGACCAATTATGCGCGGAGGCTCAGCGCCGGCAGTGGGACGAAACGGGTTATGAAATACTGTGGCGCTCACTTGTTTGCCTCTCAAGGATATCGATTATCGGTCAATCTTAGCTTTGTTAGTTCATCGTAGACTATATCGGGTTATATCGAGTTGTATAAGCCTGTATAAACTTATCGCGGAAGTATCGAGCTTTCGTAATTTGTCTTAGTTAATAGCCCACCATTGCTTTCTTCCAAGCCCATAGCGAAAGAAAGTTAAGGACTTCCTAAAAACCATTGCCTTAGACCGAGAAATACTCACTCTCATCGGATAAGTTCGGCCCCAACCACGGATCGCCATCGAGGAAGAACTCCGGCCAGCGCTGCATGAACAGTGCCTGCTCGCGTTTCCAACGGCGCAGCTTCTCCTCGTTCGCCTCTTCCCTGCCGCGCGAGGTGAACTCGTAGTGGTACAGCTCGGCATAAGGCGTAAAGATGGTGCGGTAGCCCGCCTCCCATACTCGCAGGCAAAAATCTGCATCGTTAAAGCCAACGGCAAACTCCTCGTCGTAGCCTTCGACCTGCTCAAACACATCGCGACGGACCATCTGGCAGGCACCTGTAACGGCGCTAAAGTTGCCCGGGCGCACGGCGCGGGCAAGATATCCCTCGCGCTTTGCCGAGAAGTCCTGGTTGGCATGGGCAAGGGCACCACGCACGCCGACCAAAATGCCAGTGTGTTGCACCAGATGATCGGCAAAAAAGAGCTTGGCGCCCACCACGCCCGCATCGGGACGCTGCAGATACCCTATCATCTCTTCAATAAAGTCGGGACTAATGACCTCGGTGTCGTTGTTGAGCAGCAGCAGATAGTCGCCCTTGGCATGCTCCACGCCAAAGTTAATGATCTGGGAGTAATTGAACTCACCCGGCCAGTACACAACGCGCGCGATACCCTTGCCTTCGGATGCCGCAACCACGCGCTCTGACAGGGTTTCGTAATACGCAAACGTCTCCGGGGCTTCACTGTTGTTCTCCACCAAGACGATCTCGTAGTTGGCATACGTGGCTTTCTGGGCGATCGACGTCACACAGGCATCGAGCGTCTCAACGTGATCCTTGGTGGGGATCACAATGCTCACCAGCGGCGCAGGCTCCGGCAGCGCATAGCGCATGCGGTAGACAAACGGCGTCTCGGTCTCCTCGACCGTTCCGTGAACGCCCAGCGCGTTAAAGTGGCGCTGCAGCGCAAGACGACCCGCTTCAATGGCATACGGCTTGCTATCGGCAGAGCCATCGGCGGTCGATCCCGGATGCACGCGCCAGTGATACAGCACATGCGCAACGTGCTCAAAGCGCGCGCCGGCTGCAAGGCAGCGAAGCGTCAAGTCGTAGTCCTGGGCGCCCGCAACGTCTTCTGGGGACATACCAATGTGATCGATGAACGCCTTCTCCACCATCAGGAAATGCGTCACGCAGTTATGGCTATAGAGCAGGTCGACGTTGAGTACGGTCTTAAAGACCGGCTGGCCCCACTCCCCCGTTTTCTGGAACATGTCCTCATCACAGAACAGGACCTGGGGGCGCTCGCCCTCGGCCGCCTTGTTCAGTGCGGAAACATACTGGAATAACGCGTCCGATTCCAGAATGTCATCGTGGTCCAAGAAAGCGATGTAGTCTCCAGTCGCCTGCTGAATACCAGCGTTGGTGTTGAGCACAATGCCGCCGTTGCCAGGCAGCTCAATACGACAAACCCGCTCGTCATTGGCGGCAGCCGCAAGATTGGCCACCGCATCCCATTCGGGCGAGGCGTCCATAAGCAGCAATTCCCAGTTGTCATAGCTCTGGGCTAGCACCGAGTCCAGCAGCTCGCGCAGGTAGACCCGATCTGTCTTGTAGCACGGCACCACAATGCTCACGAGCGGTCTATAGGCAAAGGCCGCCGAAGCGACACGCTGGCACGCCAAATCGGCCGGCTTTGCGCGATGCCGCTCAAACCAACGTCGATAAGCTGCGTCGTCTGCACGCGCGTCCTTCATGCGGTTCCAACTGTCGTCGACCATGCCGTTGTACAGGCGACCATCCATGGCGCAAAAACCGCTCTGAATCTGCTCTGTGGGATCACTCACAATCGCGACAAAATTCCGTATATCCTGAGGCATCTCTACGCTCAGATACGTTTTATTGACGCGGCAACCGTTGCGCTGCGGCACATCGCCCTGCGATTCAAACACATGCACGGTGGCATCGATGACATTCATATGCGCATCGAAGATCTGGAGCTCAGGTGCGCACTGGAGGTCTCCAGCCCAGGTAACCTCATAGCGCCACACCGCGCCGGCGTCTGCCGGTAAATAACGAACGGCATCGATCTCATAGCGACCGCAGCACTCGCTGCGCTGTGCATCGCGAACAAGCGCACACATCGCAGGCTTTGCTTTGTAGTTAATCTTGGATTCCAGCTTGGCCACGCGGCTATCGAGGCGAATGGCGCCAAGCTTTTGGCCACCGGACACAAATGCAGCGTCGATCGCAGAGCCATCCAAAAACGGAAGCACCAAGACAGCGAGCTCGCTCTCGTAATCGGAAACGGAAGGGCAAAGCGCCAGCACACGGCCATGATCGACTGGGAACACCAGCGACGGCACACAAGAACCGCTCGTTGTCGCATGGGCAAACGCCTGAGAACCCTCCCGCTCGATAAGCGCGGCGACATCCTGACCGGCAAAACGAAGCAGCACAAACAGACGGCCCTGACTGCGGCAAAGTGCCAAACGCTTGATACTCATCTACACTTCTCGCTTTCCAAGGGCGTTCGCTGCCATGCGTTTGCAGGCACCCAGGCGCCCAAACCTCAAGACGTCGTAATCGAACATGAGCTTTTTGCACGCACGGGCATTGGGGGCATTGCTGGTAAGCGCTGCACGCACCATAGCAGCAACAGAAGGAGCGCATTGCGCGAGCGCAGTATCGCTGCCCACGGCAGAGCCGGCAAGCGCCGTGGCAACGGCAGCAAACACCTTGCCGCAGTCCGTACCCAACAGCCTGAGCGCATCGTACAGCACCAGATCGCACAGGAAATATGCCAGGTCATCGGCATGCTGGGCATCGAGACCATCGCGCTGCCAGTCAGCCAGCACCGCGGAGTAAATCTTCACGTGCTCTAGCAGGCGCGTCTCGTCGTCATAGCGCATGATGTCCATGAGCGAGCCCTTGCGCGCCACACGGTAGTCATACAGCTTGTTCGAGATAAGCGAAGTCTTGCACGAACGACCGTACACGGCAAAATCGAAGACCTGGTCCTCGCCATACTTAACGGTTTCGTCGAACACGATCCCGTTGCCCAGCAAAAACTCACGCTTGCAGGCGGTGCGCCATGCAAAGGGGCGAGACGCTTCCTTAAACAGCAGGTCGGTGCTATAGCCCTCAAATGACACATCGCGCGGGCTCAGCACATAGTTAAGCCACGGATACCCTGCCTCCAGCGGATACGGGTTCGCGCCAAAGGTCAAAACGTCGCAGTCCTCGCGCTCAAAGGCATCGACGATCACGCGGCATGCATCGGGCGTAAAGCGGTCGTCGGAATCCAAAAACGCGACGATAGGAGCCGAGGACGCAGCGATACCCGCGTTACGGGCGCTCGACAAACCACCGTTGGGTTTATCAATCAGCGTAAAGCGCGCGTCCTTTTCGCAATAGGCAGCGGCGATGTCGCGCGACCCATCCGGCGAGCCATCGTTAACCAGCACACCTTCCCAACCGGGCATATCCTGCGCGAGTAGGGAGTCCAGGCACCATGCCAGGCAATCCTCCACCTTGTAGATGGGAACGACAACGGAAATCTTGGGGGTAACCATAATCACGCGCTCCTACTGTGCGGCCGGAACGTCATCAGGGTGCGGGTTGTCACCGTAAGTGCGCTGATACGTCAGCACGCGCCAGACCAGCGGCAGGCCGCCGATCTTAAAGTAGTGCTTAAACGTATTGAGCTTGCCCGGCTTCTTAAAATCAAAGCGCGAATCGATATAGGCGCGGGGCGACTTGACCATCAGGCGCAAGTCGGTCTCGCCACGCGGATCAAACAGCGACAGATCAAAGCGACCGGCATCCCAGTCGGCCTTGAGCTCGGACGAGGCTTTCTTCCAAAACTGCTCGCGCAGTTCATCGACCAGGCGCTCATCATTCCAACGGTACGTATCGACCTTCATGCGCATTAAAATACCCTGAAGCTGAGCCTTAAGCTCGGGGCGTTCATCCAAAAAGCGCTGCATCTCGGCGTATTCGTCGCACACGCAAAATACCTTGTTGGGCGAATTAACGGAGCTCTTCTCGTTATCCTGGCGATAGCACAAAATGGGGTCCGCAATAAACGCGGCACGCTCGGCGCAAGCCCAAACCTTAAAGTTAAAGCCTGCGTCCTGATACGAGGCACCCGGCGTGGGGAGAAAGCGAATCTGATTGGCGTTGAGAAACTCGCGCCGATAGATGGCAGACCAAATGGAAGGCTTGCGGTAGAAGATCCCCGGGCGATCGACGGGGCGATACGCGGCGCCTGTCATATGCTCGTCGATAATTCCAAACAGCTCACGGCGCTCGCTGGGCGCAGACCAGTACAGGTAAAAGTCGCCCTTAACGACATCGGCATGTTCAGCATCGGCCTTGGCGACCAGCTTTTGGAGCGAATCCTCAAACATAAAGTCGTCGGACTCAAGGATGCCCACGTACTCACCGCGCGCCATCTCCAAGCCGCGGTTCATCGAGTCGCCGTAGCCGCTGTTGGCTTTGTCGATCATCTTGACACGGGAGTCGCGCTCCATGTACTCGCGGATAATCGCCGGCGAGCTGTCGGTCGACCCGTCGTTAATGCAGATGATCTCGATGTCCTTGAGCGTCTGAGCCACGGCGGAATCGAGGCACTCGCGCAGGTAGCGTTCGACATTGCAGATAGGGACAAGCAGCGAAACTTTAGGGTTATCAGAGTTCTGCAAGAGAACCTCCTGTTGAATAGCGTGTAACAGGGTTATTTTAGCAGCCGAGTTGCGGCGGGCGGCAGCGCTTGGAATTAGATAAAGCGCTCCAGGCAGGCTTTGAGACCGCGAGTCGAAAGATAGAACAGCGTGGCGTCTGCCATCGAAACGCCCGAGGTCGCCGCAACGAGCTTGTGGGCAACACGGCGAACGGCGCCCTTAGCAGGCACATCCGCCCACGCCGTTCCCAAAAACGTCGCGAGGTCCATGTTGACGCGAGCCGCCACGCGATGGAAGTCATCGGCATCCAAACGCGCCAAATCAAACACGATAAGGTCCAAGAACCAGGTGATCAGCTCGCCGGGACACAGGTCCAAAAGACCGTAGGCCGCCCAGTCCTCCAAGACCTCCTCGAGCATCCTCATGTGGGCGTCAAGCTTTTTGGCACGAGCCTCGGCACTGTTGAACTCGTGCGTCGCCGATTCGTTCTCCATCACGTAGTGGTAGAACCTGTCCGGCATGACGACGGTCTTGCGGGCAAGCGCATAAGCCGCAAATTGGAAGACGACGTCCTCGCCCAAAGCCAAACCGGGGGCGAAGCGAATGCCTTCGCGATTGAGCAGCTCGCACGAAAAAGCCGCACGGCAGGCATAGGGCTGCGCATTCGAATGGAACAGCAGTTGGGGATCACGGGCGCCGAAGGTACCGGCTTTGGGGCTCATGAGTTGCTGGACGCGTTTGGGGGCAGCGTCGGCAGGTTCACAGACGCCGCCAAAAACGGCGGCCTCGGCATCTGCAGACTCCATGGCATGCAGCACGCGCTCGACCGTCTGGGCATCGATGTAATCGTCGGCGTCCACAAAAAAGACGGTCTCGCCCTCGGCGGCATCGATACCGGCATTTCGAGCGCATGAGACGCCCGCGTTTTCCTGGTCAATCACCAGTACGCGATCGTCGGCCTGCGCGATCTGGCGCAACACGTTCAACGAATCATCAGTCGAACCGTCGTTGACGCAGACAACCTGAATCGAGCGCTCGGACTGGGCCAACAGCGAATCGAGGCATCGCTGAATGGAGCGCGCAGAGTTGTAAACGGGGACGACAATGGTAGCTTTAGGACACGAGGCCTCTCCCATGCCGACCTACCCCCTCAGCGATTCGATGAGGAAAGCGGCGACCACGCCTGGGCCTCCAACCGAGGCGTAATACTTAGCACGCCCCAAGGCACCATCCGTCGCAAAGCTCGGATGCTCGTCAACCCAGCCCTCAGGATCTTTGAGGATAGCAGCGAGATTTGCGCGCTTCCACGGCTTGAGGTCGTCAAGCGAAAACTCCCCGGCGTCCAAGGCAGCTTGGAACTCCTTGGCCATCTGAACCAGGAACTCCTTATAGAACTTGGGCGCCAGGCGCACGTAGTTCCACATGTACGAATCGTACTTAATGAGCTGATTGAACTTGAGCATGCGCGCGACGTCATCACTTACGTGATCACGGGCATAATCCTCTCGAATCCAACGCTCAATCTCGGCATACTCGGTATTGACGCAAAAGACCTTAGCCGAAGAATTGACCGAAGAATTCTCGTTGTCCTGGCGATACGACAACACGGCATCATGCAGGTAAACAGCCTTATCGGCACACGCGATCACCTTAAAGGCGAATGACGTGTCCTGAAAGGATGCCCCTGGAGTCGGCAGGAACGTAATGCCGTTGCGCTCAAGAAAATCGCGACGGTACACGGCCGACCAAATCGACGGCTTTTGCTTAAAGAACTGCGTCGTGTCGCTCGGGTGCACCGGCTTGTCGCAGTCCTTGGCCTTAAACATCTCGTGCAGCGAACGGCGCTCCTCGGGCTTAGACCAGTAGAAATCAAAGTTAGCCTTCGCAAAGTCGGCATTATTGCTATCGGCGGCCGAGACAAGCTTTTCGAGTGCGTCGGGCGCCATAAAGTCATCGGACTCCAAGATGCCAACGTACTTGCCACGCGCCATCTCCAGACCGTGGTTCATTGAGTCGCCGTAGCCGCTGTTGACCTTGTCGATCATCTTGACGCGCCCATCGCGCTCCATATACTCGCGGATAATCGCCGGCGAGTTGTCGGTCGACCCGTCGTTAATGCAGATGATCTCAATATCCTTGAGCGTCTGCGTCAGGGCGGAATCGAGACACTCGCGCAGGTAGCGCTGAACATTGTAAATGGGAATAAGCAGCGACAGAACAGGGCTGCCAGAGGCGTTAGTAGACAAATGTGCTCCTTAGGAAATACCTGTCGTTTCATGGTATCAAAGGGTCAGCGCGCCAGCGGGCGTTTATATAATCTATGGAGCCTCTTGCGGGCAAAGCAGCCCCACGTCATGCGGCGGGCCCGTGGCAGGTTCCTGCGTTTTATTCAAAGCTTGCCGTCAAGGTGCGCCGAGCCTTTACAATAGGACAGTCCCAAGGACGTATTCGATAGCTTCCGTGCAGCGCATGCGCGCCGCGCGTGAAAGGATATATTGCCCCATGCCTTCAACCCTTCCCGCCCCCATCGATAAGCTCGCCATCGTTGTCGTTACGTACAAGCGCCAGGAACTCCTGGCCAACCTATTCGACTCCATGACCGAGCTCACGGCCGCGCCCTGGCGCATCGTGATTGTCGATAACGAGAATTCGCGCGAGACCGAGGCCATGTGCACCGCATTCAACGAGCGCCTGGCCAACCTGTGGGGCATCGACACCGACCAACCTGACGCGCAGGGCGGCACCGACCGTGTCATCTACGCTCCGCAGCTCGAAAACGGCGGCGGTGCGGGCGGCTTTTCCGCCGGCACTAAATGCGCCTACGACCTGGGCGCTCAGTGGTTCTGGGTGATGGACGACGACGTGCTCGTCATCCCCGAAGGCATCGAGCGCTTGGCCAAATGGACCGACCGCTACGACGTTATCCAGGGATCGCGCCTGGACTTTGACGGCGGCGCGTTCTTTTGGCAGTACCAGCTCATCCTTTCGCTTGGTATCCCCAACCCCATCGCCAAGTGGGACTTGGGCCCCGAGGGCTACCGTCCCATGAACCAGCTGTGCTTTGAGGGCGGCCTGTTCTCGCGCCGTGTAGTCGACAAGATCGGCCTACCCGACGCGCGCTTCTTCATCTACGGCGACGATGCCTGCTATGGCTACGTGGCCAGCCAGCACTTCCCCGCCGCCGTTGTTGCCGACGTGGTGCTCAAGCGCGCCCGCGCCGTCTCTAACTGGGACATCGCCGGCAAACGCCAGCTCAACTCCACGAGCGACACCAACCGCTACTACATCATGCGCAACCGCGGTTATCTGGCACGCTACATGCAGATCTACGGCGACTATCACCCCATGCTGTTCCGCTTGGGCAATGCCGCGACCTTCTGCAAGGAATTCATTCGCCTGGCCGCGGTCGACAAATGCTTTAAGACCGGCATTCCGGCGCTGCGCCGCGGCATGAAGGACGCCCGCAAGATCATCAAGGACCCCGACTGGAAGCCCATGCCGCCCATGAAGGACACCGAGTAACGGAAGCCGGAAACACCTCGGCGCTCAAAGCCGCTGGCACACCGTAGCCACATGCTGCCCATCAAAACCGAACCCCCAGCGCATGCGACCCACGCCGGGGCGCGGTACACGGATTTCGTCGATGCCATCGCGCTCTATGTCGAGTAGCGACTGCACGGCCAGCAATTCCAACCCCAGCGCATCCACATCGGGGTCATACATCATATTGATCGTTATAAGCGGGCGCTCGTCCAGCATGCCGATCGTGTCAGCTACGTCGAACACAGCGCCCGTAGGAAAAACCTGGATGTCCCAGCGACCCGCGCCACACTTTCGCCTCGAAGCAGGATTGGCATAGCCCGGCAAGCCAAAGCAGAGCCCCTGCAAGAGCAGATGATATGGCAGCGGCTTATCTGGGTCGGTCTCACCGATTCCCGCATCCCCCAGGATGCGGCTTAGCGCCCGCTTCACGGTATCCTCGTTCCCACGGCACAGCCCGTCGCGAAACGCATCGACGTCTCGAATGTCTTCGGCAGCGCACTCAAACCACTCAACAATCACTAGACGCAAGGCCTGTCTAAGCTCGTTATTGGGCAATCGCAAAGCACGGAGGCGATTGCCATGCTCTGGCTCCTCAGTCATATCCGTCGTGAGAAAACCGGACAGATACAGCGCTGTCCACATGCCATCGTCAGGCGAGACATCTGGCTCTGCAGTGCCCAAACAAAGCGGGACCTCAGCGCACCCATGGGCCTCGAGCAAATCAAACAAGACCGAAAGGCGGTCGAGATTCCACCCGGCAACTACCCTACTCAGGCAATCCGCATACCCATACAGATCGGCGCGCACAGGCGCCGTGCAGCCTCGGTCCAGAAAACCGATCACGCGCGCCGGACTCGAACAATAGACCCTGCCAAACCGATATCCCTCGAGCCATTCACGCGCATCATCAAGGTATTCCTCGCGCCCAGCATGATTCAACAGAGCCTGGACCTCGGCATCCGAAAAGCCGAACCAACGGTCACACCACGTCGAAAGCGGCGTCGACAGACAATACGAACAACTGCGCGAAGAAAGCGCCGCTTCGGCAGGACCGGGACACTCCCCCATCAGACACGTCAGCCGCAACGAATCGCGCGCAGTGGCAATGGCGTCGAACAGCACGCGATCGAATAGCCCTGCCGGATCGGCGTCGGAAGCGTCCCTCGCGCTCGCACGGCGAGACCACGCCGCATCGTACCCATCAACGAGCAATACAACCTGCTCATCGCAGGCCATCTCCAGCAGCTCAATGAGCACACCGAGCACCGAGTCAACCTCGTCCGCGCTCGCCACGCCACGCGCAACACGTTCGATGTGACGCACCTTATCTCGAGCTAAATCAGGAGCCTCCAAGAGCGCCAACAAGCGAGCGCACTCGCCCGAAAGGGCATCGCGCACGACGTCGGCAATAGCGGCACCACGCCTCGCAGCGCCAGAAAAGTCCAGCGATATCACCGGATAGCAAGCATATTCATCCCGATAGCGCCCACCGTCTGCATCCCAAATCTGAGCATTGGCAAACAAACGCTGATCAGCGCGACCAACCGCTGGACGCTCCAGAAAAGCCCTGAGCGTCGACAAGTTCATGCTTTTGCCAAAACCCTCGGGTCGACAGCACACCACAACGGACGCGTCGCAGTCCAACACATCAGCAATAAACATGGTCTTGTCAACCAGCATGCAGCAACCAAGGGCCTCCGCATAGTCGTGCATGCCAATGGGCAAAACCGCATCGTCGGCACAGCCGATCAAGCGCACGCCAAAGCCAGCAGCACAATCAACATTTGCCTGTTCAGACACCAAAACGTTCCCCCTAAATCGCAGCACGATGCCAATTGTAATGACCGCATCGCATGTACCGATGACGCCGCGCAAACATATCGGGCAACGGTAGCAACAAGAGGTGTGAGGGGGCACAACTAATCGTTGCACAACAAAACGGGGCCCGACGCATTCGCACCGGACCCCGTCCCAACTCTTTAGTTATCTAGCAACCAAGAGGCTACTCCTCCGAGCCGTCCTCCCCAGAAGCTTTCTTCTGCTGATCGAGCTTATGCTTACCACTTACGATAGACGTAGCGCCCAGTGTGGCCAAGCTTGCACTGGCAAGGCTCGCCATAACGATAAGGTCGCCCGTCTTGGGCATGTTACCGCCAGATGACTTGGTCGTTGTAGTCGTCGTGGTTGTAGTGGTCACCGTCTTGGAGTCATTTTGCTCTTGGACCTGGTTGTCAGCACCGCTCTTGTCGTCGTCTTCGGGCTGTTTCTTTTCGCCCTCGGTCTTGCTCTCGTCCTTCTTCTGAACGGATTTGTCGTCCTTCTCCTCAGAGCTAGAACCCTTATCAGATTCGGTCTTCTCGGAAGCCTTGTCCTTGGAGTCGCCCTTTGCGGCCTCGGTCTTTTCCGTGGAAACCTGATCAGAATTGTCCTTGTTCTGGGTCGAGCCATTATTGACGCCAGCCATCAGCGAAGAGCCCAGCGTAGAACCAAGCTGCACGGAGAAAGAAGGCTTCTTGTCCGGCGAAGCAACGGGAGCGTCCGGCGCCTTATTCGAGTCGTCCTTGGAAGCGTCGGAATCAGGGGTTGCGTCAGAGCCGGAGCCGTTGTTAGAGCCGGTGTCAACGGACGAATCGCTCGAGCCGGTGGATGAGTTAGAGGTGCCAGCGTCGGTCGAACCAGAAGCGTCGCTGTCCGTATTGCCGGCAGAGCTTGAAGACGAATCGCCCGCAGCAGAGCCGTTCGAATCGGAGCCGTTCGAGGTAGAGCCGTCGTTGGTAGTGCCACCAGCAGAGCCATTACCGTCAGCATCGGTCGAGGGCGCATCCATCCTGTCATCGTTGGCATCGTCACTCGAGTCGTCATTCGAATCAGGTGTCGGCGAGGGCGCCGGCGTAGGCTCGGGCTGCACGGGCGTCGCAGCGGCTGCCTCGTCCTCAGCGATATAAACCAAGCAGTCCTTTAGCTCGTTGCGGTAGCGGTTCTTCCAGCCCTCATGATACTGGGGCTGGCTCGAATACTTGGTCGCCACGTTATTGACCACGCTGTTGGAGAGCGCCGTCACAAACTCGCGGTCGGACATATCGTTGGAAAGATTCGCCCAGCGGAAGAAGTCTCTGCAGCCACCGGTACCGCACATGTTGGTGATGCTCCACACCATGCCCTTGACGCAATCGGCGCGGCCCGAAATATCAATGGCCAGGCCGCTCTTGAGCCACGCCTCGGTCACCGCATAGTACGAGTTGTACGCATAGGCATCTTGAAGTGCTGAGAACTCAACAGGATCGGTGTTGTACGCACCTTGAAAGGCATCCTGAGCGATATGGCCCAACTCGGTGAGCTGACCGTTCTCGTACATGGCATTGCTCGTGTTGGAAATCTCGCTGCCGCGATCAATCGCATCCTTGAGCATGCAGTATTTTTCGGGGTTGTAGTTGTAGGCCTGCTTCATAAACGGGATGAGCGACCAACGACGGTCGAACTGGTAATAGCCCAGCGCGTTATAACCGTCGCCATACGAAAAGCCCTGGTTGTAATTACCATGGCTCTCGTACTTGGTAAAGTACTTCATCTCGGGAGTCACGTTGACAAACGAAACGCCCTGGACCGACCTCAGCACGCCCGAGAAAGACTGCTGGGTGTAGAGACCTTTGTCGATATCGGTGGCATCCGAGGCAACGCCCGGCGTGGGCTCCTCGGCAGCGGCGGGTGCCGGCGCGGAAACGGCGCCAAACGAAAGCGCCAGCGTCAGGCCCGCGACAATAGCAGAATGCTTGGGCGCATAAGATCCTCCCTGCATTGGTATAGTTAAAGTGCAGTTTGCAAAGATAAAAATAAGTATTGCAGCTCGCCCGTTGTTACACAACAACCCCTCGGTAAACGGCAACAACCCTCCGCGAAATCTTAAGGAATTAGACAAACTGGTCATCGGGCGCCAACAGAAGCTCGCCGTAACGTTTCGTCAGCCCGTCTCTCAACTGACAGAAAGCGGGAATATAGACGTTCAAGATGCGCTGAATCAAATCTTGAGCGAGCTTGTTGTCGTAGATATGGACGTTCGTATTGCGGTCTCTGAGCATATCCAGCCAGGCTGCCTCATCAATAAAGTCGTAGAATCGGTAGGACTCCTTCAAGATGGCACGAGGAGACCCCGACGCGGCAAGCGTGGCGCCCTCATACTCGAGCAGACGCTTAAGGAGCTTCCAGCTCAGTTCAAATTGAAGATTGAACTTATTAATCAATCCACTCTGAACAAAATCATTGTTGAGATCCTGATTGGGCGCATCCTCAAGATTCGCCAAGGCGCTGGCAAAGTTCTCATATTTTTTCATACAGAATCACACCATCCCTGGCAATTTCATCGAGCAATTGCTGCGATAAGGGCTCATCGAGATTGACGACATCTACATCTAAAAGAGTATCAAGACGCTCCTCGATCAAATATGACAACCGGCCGAAATCCCCGCAACCTGCTACGGCGATGTCAATATCGCTCTTGGGCAAGTTGTCGCCTCGAGCACGAGAACCAAACAACACGACCTTCTCGGCGTCACATTCCCGAGCAAAAACTTCGATTTGCTTGTACACCTTGTCGAGAGATGCCATTTGCAGCCCTACAGCTTAATGTCAAAGTTGATCTCGGGGACGGCGGCCAGGTCGGCCAACGTCACGCCGTCAACGTACTTTTCAATCACGTCGTCCAACCCGCGCCAGAACTTGACGGTCGAGCAAAGGTCACTGCGGGTGCAGCTGTTGTCGATGCCGTCGCACGCCACTGGAGCCGTGCTGCCCTCGACGGCACGCAGGATGTCGCCGGCGCGCACCTCGGCCGGATCCTTGGCCATCATGTAGCCGCCGCCCTTACCGCGTACGCTCTTAAGCAGGCCCGCTTTCATAAGCGGACGAACCAGCTGCTCCAGATACTTTTGTGAGATATGCTCGCGGTCGGCGACCTCGCGCAGGGCGATCTTGCCCTCGGCATCACCAAGCGCTGCGATATAGATCATCAGTCGGAGGGCATAGCGGCCCTTAGAGGAAATGAGCATACCTACCCTCCCATCGTTGCTGGGACAACATAACCAGGTTTGTTGTCCCAAATTTAAAGCAAGTGGGACAAACACAACAGGTTATTTTGTCCCAGAATTTGAAAAGTCGAGTGGATTAGTCGGGTTTTCCCTTGACTAACGCCGAACCCATAGTAACTTTATTCCGAGAAGATTCCTAGGGTTTAGTACACCTATGAGTACACCATATACAGAGAGGGACAGCATGAGCGCAAATCCGCTGCTTTCCATCGAAGGTCTCACCGCCTCCGTGGATGAGAAGACCATCCTCCACAACGTCAACCTCAACGTCGCCGCCGGCGAGACCCATGTGCTGATGGGACCCAACGGCGCCGGTAAGTCCACCCTCGGCCACCTGGTCATGGGCGACCCCGTCTACACCGTGCAGGACGGCCGCATCGTCTTTGACCGCCAGGACATCACCGAGCTCACCACCGACAAGCGTTCGCGCGCCGGCCTGTTCCTGAGCTTCCAGGCCCCGGTCGAGATCCCGGGCGTGCCGCTGTCGAGCTTTTTGCGCGCCAGCATCGCCGGCCGCCCCGGCCTGGAGATGAAGGGTAAGGAGTTCCGCCGTCGCGTCAAGGAGCTCGCGGCCGAGCTCAACATGGACACCGCCTACCTCAACCGCGAGCTGGGCGTGGGCTTCTCGGGCGGCGAGAAGAAGAAGGTCGAGATGCTCCAGCTCCTGCTGCTGCAGCCCAAGCTCGCCATCCTGGACGAAACCGACTCCGGCCTGGACGTCGACGCCCTGTCCACCGTCAGCCACGGCATGGACGCCTACCGCAAGAGCTGCGACGGCTCCATGCTCATCATCACGCACAACACGCGCATCCTGGAGCACCTGGATGTCGACCGCGTCCACGTTATGGTCAAGGGCCACATCGTACGCGAGGACGACGCCTCGCTGATCCCCTGGATCGACAAGAACGGCTTTGAGACCTTCGAGCGCGAGGCCGCCGAGCAGCGCGCCCAGGCCGAGTCCGCCGCTGCCGAGCAGCAGGCGTAAAGGGGCGACGCAATGACCAAGAACCGCACCGAGGTCGCGGACATCGACCGCAGCCTCTACGACTTCACCTATGACGAGGAGGGATTCGAGCGTCTCGACGCCGGCATCACGCCCGACATCGTGCGCGAGATCAGCGCCAAGAAGGACGAGCCGCAGTGGATGCTCGACCTGCGCCTCAAGTCCCTCGAGATCTTCAATCGCTTCCCCGACCCGACGTGGGGCCCCTCCATCGAGGGCCTGGACATGGACAACATCGTCACCTACGTCAAGCCCAACACCGACCAAAAGCACGACTGGGAGTCGGTGCCCGACGACATCAAGAACACCTTTGAGCGCCTGGGCATCCCCGAGGCCGAGCGCAGCTACCTAGCGGGTGTCGGCGCGCAGTACGACTCCGAGCTGGTCTACCACAACATGCAGGACACGGCGTCCAAGATGGGCATCGTCTACTCCGGTATTGAGGAAGCCCTGCATGACCCGCAGTGGGAGCCGCTCATCCACGAGAAGTTTATGACGCTCATCCCGCCCACCGACCACAAGTTTGCGGCCCTGCACGGCGCCGTGTGGTCGGGCGGCTCGTTTGTCTACGTGCCCAAGGGCACCAAGTTGGACTTCCCGCTGCAGAGCTACTTCCGCCTTAACGCCAAGGGCGCCGGCCAGTTTGAGCACACGCTCATCATCGTCGAGGACGATGCCGACCTGCACTTCATTGAGGGTTGCTCCGCGCCCAAGTACAACGTGGCCAACCTCCACGCCGGCGCCGTCGAGCTCTTTGTGGGCAAGCGTGCGCACCTGCGCTACTCGACCATCGAGAACTGGTCCAAGAACATGTACAACCTCAACACCAAGCGTGCGCGCGTGGACGAGGACGGCGACATCGAGTGGATCAGCGGCTCCTTCGGCAGCCACGTGGGCTACCTCTACCCCATGAGCGTGCTCAACGGCCGTCGCGCCCGCTCGAGCTTTACCGGCATCACCTTTGCCGGCGCCGGGCAGAACCTCGACACCGGCTGCAAGGTCGTGCTCAACGCGCCCGAGACCTCGGCAACCGTCGAGACCAAGGGCATCTCCAAGAGCGGCGGCATCCAGACGTTCCGCAGCTCCATCGTGGCCACGCCTAAGGCCGAGGGCTCCAAGGCAACCGTGAGCTGCCAGTCGCTCATGCTCGACGACCAGAGCCGCTCCGACACCATCCCCGCCATGGACATCCGCGCCAAGAACGTCGACATCGGCCACGAGGCCACCATCGGCCGCATCGGCGACGATAAGGTGTTCTACCTGATGAGCCGCGGTATCTCGGAGGAAGAGGCCCGTACCATGATCGTCAACGGCTTTGCCAACCCGGTCTCCAAGGAGCTGCCGCTGGAGTACGCCGTCGAGATGAACAACCTGATCAAGCTCGAGATGGAAGGAGCGATCGGATAATGAAACAGACCACCAACACCGCTGCTACCATCCTTGAGCAGGTTAATGCGATGCCGGCTGCCACTTGGGGTTGGCTCAAGATGAACCAGACCAAGCTCGAGCTCTCTGACGAGCTTGCCGCCGCTCCCACCGAGGCCGTTGAGGTCGAGGGCTTGGACGAGCAGTTTACCGGCGTGGCAGACGCGTTTGAAGCCGCCATGGACGCTATGGCCGAGCGTTTCCCCGAGCGCCGCGCCTCCGCCCCCGGCGATGCCGCCGACCGCGCCCGTATCACGCCCGAGACCGAGCTCGACGTGCCTGCGACCTCCGTCTACCAGGCCGGCGCCATCAAGCTCGAGGAGGAGCTCTCCCCTGCCGAGGCCTTCGAGACTGGCATGGGCGAGGCTGCCTACACCTACCTGGCCGACCACGCTACCAAGCGCATCGTCATCGATGTGCCCGCATACAAGCACGCCACGGTTACCGTGCGCGTGAGCGCTGTCGATGCCGCCGCGGCCATCGCCGCCATCGACGTCGTCGCCCGTCCCCAGTCGACGCTCGATCTACATATTGCCCTAGACTCCCCCGTTACCGGCGAGGGTGTCGTGGGCTCCGTGCTACGCGTGTGCGCCCACGAGTACGCCACCGTCAACGTGACCTGCACGCAGACGCTCGACGATAGCTGGATCGCGCTCGACGACACCGGCCTGTTCCTGGACGAGGGCGCGCGCGTCAACGTGCAGCACACCGTCCTGGGTGCCGGTGCCAGCGCCACCGGCCTCGCCGGCGACCTGTTGGGCGATACCGCCAAGGTCACCATCGATACTGACTACCTGGGCGCCCGAGAGCAGGTGCGCGACTTTAACTACGAGCTGCGCCACCGCGGTCGCAAGACCGAGTGCGAGATCGACGCCAACGGCGTGCTGACCGGCACGTCCAAGAAGGTCTACCGCGGCACCATCGACCTCGTGCACGGCTGCAAGGGCGCAACCGGCACCGAGCGCGAAACCGTGCTGCTCGCCAACAAGGGCGTCGACAACAAGACCGTCCCCGTCATCCTCTGCGACGAGGACGACGTTGCCGGCAACCACGGCGCTACGATCGGCCACGTCCGCGACGAGCAGCTGTTCTACCTCGCCTGCCGCGGCCTTGACCAAAACGCCGCCGAGGACTTGTTCATCCGCGCCAAGCTGGAGGACGCCGCGCTTTCCGCCACCGACGAGCGCACCCGCGCAGCCGTCGTCCGCCTGGGCAACAACCTGATCGACAACTTTGAAGAGGAGCTCGCATGATCGACACCGAGCACGTTAAATGCGATACCTGCACTGCCCCCGAGCCCATGGAGCTCGACGCCAGCGACGAGGCTTCGCGCGGCTGGCCCACCGTAGACATCGAGACCAACCCCTACAAGGCGCAGTTCCCGCTCTTCCAGCAGCACCCCGAGATCGCCTTCCTCGATAGCGCCGCCACCGCGCAGCGCCCTGCCTGCGTGCTCGACGCCGAACGCGACTTCTATCAGCGCATGAACGCCAACCCCCTGCGTGGCCTGTACTCGCTGTCCGTCGAGGCCACCGATGCCATCGCGGAGGTGCGCCAGCAGATCGCTGACGTCATCGGCGCTCCCCAGGCCAACGAGGTCGTCTTCACCCGCAACACGAGCGAGTCGCTCAACCTAGTCGCCAAGAGCTTTGCGCCCACGGTGCTCGAGCCCGGTGACGAGGTCGTCATCACCATCATGGAGCACCACTCCAACCTAATCCCGTGGCAGCAGGTCTGCCGCAAAACCGGCGCCAAGCTCGTCTACCTCTACCCCACTAAGACCGGCCAGCTCACCACCGAGGAGGTTCTTGCCAAGGTTGGTCCCAAGACCAAGATTCTGGCCGTGGGTCAGGTTTCTAACGTGCTGGGCGTCGAGAACCCGGTCAAGAACCTCGGCAAGCTCGTCCACAAGTACGGCGGCTATCTGGTCGTCGACGGCGCGCAGTCGCTGCCGCACATGCCGGTCGATGTGGCCGACCTGGGAGCCGACTTCTTTGCCTTTAGCGCACACAAGGCCATGGGCCCCATGGGCATCGGCGTGCTGTGGGGCAAGATGGACCTGCTCAACGCCATGCCGCCCATGCTCACCGGCGGCGAAATGATCGACTCTGTCACCGAGCAGGACGCCGTCTGGGCGCCCGTCCCCGAGAAGTTCGAGGCCGGCACGCAGGACGCCGCCGGCATCTTCGCCACGGGAGCCGCCCTTGATTACCTGGTCAACACGGTGGGTTACGAGAACATCCAGGCCCGCGAGCAGGCACTCGTCCACTATCTGATGGGCGAACTCATGCAGCTCGACTTTGTCCAAATCATCGGTTCCATCTACTGGGACAACCACCACGGCGTTGTGAGCTTTAACGTCAAGGGAATTCACCCGCACGACGTCGCGAGCATCATGGACATGGACGGCATCTGCATCCGCGCCGGCCACCACTGCGCGCAGCCGCTGCTCACCTGGCTGGGCGTCGAGAACCTTGCCTGCTGCCGCGCCAGCGTGGCCTTCTACAACGACAAGGCCGACATCGACAAGTTCATCGCCGGCCTGCATCACGTTTGGAGCACGTTCAATGGGTAATCTGTACACCTCCACCACGTTTATGGAGCACAACTCGCACCCCGACTATAAGTACGAGATGGATGCTCCCACGCACGAGCACGACGGTATCAACCCCAGCTGCGGAGACGAGCTCACCTTGCAGCTGCGTGTCGAGAACGATGTAATCGAGGAAGCCTCGTTTACCGGGCACGGCTGCGCCATAAGCCAGGCCAGCGCCGACATCATGGCCGACCTCATCACCGGCGAGACCGTCGAGGAGGCGCGTCGCTTGGCGGGACTCTTCCTCGCCATGATCCGCGGCGAGAAGCTCTCCGAGGACGACCTGGAAGACCTGGACGAAGCCGCCCAGCTCCAGGACATCTCGCACATGCCCGCCCGCGTCAAATGCGCCGAGCTCGCCTGGCGCACCCTCGACGGCATGCTCGAGGGGCAAACAAACCAGTAGCTTATGCCCCGAATCCAAGGGTTTTGATTGCCGAGCCGCCCGATACGGGCGGCTCTGTTTTTACCTAATGAGCGCGGTGGCACAAAGTCCGCGCGTCCGGCGCCCCGTCTGACATTTGCCACACAGCCAGACGCGAACACGGGCGTTTTCCACAGCACCAAAGGCCTGCGGCAGGGCCCCGGGCCCGCCAAGCAATGCGCCAAGCCCCGTTCTGCGAAGCTCCGACTCGCTTCGCGCCTGCCGCAGACGGGTCCCATAGGGAGCGGCGTGCATTTTTGCGAGTATTCAGCACGCCAAGCTGTGCGTATACGCATCGAAAGCGTTAATCAACATCTTCAGGCGCATATATATTGTGTTTAGAACAAGCATCGCGGTCTGACGGGACGCAGACACGTGCTTCGGGGGCGCAACGGCAGGGATCAATAGCTTCGGGGTCCGCATGTTGCAAGATTGCGTCGGTGCCGACAGCACCACGATGCTGAAAACTCCGTTTTTTGCACGGCGCAGACGGGGGTAGGCACGGGCAAACCCGGACTGAGCCGTTATTTTATGCAAGATGGCGATTGTTCTATGCATATTAAGAAGTGCAGTTACCTCACCAAGCTTTTGAACGCTGGTTGCGGCGTATGGACGACCCCAGCTGCGGTGAAAAGGCGACCTTACATCACGTTTCCGCCAGCCCGCATCGCCGTTCGCGCGCGGGCGCGCACGATACGAGAGACGGTACTTTTGCCAATCCCGGTATACCGCTCAATCTGGCGCACCGTAAAGCCGGCATTGTTCAATCCAACAATAACAGTATCGCGCTGCGCCGGCGGTGCAGTTTTAACCCCGTTGAGCGGAACCCCGAGACTCTTCGCCAACTTGCCGGCAAAGGCATTGCGTTCCCACTCTGTCTCTTTCATATCGCACAGCGCTGGCTTGCTGCCGTCGGGCGTCGAAAGCGAATAGGCAATAAAGCCCTCGGCAGAACCAAAAAGCTCAAGCACGCAAGAAGGATCAGAAAATCCCCTCGCGACATCAGCCGCGTCACCGTCGTAAGCGCACAAATGCTCCGCAAAGCTACTCCAGGGATAACGCTCGATTAGGCTAACGCCCGCCTCCTGCGGATCGGCGTGTACGGAGCGAATAGCCTCCATCACCTGCCAGTCGGTATCGAGCGAGCGCCGGTCAAAACGGTTCTGGAACAGATGGCCTGTGCGCCTCGTGCGTTTATTGAACCGCCGCGCGTACGTCAAAAGCAGCCGGTGCATCGCCGCGCTCATCCTGTCCTCGTAATCTGCAAGCACCAAATGCACGTGATTGCCCATAAGGCACCAAGCGATAACCGTCACACCCTCCTCGCGGCAGCACTCGCGCATCAGCTCCAAAAACTCCCACCGGTCCTCATCGCCCTCAAAGATGAGCTGCTTGCCCGTACCGCGGGCACAAACATGGTAAAAGCCGGTAACCGTTCTCCAAACGCGCTGCATGGCGCTCCCTTCGCCGGGATCTGTTTGCCATCCAATACAGCACGATTGAAGCGTGCCATCAAAACATTCACGCAAAACAATACACTCGCGCGGCCAAAGGCAGTAATCAGGCAGCGAACGGCATCGTTGCAACAGGTCAACCCCCGCAATGCTTACAAGAGCTGACCAATAGCTTGCCCAAGACGGACCCCCTCTACGGAAGTTCACGACCACAGAACATAGAGTTAAACCGTTTCAATTAAAACTTCCGGACTTCTCGCTACGAAAACTGAGCCGTTCGCCGAATATTCCGTGCATTTCGCGGTATTATAGGGGCTGCATGTCATGTCCCTTTCGAAGGGTCGCCCGGCAATCGCCAGCCACGGCCCCCAGACGGGACGCCAACACGATAGAGAGGAGAGGCATGCAGTACTCACAGGAAGTGGAGAACATGTGCCCCGTTGCCAAGGGTGCATACCACGGCCCCGCACCCATCCCCGAGGAGGGCAAGTGGGTCCAGGCTAAGGAGATTTCCGACATCTCCGGTCTTACGCACGGTGTGGGTTGGTGCGCACCTCAGCAGGGCGCCTGCAAGCTCACGCTGAACGTCAAGGACGGCATCATCGAGGAGGCCCTCGTTGAGACCATCGGCTGCTCGGGCATGACCCACTCTGCCGCCATGGCTTCCGAGATCCTTCCCGGTAAGACCATCCTCGAGGCCCTCAACACCGACCTCGTCTGCGACGCCATCAACGTTGCTATGCGCGAGATCTTCCTGCAGATCGTTTACGGCCGCAGCCAGACCGCGTTCTCCGAGGGCGGCCTGCCCGTGGGCGCCTCCCTCGACGACCTCGGCAAGGGCCTTCGCTCTCAGGTCGGCACCATGTTCGGCACCAAGGCCAAGGGCGCTCGTTACCTCGAGCTCGCTCAGGGCTACGTCACCCGCATGGCTCTCAACGACAAGAACGAGATCATCGCGTTCGAGTTCCTGAACCTCGGTAAGTTCACCGACGCCGTCAAGGCCGGCAAGACCCCCGAGGAGGCCATCGCTGGCGCTATGGGCCACTATGGTCAGTGGGAGAACGCTGCCAAGTACATCGACCCGCGCACCGACGAGGAGACTCACTCCGTCGCCAGCGTGTTCCCGGTTCACGAGTAGAAAGGGAGGGAAATAACTATGACTGTTACGTTCGAAGGTTACGAGCGCCGCGCTGACAAGATCAACAAGTGCCTCGCCGACAACGGCATCGCCTCCCTCGAGGAAGCTCTGCAGATCTGCACCGACAAGGGCTTCAACCCGCGTGAGATCGTCAACAACACCCAGTCCATCGCCTTCCAGAACGCTGAGTGGGCCTACACCCTCGGCTGCGCTCTCGCTGTCAAGCGTGGCGCCAAGTCCGCTTCTGAGGCTGCTGCCATCATCGGCGAGGGCATCCAGGCCTTCACCGTTCCCGGCTCCGTCGCCGAGGACCGCAAGGTCGGTCTGGGCCACGGCAACCTGGGCGCCATGCTGCTCTCTGACGACACCGAGTGCTTCGCCTTCCTGGCCGGCCACGAGTCCTTCGCTGCCGCTGAGGGCGCTATCGGCCTGGCTCTGAACGCCAACAAGGCTCGTAAGAAGCCGCTGCGCGTTATCCTCAACGGTCTGGGCAAGGACGCCGCCCAGATCATCGCCCGCATCAACGGCTTCACCTACGTGAAGACCCAGTTCGACTACTACACGGGCGAGCTCAAGGTCGTCGAGACCATCCCCTACTCCGATGGTCCCCGCGCTGCCGTTAACTGCTACGGCTCCGACGACGTCCGCGAGGGCGTTGCCATCATGTGGCACGAGAACGTCGACATCTCGATCACCGGTAACTCCACCAACCCCACGCGCTTCCAGCACCCCGTCGCTGGCACCTACAAGAAGGAGCGTATCGAGGCTGGCAAGAAGTACTTCTCCGTCGCTTCTGGTGGCGGCACTGGCCGTACCCTGCACCCGGACAACATGGGCGCCGGCCCTGCCTCTTACGGCATGACCGACACCATGGGCCGTATGCACTCCGACGCCCAGTTCGCCGGTTCTTCCTCCGTGCCTGCGCACGTCGACATGATGGGTCTCATCGGCATGGGCAACAACCCCATGGTCGGTGCCACCGTCGCCTGCGCTGTCGCCGTCGAGGAGGCCCTCAAGGCCTAATCGCGCCCGCGCGATGCTCATATAGTTGAGCTTTGGAGCCGCTACCTTTCGAGGTAGCGGCTCTTTTTGTTACCGCCCCGATATATCAGTTGCGGTGAAATACGGACTGATTAGCCCCCATACGAGCCAAAACAGTCCATATTCCACCGCAACATATTGAGAGGATGCGGCGGAGCGTCTAAGTGCCTGCGACGCCCACCTGCCATATTTGCCCTTTACCGATTTGCCGAGTCTTTGCGGCCCCATTGCCGATCACCCGTGCGACAATGCGCCGGACGAGAAAGGAATCCGATGGAATCGACTGATGTACTGGTAATTGGATCTGGCATTGCGGGCCTTTGCGCCGCCATCGAAGCGGCACGCACGGGCGCAACCGTCGCTGTGGCAAGCGCCGGCAAGACCATGAGTGGATCGAGCTTCTTCCCTGGAACCTGGGGCCTAGGGCTTATCGGACCCGTTAACGAAGACGACGAACAAGACCTCATCGACACCATCCAGACCGTCGGCGGCGGTGTTGCCGACCCCGAGCTTGTCCAGACGTTTGTCCACGGCATTCCCCAGGCAATTGAATGGCTCGAGCAAGACCTGGGCGTTGAGCTCAAGCGTCCGCAAAACGCTGAGAGCGCTCAGCAAAAGCAGTTTATCCCCTGCTTTGACCACAAAACGCGCATGTGGCGCGGCCTCACCCGCAAGCCCCTTGAGGACGCTCTGACAGCCCGGATCGAGTCGCTCGGCATTCGCCTGCTCCCCCGCCATGAGCTTATCGACCTTGTTGAGGACACGAACGGCAGAATCACCGGAACCGTGCTCTACAACCTCACCGAAGATCGAATCGTGCCCTTTGCTACCAAAGCCACGATCATCGCAGCCGGTGGCACAGGCGGCCTGTTCGAGCGCAGCCTTACGTCGGCTGATGTGCTCAGCTCCTCGCAGGCCATCGCACTCGCGCACGGCGCATCGCTTACTAATATAGAGTTCATGCAGATGATGCCCGGCTTCATCGAGCCCAAGCGCAACCTGGTCTTCAACGAGAAAACCTGGCGCTACGTACATGTAGACCAGCCGGTAGATATTGCCGACGACAAGCTGGACGACCTGCTCGAGCAGCGCTCTGGATATGGTCCCTTCACGTCACGCTTGGCCTCCCGCGCCATCGATCTCGTCATCGATCAGGCAGGTGCCGAAGGCCTGGCGCTCCGCTACGACTTCCCCCGCGAGGATGTCCCAGAGTTTGTGCAGACCTTTGCCACCTGGCTGCAAGACGAGCACGGCATCGCCCCGACTGACGAGATGCGCGTTGCGATGTATGCCCACGCCGCTAACGGCGGCATCAAGATCGATAAGACCGCGTACACGGGCGTTGAGGGCCTCTACGCTTGCGGCGAGGCGACAGGCGGCATGCACGGCGCCGACCGCATTGGTGGCTTGTCAAGCGCCAACGGCATCGTGTTCGGGCGCATCGCAGGCGCATCGGCAGCCCTTGCAGCGCAGAAAGAGCCTAAGACAGCCCTGAAGGCGGATATCGCCCTCCCCCAGCACGGCATTGCCACAACAGATGCCGAGCGCCTGACCCGCAGCCTTAAGCACACGATGAGTACCTATTGCATGATCAACCGCACCGAAACAGGCCTATCCGAAGCACTACACGAGCTTGAGGGCTTGAAGACGGAGGCAACGACCTTGAGCACACAGAAAGCCCAGGACAGCGAAATCGCTGCCCTCGCCCGCCTTCAGTCGCAGATTCAGCTGTCGACGGAGATGGTCAAAGCCATGCGTAAGCGGACCGAAAGTCTCGGATCGCACTATCGAGCGGATTAAACCGGACACCTATCTAAAGCAGAACACAATCAATCGATATCCATGGGCCCCGTGAGCTTGAAGCAGCACGGGGCCCATTCGTGTCCGCACGACAGCGTATCCTTATTCTGAATATAGAGCGGGCAAAGCCCGCATAGATAATAGACCAGCGAGGAGGAGATATGGACAGCAGGGATATCGAGAAATGGCGTGTCGAACTTGACAGCTACGCCCATGTGGAAGACGGCGTTGAGTATTGGCTCGCACGCGATTTAATGGAACCCATGGGGTACACTCGATGGGAGAACTTCGCCGAAGTTGTTAAGAGGGCAAAAGTCTCGTGCGAAACAAACAAAACTCCAGTTGATTCCCATTTTCGTGACACCACGAAAATGGTAACTGCCGGTGTCGCCGCTCGCGCGGTTAAAGACTACAAACTTACGCGCTATGCATGCTATTTAATCGCACAGAACGGAGATTCAGACAAGCGAGAGATCGCGCTCGCCCAGGCATACTTTGCCGTGCAGACGCGCCGCCAAGAGCTCATAGAGCAGCGCTTCGCAGAGATTCAGCGCTTGCAGGCGCGCCACTCGCTATCCGATTCAGAGAAACAGCTCTCGGGTATTGCGTTCAAACGCGGCGTGGACTCCAAAGGATTCGCGATCATCAAGTCGAAGGGCGATGAGGCGTTATTCGGCGGCAGAAGCACGGCGGAAATGAAGCAGCAGCTCGGCGTACCCAAGAGCGCGGCATTGGCGGACAGGTTAGCCGATGTCCTCATCAAAGCAAAGGACCTTACGAACTCGATGACGGCCTTCAACGCCGAGGAACACGACCTGTACGGCCTGGACCAGATCAAGCAAGAGCACGTCGAGAACAACACAAGCGTGCGTGGCAGCCTCATCGACCGCGGAATTGTCCCCGAGAACCTACCGCCTGCCGAGGATACAAAAAAGCTCGAGCGTCGCGTGAAGGCAGACGAGAAGAAACTCAAGGAGGGTACTGACGGTTTTACCGATCCCCAGGGTAGGCTCGATCTGTGAAAGCGGCTGTGCCCTTTCGGGTTCGACCCCATGCGAGGTCAACAAAAAAGCGACCAGCCGAAGCCAGTCTCTTTAACATGCTTTGGTGGGCCGTCAGGGGGTCAGCCTGCTGCGCAGGCGGCCGCTGCGGCGCCAAGGCGCCTTGCGCGCTACGCTGGTAAATGCTTACGTATTTCCTCAGCTCCGCGCCCTTACGGGTTCGACCCCATACGAGGTCAACAAAAAAGCGACCAGCCTGAGCCAGTCGCTTTAACAATCTTTGGGTGGGCCGTCAGGGGGTCGAACCCTGGACCTTGGGATTAAGAGTCCCCTGCTCTACCAACTGAGCTAACGACCCAAAGCTAAAGTCCGTTGTGGCGGACTTTAGAGGAGATATCGTGTGGTGGGCCGTCAGGGGGTCGAACCCTGGACCTTGGGATTAAGAGTCCCCTGCTCTACCAACTGAGCTAACGACCCGATATCAACACGAAGCAAGAACTGGGGTGGGTAAAGGGACTCGAACCCTCGACCTACGGGACCACAACCCGTCGCTCTAGCCAACTGAGCTACACCCACCGTGTCCTGTGCGCTTCGCGCTCGACTATTATTGCAAGGAACGCCACGCGATGCAAGCCCCAATTTTCAAGAATTTTGAAAAGAGTTTTTCGGATCCATTTCGAGCAAATCCCACCGGTTTCATAGGAGTAAACTTGCCCCACTGCAAATGCTCGAAAGGACCGGCATGAAAGAACTCTCCAACCGCACGGCAACGTTTACCGATTCGGTCATCCGCCGTATGACGCGCATCTCCAACAAGTATGGCGCCGTCAACCTGTCGCAGGGCTTCCCCGACTTCGATCCCCCGGCGCAGCTGCTCAATAGTCTGGGCACCATCGCCACCGACCCCAAGCCGCTTTACCACCAGTACTCCATCACCTGGGGCTCCCAGGCCATGCGCGAGGCGCTCGCCGCCAAACAGGAGCACTTTATGGGCATGCCGGTGAACCCCAACGAGAATATCGTAGTCACTTGCGGCTCCACCGAGGCCATGATGGCCGCCATGATGACGGTCACGAACCCCGGCGACAAGGTCGTCATCTTCTCGCCGTTCTACGAGAACTACGGCGCTGACACCATTCTCTCGGGAGCCGAGCCCATCTATGTGCCGCTCAACCCGCCCACATTCGACTTTGACCGCGAGGCGCTCGAGGCGGCCTTCCGCGACAACGACCCAAAGGCCATCGTCCTGTGCAACCCTTCCAACCCCTGCGGCAAGGTCTTTACGCGCGAGGAGCTCACCTTTATCGCCGACCTCTGCAAAAAGTACGACGCCTATTGCATCACCGACGAGGTATACGAGCACATCGTCTACGCACCCCATGAGCACGTCTACATGGCCACGCTGCCTGGCATGTTCGAGCGCACCATCAGCTGCAGCTCGCTGTCCAAGACCTACTCCATCACCGGCTGGCGTCTGGGCTACACTATCGCCCCTGCCGAAATCACCGAGCGCATCAAAAAGGTCCACGACTTCCTCACCGTGGGCGCCGCCGCTCCCCTGCAGGAAGCCGTCGTCACCGCCCTCAACTTCGACGACAGCTATTACGATGAGGTCCTTGACCTCTATGCCGCCAAACGCGACCTGTTCTGCCAGGGACTCGACAGCATCGGTCTTGAGCATAACGTGCCGCAGGGCGCCTACTACGTCATGATGGACATCTCTGAGTTTGGCTATGACAGCGACCTCGAATTCTGCGAGGACCTCGCGTCTAAGGTGGGCGTGGGCGCCGTGCCCGGCTCGAGCTTCTTCCGCGAGCCCGTCAACCACCTGATTCGTTTCCACTTTGCCAAGCGAGACGAGACGCTTAACGCGGCACTGGAGAACCTCAAGTCCCTGCGTGATAAAATCAAACCGCGCGGGTAAGGACGGCCCGGCAACTAAAGTAACTAAAGAAGCCCCGCACCGCCTGCCGCGATGCGAGGCTTCTTTTTATGGCGCTTTCTTAAATGGTTTAGAGCTCTATACTTTAGTCATGGAGCAACTCGTCCCAGTGAGAGGAATATTATGGAAGAGCAGCAACTTATCGGAGCGCTCGAGGCCGGCGGCACCAAGATGGTCTGCGCCACGGGCTATGCAGACGGCACGGTCCTGGAGCGTGAGCAGATCGTGACCACGACTCCGCAGGAGACCGTCGAGGCCGTCAACGCATGGTTTGCCGACAAGGGCATCGCCGCGCTGGGCATCGGCGCCTTTGGCCCCACCGCAGTCAACCCTGCCTCGCCCCAATACGGCAAGATCCTGGAGACGCCCAAAACGGCATGGCGCTACTTTGACCTGCTGGGCACCATCCAAAACGAGCTCAATATTCCCTGCGGCTACGACACCGACGTCAACGTCGCCTGCCTGGGCGAGGTCACCTTTGGTTGCGCCCAGGGCCTCACTGACGTTGTGTATCTGACCATCGGTACCGGCGTGGGCGCCGGCGTGCTCTCGGGCGGCCAGCTCGTGCACGGCATGATGCATCCCGAGGCCGGCCACATCCTGGTCACGCGCGACCCGCGCGACACCATTGGCGAGCACAGCGCCTGCCCCTTCCACGACAACTGTCTCGAGGGCCTCATCGCCGGCCCCGGCGTTAAAAAGCGCTGGGATGGCAAGAGCGCCGGAGACATGGCCGATGACTCGGAGGCCATGGACCTGCTCGCCGGCTATCTGGCACAGGCACTCATGACCTACACGCTGTGCTACGCGCCGCAAAAGATCATCATCGGCGGCGGCGTGGCCGACCACACTCCCATCGTGCCGCTCGCACGCAAAAAGTGCGCCGAGATGCTCAACGGCTATATCGTCACGCCCGAGGTCAACGACATCGATAGCTACATCGTCAACAACAGCCTCGAGGGCAAGCAGGGCATCATGGGCTGCCTGGCCCTGGGCGCACAGGCGCTTCAGTAGCAGACGCACCCACGGGGCGTGGCACGCCCGGCAAATCCGACCTACGGAACGACGCCACCACGCCTCATATAAGCCCTCAAATAAAAAAGGCCGCCTAGGACCAAACAATACGTCCTAGGCGGCCTTTTTGGCGCACATCAGCGACCGTAAGAGATATCGGAGCACAACGCCCGTTGCCGCTCCACAGCAGTCGATCATCACATCGGTGATCATTCCAGCGCGTCCCGGCACAAAGAGCTGAATCGTCTCGTCGATCGAAGGAATCAGCAGCAGGAACACCGCCGTGGGCAGCAGCACGTCAAAGGTGCGCCGGCCCTCAAAATCAAAGGCGTGCGTTGCCAGGATGCCGAGCACCATATACTCGGTAAAATGCGCGCACTTGCGAACAACAAAGTTGGTCACCCATTCATATGGAAGTCCCACGCCGTGCAGGAAACCGCGGATAGCTTCCATGACCGTTAGACTCAGTGAGCCCGACCCCGAGCCGGGAACCAGCGAATTGCCCCAGATCAAGAGCGCCATCAGGCAGGTTACAACCGCCCATTTTCGATTGATCTTAACCATGCAGAAGTTATGCCTCCGCGCGGAGCGGCGCGAAGCTGGCGGTACCGCCCTCGATAACGCTCAGATAGGCACGGCCCGTACGCTTGGCTGTTGAGGACTGCAGGCGCTCGATCTCTTCCTCGAGGATCTGATTGACGCGCTCGTGACGACGGTTTTCCATAATGCCGGCGGCAATAGCCTCGGCCCGCTCGATGCTCTCGCGCGAGATACGGGCAGTATCCTCGGGGAACACAGCACTGTGACGGCCGACATAGGCGGGGGCAGCAGGCTGAGGGGCAGCGACGGGAGCGGGGGCTGCAACAGGAGCAGGCTCGTCAATCTCATCCAGAATCGCGGTGGCGGCGGCCCACATGTCCTCGTGGCCCGAGTAATCGGCCATGGGAACATCAACCTCGAGCGAGGCGTCCGGAAGGTCGCCGGTGTCGATGCGATCTTGGGCATCAATCGATGCGGTGATGGCTGCAGGCTCATCGAGGTCATCGAGATCGATGTCCGCGGCACCGGAGATGATAGGCATGCTGGCGAGGTTTGCATTGTACGGCGCAGCCTCAGCCGCCTGCTGCTGGGCAGGAGCGCCCCACAACGAGCTTTCGGCGGCACGGCGGGCGGCGACGGCCTCCTCGTCAGCGGTCATTTCTTCATCAACGTACGAATTGTCGGCAGAAGCATTCGCGTCGCCCGAGGTAGCGTTGTAGGCGTTATTGGCTGCCGCGTTGGCAACGAGTGCCACGAAAGCCGCCGTGCTGCCCGCAGGGGCGGCCTGGGAGCCCGACACGGCGCGTGCCGCGGCGGCGATGTCGTCGCGATTGAAGGAGCCGGTCTGCCCGCCGTTGGTGAGCTCGTCGATGGCGACTTGATAGACGTCGCGCGAGTGTGCAGGGTCGCAGCTCACCGGCGAATCGTCGTCGAGCATGCTGTCGATCATAGACCAAGCCTCGTCCTCGTCCATAGCATCTGCGGCTCGAGCGATGGTAGGGACACCATCATCGGCATGACGGCGCTGGAACGCACCAGTCAGGCCGGAAAGGAATGCCGAGGTAGACTGCTCCGACTGAGCCTGAGAAGCAGAAACAGCAGCGTAAGGAGTCGCATCCTGCTGCTGAGCTGGAATCGAGGCAGTCTTGAACTCGCTTTGATGCTGATTGAGATTGGCGGCACCGCCCATGGCATCAGGCTGGAACAGACGCTCTTCACGCTGCGCACGGTACTCGGAGATACCCAGCGAGGCGGCATAGATACCCACGCCCGCCACCGCGCCCACGGCGAAGGGAACCGCACCCGCCACGACCGTCTCGTTCACCGACGAAAACGGCAGCGTCGCGGCATACATAACCACGGGAGCGGCAAGGCCGATCCCGCACGAAAGTCCGGCAAGGACTGCTCGTTGTGTTGCATCAGAAGAAGCCATGAGCTCTCCCCATCTTCCAGCACCCAAATCGCATCATTCAGTTGGCTGCGCGAGAGAAGATGAAGCGGGGCTATGCCCCAAAGCAACGGTATATGGTTCGTTTCATCTGCGTTTTCCGTCGCGAAGCTTAAAAGCTATTATGCGAAACCGCCCTGTCGATTGCAAGCGACGATGTCGGATTGAAACGGGAAACCTGCTGCTTGCCAGTCTTATGGTCAAAAATAAGTGCGGAGCGGCGATATGGAAAAGGGCCGAGGCGCAAGCCCCGACCCTTTATCGCATTGATGGCTATCGCTGCGTGTGGATGACAACCTAGAACGTCTGCTCGTAGTCGCTGTGCTTTTTGGCCGAACGCACCAGGAACTCTTGATTGGTGTTGGTGCCCTTAAGACCCTTGATAAACGATGCGGCTGCGCGCTCGGTGTTGTTCATGCCGGCAAGAATGCGACGCAGACCAAAGACAAACGGACGCATCTGCTCGTCGACCAACAGGTCCTCATTACGCGTACCGGAGGCAACGGGGTCGATAGCCGGGAAGATGCGACGGTCGGCCAGGTCGCGGTCGAGCTTAAGCTCCATGTTGCCGGTGCCCTTGAACTCCTCAAAGATGACCTCGTCCATCTTGGAACCGGTGTCGATGAGGGCAGAGGCCAGGATGGTGAGCGAGCCACCATTCTCGATATTACGGGCTGCGCCCAGGAAGCGCTTGGGCGGATACAGGGCCGCCGAATCGACGCCGCCCGAAAGGATGCGGCCCGAGGCGGGCGCCGCCAAGTTGTAGGCGCGGGCAAGACGCGTGATGGAGTCGAGCACCACCACGACGTCGCCACCCAGCTCCACGATGCGCTTGGCGCGCTCGATGACGAGCTCTGCCACACGAGTGTGGTTGTCGGCGGGCATATCGAAGGTCGACGCCACAACCTCGCCCTTGATGGAACGCTGCATATCGGTGACCTCTTCGGGGCGCTCGTCGACGAGCAGGCAGATGAGGTGTACCTCGGGGTTGTTAATCGAGATAGACTGGCAGATCTTCTTGAGGATCGTGGTCTTGCCGGCCTTAGGCGGGGACACGATCAGGCCACGCTGACCCTTGCCGATCGGCGACACGATGTCGATGGCGCGACCGGTAATGGAGTCCTTGCCGTGCTCCATGCGCAGCGGCTCGTTGGGATAGACCGGGGTGAGGTCACCAAACTTGGGGCGATTGCGAATCTGCTCGGGATCCAGACCGTTGACGGTCGTGATTTTGGCGAGGCCGGCGCGCTTGTCGCCGCCGCGCGAAGGGCGCAGCGAGCCCTCGATGACGTCGCCCGTGCGCAGGCGCGCGGAGCGGATGAGGTAGGCGGGCACGAAGGCGTCGTCGTTGGACTTCATGTAGCCATGGGCGTGGATGATGCCGGAGCTGTCCGGGCGAATCTGCAGAATGCCCTTGATGTCGCGGAAGCCCTCGGCCTTCGCGGCGGTGACGTAGATCTCCTCGACGAGCTCGGCTTTCTTCTTGCCGGTCGTCTCAATCTCGAACCCCTTGGCCTTCTCGCGCAGTTCGGCGACCTTCATGGCAGCGAGCTCCTCGCGCGAAAGCGTGGGCTCGGTGGGGGCGGCGTTGCGCTCCTTGTTGCGCTGTTTGCGATCGCGCTGGCGGTTGCGACGGTCGTTGTTGCGCTCGTCCTTGCGCTCGTTGCGCTCCTCGTTGCGCTTGTGCTGGCGACGGTTGGGGCGAGCGCCGTCTTCGGCCTCGGCGGGCGCGGCGCCATCGGTTGCGGCGGCGTCGGCATTGACCGCAGCGGCTTCATTGGCCTCGGCGCCAGAATCGACCTGCGCTTCGACATCAGCCTGATGCTCGGACGCCTTGGCCTTAGCGGACTTCTTACGACCGCGCTTGGGCTTCTCGGACGCAGGCTGTTCGACGTCTTGGGGCTCGGCGGCATCAGTCGATGCATCGGCGGTCGTCTCGTCGGAATCCTCGGACGCACCCTTCTTGGCAGCCTTAGCCTTGGACGTGCGCTTAACAGCAGTGCGACGGCTGCGACCGGGGCGGACGTCGGCGGGCTCGGCATCGGCGGGAGCAGCCTCGGAAGTCGCAGCATCCTGAACGGGTGCATCGGCAGCGGTTGCAGACTCGGCGGTCGCCGCAGCATCCCGAGCAGCTGCGGCTGCGGCTGCGGCCTTCTCTGCCTCGACGAAGGCCTTGGGCTTGCGACCGCGACGGTGCGGGCGCAAAGCCGGATCGACAACGGGAACTTCGCTGGCCTCGACAGGCGCAGCGGGCTCAGTTGGCGATGCGCCCTCCCCTGCCGCGGAACGGACCGAAGCCTCAGTGAGCTCGGGGGTTACCTGTTCAGCAACCTGCTCGGCCTTAGCAGCCGTGCGACGGCGTGTGCGCGGTGCCGGCTTCTCGGTCGGCTGGTCGGCGGCAGGGGTCTCGGGCACAGACGGAGCTGCAAGCTCGGTCAGAGCCGCGGCCTCGCGCTCGGCAGCACGACGGCGGGCGCGCACCACCTGAGCCTCGCTAATCTGCGCCAACGCACGTGCCTGCGCGACCTCATCGGAAATCGGCGCCGAGGAGTCAGCTGCAACGGTGCGCTTGGCGCGCGTCGTGCGCGCGGTACGGCGCTTGGGCTTGGTGACCTCCTCGCCGTCAGCGGCAGGCTTGGCCGCGCGGCGCGTGCGCTTGGGCTTTGCCGGAGCAGCCTCCTCACCAGTTGCAGGCACGGCCTTCTCAGCCGTTGCAGCCTTAGGCGTCTCAGGAGCCGAGGTTTGCGCGGGCGCCGCGACCTGGTCCGACGCAACCGGTGCAGCGGGAGCGGCTTGCGTCGTCGTTATTTCGTTTTCTTGCTGTTGATCAGACACAGTGTTTGCTCAACTTTCTTTTCAAGCCCTGTGATCACATGCTCCCTGCATAAACCTTCAGGGCGGCTAAACAGTCTAGCTCCGTCAAATACCGACGGACATCATTGATCTGTATCGAGATATTTGCGTCATATACGCAGCGTTAGTGTAACACAACCGCCGCCACCTGCAACTTAGTCATTGGGCCTTGATTATCGACTTTATCCGAACACCTCCCACATTCATCCGCACATGTGCGGATGAATGTGGGAACCCGATACCCTGAGGGCCGGATCGGCCGGCC
>JAXIYC010000053.1:0-4101 GCA_036304725.1 Collinsella sp. | reverse complement strand
GAACAATCGTCAATATCGGTCGGAGGGGTGGCTTTGTAAAGCCGTTTGTCTCCACCCGCATAGCGGGTGGGTTGAAGCTGGCCGCTGCGCGCCCAGCAGACTAAAGTCTTGAACAAAAACGCGGTTCGTTAGAACCGCGTAACATAGTTGGAGCGGACAACGGGGCTCGAACCCGCGACCCCAACCTTGGCAAGGTTGTGCTCTACCAACTGAGCCATGTCCGCATATGTAAAACAAAACGGGCGCCGGAGCGCCCGGATGTTGCCTGGAGGCGAAGCCCGGATTCGAACCGGGGGTAAAGGCTTTGCAGGCCTCTGCCTTACCACTTGGCCACTTCGCCGAAAAAGGACCGCCTAAACGGTCCGGAAATGCAATGGAGCGGACAACGGGGCTCGAACCCGCGACCCCAACCTTGGCAAGGTTGTGCTCTACCAACTGAGCCATGTCCGCTTGCGGGTTATTAATTTACGCGAGTTGTCCAAAAGACGCAAGTACTTTTTTCAAAAAACTTGTCTGCCGCATGTTCTTAGTAGCTAAACGCGCTAAAGCGATTGGCTAGGCACACGATTCCAGCGCTCCGCTAAACAGCTTCACCATCTGCACGCGCGTGCCGGCGCCGTCCGTACGACGAGCAACCTCCACGTTATCGACGAGCATACGCATAAGCTTGATACCACGGCCGCGCTCCTCTGATGCGACCGGTTCGCTCGTTTCATCGATAGAATAGCCGGCACCTCGATCAAGCACCTCAACCACAACGCGATCGCCATAGGCCTGAACCGTCAGGACGCACCCGATACCGCCCGCATGGTCATAGGCATTACCCAGCGCCTCCCCCGACGCCAATGCGACATCGTAGCGCTCGTCGCGGCGCAACGGAAGCGATTCAAGGAGTTCGGCGATGCGATGTCGGTAGTATGGAAGATTCTCAATACCCTGACGGACCTCGACGCTCTTACTCCAGCGAGGCAGCTCCCCCACCGGAATGGCGGGAATAGACTCCCGTGCCGGCCCCGCGACATGAAGAATATCGACAAGACGTGCAATCTCCAAAAAGCGAACAACTTCACCTGATGCATTGACGAGCGAAAGCAGGCCTTCTCGCCTCATGAGCTCACGAGCGCGCGTAAGCAGGAATGCCAAGCCCGTCGAATCGATAAAGCTAACAGCCTGACAGTTGATGACGACACGACGCACGCCGCGGCCAATCAAAGCATCCAACCGCCGACGCAGCGCAGGCACCGTGGCGATGTCGATATCGCCTGGTGGCGTCAAAACCGCTATGTCATTCCACTCATTCATACGACCATGGTTCCCCAAAAAAGCCCACTCGATGCATTCGTTTCCCCAACCGTACGGATTCAGCCCGTCCAGCGTCGTCTATGAACGACCCCGTAAAAACTCAAGGGACACCAATGCAATGTCATCGTCCAGCGCCGATTCGGTAAATCGGTCGAGCTCGCCCAAGACCTTGCCGCAGATTCCCGATACGCCCTCACCCGAGACAGAGAGCAGAAGGTCACGAAGGCGCTGCTCGCCAAAGAAAGCACCCGAGCGGTCACGTGCTTCGATTGTTCCGTCGGTGTACATAAATAGCATGTCACCAGGAGCGAACGTAAACACGCCTGTCTCGTACACCATGCTCTCAAAGGCACCGATTACCCCCGATTGGCATCCAAGCAGCTCGACCTCTCCCCCACGAGCCTCGTCGCCACCCAGCGGCATCGACTCTGGCCTGATGACCATGGTCGGAGGATGGCCCGCCGAACAATACGTTGCGCGTCCGGCTTTAAGGTCAATCTTGGCGATAAAGGCCGTCACAAACGTCTCGACCCTCGAAAAGCCCATGAGCATGCTGTTAAGGGAGCGTGCCATGCGGGCCGGTCCAGCGCCCTCCCAGGCATATGCCGTCAGGGCCGTCTTGACGAGCGCGGACATCGATGCAGCCTCAATGCCTTTGCCAGACACATCGCCCAGAATCACGACGGCGCAATCGTCGGGAAGACGGATGAGCGTATAGAAATCGCCGCCGACCAACGCCGAGTTCGTGGCCGACAGGTACACCGAATCGGTTGCGATACCCGGAACATCCCCCAGTGAATTTCTCATGCCAATCTGGAGGGTCTGAGCGATATGGCGCTCCTCACGCTTTTGAGATTCGCCTTCATAGATCAGTTCAAAGTCATGAGCCAAGTGCACCAAGTAGTCATATTCAAGGTCATCAATCGGCTCTTGGCTACCATCACGAAGCAGCAGCGCGCGCGTCGTCGGGCCCTTCGCAACAGAAGCAGGAACGATCGCGTCGTTACTGTGCTTGCCATCGCCCTCAGAGCGCGGGCGCCCCGCCTCGATGCCGGCGTCGACGTAGAGACCCTGGCAAGGCAGGCCATGTGCCCTAAGCCAGCCTCCCATAGGCATCGATTCGTCAACGCGAGTTATACGGACGTGTTTAAGGTCCTCGGCACTCGTGCCGCCCAAAACAGATGCCTCAAAGCCATCGGGGGCAGCCCCCAAACGTGCCGCTGGCGCCGTCGTGGAAAAGAAAAGCTTCTCGGGATCGTCCGGCAAAGCAACGCGACTGCCGCCTTCAAAATCTATGACGTAGGAGTCCAGACTGGCGTCATACTCAACAGGACAAAAATGGCAGTTGAGCATATTGCAAATCTCGGACGATACCGCCTGGGTAGCCGCGGCGGAATCGTCTAGAAAGGTAAACAACTCATCACGCAAGACATTGAGCGAGCGGCCAAGCTCGGCCGTGCGACGGGAGCGAAGACTCGATGCCATGCCGACCAGTTGGATAGACAGGTAATCGCAAATGACCTCGAGTACATTAACGTCATAGGCGAGCGGTGCCTGGGGGCGTTTCCAACCAACTTCCAGCACGCCAAGGATCTGCGTACCGTAAAAAACGGGAAGACAGATCTCGCTGCGGTACGGAGGCATATCCTGCATGCGCAACAGGTGCTTAGAACGATTATCCAGGTCCATGAACATACCGGAGGCGGCCTTATCGCCCTCAAGGTCCTGTTGAATCGACAAGCGACAAGCACGCGACTCGCGAAGAACATACGTCGGAATGCCAGCGCCATACGGCAAAAACTCGGGCAGGTAGCTGTCGAGCAGCTCCTTGGAAACACCGCGAAGCTTAAAGCCGCCGCTCTCAGAAAAATAGATAGCGGCACCCGAAGCATCGAGCGTTCCTACAAGCTGGTTCAAAACGGTATCAAGCAGGCTGGGTAACTCATCGGATCCCACAGTGCTCATAATGACCGAGAGCGTGCCAGAGAGACGCTTGTTCGCCACTCTAAGCTCCGATAACGCACGCTTGAGTTGACGGTCGTGAGAATACTGTTCCTCGATACTGTGAAGTGCCACCAGGACACGTGGCGCGCGGCGCCCAAAGATGCGCGGAGGCGTTACGGAGCCCGCACGAACCAAGACGGGAATAAAAGAGCCGTCGCTCAACTTGAGCATAAGTTCGCTCTCGGAGCCATCAGTTTCAAATGGCAGACGATGTTCCGTCGCACGTTCAAAAGCGGACGAGTACAGGACGTCTTTAACATCTCCACCGATGACGTCGGCGCGTTCCTCGCACATCAAACCAAGTAAGCGATTATTCACATGCAGAATGGTTCCGTCGAGCTCGCAGATGATGACAGCATCGCTCGTGATCTCGACTAGTTGGGCAACGTCTGCCCACTCGTTGCGTTCAAGCGTTTCCATCGTGGACCCCACCGTCTATCGGTAACAAAAAAGCCTCCGAAGAGGCTTCTCGAATGCGATGGTGTCGGAGGCGGGACTTGAACCCGCATGACCAAAAAGCGGTCACTAGCACCTCAAGCTAGCGCGTCTGCCAATTCCGCCACTCCGACATGCTATGTTGTTGATTCGCGGTTCGTTTTGTTGAACCCGCGCGTTCAACGTGGAAGATAATAACCTATGATTCGAGAACTGTGCAAGCACTTTTTTCAAAAAAGTTTACGAATTTGTAAACCTTGATTATCGACTTTATCCGAACACCTCCCACATTCATCCGCACATGTGCGGATGAATGTGGGAACCCGATACCCTGAGGGCCGGATCGGCCGGCCCCGGGAG
>JAXIYC010000052.1:0-17023 GCA_036304725.1 Collinsella sp. | reverse complement strand
TTGCTGAGGTTCGCCATGCCCTTCTTGAAGTTGAGGACCAGGTCTTCGGCGTTCATGCTGCCCCCATCATCGCGGTCTACGGGGTCAAAGATATGGCACCGTGGGGACACATGTATGTCAATCCTGGTCTAACAGAGCCTTTTTTTATCCCCGTCCCAGAAAAATCATTTTAGATCACCGTCACGCGGCCTTGGTTACCCACGATGGCCTTGGCCTCTGCCAGCAGCGGAATCGAGCGTGCGTTGACCTTGGCCGGCACCTCGGCACGCAGTACGTGCCCGTCCACCTGCTCGATAAAGATCTCCACGCGGTCGCCGCCCGGGTTGGCGGTAAGCACCGTGGCAAGACGCGCCATATTGCCCTGGCTAAAGCGGCTGTTGGGCACCATGACCTCAAACACTTTGGGCTTGTTGCTCTCCTCGTTAAGCTCCAGCGGCACAATCTCCTGCGCGATAATCTGGTCGCCGCGGTCCGAGCGCTCGAGCTTGCCCTTAATGCGCACAAACGCGTCGGACAGCTGCGCGCCGGTCTCGGGATCGACCTCGCCGTACAGATACCCCTCGGCCTCCTTGTAGGTCTTGGGGAACACCACGACCGTGGCCTCACCTTCCATGTCTTCGAGCTGCACGATGCCCATGGGGTCGCCGTTTTTGGTCACGCGCTTGGACACGCTCGAGACCATGCCGGCCCACCACAGCGCCTTACCCTCGGGAATCTCCTGGTTGATGGTGCCGCCCGTAGGATTCTGAACCTCGTAGCCGGTGTCGATCTGCGAGAACGAGAAGTCGCGCGCCTTGGCTAGTGCATACTCAAACGGACGCAGCGGGTGGTCCGAGACGTAGATGCCCAGAACCTCTTTCTCCTGGCTCAGCTTAAGGTGGCGATCCCACTCCTGGCCATCCGGATCGGGCACGCTCACCTCAAAGCCCGAGCCCTCAACGTCGCCAAACATATCGAAGAACGACGTCTGGCCGCTCGCGCGGTCCTTCTGGCGCTTTACCGCGGCATCGATGATGTTCTCGGGGTTGTTCTTGTCCACAAAGTGCATCATCTGGCGACGCGGATACCCCGTGGAGTCGAAGGCGCCTGCCTTGATCAGCGATTCGATCACGCGACGGTTGGCCTGGCTCGAGTCCACGCGCTCGACAAAGTCGTGCAGCGTCTTAAACGGACCGCCCGCCTCGCGCTCGGCGATAATCGCCTGCGCCACGCCGGTGCCCACGCCGCGGATGCCGGCCAGACCAAAGCGCACGCCCTCCTTGGTAGCCGTGAACTCGGTACCGGACTCGTTGACATCTGGCGAAAGCACGGGGATGCCGTCGTGACGGCATGCCGAGACGTAGTGCACGATCTTGTCGGTCTTACCCGTATAGGACGTCAGAACGGCCGCCATGTACTCGTGCGGATAGTGCGCCTTGAGCCATGCCGTCTGCATAACCAGGATGGCGTAGCCGGCGGAGTGCGACTTGTTGAAGGCGTAGGACGCGAACTCGAGAACATCGTCCCAAATCTTCTGGGCGACCTCGCGCGTGTAGTTGTTCTTGATAGCGCCGTTCATCCAGTGGTCGTAGGTGGTCTCGTCCGAGCCATCCTCCCAGTGGAGCACCGTCGACGTGAGCAGCTTGATCTTTTTCTTAGCCACGGGCTTACGGATACGCGAGTCCGACTCGCCCTTGGAGAAGCCGCACATCTCGACGGAGATGAGCATAACCTGCTCCTGGTAGACCATGGTGCCGTAGGTTTCGCCCAGGATGTCGTCCAGACGGTCGTCGTAGGAGACGGCCGGCTCCTTGCCGTTCATACGGTTGATGTAGGACGAGACCATGCCGGCGCCTAGCGGGCCCGGACGGTACAGGGCGATCAATGCCACGACGTGCTTGTACTCTGTGGGCTTCATGTTCTTGATCGTGGCCGTCATGCCGGCGGACTCGACCTGGAAGACGCCGGCGGTGTGACCGGAGCCCATGAGCTTAAAGATCTCGGGGTCGTCAAAGGGAATCTCTTCCTCTTTGATGTCGATGCCGAAGTTCTTTTTGATGTTTGCCTTAGCCTTGGAGATAACCGTCAGCGTGCGCAGGCCCAAGAAGTCCATCTTGAGCAGGCCCATGTCGGCAACGGTATGGCCCTCGTACTGGGTAATCTCGACGCCGCCCTTGGTGTCGAGCTTGGTGGGCACGTGCTCGTTGACGGGGTCGCGGCAGATCAGAACGGCGCACGCGTGCACGCCCTCGCCACGGGTGAGGCCCTCAATCGAGAGCGCCGTGTCGATGATGCGGCGGGCGTCGTCGTCCTTTTTATAGGCCTCGGCAAAGTCGGGGTTAAACAGATCCTCTTTGCCGGGTTGTTTTTCGAGTACTTGCTTGAGCTTGACCTTGGGGTCGCTCGAGACCATCTTGGACAGGCGCTGGCCCATGTAGACCGGGTAGTCCAGGACGCGCGCGGCGTCGTTGATGGCCTGCTTGGCCTTAATGGTCGAGTAGGTGATGACGTGGGTGACCTTCTCGGGGCCGTAGAGCTGGCGAACGTGCTCCACGACCTCGAGGCGCCGCTCATCGTCGAAGTCCATATCGATATCGGGCATCTCGGTACGCTGCGGGGACAGGAACCTCTCGAACATCAGGCCGTTCTCGAGCGGGTCAAACGCGGTGATGTTCATGGCGTAGGCGACGATAGCGCCGGCGGCCGAGCCACGGCCGGGGCCGACGCCGATGCCGTTGTCCTTAGCCCATTGCACGTACTCGGCGACGATCAAAAAGTAGGCGGCAAAGCCCTTGTCGCAGATGACCTTGTATTCGTACTCAAAGCGCTCTTTGATGTTGACGCCGCCGATCTCGCGCGTGGCCCAGTCGTCACCGTAGTGCTGGCGCAGGCCTTTCTCGCACTCGCGGCGGAACTGGCTCTCGTGCGTCTCGCCGGGATCGAGCAACGGGAAGCGCGGCAGGATGATGGAGTCCCAGTCCAGTTCCACGTAGCACTTGTCGGCAATCTCGAGCGTGTTGTCACAGGCCTCGGGGCAATACGGGAACATCGCCCGCATCTCCTCCTCGGTCTTCATATAAAACTCCGAGCCGGTCATGCGCATGCGGTTGGGGTCGTCGACCTTGGCGTTCATGCCGATGCACATGATGACGTCCTGCACGGGCGCATCCTCGCGGCGCAGGTAGTGGAAGTCGTTGGTAGCGATGACCTTGACGCCCACCTGTTTGGCGATGTCGATGAGCGTACGGTCCATCTGCTCGTCGGTCAGGCCATTATCGGTGGTAATGCCGTGTTCCTGAATCTCGATATAGAAGTCGCCGGGATCGAAGGTGTCGCGGAAGGTTTCGGCCCACTTGATGGCGCCTTCCATGTCGCCGCGGTCGATGTATTTGGGGATGATGCCCGCAATGCAGGCGCTCGTGCAAATCATGCCCTTGGCATGGCGACGCAGGTTGTCGAGCGTCACGCGCGGCTTGTAGTAAAAGCCCTGCACGGCGGCCTCGGAAACCGTCTGCATCAGGTTGACATAGCCCTCCTGGTCCTTGGCCAGAAGGATCATGTGGTAGAGCTCGGGCTTATGGTCGCGGGCGAGCGTCTCGTCCGGCGTAAAGTAGACCTCGCAGCCAAAGATGGGTTTGATGACCAGGGGCGGCTTGAGCTCGTCGATGTTGCCCTTCTCGTCCCACATGGCCATGTCCTTCACATACTGGGCATGCTCGCGCGGGCTTTCCTCGGGATCGGGCTCCACCAGCTCGTCGCGGCGGTCCTTTTCCAAGAAGGCCTTGTCGTGACTCCAGGTTTTGTACTCGGGCGTGTTGTGGTTAACGGCGTCGCAGGCCAGCGCCAGGTCGGGCACGCCATACATGTAGCCGTGGTCGGTAATGGCAACGGCGGGCATGCCAAGCTCAACGGCACGGTTGACCATATCCTGGATACGGGTTGCGCCGTCGAGCATGGAGAAAACAGTGTGATTGTGCAGATGGACGAATGCCATGTGATGAGCTCCGATGCGGGTTCGTGTTCTGACTGAACGATTTTACCGCACGGCGCGGACGGCACCCGAACCTAGCCAAACCCACACGGCTCCTCTTGCAGTTGCGGTGGAATAGTTCCCGCTTGGGCCACCTGGACCGCAATACAGGAACTATTCCACCGCAAGTTATCTGAGGGCTAGAGATTGTAGGTGACTACTTGGGGCTCGGCGGGTTCGACGAAGATGGCTGGATTCGCCTGCTCCACGCGAACGAACTTGACCGTCACCGCCTCAACGCCCGCCTTGTGCAACACGTCGGCGTAGACGCGCGCCTGCAGGGCGTGCTTCTCGAGCAGCTGTTCCGGCGTCTCATCCTGCGTGCCACCCGTCTTGTAATCAATGACCAGGGCGCGTGACGGATCGGCCGGGTCGGTGGCCAGTGCATCGATGGCGCCCTCGGCATAGGCACCGTAGCGAGCGATGTCCTCGTCCTCGCAGCCCAGCGAAAAGAACGGCACCTCGGCGCGAACGCACGGCCACGCGAGCAGATCGGCACGAACAGCCGACTTGAGCCAGCGGTCCAGAGCAACGTCGAAGCGTTCGCGCTGCTCCGGCGTCAGGCGCCACAAGCGTGCCAGCGCATCGGCACGCGCGGCGGGCAACGCATCGGCACCCATCTCGATGAGCCACTGGCAGGCGGCGTGGAAGGCCGAGCCCAGCGCCATGGGATTGCCGGCGGGCTCGACAGCGGCCACGTCTGCATCCGTCATCTCCGAGCCATCCGACTCTGCATCATCGCCGGACTCGTCCATGGGAACACGAGCCTCGGCGGCACGGTCTTCCGTCTCGGCATGGAGTGCCGCGGCGATTGACGAGTAGCTATACGAGTCACGCGCCGGGAACGGACAGGTGCCCATGCGCACGCCCACTGCCTGGGGATACACAAGCTCAAACGAATCGGGCTTGGGGTCGGCAGGACCGGGGACGATTGTACTGGCCGAATCGTCGGCAGCATCTGTATCGGCATCGCCACGAACAAGCCTGCCCTCGGCATCCAGCGAAGCGTTGGCCTCAAACGCCTGCTCGCCAAAGGTAAAGCCCGCGAGCGAAATAAGCTCGTAGTCGCCCGGCTGGGAGTTGTCGAACACCAGGCGGTCGGCATCGAGCTGTGGCATGTCCAGAGCGTCGGTCGGCAAAATACGGCGGAGCACGTCGTAGGTCAGATCGGTCTCGACGTCGAAGGTCGGCGCCGTCACCTTGCCACGGCTCACGCCAGCATCCATCGCCAGAATGACCAGCTCACGCGCTCGCGTCATGGCGACATAGAGCAGACGAGCCCGCTCCTCGAGCGAAAGCTGCAGGTCGTCGTTGCGCAGGCGGGCAAATGCCTCGGCGGGAGAGCCCGTCGCACAGACGTCCTCCATGAGCTCCGGCGGCAGCCACAGCGACGTGCCCTTGCCCTTAAACGCATGCTCAAACTGCTTTTTGACGTCATCGCCCTTCACGAAGGCCCCATCGGCAAGCTTAACGCCATCAAAACGAGCCGGCAGCGCCACGACTTGCGCTCCGCCCTCGACGCGACCCATCTGTGCCGCACCCGAGGACTTACGCACGCCAAAGCACTCGGCGACCGCCACGACCGGATATTCCAGACCCTTGGAGGCATGCACCGTCATGATGCGTACCGCGCCGTCACCCTCCTCGTTGAGCGCGCCCGGGGCCTCCTTGCCCGCCAAGAAGCGGTCGAAGGCCAGCGCGATGGAACGCGGCGAGTTGCCGAACTCGGCCTCAGCCTCAGCCACGGCGTCGAGCGCCTTGAGCACGTTGGCGGCAATGGCCTTGCCCTCGGGACCGCGCTGTGCCAGACGCACAAACCAGCCGGAGGCGTTGACCACGTCGCGCGCGATGGCGGCGAACGAATCGCGGCCCACGCGACGAAGCGCATACCGCAGCACCTCGCGGGCGCGCGTCACGAGCGGCAGATCTTGCAGACCCGGCACGTCGAAATCACTCATGATGCCCGCGTCGATATTCCGGCGCGAGGTCTCCCCCGTCTCGCTATCGAGCTTGGTCGCCAGCGCCAGGAACTCCTGAGCGCCGAGCGCAAACATCGGCGAGGCGAGCAGCGGCATAAGGCCCTGCGCCGTATCGGCCGGATTGGCGAGCGCACATACCAGGGCGCGCACCGTCTGCACCTCGGCTGCCTGGGCAAAGACCGAACCACCCGCGATGGCGCAGTCGAGCCCCTGGTCGCGGAAGGCCTGGGCGTAGACGTCGGCGTTGGTCATGCGGCCCAGCAGCAGCACCATGCCGCCCTGGGGCTGGCCGGCATCGGCAAGCGCGCGGAATCGCTCGGCGATCGCACGGGCCTTGGCCTGTGTGCGTTCCTGCGTACTGCCGCCGGCAACAAAGAGGGCCTGGCGACGCGAGGCGTCTGCCACCAGCGTGTCCTTGCGGCCGTCGCTCGCCTCAAGATCCAAAAAGCCCTGCATCAGGCCGCCGTCATCGCCGTCGAAGACGCGTGCCACGTAACGCAGTACCTCGTCGTGGCTGCGGAAGTTGCGCACGAGTTTGACGAGTTCGCCGGCAGGGGCGTCGACCACGGCAGTCGCCTCGGGCGCGGCAAACGAGCCCACCTTGCGCTCCTGACGACGGAACACCTCGACCTCGGCGCCACGGAAGCGATAGATGGACTGCTGCGCATCGCCCACGGTGCACAGCGCGCGCTCCCCCGCGCCCGTCAGATAGCGAATCAGATCGACCTGCATCTGATCGGTATCCTGGAACTCGTCGATCATGACCATCTTAAAGCGGCCCTCGTAGGCGGCTCGAATTGCCGGGTAGTCGCGCAGCGCCTCGTATGCCATGCGCAACAAATCGTTATTGTCGAGCGCGGACTGGTCGGCCTTGAGCGCACGGTACTCCGCCTCCACAGCACGGGCAAGCCCCACCAGCGCATCGAGCGCCGGACCGCCACAGGCAAGCACGATATTGATAAACGCATCGGCTGCCTCGGCCTTGAGTAGCTCCACCTGCTCCTTAGGAAACGCCTTGCTCGCGCGCGGCATGGTGCACGACATCATGAGTCGCGCCGCATCCTCCATGGTTTTGCCGCTCGCCTCAAACGCGTCGATGGCGTCGAGTGCCACCTGTGCCTTCTCGGTTGCGGCCTTGCTTGCACCCAGTGCTGCGCGATAGGCATCGGCAAGGGCCGAAGTGTCGGCCTGGCCGCGCGCCACGCGCACGTCGTCCATGCCGCCCGGCAGCTGGCTCGATAGCTCCAACAGGTCGCGCACCAGGCCTTTGATGGTGGTACCGGCGCCAAGCGGCCCGCCCTCGCCCGCCATGGGATACCAGGCGTAGAGGGCCTTGAGCGAGGCGGCGAGCTCGGGCGCGGCATCGGGCGCCGTCGCACGCCCCAGCACATGCTCAACAGCCTGATCCATAAGCTCATCGGTATCGGTGAGCACCGAGAATTCGGGGTCGATGCCCAACTCCAGCGCATGCGCGCGCAGGATACGCGAGCACATACCGTGGATGGTCGAGATCCAAGCGTCGTCGACCGTCAGGGCCTCTTCGTCCATACCCTCTTCGATAAGCGCACGGCGTACACGGTCGCGAATCTCGGCCGCGGCATCTTTGGTAAAGGTAATGGCGAGCACCTGATCCAGATGCTCAACGAACGGACCGGATTCGGGCGAGAGCGCATAGACGATGCGGCGCGTGAGGGTAAAGGTCTTGCCCGAACCGGCGCCCGCCGAGACAAATAGCGGACGGTCGAGCGTTTTGACGATCTGCAGCTGTTGCGGCATCAAGGTCGAAAGATCCATGGTCTACACGTCCCTCCTTACAAACGTTCCTTCGTGGTTATACGAGCAGCGCGCATGCGCGGCCTGCGTCGACGCCGAGTCGACAGCAGCGACGTTGCCCGCCTCGAGCTCGCGCAGGCGCTCAGCAATGCCAGCTTCCACGCGGTCGAGCAGCGCATCGAAGTCCATGTTGCCACCCTCGCCGGGAAAACCCTTCTTAAGGCCCGGGATACGACCATCGCCACGCTCTTCCTCGAGCAACTCGGCACTCGCGGCACCGCGCAGCGCAGGCTTGCCGCCCTTGGTCGAAAAATAGAGCGCTGCGCGGGTATCTAGGCCCAGCGCCCGACGCATGGCCTGCGCGTAGATGAGTGTCTGGGTATGGGGCGGCAGCCAGCGTGGGTCGTCGATGGGGGCCTCGCCCGACTCCTCGTCGCGCACCGTGGGGTCGGCGAGCTTAAACTCCTCGACACCCGAACGATGCTTGTAGTCAATTACCACGGCGCGATTCTCGGCATCCACATCCACGCGGTCGATGCGCCCACCGAGTGGCCAACCGGCATACTCGACCTGGAGTTCGTTGAACGCAAACTCCAGGTAGCGCGGAGCGAAGGGGGTAAGCGCCTCGGACTCGTAGGCAAGCACACCCTCCAGCTGCGGCAAGATCTCGGCCACCTGACGCTCCTCCACTGGAGAGAGAGGCACCAGCGGCCCCTCGGCACCGCGCTTGCCGGCGTGCTCGGCCAGGGTCTCGGCAAAGACCTCGCGCAGCAGCTCCTGCGCGCGCGGCAAATTCATGGGCGTCACGCGCCCCATGCCCTCCTGCGGAAGACGCGCATGCAGGTGCTCCAGCACGTCATGGACAAAGTTGCCCTTCTCCATATTGCCAAAGCCGGCGTCGATCGACTGGGGCTTCACGCGGTACGAGACGAACCAGCATAGCGGGCAGGTGGAATAGGCCTCGATCTGCGAGGCGGACGTCAGGCGCGGCACGAGCGGCGCGTCCTCGCCCTCGCCATCGCGACGGCGCAGGACCAGATATGGCACGGCCTCGGCACTCAGATGCTGAGGGGCTTCACAGGTCACGCGCTCGCGCCTAAGACCTTCGCCTGCCGCGGGATCGAAGTCCCTTACGATATCACCCTCGCCCACGCACGTCGCCTTGTCGGCGTCAGTGGCCTTAGCGTCGTCAGCGGCCTTGTCGGCGTCAGCAACCTTGGCGTCGGCGGCGGCCTTAGCGGCGTCAGCGGCCTTGGCGTGCGCACGCAGCTCGGTCCACACAGCAGCCGGGTAGCACTCGCGCGCCTGGCGATCGTGCGTCACACGGGCAAGCGCGACCGGGCCGCGTGCCGCCTGCATCGCACGGCCAAAGCGCACGCGCAGCAGAGCAGCAGGCTCCAAAGATACGCCGGCACGTCCCAGGTCCGCCGTCAATGTGGCAAGCGGTCCCTCCTCGTGCGAAAGCGGATAGCTGTCCAGATCGACATCGGCAAACAGGACGGCATCGTAGCTGTCGGGACGCAACGCCGCCGCATCGGCAAGCGACACAAAGCGCACCTGGGCGCGCGGCGCGCGGTCTACCTCGTAGGTCTCGTAATCGTATGCGGTGCCGCGCTTATCCACCTTAGTTCGAACGCCGTCGAGAACCGGCACGGTCGCGGCCTGCGACACGTCGAGCGCGCGAGCATCGTTCATAAGGATGTCGATGGCATGGCGCAGCAAAGCCGTCTCTGCCTGGCGACGGGCCTGACCGTCAAGGCCTCCAAGGGCGCGATCGGGCAACGCCTCGGCGACGGCGAGCATTGCCTTGAGCGCCGTCACGGGTTTGTCGCGCCACAGCGCCTGGAACACGTCCGAGACCACGCACGGCACGTTCTTAAACCAGTTCTCGTCACTCGCCGCTTTACGCGCGCCCCTGATCTGGCCCTGCACGCTCTGCAGCAAGCTCTTGACGCCCGCAGTGGTCTTGCTGCGCGACAGTCGCATATTCTTGTCGAACGTACGCGCGCTGGCGGCGTCGGCGCCCGAAAGCGGGCTGTAAATCCAGTCGGTCAGCTCCGGAGCGGGCCACCACTCAGTCTTGGAAGCTGCCCCTTCGTCGGCGGCCTTCATACGCTCGATCAGGTTGGCGAGCGCCGTGAACTGCCTGCCCGCAATGGATTGGGAAAACGCCGTGAACTCGGTCGTCTCGGCAGCAACGTGGCGCGCCGCCAAACGAGCGGCAAGCTCGCCGAACAGCTGGGGTGCCCGGGCGGACACCGCGAGCACGCGCACGGGATCGGCGGGTGCGGAGGCGGCATCGTTGACCTTGGACTCCTTGCGCGCTTTCACCATCTTATCGATGACGTCCGCATAGACACGGGCACGGGCATGGGGGCCGGCGACTTCCACAAAGGCAGGACGTGCGACGGACTTTGGAGCAGTCGCGGGAGCGCCAGCATCCTCGTCCAGCGGTGCAACCTCAAACAGCACACCGCGGGCATCAAGGGCCGTGGCCAGCTCCTCACGCATCGCCGCTTGCTCGCGGGCGAGCAGCACGACAACCTCTCCCCCGTTGTTTGCCACGGCGGACAGCAGCTCGAGTAGACCGTGCGTAAACGACGTGATACCGCGCACGCAAACGGCGCGGGCGCACGCCGGCAGGCTGTCGGCCAGGGCACCGGCCATAATGTCGGCTGCCTCGCAGGGCTCGACCATATCTCGACGGTCCAAACCGCCCGCGTAGGCACGCAAAAGCTCAAACACACGAGCCTCGGCATCGCTTTTTGGCTCAGGCTGGCAATTGTTGCCACCGCATCGTTCGGCACCCGTCCCCGCCACACCCGGCAGCACATCGCGAGCCATGCGCGCGAGCATGCGCACCGTGCCCTGGCTGCGCGAAAGCGGCTGCAGGTCGGCATCATCGAGGCGCGTGACCATGTCCGAAAACAGCATCTGGCGCTGCAGGTTGTCGACGAAACCGCGCCCGTCGCCCAAAAGCTCCCAAAGCGAGCGAAGCCACGATGTGGGCGTCTTGTAATCGATGCCCAGTGAAACCCCAGCTTCTGCCGCATCATGACGGCACAAGTCAAGCTCGGCAAACGAGGGCGCCAACAGAACAGCGCGCCCGTGGCGGGCAACCAGGTCGGCCAGCAGCGCCGCCTCGGCATCGCTCAAATCCGTGCCGGCATTGGTGGTATAGATTCGAACAGGCATGGTCCTCCACTCAAACTGTTCGCAATATTCAATGCATCTATCCTACCCGCCCGCTCGGACAACCTGACACCACACCAACATGTTTTGGCGCATCTGGATCAGGTAACTTTGCACCAGACCCCCTCGATGATCCGTTTTCCTCCGTCCCCAAGGGATCAATTATCGAAACACAAAAACCGCCCCCGAAGGGGCGGCTCCAGCTGATTCGTTTGTTGCCGTTGGCCTACTCGCCATCCTCCAACTTAATGAGGATCTTGCGGTAGCCACCGTACTCGCCGTTCAGCGCCTTTGAAACGCGGCTCACCGTGGTGGACGAAGCGCCGGTACGGGCCTGAACCTCAACATAAGGCTCGCCCTCGTCCAAATAGCGCGCAACCTGCAAACGCTGAGAAAGGTCGCAAATCTCGCGCGGCGTGCAGATATCGGTCAAAAACGCTTGGATATCCTTCTCGTCGTCCAAAAGGCTAAATGCGTGGACTAGCTGCTTGACATCAGGCTTGTCAAACATGTTCTCGATATTCATCGATCACCGCCAAACCCGCCAAAAGGCATCGAAGTTGATACTGACATCGGGCATCGTTCGCCCGTTCTATGCAATAGGGCAACGCCTGTGGCTTTTGCCCGTAGCAGTGTAGCACACCACCAAACTAAAGCGACAAGACTCTCTGCCAGCGGCGCATTTTTCAGGACGAACGCCGTTTTGAAACCGAATGCGCACGCAAGCTCCACGAATATCTGGAACAATGGGTGCCCAAACAGGGCCGTGTCCGTGCATCTATCCGAGTTGCAAAGGTGTGTGCCCCTCACGCCCCTCACCACGCCATGCGCAAGAAAGGATTCCCACCATGCGCTTTTTGCTCAACTGGCTTTTGACCTCAATCGCCATCGCGATCGCAACGTTTCTCGTCCCCGGCATTCAGCCCTTCGGCATGGCCGACGCCTGGGTCTGCTTTGCCTTCGTGGGACTGTTCCTCAACATCGTCGACTCGCTCGTCAAACCATTCCTGACGGTCATCTCACTGCCGCTCACTATTATCACGCTTGGTATTTTTCAGCTCGTAGTCAACAGCTTTATGCTCGAGCTGGCCAGCTACCTGTCGGTCAATCTGCTGGGCGCGGGTATCTCCATTGCCAGCTTTGGATCGGCCTTTATGGGCAGCATCCTGGTATCCATCATGCGCAGCATTCTCGACAGCGTCGCCAGGAACTAAAGCGACCGGATACGGACCGCCACAACACGCCAAAACGAAGGCCGCCCATCGCAACGATGGGCGGCCTTGTCATTTGCCAAGCCTCAGAGGGCAAGAAAATCTACAATTTATACCCCGTCCCCAAATGGCAGGCGGGACTAGATGACGTAGTCGTAGCCCTCGTTGGGGGCGACGAGCGCATCGAGCGTCACGCCATCGAGGTAGTCGTTGATGAGCTTGTCCAGGTTCTTCCACACGTCGAGCGTGGGGCACTCATCCGAACGCGAGCAGCCCTTGCAGTCGCCGTCCAGGCATGCGACCGGCGCCAGGCTGCCCTCGGTCAGACGCAAGATCTCACCCACCGTGTACTGCTCGGGCGGGCGCGTGAGCACGTAGCCGCCGCCCTTGCCACGCATGCCCGAGAGCATATTGGCGCGCACGAGCGTAGCCAAAATGTTCTCGAGATATTTCTCGGAAATCCCCTGTCGCGCCGCGATCTCTTTGAGCGGGATGCGACCTGCCGCCTGGTGCTCGGCCAGGTCGACCATAACGCGCAGGGCATATCTGCCCTTTGTGGAAACCAACATATATATAGCTGCCTTTCGGTCGTTTAATTCGTAGAAATTCTAGCCGAAAAATTGGTTTTGAAAATACCTATTCCCGTCAAGATGGTTAATCGACTCGTAATAATCTTCTATTTCCTATTGCGTTACTAGGCTTTACTGTCTACTATGCTTGCCAACAGCGAAACGAACAACCCATAAGGTTTGTGGGTTTCGCTGCTACACACACCGTAAAACCACACGGTATCCAGTCATTTGAACACTTTGGAGGTTCACCATGAGCAATGTTTACACGTCCATCGATCAGCTTATCGGCCACACTCCGCTTCTGGAGCTCACTCACTTTGAGGCCGATGAGGACCTCAAGGCCCGCGTGCTCGTCAAGCTGGAATACTTCAACCCCGCCGGGTCCGTCAAAGACCGTGTCGCCAAGAACATGATCGACGAGGCCGAGAAAGCCGGCAAGCTCGTGCGCGGCGGCGACTACACCATCATCGAGCCCACGAGCGGCAACACCGGCGTCGGCATCGCCTCGGTGGCGGCGGCTCGCGGCTACAAGGTGATCATCACCATGCCCGAGACCATGTCCGTCGAGCGCCGCAAGCTTATGCAGGCATATGGCGCACAGCTCGTGCTCACCGACGGGTCCAAGGGCATGAAGGGTGCCATCGCCAAGGCCGAGGAGCTGCAGAAGGAGACGCCCAACAGCATTATCGCCGGCCAGTTTGTGAACCCCGCCAACCCCGCCATCCACAAGGCCACGACCGGCCCCGAGATCTGGGATGACACCGACGGCGAGGTCGACATCTTCGTCGCCGGCGTTGGAACCGGCGGCACCGTGACCGGCGTGGGTGAGTTCCTCAAGGAACAAAACCCCGAGATTCAGGTCGTCGCCGTCGAGCCCGCCACCTCCCCGGTGCTCTCTAAGGGCCAGGCCGGCCCGCACAAGATCCAGGGTATCGGCGCCGGCTTTGTGCCCGACGTCCTCGACACCCAGATCTATGACGAGATCATCCCCGTCGAGAACGACGACGCCTTTGCCACCGGCCGCGCCGTGGGCCACAAGGAGGGCGTGCTCGTGGGCATTTCGTCCGGCGCCGCCGTGTGGGCCGCGCTGCAGCTGGCCAAGCGCCCCGAGAACGAGGGCAAGACCATCGTGGCGCTGCTCGCCGACACCGGTGAGCGTTACCTGTCCACGGCGCTCTTCCAGGACTAAGGGCCTGTCGCCCATAGGTTGAGCCCACGGACGAGCCGGTCTCCTCTCTCCCGGCAGTCTGAGCCCATCCAATCAGGGTGTCCCACGAGACGTCCGAACTTGCTACAATGTCTGCGGCGCGGAACCAGCCTCCCGCGCCGCTTTTCTTTTTTGGCCACATGCCACCAAGGAGAACCTCCCCATGCACAACAAGCGCGTGCTCGTCGCCATGAGCGGCGGCGTCGATTCCAGCGTGACCGCGTACCTGCTCAAAAGCCAGGGCTACGAATGCGTCGGCGCCACCATGCGCCTCACCCGCCCCGCGCCCGATCCCGTCACGGGCATGAGTAAGGTCGACCGCGATATCGCCGATGCAAAGGCCGTCGCCGATCGCCTGGGGATACCCCACCATGTGCTCGACTTGCAGCAAACCTTCGACCGCAATGTTATCGAGCGCTTCGTGACTGCCTACCAGGAAGGGTTGACGCCCAATCCGTGCATCATCTGCAACCGCCATATTAAGTTTGGCGCGCTGCTCGATGCGGCACTCGATATGGGCTGCGACTACATCGCCACAGGTCACTACGCCAAAACGAGCCAGGCGTCCGACGGCACCTGGCAGCTGCATCGCGGCGAAGACCCCAAGAAGGACCAGAGCTACTTTTTGTATTCGCTCACGCAAGAGCGGCTGTCGCGCACAATCTTTCCGCTGGCCGGGCTGGACAAAGAGCGCGACGTGCGCCGCATTGCCGCCGAGCAGGGCTTCATCAACGCCAAGAAGGCCGAGAGCGAGGACATCTGCTTTATCGCGGACGGCGACTACGCGGGCTATATCGAGCGCCGCTGCGGACATCCCGCTGCACTGGGCGACATTGTGTGGCGCGACGGCAGCGTGGTCGGACGCCATAACGGCGCGCTGCGCTATACCATAGGTCAGCGCAAGGGCCTGGGCGTCGCGATGGCGCACCCCGTGTACGTAACGGGCGTCGACGCCGTCAACAACACCGTGCATCTGGGCGAGGCAGAGGACCTGACCGCCGCGGCGCTCGCGGCCAACGACTGGATCTGGAGCGCCCCTGCCGATCGCATGGAGGCAGAGCTCGATGACGGCGGCATTCGCGTGGGCGCCAAGTACCGCTACCGTCAAAAGGACCAGGCAGCAGTGCTTGCGCGCGGTGCCGACGGGCAAATGCTCTTGACCTTTGACGAGCCGCAGCGCGCCATCGCCCCCGGCCAAGCCGTTGTAGTCTACCGCGGCGACATCGTCCTCGGCGGCGGCACGGTGACTGGCGCACTTAAGTAGCCCCATCCCCTTCATAAATTGCGGTGAAATAGGGACTGTTTAAGCGTTTAAAACCGCCAAACAGTCCCTATTTCACCGCAACTTAGAGAGGACGGCCTCGGTCGGTACTGCCGTATCAGCCGAGGCCGCTGCATCGCTAGCGCTGTACGTAGGCGCGGACGAGCTCGAAGGTGTTGCGCACGCCGTCCATGTGGCTACGCTCGTAGTTGTGGCTCGCATACACGCCGGGGCCGATCAGACCATGGCGAATGTCGTAGCCGGCAGAGAGCGTGGCTTCGACGTCCGAACCGTAATGCGGATACACGTCGATAGCGTAATCGAGCTCAAGCTCGCGCGCGATATTGGACAGCGCCGTCACCAGGTCGTAGTTGTACGGACCGCCCGAATCCTTGGCGCAGATCGACACCATGTGCTCGGTGCAGCCTAGGTCGTCGCCCACGCAGCCCATGTCAACGCTGATCATCTCGCGCGTGTCGGCCGGCACGAAGGCGCCGCCGTGGCCCACCTCCTCGTACACGGTAAAGAGCAGCGAAACCTTACGCGAAAGCGTCACCTCGCCAGCGGCGACGGCACGCGCCAAGCCCAACAAAATGGCGGCCGATAGCTTGTCATCCAGGAAGCGGCTCTTAATGTAGCCGCTCTCCGTCACCGTCGTGCGAGGATCCATAGCGATGATGTCGCCGGTCTGAATACCCAGCTCGAGCACATCGTCCTTGCTGTCGACGTTCTCGTCGAGCAAGATCTCCATGTTCTTCTCGATGGTCTTGACCGGCTCGTCGGCCACGTGCGCCGAAGGCTCGGTGTTAAGAACCACGCCCGTGTAGACATTGCCGTCGCGCGTGTAGACGGTGCAGTTCTCGCCATCGGCCGTAGACCACTGATGCCCACCGAGCGTCGTGGGGCGCAGGCGGCCATTGTCCTTAATGGAACGCACCATGGCGCCTAGGGTATCGACATGGCTCGCCAGTACGAGCGGCTCGCCCTCGCCGCCAAGCTCAACGAGCACGTTACCCTTATTAGAACGCTCAGGCCCAAACCCCATATCGCGCAGGGTCTCCATCAGATAATCAGTCGCCGCACGGGTATAGCCGGTAGGGGAGGCAATAGAAGTCAGCGTCTTAAGCTGTCCTGCGATATAGGAGAGCGTCTCCTCTAGAGAAGCATCAATATTAGAAGTCATATGCATCCTTCCAAGTAAAACTAAGACCGAGTCCCGATTTTAACCGTTCTGCACGTGCAATGCCCCAGGAGCCGAGCCGCCTCCAGACGTCCCCGCACCGGTTTTGTGCACGTGCACGGTTTACAATCTCAATCTTGCATAAATCCTATTGGTATTTGCATAGAAATGAGGCATCTTTTTGCTTCGTCTCAGGGTGCCCCACCTTGGACCGTGCAAAAAACGGAGTATTCAGCACCGTGGGCCCCAACGGCCCCATCACGAACGACAAAACGACGCGGTTACAGCAGTGTTGCAGGTCGTCGCAAAGCAGAAACTCAGTAACAACCCCCTCCACTCATCGATAGCCCGCCCACAATGGCTGTCGATGGGCGCCTGCGGATCACTACCGCCCATTCACAACGTTATGCATTTTTAAGAGCTTGTTGAATACTCCCAAAAATGCACGCAGGGAAGTGCACCACCTATCCGCAGCGGGCAGTACGCCTTGGTTTTGTCCGTCTCAGGGCATCGACGCAGCAATCAGAACCACCCTTAAAAAGGGTGGTTTGCTCTTAGGGTATAACCCACGGGCTCCGGGCTCGCGTCTAAAGGCGCGGGCCCGGACTTCGTCCAGGCCTAGTGCATCTTGACCCGTGG
>JAXIYC010000051.1:0-2004 GCA_036304725.1 Collinsella sp. | reverse complement strand
TTTCATCACCAACTGAAAGGAGCCATCCTCGATGCCGTTGATGAAGGTCTGATTCAGAGAGACCCAACAAGAAAAGCAATCATCAAAGGAAAACAGCCGAGACAGAAGAAGGTGAAATATCTTAACCAGTTCGAACTTCATGCCGTCCTTGCTGATTTGAAGCTTGATCCGATACCTAACTGGGACTGGTTGATACTGCTAGTGGCAAAAACCGGGTTACGTTTCTCCGAAGCATTGGGGCTTACTCCTGATGATTTCGATTTCGTTCACCAGACTTTGTCCGTCAATAAGACATGGAATTACAAGAATGGAGGTGGCTTTGTTCCAACAAAGAATGCTTCTTCGGTACGTAAAGTACAACTTGACTGGCAACTCATCATGCAGTTGTCTGTTCTGTTGAAGAGCTTACCCGGTGACAAGCCTATCTTCGTGGATGGCAAGGTATACAACTCAACCGCCAACGGTATTCTGGCCCGGCATTGCAAACAAGCCGGAGTACCTGTGATTTCAATACACGGATTGAGACACACCCAGATAACGCCCGATTTTTTGCGCACTTTCGGATTCCGGGTCTGACGTAAGAGGGCATGGCCCGCGTCCTGTGTACGATTTTCATTCGCCAAAACAAAAAACCGCGATTGGAAGCCAGGAGACGGAACCATGCCCGAGAACATCATACAGATCGACCAGAACCTGCTCGAGACCAGGCTCGACCGCTTGGTCGCCGAAAAGGTCGCCGAGCTATTGAACGCGATGCTCGACGCCGAGGCCGACGAGATCGCCAACGCCGCCAAGTACGAGCGCACCGGGGAGCGGAAGGCGTACAGGGCCGGCCACTACGACCGGAGCCTGACCGCCAAGGCCGGCAGGCTCGCGTTGAAGGTGCCCAAACTCAAGGGCGCGGTCTTCGAGTCCGCGGTCATCGAACGATACCGGAGACGCGAGGAGAGTGTCGAGGAGGCCCTCATCGACATGTACCTGGCCGGCGTGAGCACCCGGCAGGTGGACGACATCAGCCAATTGCTGTGGGGCGACAGGATGCCGTCCCAGACCCTGAGCGACAAGCTCAAGAAGGTGTACGGGGAGATCGAGGCGTGGCGCACGAGGCCGTTGGAGGACGAGTACCCGTACGTGTTCATGGACGGCGTGTGGCACAAGCGTTCATGGGGCGGGCACGTGGAGAACGTCAGCGTCCTGGTCGCCATCGGAGTCAACGCGGAGGGGCACCGCGAGGTGATCGGCGTGGCCGAGGGCATGAAGGAGGACAGGGACAGCTGGGAGCAGTTCGTCCGCTCCATGATCGAACGCGGCCTGAAGGGCGTGCGCCTGGTGGTCGGCGACCGGTGCGCCGGACTCGTCGCCACGGTCGGCTCGATGCTGCCCAAGGCGAGATACCAGCGGTGCATGGTGCATTTCATGCGCAACGTGCTCTCGAAGACGCCGCCGACACACCGCGAATGGGCGTCCGCCGCCCTCAAGGCCATATTCGCCATGGAATCCCGGGAATCCGCCCTGGCCAAGGCCGAACAGGTCGCCACGGAGATGGAATCCAGGAGGCTCAAGGCCGCCGCGAACTGCCTGCGCGAGGGCGTCGGCGAGACGACGACCTACCTGCTGGACGAGTTCCCGGACGGGCACCGCAGGAGGATCCGCACGAACAACATGATCGAGCGGCTGAACAGGGAGATCCGCCGGCGCACGCGCGTGGTGGGCGGCTTCCCCGACGGGAACAGCGCGTTGATGCTCATATGCGCCCGCATCCGTCACGTCACCGCGAACGAATGGTCGACCCGCCGCTATCTCGACATGTCCCGGCTCGGTGACAACCTCGTGGAAGCGAACTGACTATCGCGCCATGGACGGCCACGATCCAAAGTGCGCAACTTTTCGGGCACTACCCGTTGAATTTCGGAAGTTCGCTGACCTGCCGCACAAAGTCCTGATAAATTTCGTCGGCGGTGCGGCCGCCCGATAGGCTCGGCTTGCGCGCTATTGCCGTAAGGG
>JAXIYC010000050.1:0-11819 GCA_036304725.1 Collinsella sp. | reverse complement strand
TCTCGGCTTGTGGGGCTAGATGAGATTGGCTCGAAACGACTGCTTGCGGGCGAAAAAGTGGAACTCACTTATCGGTCGATGATTTCAATCCTGCGGCTAGCCGATGTTCTTCGCAAATAAATGAGGCTTCCCTATTCAAAAACAGAAAACCCCGCTAAACGTGATTCCCCTAGGGAAACACGTTTAGCGGGGTCGCAGCGTGATTCCCCTAGGGAAATCACGCCAACATACGAACAGCTCAGCCGAGCAGCGCGTTACTCTTCCCAGTAAGCATCTGCAAGCAGCTTAAAGCAGATCTTCTTGACCGGCTGTGCGCCATCGCCCGGGAACTCAAGCGTGGGCATGTGAGGCTCGCCGGCAACAAACAGCGCAAACTTGTCGTCAGCAAGATCGCCGGCGATCGAGGCGTCGGAATCGACCAGATCGTAGTCGTCCTTCTCGTCAAACTCCTGGACCAGCGTCAGGCTGCCCGTGGCAACCTTAAAGGCCTCGCGACCCTCGATGTCGATCTGCAGGTCGTGATAGCGCTGATGCGTCTCATAGTGAGCCTCGGCCTCGGAACGCGTCGTGGGAGCCATGACGTTCGCATAGACCTTGTCGCCCAGAATCGGATGGCTGCCGACCTCGAGCTCCGCCGGGTCGTTCTCCTCGAGCCAGTCGATCAGCACGTCGAGGCCCTTGAGCATTCCGCGGTATTCCTCGATATCGCCCAGTGCACCGTAAATCATCTAAATCCCCTCTCGGATCGCTTCTTTGGCGGCTACTCGGTAAACGCGTTACCGACGCTGTTGCCACCCACATACGTCTCGACCAGGGTAAGGTCGGGATTGAACACGACAGCATCGGCGTCGCGCCTCGGCATTATGCTACCGCACTTGTCGTCGGCTCTAACCACAAGCAAACAACCGATGCCGGGGTCGACGCCCAAGCTCCTACAGCTCGGTCACGACAACGCCGTTGTAAACCTCGTCCCAACGATCCATAACCAAGTGGCCAGTCATGGGATCCATGGCATTGAGCTTGCCGCAGGTGTTGGCGGTACGCAGTACCGTCTCGTCATCCGCGCCGGCAGCAATCGCATGTGCGAAGCCGGCAATGGTCGAATCGCCAGAGCCCGTAGCGTTAACGGCAGGGATATCGGGCGTCTTTGCGCGGAACGCACGGCCATTGTGGAAGCCAACGGAGCCGGCAGCGCCCATGGAAACGACGACCCAGGGGATATCGGAGAAGCGGACATCAGAGGCAAGCGCGGCGCGGAGCTCGTCCACATCATCGGTGGTAAAGCTCGTACCCAGAAGGCCGTTGATCTCGGTCAGATTAGGCTTGACCAGCTCGGGCTTAATATCGGACTTAAGAGCGGCCTCGAGCGAAGCACCCGAGGTATCGAGCAACACTTTGGCGCCGGCGTTCTCGGCAATGCCCGTGATCTTGGCGTAGTAGTCCGCCTCGACACCGCGGGGCAGCGAACCCGAGATGGTAACGACATCGGCCTTGCTCGCAAGCTCGGCGAACTTGGCGGTAAAGGCATCGAGCTCCTCGGGGGCAATTGTCGGGCCGCTCTCGAGCAGCTCGGTCTGGTTGCCGGCATGAAGGATGTTGAGGCAAATGCGAGTCTCGCCCTTGATGGGCACAAAATCATTCTTAATGCCGTTTGCATCCATGAGCTCTTCCATATAGGCGCCCATATGACCACCAAGCAGGCCGGTTGCCACGACATCGTCGCCCAGCTGGCCCAGGACGCGGGCCACGTTGAGGCCCTTACCGCCGGCGGTCTTTTCGGGCGTCACGCGGTTGACGTCGTCGATAATGAGCTCATCGAGCTGATAGCGCGTATCGACAGACGGGTTCATCGTAACGGTGAGGATCATTTTTAGCTCCTTATCTCGCAGGCTCCTTGTGCCTCGCGATACGAGTCGACAAAACGGAATTACAGAATCTCAATCGTGAACGAGCGAACGATGGTCTCCTTGGGCTTGGCGACAAGGCAGCCGCGCTTATGCTCAAGTACGTCGTCCTCATCGGAGCAGGTCGAGAGGCCGCCCCAAGGTTCAACTGCCACAAAATCGCCCTCGGGCTTGCTCCACACAATGAGATATGGGAAGCCCTCAAAGCTCAGGCGGACGCCCTTGTCCTCGCCCTTTTTGGAAAGCGTGACCTGACGGCTCTCGAGCACGTCAAAGATGGTCTCCGCAAAATCGAAGAGTTCATGCGACAGGGGCAGCGTCTTTCCCACCATGGGGTTCTTGGAGCGGTTGGTCACGTCAATCAAGCCAGTCGAGGGGACGGCAGTGCAAAGCTCAGCAGCTTCGTCCTTCTCAAAGCGCAGCTCGTAGTCCGTATAGGCCTCGCCCTCATCGAGCGGGCACCTAAAGCCGGGATGACCACCAATAAAGAACGGCATGTCCTCGGTTCCCTCGTTGGTCACCTCATAGGAGACGCGCACGGCATCCCCCTCAAGCGTATAACGAGCGACAAGCTTAAACGGGTACGGATAATCGCTCAGCAGCGCGGCGTTATCCTCGGATGCCAGGCACATCGCCAGCTCGTTCTCGCTCTGGCTCAACAGTTTCCACTCCTGCTTGCGCGCAAAGCCGTGGCGGGCGAGCTTCACGTGATGCCCGGCAAACGTCATGGCGCTACCATCGCGCAGGCCTCCGCAAATCGGAAAGCAGACCGGCGCCTGGCCGGACCACACTGCAGGATCGCCCTGCCACAAGTACTCTCGACCTCCGGCCTCAATCGAGGTAAACGAACCACCAGCCGTGGACACCTTAATAGAAATCGAATCGTTGGAGAGAGCGTATTCCATTGCCCATCCTTTCGAACAACTACTTTTTGCTCGCAAGAACCCGTCTCGGCCCTGACCAAAGGACAAACCCGCACGCTCATCGATGCGTCCGGTATCCCAGCCATGCAACGGGGTACCATACAGACATTGATGCAATTACAGCTGAAAGGCCTTCTTATGCGAACCATCATCCTCTACGCCTCGCGCCATCACGGCAATACGAAAAAGCTCGTGGACGCCATCGTCGAGGCACACCCCGAGATTGACACCCTCGACGTGAAGTCACTCGGCAAAAATGAGTACCCCGACCTGCACGAATATCATCTGATCGGTGTCGCCACGGGCATCTATTACTCCGAGATCGACAAGGACATGGCACGCGTGCTCACGAACGTGCTGCAGCCGCAGGACAAGGTGTTTGGCCTTATGACCTACGGTGGCAAAAACAAGTGGTACGGCAAGGATATCGATGGCATCTGCCGCATGAGGCAGGCCATCTTTATGGGCGTCTACGGCTGCCCCGGCTTTGATACGTGGGGGCCGTTCAAGCTCACCGGCGGTGTCCAAAAGGGACACCCGACCGCTGAGGAAATTAAGGGCGCCGTCGACTTCTTCGACAAGATCGAAGACGAGTATGGCGACATCATCGTCGAAGAGTACGCCAAGCGCGAGAAGCGTCTAGCATACGAGAAGGAGCATCCTGCGGGAGGCCTGGTGGCCGGCGTCAAGCGCACGGCAAAGAAGATCGCTAACAAGCTGTAACTGTGAAGGTGCTTTTGAGCGTTTAACCCATACGGCGGGTCCGAGCAGATTCGGGCCCGCCGTCTTTTTCTATCGTTACTCGGTAAAGGCGTTGCCGACGCTCTGGCCGCCAACATACGTCTCGACGAGGGTGAGCTCATGGTCGAACACGACAAAGTCGGCGTCGCGACCCGGCATGATGCTGCCGCACTTATCCTCGATGTGTGCAGAGCGAGCCGGCACCTCGGTTGCCATGCGAATGGCGATATCGGCGCTGGCGATGCCCCAATCGACAATGTTCTTGACGCCCTGGGCAAGCGTGAGCACCGAGCCGGCAATGCTCTTGCCGTCGGCGAGCCAGCACAGGTTGTCCTTCATGATGACGTCCATGCCGCCGCTGGTGTAGCTGCCCTCGGGCATGCCGCCGCAACCCAGGCAGTCGGTGATGAGCACAGTGTGCTGCCAACCCTTTGCCTGCAGCAGCGCCTTGATGGCGGCAGGGTTCACGTGCTTACCGTCACAGATGATCTCGGCGTAGGTCTCGGGCGTGGACATGGCGGCACCCACGACACCAGGCTCACGGTGATGCAACCCGCGCTGGCCGTTATAGGTATGCGTAAAGCAGCTGGCACCGGCGTTGATGGCGGCGATGCACTCATCGTAGGTGGCGTCGGAGTGACCGATGCTGGTCACCACACCCTTGGCGTTCAGAGCAGCCGCATAAGCAGCGGCACCGTCGCGCTCGGCCGCCATGGCGCTCTTAACGATGCGACCACCCGCAGCCTCCTGCCACTGATCGAAGACCTCCTCGGAGGGATCGATAAGATAAGCGGGGTTCTGCGCGCCCACGTGCTTCATGGTAAAGAAAGGGCCCTCCAGGTAGATACCCTGAATGCGAGCACCGCAGAAGTCGGGGCCGCGGCCCTCGTCCGCCTGAGCAATGGCGGCGCAGGCGTCCTTGATCTGCTCGACGCCATCGGTGAACGTCGTGGGCAGCCAGCTGGTGGTACCGCGACGGGCGAGCTCGGTCGAGCTGATATCGATGCCCTCGGGATCGTTATCGGTAGTTGAGTGGTTGTAGAAGCCATGGATGTGAGTATCGACCATACCCGGTGCGATCCACGATCCCGTGTAGTCCTTAATCTCGCAAGAGGGCTCGTCGGCCTGCCAGGCGCCAAAGACGCCATCCTCGACCATAAGATAGCCGCCCAGTTGCGGGCCTGCCGGCAAGAAGAACTTGTCAGCCTTAATTGCGTACGTGCTCATATGCACTCCTAGCTTCTAAAGCAGTTGACTGTGGTGATGCTTATACCCAGCTCACGTAAAACAAAAAGCGCCCGCCCGCCGTTATGAGCGGACGGGCGCCCTTACAGGGGGACGCGATTAAGCGGTGAAGGGGTGAATCGTCACGCCCTTGACCACGCGGTTGACCGTGCCGGTGGGGCTCGGCGTATCGGGCGTGTTGCCCACGCGCACGGAGTTGAGCAGGCTGATGGCCTGGGCAAACATCACGAACGGCAGAGCAAGGTAGCCCTCGGGAAGCGCCTCGTAGCCCTTAAAGGTGAAGGACTCACCCTCATAGACGGTGGCACCTTCCTGCTGAACGGCGACGGTGTGCCGTGCAATATCGTCGCCACCGATCTCGTTAAGGATGTCGATGTCGTACTGACGGGTGTAGGCGTCGTTATTGACGAACACGAAGACGAGCGTCTTATCGTCGACGAAGGACTTGGGTCCGTGACGATAGCCCATGGAAGTGTCGTAGGAAGTAGCGACCAGACCGTGAGCGAGCTCGAGGATCTTGAGCTGGCTCTCCTGGGCAAGGCCACCGAAGGAGCCAGAACCCAAGTAGGTCACGCGGTTGAAGTCGCCAGCCAGGTAATCGGCGATCTCGGGCTCACGGGAGATGACCTCCTCGCCCATCTTGGCGATGGTCTCGACCCACTCGGCCTTCTGCTCGTCAGAGGCAGTGTCGAAAATAAGGGTGGAGAGCAGGGTCATGCAGGAATAAGAACCGGTCATGGCGAAGCCCTTGTCGTTGGCGCGCGGAATGAGCAGCGTCAGCGCGTTGGGATCATCGGCAGACTCGACGGCGAGCTTGCCCTCGGGAGCGCAAGTGATGTTGAGGAACTTGACGTTGTGGACGAGCTCCTTGGCAACGGCAACGGCGGCAAGGCTCTCGGGGCTGTTGCCAGAGCGGGCAAAGGAAACCACGAGCGTGGGATCCTCGGCGCGTAGGAAGTCGCGCGGGGCGCTCACGATGTCGGTCGTGGCGATGGGCTTAAAGTCGTAGAGATCAGTGTTGCCAGCGTGACGCAGGTACGGGGCGCAGGTATCGCCAACGTAGTCGGACGTACCGGCACCAGTGAAGACAACGGACAGACGGCCCTCGCCCATAGCGCGAGCCTCGGCCAGGAAGGCCTCGATGGCCTCCTTGTTCTCGCGATAGATGTTGAGCGTATCACGCCAAAGCTCGGGCTGCTGAGCAATCTCGGCCGTGGTGATCTGGGCGCCGAGCTCGGTGAGCTCCTCGACACTCTTCTCGAACATTTCTAATACCTCTCTCTAGAAGTAATCCTCTGACGTGCAATTATACACTTCGGTTGGTTATCTGGTAGTAACCAGTTAAATGCAAAGAAACATCATATGGAAACGATGCGAACACTAGTCGCTACGCTGGTGGTAAACCTTGTATTTAAACTGATCGGCACGAGCAACCGAGAGTGTGTACTCCACAACCTCGTTTGACTCGTTATACGTAGTCCTGACCAAATCGAGCACAGGCGAGCCCTCGACAATTCCCAAAAGGTGGGCATCGGTGGGACGGGCTATGCTCGCATAGAACTCCTCTTCGGCCACGCGTATCTTTTGCTGAAAGTCTTGCTCAATCACATCGTAAAGCGGCTTACGCTCCAGCAGCGCTCGCTTTAGGGACAGAAATTGACGAACTGGTAGATAGCTGCGTTCGACCATCATGGGCATGTTGTCGGCAGAACGAAGGCGCTTAAGCTTAAAAATGCGATCACCGATACGCAATCCCATATGCTCGGCCAGATTTTTATCGGCCTCCATCTCGCAAAACTCGAGAATCGTGGTCTCGGGGTCGCGACCCATCGCGCGCATCTGCTCGGTAAAGCTGTAGGACTGCATGAGATTGGTTGCCTTTGCCGAACGGTCGGTCACAAAGGTGCCGCGACCGTGCTGCCGAACCACCAGTCCTAAACGCTCCAGTTCCTGCAGAGCCAGGCGTACCGTAGTGCGCGAGAGACCATAGCGCTCCGAAAGTTCGCGCTCGGAAGGAATCATGTCACCGGCGCTATATTCATGGTCGATCTTTTCGGTCAGAATATCGACCAGCTGATCGTACAGCGGTTGCTTACGCGCTCCGATCGCCATCCTATCCTCCCTTTTGCTCGAATTCGGCTAACTACCTAGGGTGTTTAGCATTATCTGTCTGCCACACCCGAATCATCAAGAAAACAAAAGCCGCGCGCTCTTTCGAGCACGCGGCTTTTAACATACACATGGCTTAAGGGGTCGGGGTGTGAGCCGCGTAGGGACACACCCCTCAAGCTAGAGCCTTACCAGATGCTCGGCCAGAGACCAAGCGGGCCAGCGCCCAGGATGCCAAGGACGAAGAGCAGAAGAATGCCCTTGGTCGGGGTCCAGCTGTGCTTAGCGAACATGTAGTAAAGCAGCAGCGTAAGCATAAGCGGGACGAGCTTCGGGACGATGGTGTTGAGGGTGTCGGCAACAGAGAAGTTGACCGGATCCTCGGTAACGGTGCCGTAGGTCACGGACTCCATGCCGTTACCCAGATCGGTGACGCCGCACTCGACAGCGTTGCCGTCGGCATCGGAAGCGGTAAGGGCGTTGCCGTCCTTATCGGTCATGGCGATGGTACCGGCCTCAGCGGTCTCGGTATCGATGCCCTCCATACCGGTGAAGTTCTCGGCCTCCTTCTCGGAGACGATCACGGTAGTAGCGGAGAGGCCACGGGTGGTGCCGTTGGGGATCTGGAGGTTGATCTGGGTGCCACCCATGGTGACGACCAGGCAACCGACGACGAAGACGCCCATGATGGAAGCGGCACGCGTGAAGGCCTGCATGTTGGCGGTCAGAGCGTCAATAGCGCTGGTGCCAAGCTTGTAGGACCAGTTCATGAGCCAGAAGCGCAGAGCGAACTGGACGGCGTTGAAGATCACCAGGAAGATGATCGGCGCAGCAGCGTTGCCGTTGATGGCCATGTTGGAGGTGATGCCGGCCGTGATAGGCACGAGCGTCAGCCAGAACAGGGCGTCACCGATACCACCGAGCGGGCCCATTGCGGCGACGCGGACGGCGCGGATCGTGGGGATGTCAACCTTGTTCTGCTCGAGCGAAAGCACGATGCCCATAACAAAGGTGACGAGGAACGGGTGGGTGTTGAAGAACTCCAGGTTGTGGCTCATGGAAGCCGCGAGGTCGTTCTTGTTGGTGTGGATCTTCTCCAGACCGGGGATGATGGAGTAAAGCCAGCCAGCGGCCTGCATGCGCTCGTAGTTGAACGATGCCTGCAGGAAGCAGGAGCGCCAAGCCATCTTGTTGAGGGTCTTCTGGTCGAGCTGCGGAGCAGGAGTGAGATCCTCGTAGTGCTCCGGGATCACATACTCATTAGATGCCATCTTCGAAGTCACCTCCGTCAGAAACAGCTGCACCCTTCAGCTCGGTCTGCTGCTGGAAGTCCCAGAAAGCGATGCCGAAGCCGATGAGAGCGAGGATGAGCAGAGCAGGGGTTGCCAGCGAATCGTTGGCAACGGTGATGAGCGCGAGGCCGAAGCCCATGAGGAAGAAGCCCCACATATCGCGGTTCATCATAACCTTGAGCAGGACGGCGAAGCCGACGAAGCGCATCATGCCGCCTGCAGCGGACAGACCGGTCTGCAGCCAAGTCGGGATGGCAGAAGCGATGGTCTGACCGATGGTAGCGCCAGCGATGAAGAACAGGGTGACGACGACAGCGAAGATCAGGCCGAGCAGAGCCATGGCGAAGTAGTTCAGGCGCTCGATGCCCTTGGTGTCCGCGTTGTGAGCCATGTTATCGGCCGTGGACATAAGCGGGGACATAAGCGTGAAGACCAGGGTAACGCCAAGCTGGCCAAGCAGAGCGAACGGAATGGCGAGGCCGACTGCCGCGTTGGGCTCGAGGCCCGTGGCGATAGCGAGAATGGCTGCCATGATGCCGCCGATGACGGCGTTAGGCGGCTGAGCGCCTCCGATCGGCATGTTGCCGATCGTCATGAGCTGATAGGTACCACCCACGAGAAGACCGGTGTTGAGGTCGCCAAGGATAAGACCGATGACGGCGCCGGTGACGATGGGCTGATAGAGAGACTCGAGGAAGTCAAACTGGTCGATTGCCGCGATGAACGTAACAACGAAGACCAGAGCGATCTGGATGATCGAGTATTCCATCTTGCTCCTCCTTTCAAAATGTATGTACGCACTTTGGATATCACGTACAGAACGTCAGGGTTTCACTCCTGACAACGTGGATCACGAGGATTACGAGAAGAGCTTGCTCGTGTCCTCAACAGGCGTGCTCGGAACGCGCCTGATCTCCAACTCCACCCCCAATTCCTGCAGCTCTTTAAACGCAGCGACATCCTCGTCGTTAACTGCGACGGAGGTGGCGACTTGGCGCTTTCCTTCCGACATGTGCATGTTGCCGATGTTTACCTTCTTTATAGGCACACCGCCCTTGACGAGCGTAAGCACGTCTTCCGGTGTTTCGGCCACGATGAAGATCTTCTGGCGCGGGCTCGCCTTGCCGATGACGTCGATGGTCTTCTGCAGGGAGAAGAAACGCGTAGCGACGCCGGTGGGAGCGGCCATCTTCATGAGGTTCTGGCGCATGGTATTGGTCGACACGTCGTCGTTGGCGACGAGGATGAGGTTGGAGCCCAGAGTGGAGTTCCACTGGGTGGCAACCTGACCATGAACCAGTCGGTTATCGATGCGGGTAAGAAGAATGTTGGGTTCTGCCATGTTGATCAGCTTCCTTTCGTTATTTGCTGACGACAGTTACTTGATCTCCTGAATCGCGTAACGCGAAACATCTACGACGGCTCCGGATCGGACTTTGATCTGGACCTTTTCGCCTTCGATGCCTTTGACGGTTCCGTAGATACCGCCGGCGAAAAGAACCTCCTGACCCGGCTTGAGCTCGGTGTGCAGCTCCTTGAAGTACTTCTGCTTCTTCTTCATGTTGATTTGCGACCAGATGGTGTAAATCAAGCCCATGATGACAAGCAGGCCTAAAAGGGCGACCGAGGAGCTCAGAACGTTGGCTCCGAAATCGGCCATTAGATGCCGTCCTCGTCGCCGAAGATATCCTCTTCCTCGGCTCCAGCAACAGAAGCGACCGTCTGGGCGGTGATGCCCGTCTGGCCAACGGTCACGGCCTGCTCGCCAAGCTCGGCGAGCGTGGCGTTACCGCGGAGGAACAGAAGCTCGATAACCATGGGAAGGTTGGTGCCAGTCAGAACCTCGACGTTGTCGACATCCTGGGCAATCATCATCGACTGATTGAACGGAGTACCACCGAGCAGGTCGGTAAAGACGAGCACGCCATCGCACTCCTCGCGCATGGCGGTAATAGCGGCGCGGAGATCCTCACCGTAGGAAGCAGCCTGGTCGCCCTCGAAAGGAACGACGGTAAAAGCGGGCTGGTCGCCGGCAACCATAGCGATAGCGCTTGCAAGGCCGGGTGCGAACTGTCCATGACCGGTAAGAATAAAGCCAACCATTCAAATTTCCCTTCCGAAGGTGTGTACGATCTGAGTCCGATGATTTTCGGAAGCCAGCGGGCAATCGCCCTTAAAGCTTCTTGGAAAGCGTTCTTTAAAGACCAGTGGTTTCTAAACTGGTAGTAACCACGTGACGTGTTGTTGCCACTATATCACCACAGAAGAGGTCGCTTTCGTTGATTCATACGGTAAAACGTTTTTGCACCGCTCACGGTGATAAATCGACCGTTTACCGCTCGTTAACACTTCTACCTGCGGTTTTGAAACCGTTTCGAAATGCTTTGGCAAAAAATCGGATCTTTTCCTGTGTCTAAACAACGTAGGGCGGCTAAAAATAGCATGTAGAAAAATTGCAGGTCATTGTGAAGATATGTGAATTGGTCTTTTTGACTTAATACCAGTTAGAACCAGTTTTGAGATTATCGGTGAACGGTAGTTTTCGACCGTTCACCGATTACTTGTAATCGTTTGCAGTTGTTTTCCCAGATGAATTAGGGGAACGCGATGGAGCGCTTGCGCGGGCGCGAGGCCTATCCTATTGATTTCGGCAACAAAAAGCCCGCCAGAACGTTGTCCGTTCTAGCGGGCTTAATCAGATAATTCGGCTTCGTGCTCGAAGGCTCAGGCAATCTTTACGCAAACAGGCCGTAGATGCTGATGTTGGCCTTGGCGTAGAGGCCGTTAGCATACTCGGTCCACTTGGAGCTGGCGCTCGAAGCCTGCGAAGAATACTGCTGGTAAGCAGTGTAATAGGCGGTCATGGCCTGCTTATAGGTAGCGCTATCGGCCGTAAAGGCATCGTCGGCAAAGGCCTTGGCATAGGTGCTGTCGGCGTCCTTCCAGGTGCCCTTTGAGCTATCCCACTCGTCGCCGGCAAGGTTGATGATGTAGTCGGCGTAGTCCTTGCTCGCGGTCTCCTCGTTGCCGTCAGCAGGCTCGGTCGGGGCGGTCGGCATGCTTGCGGAGCTATCGCCCACCTTCTTCTTGTAGAGCTTCTGCAGCGTCGCAGACTGGCGGACGATCTGCTTGGCCTGATCCTTGGACACGCCGTACTGCGTGGCCATGGTCTTGTAGTCGGAGGTGCCGATGGAATCCTCGGCGTACTGCTTCATTTCCTTGGAAGAAACGGTAATGCCCTCGTCCTCGGCAGCGTCCAGCAGAATCTGGTTGCGCACGTAGGACAGGATGACGTCGGCGGAAGGAGCGGTGTAGTTGCCATCGCTATCCTTGACGGTGTCGAGGCTGTACTGGCTCTCGATGGCCTCGCGCGCGGTGATATCGCTCTTCTTGCCGTTGTAGCTATAGCTTGCCACGGTCGAATCGAGCTGGTCCTCGGACAGGGTCGCCGAGCCGACGCCCTTGCCGCCAAAACCACCGTTGCCGATAAAGAAGCCGACCACGGCAGCAATCACGACGGCGACCACAAAGGCGGCAATCATCGTCTTCTTGTGCTTGGACGCATGGTCGTCTTCGTCGGAGTCGTCGTTCTCGTCCTGCTCCTC
>JAXIYC010000049.1:0-4780 GCA_036304725.1 Collinsella sp. | reverse complement strand
CCCTTCTTGAAGTTGAGGACCAGGTCTTCGGCGTTCATGCTGCCCCCATCATCGCGGTCTACGGGGTCAAAGATATGGCACCGTGGGGACACATGTATGTCAATCCTGGTCTAACAGAGCCAAATAAAATACAGCCAGCCCGTACGCGTGGGCTTCTTGCCTCCGGGCATCCCCGGGATCTTAGGCTCCCGGGGAGTCTGGGAATTGTTATCGTTATGGTCGTCGGGCATCTTACGAATAAACCTCCGGTTTCAAAATGCCCAGATACGGAAGGTTACGATAGCGCTCGGCATAGTCGAGGCCGTAGCCCACCACAAAGGCATCGGGGCAATGGGTTCCAACATACTTGGGCGTGATGGCCGAGGTGCGGTCCTCAACGTCCTTCCACAGGAAGGCAGCGACCTCCAGCGAAGCGGGCTTGCGGCTCTCGAGGTTCTTCATCAGGTACTTGAGGGTCAGGCCCGAGTCCAGAATGTCCTCGACGATCAGCACGTCGCGACCACGGATGTCGATATCCAGATCCTTAATGATACGCACGATGCCCGAAGACTTCACACCGTCGCCATAGCTCGAAACAGCCATGAAATCGATGTTGGTCGGTAGCTCAATCTTGCGCATCAGGTCGCCCATAAAGACAACGGCACCGCGCAGAACCGCGATCAGCACCAGATCCTTACCCGCGTAGTCGCGAGTGATCTCCTCGCCCAGGCGAGAAACGATGCCGTCGATATCCTCCTGCGTAAACAGAACCTTCTCGATATCCGGATGTTGAGAAGCCATGACAACCCTTTCTTGTGCTTAATCGCCCACACACCGCCGTATGGACGCGAACTACACATTCTAGCAGCGCACGGGGTATATTTTCCAGCCCGCGCACCATCAGCGCGGGAATACCGTCAACGCCGCACAGAACAGCTGGTGCGAGGGGCTAATCCGCGTCAACCACGCGAAGCAGATAAGCCACACGCGTCGCCGCCGTGCATTTAAAACGTTCGTCCGCGCGAACTCCGGCGACCCACACCACGGCACCTCCCGGCGCCGTCCTCACCACGGGCACGCCGGCGCGCTCGGAAACGGGAATGCGAGCCTCGCCTAGCAAGTCGGATACCTTCTTGCTTCGGCCACTCATTCCTAACGGGCACATCACGTCTCCCGGTGCGGGACCGTCCACCCACAGGCGCGCCAATCGCGCCTCTGCAGGGATCTCGCCACGTGAGCTCGCCAGGATCCGCTCACTATCGCTGTCGGCAAAACCCAGGGCAGCCGCGTCTACCAAAGCTGTCACTTCCCCGGCAGCCGCAAGCTCACGGGCGCGGCGCACGATATCGCATCCCGGCTCAACGGCCATCGGCTCTGCGACCAGCATGCGCCCCCCGCCCAACGGCAAACGACCGGGTATGGTAATCCAGTCCGCAACCAGCCCCTCACGAGCCGCCGGCGCCTTAAACGCTAGCATGCCAAACTCGACGCGCGCGTCAATTCCCGCCGGAAGCGTGACCGAGCCTGTGCCTTCGGCAACGCAGGAAAGGACTCGCTCCACATGTCGCATCTCTGGACGAGCGCCCGGATCGATGCGTTTGATCGCCAGTCGCACGATGCGCCGCGCGATTACCACCTCGGCCGCAGCAAGGCGTCTGGCATCGAGCACTAGCGCGCCCGCCGCCTCCTTGCGCAGGCAGCTTCGAAACGCCTGTGCCGACAGCTGGGATAGAAACGCATCTTCGTCACCCAAGATCTCACAGGCGGCGCCAATCGTCTTGCACACGCTCGCATTACGCTGTGCCACCACTGGCATTACCCGATGGCGCACGTAGTTTCGCAGATACGAGATATCCTCATTGCTCTCGTCTTCACGCCACGGCTGACCATGTACCTGTAGATAGCCCACGAGCTCGCCATGAGTTAGGTCGAGCAAGGGACGCACCACGATATTCCTCCGGCGAGGAATGCTCGATAGACCAGCGGGCCCCGAACCCTTAATCGCGTTCATCAAAAACGTTTCCGCGCGATCCGAAGACGTGTGCGCGGTGCAGATACGAGCCGCCGTTCGCGGTGCCCCCGTCTGGGCGCAGAGTTCGCGAACATACCTCCGCGCCGCGGCATAGCGCACCTCGCGGGCCGCGGCCTCAATATTGCCCGACTCCCCATCAAAATAAGCGTGCTCCACACACAGCGGTAAACCATATTGCGCGCAGAGCTCACGCACAAAGGCCTCGTCGCCATCGGACGCCTTGCCGCGCAGATGATGGTTTACATGCAGCACATGCAGGCGCTCGCGAGCAATGGGGGCAACACCGCGTCCGTCTTGGATATCCAGCTTTGATGTGCACGCCATAAGAAGCAGTGCCGTCGAGTCCGCGCCGCCTGATACCATGAGCACGACAGGAGCTGCCTGCTGCCTCGTCCGGGTCTCATCGACTGCCCCAGGCACGGCATGGTGTCCGTAATGCTGTGATACCGTTGGCATTCGCTTCCTCCTTTATTCGTCCGCACCCATTGTATCCTTTGGAATCTTATGTCTTGCCTGCACCTTCATATCCTCGGCAGTGGCTCTAAAGGCAACTGCGCACTCATCGAGGGCCCGCAGGGGCTCATTATGGTCGATGACGGACTGTCTCGCCGCGAGACATTAAAGCGCATGGCAGAACTGGGGCTCTCGGCAGACAACGTCTCGGCTCTTCTCATTACTCATGAGCATAGCGATCACATCAAGGGCCTCGATGTCTGGTGCAAGCACTGGCACGGCCCCCTCTTTGCCAGCAGGGGCACTCTTTCGAGCAAAGAAAATCTTTCGCATCTGCCTGTCGAGGAATTCGATCCCGGTGACACCCTATCCATTGCCGGCATCCACGTGCAAACCTACTCAACGTCACACGATGTCATCAATCCAGTCGGCTATCGATTCGACACCCTCGATGATTCCATCGGTTTTGCCACCGACACCGGAGAGCTATCGAGCCAAGCCATGAACACCCTCGAAGATTGTCGAGTCCTCGCACTCGAAAGCAACCACGATGTGACCATGCTGCGCGAGGGAGAATATCCCCGCTTTCTTCAGGAGCGCATCCTGTCTGCAAGGGGACACCTCTCCAATGGCCAAGCCGCCGAAGCCGCGCGCGAACTTGTTACCGAACGCACCGAACAGCTCATTGCCATGCATATCAGCCAAGATAACAATCGTCCGAGCCTTACCGTCAAAAGCTATGCCAAAGCTCTGACCGCAACCCTGGATGACGAGGTCGGCAGCTCCGCAACCCTTCTCCAAGGATCGCGAAAACTCTCGATACGCCCCGCAAGCCAGCATCGGCCAGTAACCATTCAATAGACTGTCCTAGACAGCAAAAGGGGCCGAGAATCGCTTCCCAGCCCCTTTTGCTGTCTTTTAATAGCGCAGAACACCAACGAAGTTAGTCGATGGAGATCTTCGTAACGTTCTTCTTCTCGACGATCTTGGGGACCGTAACGGTCAGGATGCCGTCAGCGTACTTAGCCGAGAGGCCCTCGCTCGAAGCGTCCTTTAGATACACGCCACGCGTCGCGCTGTACGAGCTGAACTCCTTCTGCAGGAAGTTCTTGCCCTCGTTCTCCTCGTCTTCCTCGACATTCACGCTAATGGACAGACGACCCTCGTTAAGCTCGACATCGATATCGTCCTTGGCGACGCCGGTCAGATAAGCCTTGACCTCATAGCCGTCGCCCTTATCCTCAACGTCAACGGGAAACGCCTTGGAAGCAATCGAGTTGTTTGCAAGGTCAGTCATATCATCAAACAGATCGAACAGCGAGCTAGCAGAAGGACGAACGCCAAAAACCGAACGATAAGGAACCATGCTTGCCATGTTTACCACTCCTTTTAAGGACTGCCGAGTCATCTTCTAGGTGACTGGGACTTCTTTTGACGCTCTTATATATGCCCACCCAGTGCTCATATATACATCGACTATAAAGTTTTTTGAGTCTAGTACTATAAGCATATCTAAGTGTGTTTGACTCAGGTTTTAATAAGGTTAAGGTTCTTTGAACCAGAGCTTAAATAACAAGTATGTTCACAGCTACAAATAGCAAGGGGCTTACAATGAGCGCGTACACGTTGTTGGTAACGAGCTAAAGGGCATCATGGACGACCAAAACCAGAACAAAATGTTTATGCCGACGCAGGGGGAAGATACTTCCGCGCAGCCGCCGCGGTTCCATCGCCCCCACATCTCGCAAGAGCCCATTAATGATCCGGAGCCCGAGTATGTGACGAGAAATCGATATCAAACGCTCGAGGATGCCCAAACGGGACGTAAACATATGGGCGTCGCCTCGGGAGACCCTGTATATCTGAAAGACGCACCATTATCTAAAAACAGCGCAGCTAGTGATGAGCCGATGAAAGCATCCGCCACTCATCGACAAAGAGGTCCTCGACCAAAGCAAACCTTGACGCATTCGGCTCGCTATCTCGAAACGCCAAAACAGGGAAAATCAATCTTCGTTTCGACAAGTAAACGACGCAAGCAGCATCGACTGACAATCCTGCTTTTGATCATTGCGGTCATAGCAGTTGCCCTTGTTATTCGATTTATTTTCTTTAAATAAAAGCTCAATACCAAAAACGATAAGATCGTCTGGTGTAAATGAGTCATTTACGCCCGGTAAACGCAAAAAAGGGGGAGGCCGCGAGGCCTCCCCCTTCTAAGTTCAAGCGTACGGCTCGGTGCCGTCCACCGGTCAGCGGCGCCCTGGCCTCCCACGGGCTGACCCCGCAGTACTCTCGGCGCGATGGGGCTTAGCT